>NZ_JAVFHO010000001.1:0-854858 GCF_041953985.1 Paenibacillus sp. CR_12 | reverse complement strand
AATGATTCCCGAGAATCTGATCCTTACGCTGACGGAGTCCAGAAGCAAAGTGCCGTTTCCTCCCATTTTCGAAGCGCTGCTCATGGAGACGACGATCGAGCTGCTACGGGAGGCCGGGGCCAGGCTGCCTACCAAGATTGGGCAGACTATCGGTATCGTAGGCGGCATCGTCATCGGCCAGGCGGCAGTGCAAGCCGGATTAACCAGTAATATTCTGATCATCTCCGTCGCCTCTTCGGCCATCGCTTCCTTTGTCATCCCGAACTATGTTATGAGCGCATCTTTTCGATTGTTCCGTTTCGGGCTTATCGTAATGGCCGGTTTGTGGGGGAATATGGGACTAGCGCTTGGCTTGGCCTATATGGTCATTCACTTAAGCGGCTTGACGAGTGTCGGCTCCTCCTATCTAACACCCATCGCACCATTCGAGCCGTATGACTGGAAAGACGTATTTCTAAGACTTCCCTTTTCCACGTTGGCCAAGCGGCCTACCCAAGTCAAAGCCAAAAACAAGGTCAAATTAAAAATGAAAAGGTGAGGCAACTTGAAGGAAAAACTATCCCAATTTCACACTGCGATCCTCATCTACATGATTCAAACGGGGGTCTACGTATTCAGCATTACGCAGGTGGAGGCCCAATATTTTGGCACAAACGGATGGCTCATTACGATCCCGGCATCCATCCTGGTCTGTCTGAACATTTATCAGATGTACTGGGTGTACCGGCTGGGCGAAGGACAGTCGATATTCGACATATTGGAGAAAAGCATCCCCAAATTCATACTAGCCCCCTTCTATCTGGCGATCAGTACGGTATGGGCTTTGATCGGCTGCCTCGTCGCCAAGCAGTACGTGCTGATCTTTCAGATGTTTGCGTTCCCGACAACGAACCCGATGGTATTTAAGATAGCGATAGATGTCCTTGCTTTCATGCTGCTGACCAAGGGATTGTACAATATCTCCAAAGCTTCCACGGTCTTTTTTTGGTGTACCATTTGGATGAGTTTGCTTCTGCTGTATTATGCAGGGGAGTTTCGAATCGAAAGGTTAACGCCCTATATATTTAAAGACAGTTCTAACATGTTGGAAGGATTCTTTCAAATCTATTTGGCATACTTGGGTTATGAGTTATGCATACTCTTGTTTCCCTATACCGATAAGAAAACCAAGTTGTTCAGGGCTGTCATCTACGGGAATTTGATACGCACGGTATCCTATACCATCTTGGGTTTTGTTTCGTTCGGCGTCGTTGGCACCGATATGTTGAAGATCATGCTGTTCCCGTTACTGGATTTGCTGGCGTATATCAAACTTCCGTTTATCGAGCGAATCGAGAATCTATTCTACGGTTTCTTCCTGTTTACGACCCTCATTACGCTGGTGCTTTATTTCTGGGCAGCGGGCGAAAGCACCCAAAGAGTCTTTCCGAAGATCAAGATCAATGTCCACTATTTCTTTATCATTCTTGCAGCACTGCTGATATCCTACATACCCTCCGTATTGAATCGAATCCGGGAGTGGCTTCTGATTCTGGGTTACATCCAAATCGGGTTTGCTTACATCATGCCGTTGATACTAATTATGCTACTGCTGTGGCAGCGCAGAAAAAGGCAGCGTGATGCGCAATGTTAAAAAAATATGCATGCTTGTTCCTACTCTTATGCATCCTTCCTCTAGCAGGCTGCGGCGATCAACGCATCCTGGAAGATCTGGGGTTCATCCAGACGACCAGTTATGACTTGCTGCCGGATGGCAATTTATCGATATCGGTCTCCATTCCGCAAGCGGACCCGGAAACTACCTCTAAGCGGGAAGTGCTGACGGCAACGGCCAAGAGCAGCAAAGAAGCGAAGATGATTATGTCCAGACAAACCGGCATGCTGCTGGTAAGCGGGCAATTGCGGAACGTCATGTTCGGACTTTCGATGGCGGAACAGGGGCTGCACGGACATCTGGATACCTTGTACAGGGATCCTTCCATATCATCTCAAGTAAAAATAAGCGTGGTTGAAGGAAATGCCGGCGAACTGTTAATAGACGATTACAAGCAGCATCCGCGAACAGGGCGGTATATCGACATGCTGCTTGAAAAGGAGGCGCTCGGTCAGACCATTCCCAAGGTAACGCTGTTCAACTTTGCCAGGGATTATTTCGATCAGGGCGTAGATCCGGTTGCTCCAATAATTAAGAAGCATGACAAGAACTACATTACGACGAACGGAATTGCTTTATTTAAAGATGATCGCTATGTTGCTAAGATCGAGCCGCAGGATGCATTGATTTTCTCCTTTCTGAAGGGTAAGTTCAGAGAAGGTCAACTTAACATTGATCTATCGGAGGATCCAAAAGACAAGAAAGAAGTCGTCATGTTCAGTTCATTGATCAGCTCACGAAAAGTCAAGGTCGTGCACGGAGACCAGGGCATTGACAAAGTGATGTTTTACGTCAAGGTTTCCGGGTCCGTACTGGAATACATCGGCGATGCCAGGTTAAGCAATGACCGCGAACGGCATGAGCTGGAGCAGCGAATCAGCCAATATATCACGAAAAAAGGAAATGCCATGATCTCGATCATGAAACAGCATCAGATAGACAGCCTCGGAATCGGCAGGTACGTCCGTAACCGGATTGGCTATGAGCAATGGAAAAAGATGGACTGGCGGCAAGAATTGCAAAAGCTGCAGGTCGAATGCGTGATTGACGTTCATATCAAAGATTACGGGAAATTTAGATAAAACTTGGAAAGACCCCAATCGGGGTCTTTTTGTTGCCTAAAGTAATCGATTCCTTATGAGGTTTCGTTAAAACTCGTGAGCTATATGTTATGTATTATAACATTAATATTGACTATTTCTTTTTCTAATGCTACATTTATCCAAAATAAACACCTTTGCGCAGCAAGTCAATCGATGTCAAACCTTATTTATGTTATGAATATTAACACATCTGAATGCAAAAGGAGTGGCTAAGATGCATTTAACTTACCAGGAGAGAGACAAATTAATGCTTTTTCTGGCAATGGAATTAGCGCAAAAACGACTAGCCCGCGGGTTGAAATTAAACTACCCGGAGGCGGCCGCACTCATTTCAGGTTTTGTTGTCGAAGGTGCTCGTGATGGTAAGTCCGTAGCCGAATTAATGGAGGAAGCCCGCCATGTGCTGTCAGCGGATCAAGTGATGGACGGCGTCGCCCATCTCCTCAGGGAAGTTCAAGTCGAAGCTACCTTCGTGGATGGCACCAAGCTGGTCAGCGTTCATGACCCGATTCAAGGCGCTCCGGCCCCTTCAGGCATTGTTGCAGGTGAATACGACCTGCGAGACGAGCCGATTCAGCTGGTGCCGGACCGGCCCCGCATTACGCGTGAGGTTACAAATAGCGGCGACCGTCCGATTCAAGTAGGATCGCACTTCCATTTTTACGAATGCAATCCCGCCTTGTTATTCGACCGGAACGGAACGCAAGGATACAGGCTCGATATCGCCTCCGGTTTGTCGACAAGATTCGAGCCCGGGGAAATCACGAAGGTGACACTTGTTCAAATTGGCGGGAGCCAGGAGATTCATGGTTTTGCAGGTCTGACGAACGGAAAAACCAATGGGATGGTGAGCTTATGACAACAATCGATCGCGCGACCTATGCCAGCATGTATGGACCTACGACAGGGGATCGGGTAAGGCTTGCCGACACCTCCCTCTGGCTTGAGATAGAGAAGGATTATACCGTTTATGGGGATGAATGCGTCTTCGGCGGCGGTAAAGTGATACGTGACGGCATGGGACAGCATCCGCTCGCGACCCGCGCGGAAGGGGCACTGGATCTGGTCATTACGAATGCCATCATTGTGGATACCTGGGGAATCGTGAAAGCGGACATCGGGATTAAGGACGGGTACATCAGCGGCATCGGAAAAGCAGGTAATCCGCTTATGATGGATGGTGTCACCGACGGCATGATCATCGGCGTGGGCACGGAAGTCATCTCCGGAGAGAACTTGATCGTAACGGCCGGCGGCGTGGATTCGCATGTGCATTTCATCAGTCCGCAGCAAGTCGAAATCGCGCTCCAGAGCGGAATCACTACATTCGTTGGGGGAGGCACCGGTCCCGCAACGGGCACATTGGCAACCAATTGTACGTCGGGGGTATGGAATCTGCAGCGAATGCTGCAAGCGACCGATGCACTGCCGATCAATATGGTATTTCTGGGACGAGGAAACAGCAGTCGTCCGGAAGCGCTGGCCGAACAAGTCCATGCCGGGGCGGCTGGACTCAAAATCCACGAAGATTGGGGCAGCACGCCCTACGTCATCGACAAGTGCCTGAGCGTTGCCGAAGAACTGGATGTGCAGGTCAACATCCATACCGACACGTTGAACGAAGCAGGTTATGTTGAAGACAGCCTGCGCTCCTTTAACGACCGGGCGATTCATACCTACCATACCGAAGGTGCGGGAGGCGGTCATGCACCGGATCTGCTGCGGGTTGCCTCCATGCCGAATGTCCTCCCCTCCTCGACCAGTCCAACCATGCCATATACAGTGAATACGGTTGACGAGCATCTGGATATGCTGATGATCTGCCATCATCTGGATTCGCGTATTCCCGAGGATGTTGCCTTCGCCGCGTCACGGATTCGTGCGGAGACGATCGGGGCGGAAGATATTTTGCATGACATCGGGGCGATCAGCATGACCAGTTCCGATTCGCAGGCAATGGGACGGGTTGGTGAGGTCGCTATCCGTACATGGCAAACGGCCGACAAAATGAAACAGCAGCGCGGTCCGCTCGGGCCGGATTCCAAATCGGACAATTTCCGCATCAAGCGATATATCGCCAAATATACCATTAACCCGGCCATGACGCATGGGATATCCGATTATGTCGGTTCCGTCGAGGTAGGAAAAATGGCCGATCTCGTACTTTGGAAACCCGCCTTCTTCGGAGCTAAACCGGAGATCGTGCTGAAGAGCGGCATGATTGTCCATGCCGTCATGGGAGATCCCAACGCTTCCATCGCTACACCGCAGCCGTATATGTATCGGCCGATGTTCGGCAGCTATGGCGGCGCTCAGGCAGCGCTATGCGCCACCTTCGTTTCCCAAGCGTCCCTGCAATTAGGGACGCTGGATCCATTAGGATTGCGTAAGCAGCTCCTGCCTGTAAGGAACTGCCGAACCGTGAGAAAGGCGGATCTTGTCCACAATGGAGAGACGCCGGAAATCATGGTCGATCCGGCGACCTACGCCGTAACCGTTAACGGCGAGAAGCTGACAAGCGCCCCATCGTCTCATCTGCCGTTATCCCAACGTTATTTCCTGGTATAATGGCCAAAGATCCATGCAAGCGTAATTAAGTATACCTGCGATAATCCACATATAAACGAACAACCATGAGCAGCTCGGCTTGCCGCTCATGGTTGTTCGTTTTATTCATAGCTTCTCAGCAGCGCATGCGAGCATGCCGTCTGAAGATCCCTCCAGCAGCGATTGATTTCGGAATCTTCCATGGCAGCAGATAAACCGAACAGCGGAAACAGCTGTTGGCCGCAGAATAACGCAGCTTGGGCTGTTTCGATGCTTTGGGCCGTTACATGTGCCTCCGTGGCATCCGATAAGGCACCGTTAGCCATCAGCTCTGCCCACGACTTTTCTACCCACTTATAAAAATCAGCAATCGATAGATGCAATGCCGCTTTATTCTCATTCAGCTTTCCGATCACATGGGAGGAACTCCCCCGCTTGACCGCAAGCGATTCCGCAGCTTCAAGGAAATGCTCCGCGATCCCGACTGCAACACCGGCAAAGGATGCTTGAGCAAACGGAAGAAACGGATAACGATAAATCGGCTCGTTCTCATACCCTTTCGTTTCCGTAAGCGAGAATGTCATCTCATACGGAACGAATGCCTCAACAGCGGATATGGTGTGGCTCCCTGTTGCCCGAAGGCCAAAGGCATTCCAATCCTGCTGGATTTCGATCTGGTCAGGATTCATGATAAAGGACCGGATCTCGGGTTCGACTGGATCCGCAGTCGGCTCGCCAGGGGCATCTTGTAGCGTGGAATCCTGTTCGACAACTGCGTTGGCCGTAAAGGTCGTGGCATAGGTAGACCCGCTGCAATACTTCCAGCTGCCAGTCACGATATAACCGCCGTCCACCTGTCTGGCGGTACCTGTCGGCATGCCGCTGCCCGCAATCACCGCTTCACGGCGCGCAAACACTCGGCGGCTGATATCCGAGCTCATCAGCGCGGCAAAGAATCCTCCGCCTGCTCCTATCGTAACCAGCCATCCCAGGTTGCCGTCGATGCGGGCACTTTCTTGGAAGATGCGCGTTGCATCCGGCAGAGGGGTCATCCTTCCTTCCAGCTCGTCGGGAACAAACAGGTGAAACAAACGATGATCATATATGGTTTTCAGCACGTCGGGAGTTACTTGTCTATGCTTGTCCATCCCAAGCGCTTGTTCTCTTATGGTTTGAATCTCTTGCTCCGTAAATACCATGTCTCCACCGCTTTCCGTGATCATTTCTCTTTCAGAATGATCGTCTGCTCTTTATGAAATCATAATCTATGAATGTATTAATCTATTCTTTAGGAGCCGTTTCCTCGATCTGGATTAACGCCTTTTCAAGGGAGCGCATCAAAGACACTCGTTGTATCCTATGATCCTCATAAGTGCTCAACAGTTGATCGATTTCAGTTTGCATGCTGCCCTTTACGGCATCCGAGCCGGACAATTCAGATAATCCTAGGCTTTCTGCATCTAACTGCCGCAATTCCTCCATGAAGCCTGTCTCCGTAAGATTCATTTCCATCATCTCACTTAACAGCGACTTCAGCTTCGCAGCCTTAGCCAGGCGTTGTTCATGACTCCACTGCTCCTTTGGACTCGATGCATCCACAAGCGAGACGCTGTAGTGCCGCATGGCATCCAGCTCGTCTGTGTAAGCTAAAGCACCTGTCTGAATCAGATGACGTATGCGGTACTCGATGAAAAAGTCGGAAACGGTTAATTCCCCCTGTCCGATGACCTCGCCAATGACCCGAGCGGATTTCTTGAAGAATCCATGCCTGGCTTCAAGGCGGTATACGGTTTTCAGAATTTCTTCATCGTAGTACGACTCTGGAACGGTGCACAGCATATCACCTTGAAGCACCCGAAGGAACCCGCCTTCGCTCAAAAGGCGCTCCCAGTCTGCGCGATAACCAGCCTGCTCTTGCAGCGACAATGGGACCAGCTCGGCTGCGTCCAGAACATGCTGAAGCTGATTCGCGTTCATTTCAAATGTTCCTTTGAACCATTGATTTGGATTTTGCTGATGAAGCACGCTTGTCGCATTCACCAATCTTACCTCAGAATGATCCGGCATTAAGGTCAACAATCTTCGCAGGCCCAGCTGTTCCGCCGCGGAATCGCCGGCCCAGATCAGGCATGGCATTTCTTTCATCTGCTGAGGCAAGGTCAGCCACGCGAACGCTGCCTGCAGCATCGTTAATTTCCTGTCTTCCGCATGCGCGGTGCTATAACGTTCCTCAAACCACTGCTTTCGGACGGAGAACGAACGGGCGAAAGCATGATCGTTCGGAAGCGGTCCGGCCATGAGATTATCGCCTAATGTCACTACGATTTCACCGGGTTTCGACAGCAGCATGATCCTGAGCGATCCGGCCGTCGACTCATCAAAGGCAATATGGATTCGCGATACGTTCCCTCGATGAATCGGTGATTCCCGCAGGTAGGCTTCATTCCCCATCGCCCATTCTTTATCGAACGCCTCAAGGAAGAGCTCCAGACTTTGATGCTTACCATCTGCAAGCAGCTTGGCCGATTCGGTATTCATCCGGTCCTTCAGCTTCAAGAGCTTTTCAGAGAAATGGTTAATGGCCGTGCTCTTTCCCTTTCGATATTCCTTCAGGGTCATATGCTCGCGGAGTGGAACAGACGGATCGTACATACTCTGTCCTTTCCATCCGGAATATGCGAAAGTACGAGCGATTCCGATAACCCCCATCGCATCAAGCCGATCCGCATCTTGGACAATTTGGCCTTCCAACGTTTGCATAGCACTCCCTGTTCCGCCTGAGAATGACATCGTACCGATGATCCCCAGCACACGCTCCTGATCAGATGCTTCTACGCCGGCTTGCTCCAACCAATGGCGAACCCGCTCGTATCCTGCTTCTTTTGATTCGTTCAATTTCTCGTCGGCTACGTCGTGGAGGACTGCCGATAACTCACATATGTATACGTTGGCGCCTTCAAGATGAGCCAGTATCCGGGCGATGCGGGTGACACGCTGAACGTGCCACCAGTCGTGGCCGCTTGCATCCCCTTCGTGTACGGCGCGAGCAAAGTCTTGGGCTTGCCGAATGATATGACTCTGAGTCGATTTCATTTGATTCTATCTCTCCTATCCCGGGTTCCGGTCTATAAGCTCTATTATTCCCGATTTAACTAAACGCCGCAACATGGAGTAAGTTATCGGCATTTGTATCCCCCATGCCAATGGGGGCATATGATAAACAGAACTGTGTTGATGACCCATTACAACCGTATAGAGTCACCTTCGGTTAGGATACAGAAAGGAACATGATAGCCATGCTGGTGTTTATTCTACCTGGATTATATCCTCATTTAAGCGAGAACACCGTATCCTCGGTTTTGCGTGTTTTTTCAAATGCCCGTCCTATCGTGATTCAAAACGAACGGGAGTCCGCAGCAATAATGAACGAATCGCTGTCCGATAACCTGAATACGCCATGGTTCATGACGCTCTGTGCCGGAGATACTGTACAGCCTATGGCGAAGAACGAAATCGAACGATGGCTGCAAACTTGCGCTGACGGCTCCGCTGGCTTTATACTGACTTCCGCAACCAAAACAGACCAGCCAATAGCATTACACAAAAGACCTGATCCAAACTTCCATACTCCCCGCGGCCCCCTGTTATGGCGTACGAGCATCGTGATGAATGGACAGACACCGGGTTTTTCGAGCAATGATCAGCTGCCGTTCCAGAAATACGTGTTGATCGATAAGCAGATCCAGCTAACCAGCCACCATGAATGGAAGGAAGTAGATTCGGACGGGATCTTATACTATCATCGCGCTGCCCCTCCCTGGATGAAGGAAGCAGAGGAATGGAACGCAATCTCTCCGCTTCTTCATGCTCCATCCCGCGTTCAGGCTATAAATGAAAACCAAATCCCTCCTATAGTTACCATTGCGCTGTGCACATTTAACGATGGTGAATACTTGCCGTGGGCTATTCGCTCCGTATTGTCACAGACGATCACAGATTGGGAGCTGATCATAGTTGATGATCATTCAAGTGATGATACTCCAAGCATCCTGGCGGGATTACCGATAGATAAGCGTATAAATAAAGTGAGACTACATCAAAATCTGGGTAAGGCTCATGCCCTGAACTTAGCGCTTCAATTGGCAAGGGGGGCCTGGTTTCTTGAGCTGGATGCCGATGATTGGCTGTCGCCAGATATTCTGGAAGTTCTTCTACATGAAGCAAACAGGGAACCGAATGTTGGTGTATTGTATGCGAATCATTTTGAATGGGTCGAGCGTTTGAATAAACAGCTCATTTACCAGGGGGTCCGAACTGGACCTTCCCGTTTGTCCGCGGAGCGACTCCTCGTAGAAGCTATGGCAGTAGCCCCAAGAATGTTCAATATCTCTGTAATCAAGCAGCTAGGAGGATGGAACACCTCAGTCCCGTTCGAAGGGCGTCTATACGAAGATATCGAGATGTTATCCAAGGTTTCAAGCTTCCATCCGGTTTACATTCCTCAACCGCTGTATCATAGAAGAATTAGGAGCTCAAGCATGACGCATCGGCATCTTAATCACTATGAGAAATGGAAGAACTCGATGAGCGATGTTTTGAAATAGTTATTGCAAAGTTCCCAATCTCAAATAAAAACTAAGGAAGTATGCGAACTAATGAAATATTATCATTGATGATGGTGACCTGCCTTGATGCTGGCAAATAGTTTGAGCTTACAACCTGAACTGTGATCAACCCGCCTGCTGCCGATAATAACTGTCCTTGAAGGAACTGATTGGCCTGGATAACCTCCACTGTCCTGCCAAGGAAAGTTGCCAGTATTTCCGAAAAATCCATCCACTCTTCCCTCCCTGTCCATCATTATTCAATAGATAAAACACTGCTCAACGGTATTATGGCAATACTTCCGTTAGGCTCCGAGATTTGAATATAATTGTCTCCAATAGACACCAATGAACCGAAAATCGAACCAGCCGGAGTTTCGATGGTTATTCGAGTATTCAGACGCGATCTTAAATAAGCAATGACATTATTCCAATCCGCATACCCATAATCCTCCACTTGTTTCTGAAGAGCGTTTACCCGTATGGTAAGTCGTCTGAGCTGTAATTTGATTTGAGATATGCTATGAATCAATCTTCGACGCAACCGGTTTAGCTTGCTCAGAACCGTTATCGGCTTTTTAGCACGCTTATGTTTTCTCTTGCCAACAATGAATTTGCAATCTTTTTGATGGCTTCGGTTCCAATATCTCCTCACACTAGCTGCCTCCCTCCATATAGTCACTGGTACAATATGTATAAATCCATCCAATGGAAACCTGAATAGCCAAAGATAAGAAAAGGGCCTACAACTATAGATCCGTATAAATTGTTGCAAGATATTTCAATGCGGGAATCATACATACCCATTTTGATAAAACCAATGCCGGATGGTGTTCTGCCCATACAGATACATGGGGTGATACATACTTTGTTAAAGAGACAATCACACACGAGAGAGGAGGCTACTCTTGAATAAAATCACAAACAACCGGCGCAGATCTTCCACGAATCGCACGAGTCCCCGTCAGATTAAGCTTCGTAAATCAAACTATAAATTGTACAAAAAGAAACGGTCAGTTCAGCCGGTACCTCCGATTTTCCTATCACATACAACTCATCAACAATCCGTCACCCCTTTTGAATACGAGGCTGCCCCTGTCCATGCTGGGCCCCGGGTAACGGAGATTTTTGCACCCGGGATAGCGCCGTTATACGACATTATTCGTTTTCCCGTCATTGATTGGCAATTCAGATGGCAGCGGCCGCAGCAATTATCCGAACAGTTCGCTCAACAGGGACATCGTGTTTTCTATGTAACCACGGAGATCATCGGTTTGCGCAAGGAAGAGGCTTCCAAAGAAGAGGTAGGACGTTTTGTCTCGATTAAGAACATCGATCGAAACGTATGGCTCGTTACTTTGTGCGCGCATAAACCTCTAAATCTATATAAAGATGAGATGAGCAGCTGGGATATCCAGTACCTAAAATGGTCTATAGAGCACGTACGAGACAAATTCGGGATATCCCAAGTGGTATCGATTGTCGATTTACCGTTCTGGACTCCTCTTGTCACGGCCATGGAGCAACATCATATCGTGTATGATTGCATGGATCATCATGCGGGTTTCTCGACCAATGATCCTGCCATGCTCCATCAGGAGGAACGCCTGCTTCGGGTGGCCGGGCTTGTCGTAACGTCCTCACAGCATTTGTACGATTGGGCTATGGAACATAATCCATCCACGGTCCTTATCCGCAATGCCGCTGATATCTCTCATTTTTTAAAACCGCCTGAACAATCGTTGACGGAGCTGAAGTCCTTAAAGCAGCCGATTATCGGTTATTACGGGGCGATATCCGACTGGTTCGATATACGCCTGATCGAAACAGTGGCCAGAAACAGACCCGAATGGACATTCGTTCTGATTGGACACACCTTTGGTTGTGATACCACTGACGTCGAGAAGCTGGACAACGTCGTACTTTTGGGCGAGAAGCCCTATCATGAGCTGCCAATCTATTTACATCGATTCCAAGTTGCATTAATTCCTTTCATGAAGAATATGCTCACCAAGGCTACAAATCCTGTCAAACTGTACGAATATCTTGCGGCTGGAAAACCAGTCGTATCTACCGACCTGCCAGAGGTTGAAGCCGTTGCTTCCGATATGGTCTCCATTGCAGATACGCCGGATAAATTCGAACGGGCAATTCATGAAGCACTTCAGGAATCCGGTACCGAGCAGATCAAACGAAGGCAAGAATTCGCCCGTCATAATAACTGGGTTCAAAGATACCAGGTTCTAAACGACTACATTACACAGCATCTGTTTCCTAAGGTTAGCGTCATTATTGTCGTTCACAATAAATGGTCTTACACCGAGCAATGTCTCCGCAGTTTGCTGCAAAAGGGACATTATCCAAACCTGGAAGTTGTTGTCGTCGATAATGCCTCGACGGATCAAACTTCTTTTCACCTTAAAGCTCTTAACAACCCGCTGGTTAAAGTTATTTCGTCTCCGGAAAATCTTGGTTTTTCCGCAGGGAACACACTCGGATGCCTGGAATCAACAGGTGAGTATATGATTTTGCTTAACAACGATACGCTAGTACCTGATGGCAGCTGGATTACCCGATTGCTCCGGCCATTTCACGAAGACCCGCAAATCGGAATGACGGGCCCGATGTCCAATTATGTGGGTAATGATCAAGCGTTGGATCATTTCATCGGCGACGCGGTATACGGTGCCGATGTTCGTTGGTTGCATGATTTCTATGAGCTGTACCATGAGAAAATCAGATATACCGATTTGCTTGGATTCTTCTGTGTTGCCATGAAGCGTAGTGTATGGGATAAGGTTGGTTCCCTTGATCCGGCCTATGGAATTGGCATGTTCGAGGATGATGATTACTGTGAACGGGTGCGCAATGCAGGTTACCGTCTGGCTATCGTCGAAGATGCTTTTGTATATCATTACGGCAGTGCCACCATTAAAGAGCTGAGGCCCCAAGCATACGATTCGTTGTGGGAAAAGAACAAGGCATACTACGAGCAGAAATGGAACAAAACCTGGAGATTGCCGAAAGGTCCTCACAGCCTGTTTCATTTGGCGGATCATCCGCAGGAAATCGCCAATCGGATTCATGTGACAGGGAAGAAGTTCGCTCTGGTTCTGGGTGATAAAGTATGGGATGCCCACTCCAAACGCTGGCAGAAAATCGTCATGGGATTGACGGAGGATAAGAACTTGTATGTCATCGTATATGCGCATGAATACCACGGCAACCCGATAATCGGAACTCGCAAGGTGGGTCCAAGACTGTATTTCACAAACCGGATCGATTTATTCTCTCAAGTCACATTTGATCATGTAATATACTGCGGTTCAACCGATGTTTACCCCTACCTGCGTTCCGACCATTTTGTAGCGGATTCGCTTTGTTATCATGATCATCGGCTCAAAGCTCTTCAATCCAACTTGCCCGATATCAAGGTGTTTGGGGATGCTCTTGTGACTCATACCGTACGTAATGTCATGTCTCTTACAAGGGATATATCGACCGTATAGTATAAAACGGAACTCCCTAAATAACTGGAGAATAAAAACCCATCCATGCTTCTGAAGTTCGTTCAGAAGCATGGTCATGGCGTTTAATTTGAATGAGGCTCTTTTTCCATTTTCTTTAAGTAACGCCGAATGACTTCTGGATGACGACCTTGAAAGGGAGTTGTGGTTATCTCGTATTCCGAATGCTTAAAACTCCAATCTGGCACGCCTTCGTTTTCAAGTAAATTAACGTCTTTTCTCCGGTTGTCATTAAATTTGATCTTACGTCCCAAAGCATAATGATAATGGTATATATTCACATCGCTTCGCCCTCTTGGAATACTCCATATGCTCTGCCCTTCTGCCGCCTCAAGCGTGCAATGATGCTTCTCATCACGATAACGAATCCCTTTATTCGCCCTCCACATTCTCGTTATATCATTTGACCATCGCTCATCCCCTGGGCTATTCACTCGAATGGTCCACGGATCTCCCCAAAAGTTGACGAACGGGAACTGGTATATATCCACGTCAGCGTTGGCCATAAGCTCCGGCAGCGCTTCTTGAAAACGATCATCCATCAATTCATCGATATCCAGATTCATAATCCAGTCTCCCTGAGCTTGATCGATCAGGAAATTACGTACTTGGGATTCATTCCAATCATCGGTGTAAGGCATTCCATTCTGCTGCAAACGAAACAACCGGATTGGATAACGATCCTGCAGACGCTCAATATGCTTCAAAGTGCCATCCGTGCTTCCTCCATCGACCATAATGATTTCATGAGCAAAACGGCTCACGCTTTCGATATATAAAGGGACGAACGTTTCTTCATTCAAAACCGGTACAATGACCGACAGCTTCATGGAATATCCTCTCCTTCCTGTTCTGGCCCTACGCTTAACCTCTGCCGATCAGTTTGCGCATAGACTGAACATCCCCCCTTGCCTCCTTGTATTGTTTGTACAAGGCATAGTTGGTTTCATAATGGGGATTGCCTTCTGGTCCAACAAACGGGTGCCAAAAGTGCACCATTTCACCTTCCAATCGAACGTGGGTACCGATAAGGGTGTCCATTGCGTATGCGAAGGCCTCATCCTCCCCGCCCCAGCCGATAAACCGTTCATCATATCCCCCCACCGCATCAAACGCATTTCGTTTTAATGCATTCAACCCTCCCAGGTAATAAGCGCTGTTCTCATCTCTATTTCCCAGTATCGTTGGGATCGGCCAATCCGCTGTTTGAGACAGGATCATTTGCGAGATGTCCTCCGGCAGCCGTAATATACGACTGAACGGGATAACCCATTGACGATCATTCACGTAAGATATCGTTTCCAGCACGAGGTTGGGATCATATACGATATCACAGTCGGCAATCATGAATACATCTCTGGTGGCTTGGCGGGCTGCGCGGTTAATGGCTTTCGACCTGCTGAATGGATTACCGGAGACCTCACCGATGCATACTTCTATGCCCGGCATCGTCCGTGAGTAGAAATCCAGCGCCCACCTGAGCGCAGCATCCCTCGGCCCGCCTTGATCCGACTGGTAGGGAATCAGAACGGAAACTTGGTCAAACATCTTTTTCTTCCTCCTCACCTGCAGAGCTTGACTAAATTTGAAACAAAACGCGGAGCCATCGGCTCATCGCATGGTCGATCCTCCAACCTGACTCTATATGACTCCTGCACCTTAACCCGATTTCTCGAAGTTCATCCGTCCGACTTCTCCAATGGTTAATCTTGTGTATAAAATCTTCGGGAGAGTCACTATCCAATATCAGTCCATGGGCAGCCGGGTGAGCTGCATCTTTTGCATTACCGACATTCGTGGAAAGAACGGGAACCCCGCAAGCATACGCTTCCAGCACAGTAGCCCCGCTTCCTTCATTGGCTCCCGTGTTCAACAACAAGTTCAACTTATGATAAAAACCCGGCATGCTTTCGTAAGTGTGAGCACCGGAAGTTTCGATAAAAGCGATTCCTTCGTCACTCTTGAAATGCTCTTTAATCCGCATATACAAAGTATTGTAGTTTTTAGAGGTTTTCGAGGGATCTCCGGCCCATCCGATCACGAATGGAGCATTGTCTATTCGAGCCATAGGCAATGGCTGAAACAATTTGTCATCCACGAAATGACCGATATACTCCACAGATGTGTTCGGCGCTACAGCCTGCAAGATGGAGGCCAGTCTCCGATTTATAGCGCCCAGCTTTCCGATTCTAGGAAGGACCAGCCTGAGAAAGTCAGGATCGGGAACGAGTTCATCCTTCCATTCCCTATAGGTTTCGTAGTGTTTACTGAAGTAATAATAGGAGACGGCTGCCGCTGAATCGATGCGGATATTCTTGAAAACGCAATAAGCCGCAATGCCAAGACACATGGCGGATATGTGATCATATTGGTGATTCAACTCTCCACTGCTTTTGTGTTCAAGATAGAGATCCAATTCGCTCATAGACATGAGGTCCAACGATGGATGATATTGCTGAATAACCTTGGCATTCTTACCCAGGATCCACCAGGGCACGTCATAGATCAGCAAGTGCCTTCCCATAATGTCGACCTCCTTATCCGCTCGTAATAGAGTATATTCGACTCCTCCTCGACAAGTTTGCAGGACCATGCAAAATGATGAATACGTCCATCATTAACAATAAAAAGCTGCCCATGGCGTAGAATGAAACCTACACTAAAGGCAGCCGTATAATTCCAATGAATTTGACTGATAACTAAACTTTTTTATCGATAATATGTTCATTGGCACGGATCTCTTGAATTTCTTTTCTCAATGCTCTCATCTCTTGAAGCATGGCATCCATTCTAATGATGATTTTGGATGAATTGATGGCGTAACGAATAACAATGATGGAAACTACGATACTTATCACAATCATGAAAATCTCTACAAAATCCATTTAATCAAGAACCTCCGTATTATGATGGCTGAATGAATTCCTTAAGCAAGCCCTGCATCATGGCAAAAATCAGTTCGGAATCCTGCAGCTTATTCTCCTTTATCCCGTGCCAGCAGTCCGTGACGCTCATACGTACCACGTCAATGCGCTCGTATCCCTCGAGCTGCTGGCCGGATTGGCTTATTACCTCATCGGTATAATAGACATGAGCGATCTCGTTGCACCTCCAGGACGCCGGGTACAGCTTGCCTAGGTAGTGAAGCTCACCGCAGATGAAGCCTGTTTCCTCCAGCATTTCACGTCGAGCCGCCGATTCCAGGTCCTCTTCCTCGCCTACGCCGCCGCCAGGCAGCTGAATAACGTAATCATCCACGGCCGCTCGGTATTGACGGATCAGCAGCAGCTGATCGCCATCCTTTGCCAGAACAACAACGGACACATAATTTTCCTTGGTATAATACACTTTGCCTGACGTTTCCTCGTAAATCGATATTCCGTTATGGCGGATCAATAACTCGCTATTTACCATACGGGCAGGTGCTCCTTTTCAAGACGGTTGGTCATTTCCTCCCGTCGAATTCTTCTTTCAGGATGGAGAATAAATAGGAATCATGATAACGGCCCTTAAACCATAAGTGCTGCCGTAGATGCCCCTCCTGCTTCATCCCGATGTGACGCATGACGCTAGCAGACCCGACGTTTCCCGGCCGACAGGTGGCATAGATCCGGTTGACTCCCAGTTCCTCGAAGCCGAAGCGGCACATGACCCTAGCGGCCTCGGTAGCATAACCCTGCCGCCAATAAGCGGGATTCAGACAGTATCCAAGCTCTGCATTCGTATCGGATCGATGAAGCCCCACGCCTCCGATCAATTGGCCGCCATCCTTTAATACGATCGCCAGCTCGTAGCTGTCACGGGGGCTCTGCTCTATCATTCGGCGGATTTCCCCTACATACTTCCATGTATCTTCTTCCGTATTGGGTCCCCACATCGTATACTCGGTCACTCTTGGATCTGAAGCATAGGCATGAATACTCGCAAAATCCTCATCCCGGAAATCGCGGATCGTCAGTCTAGGGGACTCTAACTGCATAGGTACCTCACTCCTTCATGAAGCCTCCGGCACAGGCGGAGGTGATTTTTTCCAATTATACCACGCTGTATGTCGCAGATAAAAAAAGAAGCCGGGCAGCCTATCCCCCAAGCTTCTTTCAATATCTCACATTAAGAAATTCCTTCCACTTTCTTCTCCCTGTCATGCGTTTTGAACTTATGAATATAACGGGAAAGCACGCCATGTCGCGGAGAGGACAGAAAGCTGATGATAAATACGATTCCGGTTGCGAATGCCATGGATCCCGAAATGGAGGTGTCCAGCCATACCGCGATATAATAGCCCATAAATGCCGATATGACGCCAAAGGCCCCGCTTAGCGCCAGCATGATGGAGAGTTTATCGGTCCATAGATAAGCAGCCGCGGCAGGCGTTATTAACATAGCCACCACCATGATCGCCCCCACGGCATCAAAGGAGGCCACCGTTGTGATGGAGACGAGCGACATGAACACATAATGCATAAGCACGACGGGAATGCCGATGCTGGCCGCAAGTGCCGGATCAAAGGAGGTGATTTTCCATTCTTTATAGAATGCCAGGATCACGATAAGCACGACCAAGAGAACGGCTGCCAGCATAAAGGTCGCTTTCGGTACCTCGCCTAGAAGCGGAACGTGCATCACATCCCATGGCACAAACGTGATTTCGCCCATGAGCGCATGCTTTGTATCCAGATGGGCGTTGCCAACCTGGGTCGCAATCAGGATGACGCCGATGGCAAACAAGGTTGTGAAAACAACGCCGATGGATGCGTCCTGCTGTACGCCCCGGGAATGAAACCATTGAACCAGTACCGCCGTCAGCAGGCCGGCTATGATCGCACCGACCAGCATATGCGGACCGCTGAGTTCTCGGGTGACGATAAACGCCGTGACGATGCCGAGCAGCACGGTGTGGCTGATGGCATCGGCCATCATCGCCATTCGGCGCAGAATCAGGAACACGCCGACGATGCCGCAGGACAATCCGACGAGCGAGGCTGTGAGTAAGATCCATGCGGTATAAGTCATTGATTGCTCCCCCTCTCGGAAATCCGGGGACCAAGAACGGTTTGACTGCCCGCGTCCCTATGCTCTTTTTTCTGGGAGCGGAGCTGCAGAGCCTGAATCAGAAGACCCTTCTCTGCGCCGAAGACCAGAGAGATCGTGAACAACACGGAGGAAGCTACAACGATGAAGGGCCCTGTAGGCCATCCTTTTCCCAGAGTGCTCACGAGTGTACCGACGAACCCGGCGCCGCCTCCAAATACAGCCGACAGAATGACCATCATTTTGAAGGATTGTGTCCAGTATCTTGCACTGACGGACGGAATGATCAGCATGGCCGCCATCAATATGACGCCGACGGCCTGAATGCCGATGACGATGACGAGAACGAGCACTCCCATATAGAGGGTATTCATCAGTCTGCCGTTCAGCCCTAACCCCCGGGCAAAATCGGGATCAAACAGAAATAACTTCCATTCTTTAAAACCAATCGAGACAACGAGAATGACCAGAACAGCCAGGATTAGCATCGTAACCACATCCTTGCGAACCATGGATGCCGCCTGCCCGAAAATAAAGTTATCCAGTCCGCTTTGATTCCCGCCGCCCGTACGGTTCACGATCGTCAGCAGCATAATGCCCAAACCGAAAAACACGGATAGTATCATGCCCATCGCCGTATCCTCTTTAATGCGGCTGGAAGTCCGAATCCACTGGATCATCCAGGCCCCGATTAAAGCACTGGCGGCTGCCCCGAGAATCATGACCAGCAGGTTCTTGCTTCCCGTCAAAGCGAATGCGATCACGACACCCGGCAGCGCCGCGTGAGACAATGCATCGCTCATCAGGCTTTGCCGCTTCCAATAGGCAAGACAGCCGATCATGCCGGCTGCCATGCCCAGGATTAACGTGCTTAACAGTACCCACTGTGTGTTCGGCGACAATAATGAATTGAGCATGCTTTACGCCTCCTTCATCCAGCGAAGCGAACCGCCGTATGCGCGGTAAACTTGATCCTTCGTGAAGACGTCTTCCGTCTTCCCGTGCGCAATGACCGTACGGTTCAACAGCAGCACATGGTCGAAATAATCTTCAACCGTCTGCAGATCATGATGGACCACCATCACGGTTTTGCCCGCCTTTTTCAGATCCTTCAGGGTTGTCATAATCGCCCGCTCGGTTGCGGCATCGACTCCAGCTAACGGCTCATCCATGAAATAGAGATCGGCATCCTGAACGAGCGCCCTTGCGAGAAATACGCGCTGCTGCTGTCCGCCGGAGAGCTGACTGATCTGCCGGTCGGCAAAGTCTGCCATGCCCATCTGATCAAGCGATGCCATCGCCTTATCCTTATGGCTCTTGTTTGGCCGTTTCAGCCACCCTACCCGTCCGTACAAACCCATCATGACGACATCCAATGCATCGGTCGGGAAATCCCAGTCCACGGACCCCCGCTGCGGCACATAGCCGACGCGGGTTTTCGTTTGGCTTAAGCTGGACCCGAAGAAGGAAACATTCCCCGACAGCTTCGGATGAAGCTCCAGCATGACCTTCAGCAAGGTGGATTTGCCGGCACCGTTCGGCCCGACAATGCTGGTTAGCGAGCCCTGCTCCACGCTGAAGGACACGTTGTGAAGCACTTTATTTTTTCGATACGATGCATGGAGATCTTGAACTTCAAGTACAGACATCTTATTCACCACTTCCTGTTAACGCATGATAGATTGTTTCGACATTATGACGGTACATTCCGATATAAGTGCCTTCCGTCGTTCCCGTCTCGCCCATGGCATCGGAGAAGAGCTCGCCTCCAAGCTTAATATTTAGTCCTTTCTTGGCAGCTCCTTCAATGACGGCATTGATCGATGCCGGGTTGACGCTGGACTCGACGAATACGGCAGGCACCTTGTGTTCCAGCAGTAGGTCGATCGTGCCGTTAATATCCGAGAGGCCGATTTCATCCTCAGTGCTCAGGCCTTGAAGGCCGACGACTTCCAGACCATGCATACGGCCGAAATACCCAAAGGCATCATGAGCGGTAACCATGACCCGCTGCTCTTCCGGTATTTGCCCCAGCTTATCTTTTGCCTCCGCTTTCAGCTCATCCAATTGCGCAAAATACTTCTGCTTGTTCTCTTCAAAATAGTCGGCATCGGCGGGAGACAGCGACTTCAGCTCTTCCACTGCAGAGTCCAAGGAGGTCTTCCATAGATCGATATCAAACCATACGTGGGGATCGGTCGCCTGCGTGTCATCCTGAAGCAACCGATCCTTCGGGATGGCGTCCGCTATCGCCAGCACGGGTTTGTTTTTTCCGATCTGTTCGAAGATTTCCGTCATATTGCCTTCCAGATGAAGTCCGCTATAGAAAATAACATCCCCGCTATCCAACTTCTTGATATCGCCTTGTGTGGCATTATATAAATGCGGATCGACGCCAGGTCCCATCAAGCTCAGCACCTCCACCCGATCTCCTCCGATGACGGAGATGGGTTCCGCAATCTGTCCAATAGTGGTTACCACGCGTATTTTCTTGTCGGCCTGCTCGGTTGCCGCTCCGCTCTGCTTCGCTTCTCCCGATGCGCATGCGGATAATACCAGCAACAAACCCAGAATGGCTGCCCCCATGAATATCCTGCCTCTACTAGTCCTCTTGTTCTTCATCTTCTTCTCCTCCACTCCAAATAAATAATGAGTCGACCATTCTAATGTAAATGAAAACCTCGTCCTGCCGTCGTACAATTGTTTTGCATTAATGCAACTTTAATTCCTATGTACAAAAAATAATCCATCTTTAGGTTTTTGTCAATGTTATTTTATAAATTCGTACACGCGGTATCTCATTTCATTTCTTCAAAAGCTTGATTTAATCCATAATATCCGAGCAATCAGGATCTATTTTTCGCATAGGCAAAATATTTAGCTGTATTTAAATATTTTAATAGGTCAGGATTTCATTCATGTTCAATGCACAAAAAAAGACGACTTCTCGTCAAGAGAAATCGTCTTTTTTTCATATGGTTTGATCAATCACAACCCTTGGGTTATCCAAAAAACCGAATGTGCGCAAACTTGGTTTTTAAACGGTCGAATTTCTTCCTGCTATTGCTGCGGTTATCGGGCAATAGCTTCACATCGGCCAAAGCACCGATGGTTTCTACCACCTCGTCGATTGACAGATGATCGGTATCGATATGACGCTGGAACACTTCATTCGAGAATCCGCTCATGCACCGATCGATTTGCTGCGCTGCCCACGAATTCGCACCTTCCCCTCGGCTCCGCAATCGTCTTAGCAGGACTTCCTTGGAAGCACACAAGGTGAAATGCCGGACAACAACGCCATCCCGTCTCAGGCTCCCAACGATTTCATCGAAATATGACGCGTTTGATATGGTCATCGGAGCAATGATCAATTGATCGGATTCCTGGTCCATATACTTGAACATGGAGTAGTTAAACTCCCTCCACATCGGATAATGCTGAAAATCATCGCGTGTGGCATCCTTCGGAAGATTATCGCGAATGAAATAACCTGCATTCTCCGGATCGTACACGCACGAGTTCGGTATTCTTCGCTGCAGCTCATGCGCAGCCTGGGTTTTGCCCGAGCCGAATGCACCGTTCACCCAAATAATCATAGATGAAAGTACCCCTTCCTTAACAGGGTTTTGCTTGTATCACATGTCGTCTCTTATGTAAAATTATGCTTTTCTCAGAAAGTCCGGCAATCGAGTCAACGTTTTTCCGTGATCGCGGACAAATCCATATTGTTCGTATAGACCATGGGCATCCCGCGTCGACAAGATGCCGAATAAATTTCGGTAGTCATCGCTGGTGGTAATCGTTTCGATTAACTTCTTTCCTATGCCATGCCCACGGTAAGACTCATCCACAAACACATCGCATAACCAATACACGGTTGCGTCGTCGGTCACGACCCTGGCAAATCCGATCTGCCGGTTGTCGATATAGGCGCCAAAACATGTTGAGCCCTCTAGCGATTTCTTAATTTTTTCATCGGAGCGTTCGTTAGCCCAATAGCTTTGACGCAAAAAATGTACAATGGCATCCATATCCAGGAGGGAAGGGTCGCTGCTTATCAAAATCCGCTTCAGATCGATGTCCATCATCACACCGTCAGTTCCTTTTACCGGAGCCAAATGCAATCACGTAATTGTCCGGATCCTTGATCGCAAAATCCTTCCACACGCCCCAGTCTGCTTCCATGAGCACAGGCTCTTGTACCACTTCTGCCCCGCGAGAGGTTAGTTCTTCATACAACTCGTCTAATTCGCGGTGCGTATCCACATAGGCGTATGTATCCCAAGGCGTCTGTTGATCCTGGCCTGGCGGATTCGGGTTAACGTCCGTCATCGTTGCCGCCTGAATCAGTTTGAAACCTAGCGCAAAATCATCCCTGACCGCCCAAACATCGTTCACTTCACAACCGAGCACCTCTTCATAAAACTGCTTGGATCGGGAAAGATCGGATACCAATCGAACTTGAACTGAGAATTGAATCCTGCTCATAAGATCATCTCCGGCTACTTTTCCTTCCATAATACAATCGTCCGACTCGCTTAACAAGAACTTTTCGTAAGTGCTGAATGCTAAGAATAAAATTCGATGGCAGGGTTGCCTGCATACGTGGTTTCCGAATATTCGCCCGCCTTATATTCCGAGATGATCGTTGTCCAGAAGTTTTGCGCCGGCAGATTTTTTTCCAACCAAGCGATGCTCCACTTCCCCCTGAACCATTCGAATACTTGGAATGCCGCCTGTTTGCCGATACCCTGCTTGCGGTATTTCTTAAGAATAAAAAATTCTGCCATGGAGTAACCGGGATCTGAAAGATCTGATGCTTCTAATTCCCTCACCAACACAAATCCGGCAAGCTTCCCGGATACTTTGACAAAGTAAGGGTGGCGTCCCTCTTCGGTCCAGTAATGGTCTACATACTTATAATCGTAAAGACCGTACTCGTTAACGTCATTATCGCTGTCATCCTCATACGGACTCATATCGTATTGATATAACTCCATGAGGCTGCGCAATACGCTCTTCTGTTCATATGAAATCCTTGCAAGTTTCACATTCTCACCTCTCATGCCATCTCAGCATTTTTATAATTTTAACGAAACACCCTATTCCACATTCTATGTAACCATCCTGCCAGTTATATGTGAAGACGGCAATGGTCATACCATCTTCTGGTCATAGACTAGCAATTTCCCTCTATTGCTGAGCCATTCAATAGCTTGTAAAATATAACAGTTAATATATCACACATAGTTAAGGAGAGAAACCCATGACGACAGTCCAACAGCAAGCGGCCAAGCGAGCCATGATCGAATGGCTTGCAAATGAACGAGAGCTTGGACATAAGCCCAGAAAAATCGAATTAGCCGGAGAATTCAATCTCCATGGCATGCATTACTACATATTTAAATATAAGAAATCCATGCTTGGTAAATGGCTGGTTGGCGTGTGCGGCGGTTATGAACATGCCTCGGACACCGAGCATTGCGGTCATGTATTCAGTGAGATGCGGCCTTATCATCCTGCCACCGCGGAGGAGGAAGCGATATCCATGGTCAATATGATCCGGGAGTATTGGATGCAACAGGCGGCGCAGTATGAATCGGCGGAGAATCCAGAGGATGACGCGGCAGACAACCAAACGTCATCCGGCATATTCAACGGCTTCGTTCTGTTGAACTCGCCAGAATGCGATTTGGAGCAGATCCAAGCCAATCTTCTGCGCGATTGGAGCATCTCCTGCTCCCCGGAAGACGGCAGCGCCGAAGAGGAGAAGGAAGGCATGCTGGTCTTTGAGGCGGAGGGCTGCATGATTGCAGTCAGCTTCATCAATGCCCCGGTGCCGGATGGCGAGGCCGAGCATTACGCTCAAGGGAACTACCTGTGGCCCGAGGCCGCCGAGGTCACCCAAACCCATGTTGCCCAGCTTATTCTGGCCGTGCTGAAGCGCTCCGCGTCTCCGCTGGATAGCGGAAAAGTGTACGCCAAACTGGCGGCCAGCTGCCTGAAGCTGCCGAATGCCGTCGGGCTCTACTCGTCCGGCACCGTATTTCAGCCTGAGTTCTATATCGATATGGCCGAAACGATGAAGACCGAAGATCTGTTTCCCCTGTTAAATCTCTTATATTTTGGTTTAGTTGGCACCGAAACCGGAATCAACGGATATACCTATGGGCTCAGAGCCTTCGGCAAGGATGAGATCGAGGTGCTGGACAGCCAGGCGACCCCTGCCGAGCTCCGTGAATTCCTGGTGGACATTGCTTTATACATCGTGGAGCAGGACGTCACGCTAAGGGACGGGGAAACCATCGGCTTCTCCGCGGAACAGAAGCTTCCGATTACCCGCTCCGAGGGCGTGTATCTTCCTGATGACACTCTTAAAATCAAGTACTGAGATTATCGAATCAACTCTCCGACAAAGCACGCCTAGCCATCGATATGGACTTGGCGTGCTTTTTATATTTTCCCACGACTACGACTTTGTTGACGGCTTCCACTCCATTGACGGAATTTGCAACTGGCATACGCTGGACGGCCGCTATCATTTTGCCAAATTGCTCGATTTTGCTATAATAAAAATTGCATTAAATCTATATTTAATGTAATTTCTGTTCTAAACGATTGGACGGGTGTGAAGCGATGAACTATACCGAAGTTTTTGAGCACTATGAGCGGGAAATGAAGCTGTTTCTCTCCTATATGAAGGATCGCGAATACGCCAAGGATACACAACAGGCCTATCTTCATGATATCAAGCACTTTCTGAACAGCCTTGAAGGGAAACCCATTACGGATATCACAGACATTGATGTGATGTATTATCTGACGCAGGTGCGGGAAAGCGGTGCCGGCGCACGATATCGAAATCGCTGCCAGTCCGCCATCCGTCTCTTCTACAAAGTCATGATCCGTTTCAAATTGGCGAGCACCAATCCTGCCATGGATATCGAAAAAGCCAAGGTGGAGAAAAACCGTCAGCCTACTTATCTTCAAAAGCCGATTCTGGATGCTTGCCTGAGCGGGATTGAAGGAAGATATAAAATTCGAGACGTGACCATCATTGCGCTTATGGCTTATGCAGGTCTTCGGGTTAGCGAGATCGTGAAGCTGAATGTATCGGACTTTGATCTGGAGAACTCCAGCATCGGAGTGCTGGGTAAAGGAAATAAATGGAGATACATCCCCCTCCCCGCCGAATTGAACAAGCTGCTGCAAATGTACCTGGAAGAACGGATGGCACCCAGAAGCTCAAAGGATAACGCCTTCTTCGTATCGCAGTTTCGGCGCAGAATCAGTAAACGCATGGTGCAGACGATAGCCGAGAAGACGTTTGAGGCGATGACCGAGCAGTTTCCGCAGTTATCCGGGCAATCTCTATCCGCTCATAAGTTAAGACACTCCTTTGCCACCGAGCTGCTGCGCAACGGAGCTGATCTGCGTGCTGTGCAGGAGCTCCTCGGACACGAGGATATATCCACCACGCAGATTTATACCCATGTGCTGGATGAGACTAAAGAGCGCGCCATGAACAAAATCCGACCGGCGATCCCCCTTCTCTTCACACCCAAGCCGTGACAAAGGACACGGTTTGCAAGCACTCAACCTGTAACATAGTCACCGCTCATGTTCCTTCTGCAAGTGAAAACGGCAGCAACCATGCTGCCAAAGGAAGTTCGGATTCCCAAGTCCCGTATGCACGCGAAAAAGCCCCCATTCACTAGGGGGCTTTCCTGCAAATATGATGATCCTGTTACGCCTGAATGAACAGGCTGAACTCCTGGCCATTTTTGACCGGTTCCTGTGCCATGGTGTAGCCGTGCTTGACGACTTCCTCCGGCACGTTCCGAAACGCGGACGGACAGTCTGAAATGACCTGAAGCATTTGTCCTTTTTTCATATCACGCAGCGTTTCGAGTGTATAGATGACCGGGTAAGGACAAGATTCCCCCCGGAGATCCAGAATAAAATCAACGGACATGGGTTGCATCCCCTTTCTTGAATCCTACGCCGAAGCGGTAGTTTTTTTGCCAGTACGCGGCGACAGCGAATCCGACCCCGAGTACGATGAGCGTAACCGTTAAAGCAGCCGCCGGACCCATGGCGGTGATCAGGTTGACAGGCGAGCCGCTCTTCACAAGCAGATCGTATACCCCCATGTGATCCCAAGCGTATGCTAATGCGGTAGCTCCTACAATGTTACCGATAAACACAGGCAAGAAGACAACCTGTCCTTCCATCAAACGGTACATCATGCCGGTTTCGCAGCCGCCGGCCATGACGATGCCCAGACCGAACAGCAGTCCGCCAATCAAGGTGCTGGGAGCGGCAATTTTCGTAATCGGCTCTAATCCGTACACAAGAATAATGACCAGCGTGGCGACGGAACTGACTGCCATGCCCAAAGTGATCGCTTTGGTCATCGTGGCCCGGCCGCTGATCCACAGATCACGAAAAGCGGAAGTGAAACAGATCTGCCCTCGTTCAATCAAGATGCCGAACGCTGCGCCGAATAGGGCGGCGGTCCCCAGCATGGTGCGGCCCGTTGCATAGAAGCAGACAATCAGCGCGAGGTAAGTCAGACCGAGTACCGCCCCAAAGAGCGGTTGCCGGTTTTTACCCTGTTTAACGCTCGGCAGGCTGCCGCCTTTTTTCAGCACGGGCTTGCCTTTCCACCACCTTGTGTTGACCAGCTTGGCACCCAGGAAAGTGCCTGCCCCCGTAGCCACGATGAAGATCCAGGCATGAAGCGAGAACTGAGGCACACCGGTAAAAAAGGCAGCGAGGTTGCAGCCCAGGGCCAGTCGGGCTCCGAAACCCGCGATGATGCCTCCGGCAAACCCCTGTACATACCGCCGCTTCTGTCTCGGCATGCGGATCTTGAAATTGCCGCTTAGCAGAATCGTAATCAGGGCTCCGATGAACATGCCCCAGACGATCCATCCGTCGGTCCGCGTCCAGGTCGTGCCGTTCATATGGACAAGGTCGAAGTACGCCCAGCCGGAAACATCCACCCCCACGAATTCCAGAAGATGCCCGCCCAGACGGGTGAACTCACCGGTTACGGCCCAAACCGTATGGGTGATACCGAAATAGACGGCGCTGAGAATACCGGCCATAGCCATAACCAGATAGGGGCTCCAGTAGTTCCCGAACCATGTTGAATATAATTTTTTCACCTTGCTCAATAACTCCTCTACCAGAAAATTCACGATCCTGATCGATCATAAAACCCACAAATTTCATTTTACTATAAAATCCTCGCTGCGGGAGGGAAAGATTCAACAAAAAAAGCCGCGAAATTCGCGGCTTCATTTGCTTGCAAATGGCGAGTTTAACAAGCTCGTACAGGTTCACAGCGGCGGGTGTTCCACTCCCATTTGAATCCACCCTTCCTTTGAAGGACCATATACCGCCGGGATCTTCAATCCCGCTTGTCGCATCAGAACGGTAACCTGTCCCCGATGGTGGACAATATGCTTGATCAATCCCATGAAGATGGTAGCATTGGATTCCTGACGACCGAAAGCATTCTGAACCTGCGTTAACGTCTCATCCGTCCATTGTTCTTCAACTGCTTTTGCTGCGTCGGAACTTAGAAGCCTAAACGTCTCCGCGATTTCCTTCGCCGCGGGTACTTCTGCTGAATTTGGTATCTGCTCGATGACAAGGCCAAATTCAGACAAATATTCAGGAATATTCGTTACGAAGTGCCATGCAATCCTTCCGAGCGTCCTCCCTTCAGGATATACTTGCTGCTGTAAGGATTCATCCGTCAAACTGTCTAAAATCCTTTGCGTTAGAGCGGCTTCGTCCTTCCATTCCGTGAGGAAATCGGCAACGGTTCTATACATGATAACCCCATCCCTCCTTGAGAAACTCGTTCTCTGCTTGGTAAAATCGGTTACACGTTCCTTCCCCCCGAGAGAGGAAATCGGATGACGTGCTCAGATCAATCATAATCGCTAATAGTGACAAGTATTGTCATCAATAGATGAATTTATTTCGCGATCTTTGGAAGCGAGACATTGGCTTCGACGATCACTTTCCAATTGTGATTGCAAGAAGCCGTTATGAACCCACGTCCTGATATATACTCCTCTACTAACTCTGCGGTATCGATGAGAATCTCGCGAATCACTTTCTTGCCCCGGAACATGACGTAGTCTCCTCCTCCGCTTGCCCGGTAGCTGTTCATGACCACATCCAGCTCCTTCTCGTCCGGGAGGTCTACTCCGTTGTATTTCAGATTGATCACCCTGGATCCCGGAGGCTCCGCAATGTTTAGCGTATATTCAATGCCTTCCCACATTGATTTTGCTTGGCATGGATCTTCAAACCCCCTCCATGATTAAAAAAACCTCGTATCCGTGAAGGATACGAGGTTTTTAAGTTATTCCTTGTTGACCAGCAGATAGAGTATCTTCTACTTTTCCACGTATTCCATAGTAAATTCATATCCAGCGCTTCTATAATAGAGACTGCCGAGTCATCATTTTATCAACCAATGTTAATTCCTCCAGCTTACATCGCCTTTGAAACTTAAAGTAACGCAGCGATCGTTTATGAAAAAATAATCAAAAACCCGAACCTTTTTTCGATAGAGAGACAATATAGGGTGTAAGCTGCTTACCCAGGAGGGCCCTCTGAATGCAAAGTGAATATATGTTCCAATTACTCAAACAAATGAAAGACGGTGATCAACAGGCATTTCATGCGATGTATGATGCCACCTATCAGGACGTCTACCGGACCGTTTCCTTTCTGGTGGATCATCCGCAGGACCGGGAAGATGTCATGAATGAGATTTATATGCAAATGTGGACGTCGCTGGCCAATTACGATACGAACCGACCTTTCCATTTCTGGCTGCATGGCCTCGTCATCCGTCAAGTGCAAAGATTTCGAGTCAAGCGCTGGCGGAGATTCCGAATTTTCGAGCGCATTCGTGCCTTCGCCCGGGAAGAGTCGCATTGGGATCAACCTTCGGTGTTAATGGACGGGACGAACCAAATGATATCGCAGGCCATCCACAAACTGACGGATAAACAGCGAACGGTCATTATCCTCCGCTTTTTTCACGACTATACGCTGGAGGAGATTGCGACCCTACTCGATATTCCGCTGGGTACCGTCAAGTCCAGATGTCATGCGGGCATCCAGGCACTTCGAAAAAACATATGGAATCTCCCCCCGGAAAGGATGGAAAAGATCAATGACTATTGAACGCAAAATCCGAGAGCATCTGCGCAAAGAAGCAGAAACGTTGGATTGCCCTCAAGCCATTACCAACCGAATCGAGCAATCCTATACACAATATTTGCAAAGACAAAGGAGCGGAAAAACCATGAAAAAACGTTTTATAGCTGGAATAGTAGCAACGGCGATTTTGATTCCAACCGCAGCATTTGCTGCACCTACCTTGATTGAAATGCTGACCAGAACGCCGATGACCGCTGAACAAGTCAAGACGGATGAGATTGGCAAAGCTACCCTTGAGAAGCTGTACCGCGCATTTCCCGAAACCAAAAAGTTTGAGATCATCGATGCAAGCACCGTTCAAGGTGTCCAAACCAGCATCATCCTTCAGGAAAAAGGAGGAACCGGCAAAAAGATAGCCCTTCATACCAACAGTGTGACGGGTGAGATCGAACACGTGATTCAAGAGAATTGGGAGCCTAAGGAGAAGCCGCTGACGGCTTTAACCGAACAGGAAATCAAGTCGAAGGCCGATCATCTGATCCATGCATTATACGGCAGCATCGAAGCGTACGAGTTTGCTATGGAGCCAATGGAGAACCCGGATCAGAAAACGTTGATGCTGAATTACATCCAAAAGGGATCAACAGCCCCCTTCTACCAGGTACTGGTTCAGGACCATTCCATCAGTCTTTCGCTGATTGGAGGTGAAACGTCGTCCTCAGACGATAAAGTAGAAGGTTTCTTCACTACGGATGGCAAGCCTGATTATTTTGCAGATGCCTTTTTGAATGACGACAAACTTTTTTCCTTACTCAACATGGGCCCGATTGAACTAAAGCAAGAATTAGCTAAAGGTAAATCCGTAGTGGAGATTGCAGCATCCAAAAATGTCTCGAAGCAGCAGGTTGTGGATGTCATTGCACAATCACAGGTTGACTTGCAAATCCAAAGTGAAGCGAATGGCGAACTTCCTGCCAACAACCTTTCAAATGATCAAATGTTAAAAGCTATTGAACCGAAAGTATTGCAAGTTATCGAATACAAATCGGCAACGCCTTCAAAGAAATAACTCATTGATCCAACAAAAAGCCGGATTCCTTCATAGAAGGAAAGCCCGGCTTTTTCATTGAATCCATTCTATGCACATTTTCGTTAAAGGGCTTGCCCCTCCTTTACTTCTTCGATAAATTCGCTAAAGGTTTCTGCAATGTCTTTGTACTCGGTATGATGCAAATAATGCTCTCCTTCAAGGGGTATTACTTTTCCGTAGTCAGAATCCTTTACCTGCTCTTCATGCAATGGAATCCAGGTTGGAAAGTCTGGATTATCCGCTTGTACAAAGAGAAGAAGCGGAAGATCTTTAGGGAAGGTTAAATCCTGAGCCCCTTTAAAATTAGAAGGAATATGCTCCATCTCGTTAAAAATCGTGGCGGTTAACGCGTTTTTATTCGTAATCAATCTCATTTGTTCTTTGGTATGGTCATCAAATGCTAGTGCAGCATAGGGATCGGGACCGAGCTTCATCATCAATCGCATAAGACCTGATTTTTTAAGAAACGCGAACTTTTTCATTGGGAATTTAACGTCCATGCCTGGTTGTGTCGGAACACTGCTATCAATGCCGACAAATGCGTTTACCTCGTTTGGATATTTGCTCACATAATCAATTCCGTAAATGCCTGCAATGGAATGGCCCATGAGCGTATAACGGTTAATATTAAGCTGCTGTAGAGCTTCATGGACTTCACTTACGATGTTCTCCGTGGTTCGTTCTTTATCGGTTCCATCACTTAAGCCATAACCAAAAGGTTCAACGGCAACAACTCTATAAAATGGAGATAATTCATCGATCAGCAGCTTAAAATCAAGAGCGGGTGCTGCTGTTCCGGCACCTGGAAGGAGTACAATCGTTTCTTCGTCTTCTCCTTGAATATATACATTCATGTTTTTGCCATCGACAGATACCTGTTGGCCATAGGGCTCTATTCGCTTCGCTTCGGAATGGCTGCTGATCACATTGCTGATATACACAATGCCCAGAAAAAGAAAGATGGCAATAACGATTGCTCCAATGATTTTTAGCAATATACTTCGTGCTTTCTCGGATTTCTTCCCGTTCCTCGTATTCACTTTCTCAGTTTGTGTCACGCTCATCTTCTCCTGTCCTGATCGGTTGGTTAGGCTTCCTCCATGTGCCGCTAATGAAATCTTAACCAATGAAGATGTACTCCCCGTAACGACAATATGAACGGAGTATGAACTGGCAAAAAAAACTACGGTCTCACATGCAAGGAAGTTTGCGCATGAGCCGTAGCTATGAGAATAATGTAGGCTATGAATCTAATGAGTCCGCCAGCAATATAATGGCATGGATGACGGCGAATAAATAATCTGCTATGGATTATGGAGCGTTGCTGCATCACGTATTAAATATTCCGCAATCTCGGTGGAGATATGTTTCCCTTTTTGTGCATGGACTTCTGAAATGAAACTGCTTAGGTTTTGTTTTTGCAATTTTTTCAGCAGACTGTTAGCAATCCCTTTGTTGTTGATTGTTCCCTCGTCTGCAAAACGTTGAACCAGTTCCTCAAGAGAGGCATAACTTGTTTTCACTTGAAAGTCTACGGATTGTGTAGATGTATTCCCTGCTATGTCCACAGCCTTTATCGTAAATGTATGTGTACCCAGCTCAAATTTGTATAAAGGAATACCCATTAGATCCGTTATGACCTTCCCATCCAACATGACTTCGGTTTTTGCTTGGTCGATACCTGAAAGCGTGTCTGCCATTTCAAATTCGGGTTGAAACACACCCGTGTTAAATTCGGAGGATGCGACTTGGTTTATCGTAATCTCCGGAGCCGTCCAATCCACCGTAATATGGCTGGAGGCTTGAAAATCACCGTCGTCCGTCGTAGCCGTGATGACAGCCCTTCCTTCCCCTTCTGCTGTCACGATGCCATGATCGTCTACCGTTGCCACCTGGTCTTGATTCGTGCTCCATGTCACATTTTTATTGGTTGCATGATCAGGCAAAACCGTTGCTCGGAGCCCTACGCTTCGGCCGGAAGAGGAATTAAACACGAGCTCCGGTTTGTCAAGCGTAATTCCGGTAACGGGGACGTTATCAGAGGTATGCTCAACGACGAGTTCATTTAATGCAATGTTTCCCCATATCCGATTCCCGTCATTCACCTTTAATCGAAGTTTATTGGCGTTTACCGTTGGAAAAGAAACGCTCTGACGCTCTTTGGTGCTGTCATTAAACTCCCATTCGATCGATGCGTCAGATAAAGCCGTTACCCAGCGGCTACCGTCGAAATACTCCACGTCAAAATTAGTGATGCCTTGCCCGATTCCAAAAAACGTAACTAACGTAACCTTGTTGACCGGTACGCTATGATTGCCGTAGTCAAGGGTAATATAACCTGGGAAGGCAATATCACCGGTACTTCCCCATGCAGAGTTCAAATTGTTGTCGATGATGCTGGTAATGGTGCCTGCCCCCGTAGCAAAGGTTGTGGTGACCATATCTTTGGACAGTTCGGGATTGTTATACAATTCAAGCTCGTTCAGTGCGATTCGCCCCGATTGGTTAGCACCGTCATGGACCTTCAATCTGATTTTAGAGAATCGAGTAAGTGGAAATTCCACGGATTTGATCTCGTTTGCCCCCGTGTTCAGATCCCAAGTCAGATTAATATTTGTACGCAGGGGAATCCATCCCGAACCATTGCTGTATTCAAGATCAAAGTTCGTGATTCCCCATTCTTGCCCGTATCTAGTATTTAACTTCAATTGGTTGGCGATCAGCGTTTGCTCGCCGAAATCGAGCGTGATATCGTTCGGAAATGAAGGCGTAATGCCGGTTTCCCATGCCGTGTCGTATTCATTATCGATGATATGTTCGATCGGACCTGAAGAGGACGATTCAAATGTCGTACTAGCAGCTGCCTGCGTAGCCAGATTGTCAACAGGTGTGCTGGCTGGCCGTTTCGGAACGATGACGATCGGATCAGGCATGTTCCCGGCTGGTGGCACACTGCCCTCGTATTCGTGGGCACCGATATCGGGAGCGCCATTATATATCGGGTTGCCGAAATAATCCCGCCCTCCGTTATCGCTTACACGAATGCCTGCTCCAATGAGTGGCGAATTCGCTTGCAATTGATACCCATGTACTGTATCCATGCCATTCCCGCCGCTACCGGGATCAACGAATCTCGGATCGTCCGTTATCTTATGGGCATCGGCCTGAACGAGTGTGTTCCCTCCGTAATATGCGTTGTAGTCAAACGTCTGGCCCGTCAAATCCCATCCCTTATCGCCGACGCTGTAGTACACATTATTATAGTTATAAATGTTGCGCGGAGCACCCGAAGCCTTGGTGAAGTAATCGCTCATGACCGGGTTGCCGGATGATTTTCCTACGTATATCGTATTATTGTAGTTATAGACGTTATCAATGGAACCGCTGTATCGGAATATGCTTTTTCTGTCGTTTTGGCTAATGTTGTATCTAACGATGGTATTGATTGTGTAGTACGTGTCGTTTACGAACAGCATAAAGCCGCCAGCGTTATCATGACTGTAATTGTACTGAACCAACGAATTGATGTTTCCTGCATCCACGTCGAAGCCATGCCCGTCTTCCGCGCCGTTCACACTGGCAAACGATTCGTTGAATTGAACGAGATTATTGTCCGCATACGCCCACCAAATGGAAGCGTTGGTTGCCAAATACGTAGCTTGTTGAACGGTGTTGCGCTCGACTACCGCTCCATCGGTGACATTCCACGCGATGCCGCCTGTTGCTGCTCTGATGACCGTATTATTGGATATTTTCACTTGGGTAGACGGCGTCCAGGGCCCGTATGGTTTAGGCACCCAAGGCCATAAATCGCCCATTCCGTAGCGCAAGATACAATTGGAGCCAATGTATATACCATAGGCATCCACGTCCGTCAGTATATTACCGTCAATGAAAACATCGTTAAAAGCGCTGGGTGTCATCGACCCAACCGAATCGAAAATAATCCCCCCGGAGCGTGTGGTATACGATCCATCGACATCATGGATGTTCATGTTTTTGATATAGATGTGATTCAATAAACCAGCTTCCTCATTCAAGATATAAACACCGCGCCTTTGGCCCCGCGGATTCTCCCAATCTCGATCAAAAGGCAGCGGCGAGCTGTTTGTTACCTCCAGGTTGTTGATTTCCCAGTACTCCTGGTTTTTCAAAAATACGGCTTCCAGTTCGGACGTAATTCCTGCGATTAATGGTTTGCTTCCGGAACCGTACATATCGATAATGATCGGATTTCCGCTTGAACCTGAACCTTTAGGCCACAGTCTGCCGTTCCAACTCTCCCCGGCTTTGAACAAGATTTTGTCGCCTGGGGCAAAGGTAGTCGCGTTCACTTTATCCAACGATCTCCATGCAGAGGCTTGACTTGTGCCGTTATTCCCATCATCTCCCCCTGTGCTGTCCACATAATAAGTGGTTCCCGCAGCTAAAGCGGTCGACGGTGAAACGGTAACCCAATTGCAAACGAAAGCAAAAATCGAAACCATACAGATAAGCTTTTTGAAAAACGATTGGCTCAATCCTCTTCATTCCTTTCATTGTTATATATGTAATGCCAAATCGGCGATTACATCAGGAAATTTCTATACAACTCCTCATTCAATACAACCTTCGCATCGGTTAACCGTTCACGTACGTACTCCTCAAATTGGGTATCGATATAGTCCTTTAACACTTGTTCTCTTATACCGTCAAATGCCAGATACTTGGAACCTAACTGATCTTTCTCCATGCACTGCATGAGATAGAAGCGACCGTTCTCTTCAATAATGTCGCTTACCTCCCCTGGAAAAAGGTCAGCCGAAGCTTGCGCTACCGGACTTCTGACCTTGTGCCTGTAACTATCCAAGTTATAGACCTCCTCCGTAACCCGGTCATCTTGTTTAATGTCCTTTACGGCTTGCTCAAAAGAAATCCCGGATGAGATTTTCTCCCTGGCCTTCTCAATCTTCCGTTTCACCTGCGTTTTGAGAAGTGTATCGACATTCCGATTGGCATCCAGAAAAGATAACGATAATTGGCGTACCTTCACCGTTGCGGGTGCATGGTACAACCTTCTCTTATTCGCCTCGTAAAACGTGATCAGCTGTTGTTCACTCGGCTTCCAGTCATGTTCCATCAGATGGTTCTTGACCGATAAGGCCGTATTCGCCATCATGTATTCATAATAGGCGTCCTCCGTATATTGAGCAGGACCGAAAATTACCTGATGATTCTTGATGGCTTGTTGCCTTCTTTGGTTTTCAAGGTTGAAGTTTTGCATAAAACCGGCGTAACTGATATCGGGGAGCACTCCCTGCTCTTTGGCAAGGATCTGTCGAATTTTCTGATCGATGCTATCTTCGAGCGCCTTCTTCTTGATCAACTCAAGCGGAATCTCGTTACCTCCGTATGGCGTAGTCCAAAATACGGCCGACGGTGCAGCATCATATTTTTCATGGAAATACTTGATGATACCTGCTCGATTGGCATCGATGGCTCTTTGAAATTCGCTTACATGAATCTCTACTCCGTCAACTGTCGCGATATAAGCGTCTTCATGATGTGTTTGTGTAAATGCAGGCTTTGCGATTAAAAGGATCGTCACCACGATCAAGATGAAGAGTCCGGCTATGGACAGCCATTTCAGACTGCAAAATTTATGTACCATCAAACCCATCAGCACCCTCGTCATTAGATTTTTAATGAAGACGATTCTATCAAGGCATCTCCAAATTATGTATAATTCATTATAATTTCCATAAGTAAGCGCTATCAATTTCTCCTTTTTTACATTCCTTTCACTTTCTTTACTTGTTCCACGCATAAAAAAGCGGCAGAGGATTCTTTCCTCTGCCGCCTTCTCTTTCTAATTTAGGTTTTCTTGTTTGCAGCCATGCGGCTCGCAACCGGATCATGACACCATGTCCGGCTTGTTCGATTGCCGTGAAGTTGGAGCCCGTCATCCTTCAATTATCCGACTCTGCTCTCTTTTTTGAATTTCATGATGGACCAGACAACCAATAGCAGCAGAACGGCCAGACATACGCTGATGCTGACCCGGTTCTGACCGTCAATAAGAAACAGGACCGCAATCACTGACAAGCAGAGGGCAGTTACCCCGGTTATGTAGGGGAACCCCCATACCTTAAAGCTGGGCTGCTTCGGATAAGCTTTGCGCAGTTTCAGCTGCGAGAAACAAATGCAGATCCATACCAGCACAACGACAAAGCCAGGGACCGCCATCAAAACCCGAAACAGCTGGTCCTGCGCGATCAGTCCAAGCAAGGAACCCGCTAATAGTATGATTGCACAGAGTTTCAACGTATTAAGCGGTATGCCTTTGTTCGTGGTTTTGGCCAGGCTCTTTGGCGCCTCTCCGGCGGCTGCCATGGAATAAATCATGCGCGTCGCGCCATAGATGCCGGAATTGGCTGCCGACAGCACGGCCGTCACGAGAATAAAATTCATGATGTGGGCCGTTCCCTGAAGCCCGGTAGCCGACAGCACTTGAACAAAAGGACTCGCCTCTCCGCCGAGCTGGTTCCACGGAATCAATCCGCATATAATCAGAATCGGCAGCGTGAAGAACAAAATCACCCGTAAAATAAAATTGCGCACGACTTTCGGCAGGATTTTGTCCGCATCCTCGGTTTCTGTCAATGTGAGGCCGATCAGCTCGGAGCCGCCGTACGAAAAGGTAACGACCAGCAAGGCGGAAAAGATGGCAAACCATCCGTTTGGCAGGAACCCGCCGTGCGCTGTGAAATTGTGAAGGAACGGAGCATCGGAGCTCGGAATCACTCCAAACATCAGTAAGCTCCCGAGTACGATAAAGATCATAATCATGGCGATTTTGATGCCCGCAAGCCAGAATTCCACTTCGCCAAAGCTCCCCACGCTCATCATATTGATGAGAATAATGAGCGCTGCGCTTGCCAGGCTCAGCATCCACAGCGGTACGTCGGGAAACCAGTACTGCAGAAAGCTGCCTGCCGCAATCACTTCGATCACGCAAACCGACAGCCACATAAAACAATACATCCAGCCCATGACAAAGGATACCCGCTCTCCGAACGCTTGCCGAACAAAGTCCTTCATGTTTCGCCCCGGATATACCGTAGCCATCTCCGTCATGGCACCCATGACGACCAACAGCAGCAGTCCCGCAAAGATATAAGAGAAAATCACGCCAGGCCCGGCGAGACCGATCGTCTCGGCGCTTCCCTTAAATATGCCGGTGCCGATGACGCCGCCCATAGCCATAAAGCTGATATGCCTTGGCCTCAATTTCTTCTGTAGTGAATCTCCATCTTGTATTGCCATATGCATATCCTCCTGATGACGATCGTATAAACCCAATGATTAGTATAACCTTTTCGGTAAAGGAAGCAAAAAGAAATTATTAGTTTACATAATATATATTACGGCAACTATTCATTCTCTGAATCCAATTCATGAATTTTGGAGACTAGGTCTTCCGAATTGGTACGGAACGTTTGGTTCGAATCGGTCCAGGCCGATTTCAGAAAATAGGACGCATGAAACCGCCATCCTTGATGATCCGGATTAAAATCCAATTGCATCTCACGCCCCGGCCTTCCCCGGTACACTCTCGAACCGGGTTTGCGCCAGCTGCCGATTTGGGTGATCCTGTCCGGATTCTGGCCCGTGATATATGTAAACCGATTATTGTAGGGGATGTCCTTCAAATAGAATTTGGGACACCCCACGGCAAACACCTGAACTTTCTGCAATCCAAACTTCTCTTTCATATATAATCCTGTCCGGTAGGCAACTACGCCTCCAGCACTGTGCCCGATCAGGATCAGGCGGTCGGAGCCTGCGGCATGGTCGCGGAGGATCTCCGCAGCGTTGATTACTCTAAGGGAGCGCTCACGCGCCAGATCATAGCCGACTTGAGTAAGCTGCCGGGCCAACAGACGGAATAAAGCGGCCCCCTCCCTGCCGTTGGCCATCCCGTAAGGAAAGATCATCACAATTTTGGCATTTGGGTATCTTCGGGCTATCTCGCTGGCTGCGTCTTCAAAGTTATTCCGATAGATCAGGACACCGGCAAAAAAACAAACGACCGTACTGCAATCCAGGGAACAGGTACTATGGGGGGATACAAATGCTTCTGTCATGTTTCTAAAAGCCCCTCCTAGATCGTTTCAAAATTCCTTGTACAATATAATAAACCCTCATGATTACCATGCATCCGTATCTGCATTGTATCATGAGGGTCCTGCTTTCTTTCAATCGGTTCGTCTTATTTTTTGGCAGCCAACCATTGGGACAGTACATTAATTTCGTCTTCCGTCAGCTTGCCTTGGAACGCCGGCATTCCATTGCGCCCATTCGTGATTATGCCCGCAATTTGGCTGGCATCGTATTTGGATCCTACGTTTTGCAGGCTGGGAAAGCTTCCGCCTCCGCCTAAGTCGGTAGCATGGCAAGCCATGCAGTTGGCATTGTACAGCGTCATGGCTTCATCGTTGGTTGCATTCCCGCCGGTTGCTCCTTCCGGAGCTTGTCCGCCGTTTTCTGCAGGAGCCGGAGCAGGCTCGGATGTATTATTGCCACCGCATGCTACCGCTGCAAAAGCAAAAGTTGTCAATAGCAGTACAATCAGTAACCCTTTTTTGAACATTTCTGAAACTGCCTCCTTTTGTATAATGCAAGCTATACTAACAGCCCGCCTTTTTTGCTGTATTCCAGAATTCCCTCCGCTGTGCGATAAGCAAGAGCACCTACAGTCCCGGTCGGATTATAGCCGCTATTATGCGGGAACGCGGATGCGCCTACCACAAATAAATTTTCCATATCCCACATTTGCATGTAGTTGTTGACGGCCGAATTGCCAGGGTTCTCTCCCATAATCACCCCGCCGGTGTTATGAGTCGATTGGTATGTCGTAATTTCGTAAGGTCCCAGTTCTTTCAATTTCATAATGTTCTGGCCTCCCATCTCCTGCACGATCTCCGCGCAGCGATCGGAAAGATACCTGGCCAACTGGCGGTCCTGCTCTTCGAAATCAAACGTGATTCGAATCAACGGGTCTCCGAATGCGTCCTTATAGGTTGGATCCAAATCCAGATAGTGATGCCGGAAAGGCATTGATGAGCCCTGAGAGCCTACGGACAGCACGCTGTTTGCATACTTCAAGGAATTCGCCTTGAACTCTTTTCCCCAACGCGGTGATTCCTCCGGAACCGGATTGTTTTGAATGGGTCTTTGTCCGGTTATGGTGTGGGCAATATTCCCCCCATGAATGAACTTCAAGTCCGAGTGATCAAAATTGTCGCCGTTAAAATCGTCCAGACCCATACCTAGGCTTCCCGCACCGGCAAACAAATTGAATTTATCCTCAAAAAATCCGGCGGCATTCCCCTTGATCACCTGATAGGCATAGTTTTTGCCAATCACGCCCGACCCGCTGGACGAGTCGTATGGTTTGCCGATTTTAGAGAGGAGCATCAAACGGGTATTGTTAAATACGTATCCCGTGGATACTACGATATCCGCCGGTTGTTCGATTTCCTCTCCGGTCGTGAGGTCCGTATACATGACGCCCGTTGCCTTACCGCCCTTATGCAGAATTCTTCGAACATAAGAATGGGTTCGGATTTCGAACTTTCCGGTTTTTTTCGCAACAGGAATCACGGTAACGACAGGATCCGCTTTCGCTCCGTATTCGCAGCCAAACCGCTCGCAGTATCCGCAATACTGGCATGCGGCTCGTGATATGCCATCCGGATTCGTGTAGCTTTCTGACAGATTGGCAGAAGGAACCGTATACGGATTGAGTTTCAGGTTTTTCGCAGCATCCGCAAACATCTTCATGGATGGCGTGTGGAGCATGGGCGGTGTAGGGTACGGGTTCGAACGTTTCCCTGCCAAGGGGTTTTCCTCGCCGGAAATGCCGGTTGTCTTCTCGAACTTATCAAAATACGGCTCGAGCTGATCGTAGGTGATGCCCCAGTCCTGGATCGTCATTTCCGGCGGTATTTTATCTTTCCCATAACGTTCTTCCGTCATGCTCCGGATTTTAAAATCGTAGGGCAGGAAGCGGAACGTTTGCCCGTTCCAGTGCACGCCGGCTCCTCCCAGTCCCTCCCCTAACAGAAACGATCCGTACTGCCTCATCGGAAGTGCACGTATTTTTTCGGTGCTGCGAAAGGTAATCGTTTCTTTGGAAAGGTCCTGCATTAAATCGTACCGAAGCGCGTAACGGAGCTCATCGTGAGCCATGTAGTAGTCTTCCGTTACCCTTTCTTTACCTCTTTCCAAACCGACGACGGATAAACCCTTCTTGGTCAATTCCGAGGCGATAATCCCGCCAGCCCAGCCGACGCCGATAATGACAACATCCGTTTTCGGTAATTTTTTGGCCATTTGTGTACTCCTTTCGCTATGGATGAGCTGTTATAGGTGGTCCTTTAAACTCTTCGGCGGGATGACGGTGAAATTCTTCTCAATAATATTCGTGTAAACCATTTGGTTACCCGGATATTGGCGCATCGTCCAGCCTTGCATATTTTTATTGCCGCCGTATAGGGGATCGCTGTAAACCCCTTCCAATGTGCTGCTGCGAAGCAGGTTGAAGAACCCGCTGGCCGAGATCGTAGTCAATTTGACCTCGTCGTTCTGAAAGGCGGTTAACACGGCATCCTGTTCCTCCGGCGCCAGGCTCGGGAAGTCTTTTTGATACTTTTTCTGACTGTAGTTCTGAATCTCGCGGAGACCGATATAGAATATCTCTCGCCGTCTTAATCGGCCTTGATAGCCTTGCGTTTTCTCTCCAACATAGAAAGGGGGCTGCATATAATCTCTTGCATTGAAGCCCCAATCACCGGCCAGCTGGTGGTCGATGAAAAATGCAGCGCCTAACTCTTTGGCTCCAGGACCATTGTCATCCGCAGGAAAAATGCGCTCTACGGCTGCCTCCGTAATCCTGTATTGTTCCTGGTTAAAGAACATTAATGCTTGGTTGTAGTTGTTTTCATTCTGGGCAGGCGCCGGTGCTGCAGGCGGAGTTTTCTGCTTTGGCAGAAGATATCCGAGTACACCGCCCAGCACGACACCTCCCACGGCATAACCGGAGTTTCTCAGGAACTTCCGCCGTGACATCGTCTGCGAGCCGTCAGGCTTCGCTGGTTTGGTTTGTTGTTGGTCTTGTTCGCTCAAACTTTCAGCACCCCTACTCTTCATCATTTTGAATAATGGGTATTGTCCCCATCAAAATTTCATTCATACATTATTCTCCATCCGGGCATGATAAAATTACTACCGATATGGAGGCGAATGCTCATGAGACCATTTTGGAGCAGGTGGAAAGGTCCCCTCCTGGGATCCGTACTGCTTCTTTCATTAACAGCCTGCTTGAATCAAACAGACAATCAACAAAACGCGCAGTCCACCCAGCCAGGTAATGCCGACACCGTTCACCTGCACAGTGCCGATGTGATTCCGAGCTATCATGGGCCGAAAACCGAAACAACCAACGTCCAAGGCAAAACCACAAGCGGTATGGGCATGTCCGTCTACAGCATGATCGGTTCATCCAGCCTGCATGAAGGCGGCGTCTCTTCCCACGTACAGTCAAGACTCGCAGGTCAAGGCATTGACGGAGTGAAGGCTTTTGTCCTGAATGACACGATTGTCCTGGCACGCGCAGAATCAAAGGTTTCTTCCAACCACTATGACAGCATGCAGAAGAAGGTGTTAAGTCAGACGGAAGGAATGTCGGGCAAAGGTGAGCCGAACGAAGGTGTAATGGGAGTCAAGGCCGTGGACAACGATAATATGTCGCAAGCCAAAGAGCAAGTGAAGAAGATGTTTAATGAAGAAGTGCAAATTCTAACGGTGACCAATCCGCAAGCCCCTGCGCTGATAGACCGCATTGCCACGAAGCTGCATGATTCGCCGCGCGACGAGTCGATAGCCAGGGATATTTCGGAGCTGCTTCGGATGGCTTCGGATAAAAAATAGCTAAAGGAGTTGAGCATATGCCACTAGGAAACATCGGCGTGACAGGATTGATTCTCATCTTGTTGATCGCCTTGATTATCTTCGGCCCTTCGAAGCTGCCTGAACTAGGACGGGCCTTCGGCCGAACGCTCAGCGAATTCAAGAACTCCACGCGGGAACTGGTTTCAGCGGAAGATATCCAAGACGGAGATAAATTGAAATGACCGAGCAGGGACAGGAGCAGGAGCTGCATCTATTAGAGCACTTAACGGAGCTCCGCAAGCGGATCCTCATCACATTGGGCACCTTCTTGGTGGCCCTTTGTGCTGCTTTTCTATATGTGGAGCCGCTGTATGAAATGCTGACTCGCGACGTTGAAGGGCAGCTCCAAGTGCTGGGACCGACGGATGTGATATGGGTATACTTCATGATCGCCGGCGTGATCGCCCTTGCGGTGACGATGCCGGTAGCCGGCTTTCAAGTATGGCGATTTGTCGTCCCCGGTCTGAGCACCGTGGAACGCCGGGCTTCTTTGGCGTATATCCCCGCAATCGGGGGGCTCTTCCTCGCAGGTCTGGCCTTTGGCTACTTTATCGTATACCCTATGGTCCTGTCCTTCCTGGATTCGCTCTCGAATCATTTCATTACGGCTTATACCGCCGAAAAATACTTCCGCTTCATGATCAATATGACCGTACCGTTCGGCGTTCTGTTCGAAATGCCGGTTGTCATCATGTTCTTAACGTCGATCGGCATTCTGAATCCGCTGCGCTTATCGAAAATGCGGAAAATTGCCTATTTGCTGCTGACGGTTGCAGCCGTCACCATAACGCCGCCGGATTTTGTGTCGGATATTCTCGTCATCGTGCCGCTGTTCCTCTTATATGAGATCAGCATCGGTCTGTCTCGCATGGTGTACCACAAAAGGCTGAACAAGCTGGAGCTCATAAGCGAGTAACACCTTTGTTATTGCAAAACAACAAAAAAGCTTGGAGATCTCCTATTGGGATCCCAAGCTTTTGTCGTTTGAAGCCAACATTGTTATTTCATGAACGTTAGAAAATGGTCGGAACCATTCCCCCATCCATACGAATAGGAGAGCCTCTAAACGCGGAAGCATAAGGACTGCATAAAAATGTTGCCAATCTGCCAATCTCAATAGGCCTAATGAATCGTTGAATTTCAGATTGTGGCAGGTTTGCGGCCATGAATGCCTTCTCTTTTTCCGAAAAGGTCATATCTTCATTCGCGTATATACCCTCGATAATATGCTGCACGTTCTCGGAGAGAGTCGGTCCCGGCATGATCGTATTGATGGTAACTTCGGTTCCTCTCGTTAATTTGGACAAGCTTTTGGCCAAGGATAACAGCATGGATTTTGTCATGCAATACTGCGGCATTTGTCCGGAAGGCATCACGGCTTCTTCGCTCGCCATAAAGATAATGCGGCCAAAATCATTCTTCAGCATGCCAGGCAAATAAAATTTGGTTAATCCGTTTGCAGCAAGCACATTGGTACGGAAGTACGTCTCCCATACTTCATCGTCAACGTCCTCGTACGACATGATTTCGTATATCCCCATATTGTTAACCAAAATATCAACATGAGGGTATTTTACGAATAGAGCCTCCCGTTGACCGATATCCACCAAATCGGCGGTTGCCTTTTGCGGAGAGGTATTCGGAAATTTCGATTTTATTTCTTGTACGGTTCGTTCAACCTCTTCATCATTTCGTCCGTTAATGAGAACATGGGCTCCCTCTCTGGCAAGTTCCATGGCAATCGCTTTGCCTATCCCTTTCGTAGAGCCTGTAACCAACGCTGTTTTATTGTTTAATTCCATATCCATAATATAAACATTTCTCCTTTGCAATCTGGATCATGATTATATTACCTTGAATGGATAGACGGGTAACTAGCCTATGGCGCCAAAGTTCTTGCTTCTCGCGCCATTTGCAGCGCGCCAATTCGAAGGGGTATCGCCTTCCCACATGCGGAACGCGCGGTAGAATGAGTTCTGGTCTGCATAACCAATCAAAAACGCCACTTCTTTAATATCGATAGAAGGGTCTGCCAAGTACTCGATCGCCTGCTCATGTCTGGCTTGTGTCAACAGCTGCTTGTAGCTCGTGTTTTCATCTGTCAGCTTGCGCTGCAGGGTACGGTCGCTCATCCCCATTTCTTTCGCGACAACGTGAATGTCGTGGCGCCCTCCCATGAGGCAGCGTTTCAAGATCCATTTGACCATATCGGAAACGGAACGGCTGTTTCGCCGTTCATCAAGCGATCGGTCCAGGGCGGGAGTCAGGATCTCCAGCAGCTCTTCATTGTAAGAAATAAAGGGACGGTCCAGATCTTGTCGAAGCAGCGAGAGCCGATTGCGTGCTGCGCCAAACCGGATTCGGCAGCCAAAATAAGCTTCAAGAGTCTCTACATCGCCCATAGGCTCGGAAAATTCCACGAGTCTTGCCCTCAACGGTTGACCTGTCCCCCGGCGTCCGAGCTCAAGCAGATATGCCAGCGTGATTCCGACCAGCATCGGCGGACCGGTCTGCAGGCTGTTCCCCCACTCCAGATCAATCGTGCAGAGCTCGCCCTCCTCGGTGATACGCAAACCTTCAGGCGGGCAAAGCTGCTTGTACCGGGACATTCGATATAAAGCCTCGCGATAGTCACGAGCGTGGTAAGTCGCTAAGACGGTAGGCGGGTACTTCGCCGTTTCAAAGACGGTTGCAAGCTCGACGATGCCTTTGGCCAGATCACCCACGAGATCGGAATACGCCTGCCAAATCGCGAAGTATTGGGCGGTGGTGACTTCCGCTCCAGTGATGATCGCAAGCGGCAAGCGCGCTTTGCGAGCCACGTCCTCAGCGGCAATCCCCATTTGTCTTAATCCTGTCCAAAATCCCGGAGGGAGTTTAATCCGGGCGGACACATGAGACTTCATATCTATAGAACTACTATTCATCATCGGATACACAAGTCACTTTGCTGGACGGTCTTTAACCACTCCCTGGCCAACAACTGGTGTCCCGCTGCCGTAGGATGAACACCGTCCCATAACCAGTATTCCGCCGTAACGTTTTGGGCTGATTGGTTGAATACTTCCTGCAAAGGAACAAAAAGCGTGAGATATTCCTCTGCCAGCTGCCGAACGATTGAACCGTGGTTTCTTCCCCAATTGCCGTCGGTTATCGAATCACCTTGAAATAATATGGTTTTTCTCTGATTCTCCATAGTCGCTATCTCCAATCTTAAATAATGAGATTGTTTAGCTATTGTACCTAAATTCCCTCTACCTTGACCAGTGTATCGGAGGCTGGTTCCTAGATTTAACAACTGAGGTTGAATTGTTATACATTATTGTTAGTTGTTTGAATAACTCACTAAAGAGAGCCCCAAGAGGTTTCGCTTCTCGACATCTGATTAAAAGAACCTCCAATTATAATAGCAAATAAAGAAGTCGCCGATTCTGGCGACTTCTTACGTAATATGATATAAGGATACAGGAATGGCTATGGCAGCTGCCGATATTCTTCCTCCAGAATCGACATTACAATCATATCATGGAATGTTCCGTCCCAATATAGCGAGTCTCGCAGGGTACCTTCCCGTTTGAAACCAAGCTTCTCGTAGACATGGATGGCCCGGGGATTAAACGCATATACGCCTAACTCGATTCGGTGCAAACGTAAACTTTCGAAACCATAACGCAGCATAAGCTTCAAGGCCTCCGTGCCGTATCCTTTATTGCTGTGCCGACCGGAGATTGATATGCGGATATTGCCGCTGCGATTGTTGAGGTCGATTTCGTTCAGGACCACTTCTCCGATTAATTCGTCCGATTCCTTCTCCGCAATCATCATATCCAGGCGATCCTCATGGGCGTATCCGATGTTATGAATCCAAGCCGCAATCGAATCCTTGGTGAACGTCTGCTGTGTTCCCGTTAATCGGTTAGACTCCGCATCCTGCAATAATTCGAAGTATACATCAAATTCATCTTCCCTTACGGGACGGAGCACAATGCGGTCCCCTTCGATCCGTGTTTCAAGCCTTTTTTTCATTACCTTACGCCTCCAAGTTTTTTTCCACTTATTCGAGAGATCCAAGCTAACTATAAAGTACCATGGATTCGCCGATCTGTGCAGACGATAAAACACTTATAGTTAAACTAACCTGCCTCGCAAATTCACAAAAGCGATGAGATCGGACGGGTTAACGGTTTCCGAGAAGTGAGACGATAGCCGGTTCGATCTCGAGCGGTTCGCCCAAAGAATATTAAACCAGATTTAGGGAACTTTAGATCGTATGAATCTTGTCAAAGTGAGCTGATCCCGTGGCTTTTTTTAAACGAACAAAGCAACCACCATCGAATACGGCCCTGCTTCAGCATAATGGACAAACGAAGCAAACCGCCGAAGCCTCTCGTCTATCCGACCGCTTGGATCAGAATTTACATAGAATCCGGGAACAAACCGGCCATAGCCGGGATATCATCATTCGCACCCTAAGTCATATGCTTGGAAGCGATCATACCCTAGCCGTTATTTATATCGATGGATTGGTTGATACGCTCACCATCAATCACTCGATCATGCAATCCTTAACCTCAAAGGATTACGACGAAGAGCTGCATACCTCTGACCCTGCAGAAATCTTGTCCATTATCAAAAACCGGTTCTTATCCATTGGCAGCATCAGCGATTTGGAGCATATGGAGCCATTGATCTCCGCCATCCTTGAAGGCAATACTGTCATTCTCATCGACGGATCCTCTCATGGCGTTATCGCCAGCTCTATTGGAGGAGAAGAACGCGGAGTAGAAGAGCCTCAATCCCAGACCGTCGTTCGGGGCCCGAAGGAAGGTTTCACCGAAAATATCCGCACGAATACCGCCTTGATCCGTCGGAAGATTAAAAGCCCGAACCTCTGGATCGTGGATCGTAAGATTGGCCGCATCACCCAAACGGATGTTGCCGTTATGTATTTGAATGGCATCGCCAATGATAAGATCGTACAAGAAATATTGAATCGTTTAGACCGGATCGATACCGACAGCATCCTGGAGAGCGGGTATATCGAAGAGTTTATACAAGATACAACGTTCACCCCCTTTCCTACCATCACCAATACGGAGCGCCCCGATGCTATCGCAGGTGCGATCCTGGAAGGGAAAATCGCCATTTTGGTTGACGGGACACCGTTTGCGCTGATTGCTCCCATCACCATATTCAAATTGTTTCAATCGAGCGAAGACTACTACCAAAAGTTCGATATCGCCACTTTTTTGCGCCTGTTGCGCATCATTTCCTTTGTGGTGTCGATGCTTCTTCCTTCGCTTTATATTGCCATCTCCACATTCCATCAAGAAATGCTGCCAACGACCCTGCTAATCAGCCTTGCAGCACAGCGGGAAGGCATCCCTTTTCCCGCCGTTGTCGAGGCCTTGGCGATGGAAATTACGTTCGAAGTATTAAGGGAAGCCGGTGTGCGCATGCCCAGGGCGATGGGTTCTGCGATATCCATCGTAGGCGCATTAGTACTGGGTCAAGCCGCTGTACAGGCAGGTTTAGTGTCAGCTGCCATGGTGATCATCGTTGCATTTACCGCCATCGCGAGCTTTGTTGCGCCTTCCGTGAGCATAGCCAACTCCGCCAGACTGCTCCGATTCGGTTTTATGATATTGGCGGCAACTTTAGGGCTCTTTGGGATTATGGCAGGATTACTCGCCATGCTGATCCACCTAGCCGGCTTGCGATCATTCGGTTTGCCGTATCTTACGCCGTTCGCTCCATTTATCCCGTTAGACCAAAAAGACGTGCTGGTGCGAGTTCCATGGTGGGCCATGGTGACAAGACCCACCTTAATCAATCGTAAAAACGCGAAACGGCAAAAAATGAACCAGCGCCCATCGCCTTCCGATGGTAACAAATAGTATACAAACGGTATAAGTCGGAGGTGAAGAACAGATGAACCGGAAGCTTAAACTCCTGATTCTCATGATGACCGCCTCGTTGCTTCTCAACGGTTGCTGGGACAGTAAAGAGTTAAACTCGCTTAGCATTGTCTCGGCGACGTCCATAGACCGCAGCGAAGACGAATGGATCATCTCCTTCCAAGTCGTCATTCCGCAGTCCATCGCCACCCAGACCGGTGGTGGATCCGGGGGAAGTCAATCACCGATCACCATCTTCTCCACCAGGGGCAAGACCATTCGCGAAGCCATGCAGAACGCGAATTTAGAAGCGCCGCGCGCGTTGTTTTTCGCCCATAACTCCATATTGATTATTAATGAACAAGTCGTTCGGAACACAGGCGTACAACAAATCCTTGATTTTTTCCTCCGCCCCATGGAAAGCCGGGAAACCATGTCGGTTCTACTGACCAAGGACAAAGCCTCCAATCTGTTGGAAGTGCTTATTCCGTTGGAGAAAATATCGGGCAATGCGATTCAACGGGTCATTACGCAAGGGCAAGAAAATCTGTCCCAGGTGAAAAATATTAAATTGATCGATTTTGCATCCATGGTCGCCAATCCGTACCAAAGCGCCATGGCACCCGAGTTGAGAGTGTCCGGCAATCAAGAGGAGCAATCCACCTTGGATGCCTTAAAGTCGACCCGCAATCAAGCGGTACTCAAACTTGGGGATTTAGGCGTATTTCGGGGAGACAGACTGGTCGGATGGATGAAGCGAAGAGAAAGCAGAGGCGTCGCTTGGCTTTCGAACAGCGTCAAAAACCTGATCATTGTTACCCCGTGCAGCGATCAAGACGCAACCCGGTTATCGAGTTACCGCGTCACCCATTCCTCGACTCGGGTAGATCCCAGATTGGTCAACGGTTCAGTCAACATGATGGTCCATATTCAAACCAAGGGGGCTCTTGATGAAACCAGCTGTACGATGGATTTGACGAAACCGGAAGTCATTTCGAAACTCGAGGAAGCGATAGCCGAGCAGATCAAGGAAGAAGTCTTGGCTACGTGGAAAAGGATGAAGGATTTGAATGTGGATGTGGTTGGTTTTTTGGATATGATTCACAGAAGATATACGCCGGCCAGCAAACGCCTTTCAAAGTTGGAGCATCCGCTTCAGGAGCTGGAACTCGACCTGAATCTTGAAGTCAACGTGGAGCACACGAATATGATCAATAAACCCTTCTCGAATCTAATTGAACCCAATAAATAGACCGCAATCGATACCTATAACAAGGAGGTCCCCAATGGAGAAGATCGGTAAATACCAAATCATAGCCATGACCATCTTGTTTATGATCGGCAGCACCCCATTGTATGAGCTGGGGATTGAAGCTAAACAAGATGCTTGGCTGGTCGTGCTGGTTGCCATGCTCGCGGGATTGCTGCTGTTGTGCGTCTACCTCTATATCCAGAACAAAAATTCGGAGCATGCACTTCCCCAAATTCTAAATCGGCATTTGGGGAAATATTTGGGCTCCCTTATTACTGCATCCTATATCGTTTATTTTGCGTATGAATCCATGCGAAATACCCGCGAATTCGCGGACATCATCAATATCTCCTTTCTCCCCAGCACACCGCTGTTCATCCTGATTCTCTTGATGGTCTTGCTGTCCGGTTATGCCGTTTGGAAAGGCATTGAGGTATTCTTTCGCGTCACGGAATTTCTGCTTCCTTTTACGATGATCGGATATATCTTGATCGTTCTTATGTTCATCGGTTCGAATATCATTCACCTTGACCGCCTTATGCCCATGCTTGAAAACGGAATCCGGCCGGTGCTGCAAGCAGCTTTGCCGGAGGTGATCAGTTTTCCGTTCGGTCAAATTGTGGTCTTTCTCATGTTTTGGAATCATTTCGATGATAAGAAAACGCTGTCCAAGACATCCTTGTCTTCCTACATATTCGTGGGCATCTTTTTAATGATATTCAACATATTAAACCTTGCGATATTGGATCCCTCCATAACGAGCATATCGACTTTTCCGCTGCTCCGGTCGGTTCGTCTCATCGAAATCGCCGATTTTCTGGAGCGTTTGGACCCGTTGATCATCTTGCTGATCTATATCGGCATTTTCGTAAAAATGACCGCATTCTACCTCGGTGCCGTACTCGGTCTCTCCAGTCTGGTCAAAATCAGCCATAAAAAAACCACCGTGATCGTGGGTGCTATCATCTTTACCATATCGTTCGTTTCCCCGAACTTTATTTATCATATCTGGATCGGGTTCGCTCAAAATTTGAAATACCACTTTCCCATCTTTCAGATCGGACTGCCATTGCTACTTGCTTTGATTATATTAATCAAAGGAGGTCGTTCATCCAAATCCGGCTGATCGGAGGCTCTTAGAATTGCCAGTTAGAGCTTTGAAGCGGTCATCCACACAGTCGACAAACATAAATTTTTCCGGAAGTGGAGTAGTGGCAACACCTAACACATACATTCGTTTGCCCTGAAAGACTGATCAACCGTGAACGGTGATATGGCCAGCCGCTTAGATTTTTCTCGTATAACCAGCGATTTCTCTGAAGAAGAACGAAAGAATGGGATTCGTTATATTTCCTGACGGTGCGATGAAGCGGATATGGATGCATGCAAAACTGGGATATTCTAGCACGATCATCGGATGAATGAGCCTTGATTTTGTGCTTTTTGACAACAGCTTTAGTAATAAAAAAGACCGGCTTCAGCGCCAGTCTCAAACAAATTTATTAAGATCCAATTTTATTGCAGCTGCTTATCTTGAACATGCTTTTCTCCCATTTTGATCTCATCGAAAAAATTTGTATCCGAGGTAGGATGAATTGCGCCATGAACTTCATCTTGGATTCCTGGTTCTTTAAAATATTGGGATAACAATTGCTCAAGTTGATTAATAGTAACAGGCTTGGCGTGATTTTGAAGTTCGTATCCAAGTTGACCGTTGGGTTCGATCGTTGCGGTCTTAACATCGCTAAGTTTTGATATTCCTTGTTGTCTCAGTTTCATTTCAAGCGCGTCAACCGTTAATCTTAATTTTTTCATGTTTTGCAATTCAAATTGGCCGTTCTCGATCACAATTATAGCAGGTCCTTTAATCCATTTTTCAAGTGTATTCCAGCGCACCTGCATGAATTCAACAAGGATCAATACGATTATGAAAACAACGGCTGCTATCATGGTAATGAGTATATTTTCATCTGCAATGGGCTGTACAATAATGGTACCAATCGATATCATCGCTATTGTCGTTGGAACTGTCATTTGAGATATTGATTTACGACCAGATACTCGAAGCACCAACATGCCAAACATGATTAATACAAGGGACTTCCAAACCTCGGACCAAACCTCACTCATACGCTTAACTCCTTATTTGTAATTGCTTGTGTATCCCTTACCCTTTACTATATTTCCAAACATTATTCATATTCAATTATGATTTCCGGTTAACGAAGACAGTTGCCATAAGGTATAAATAGATGAAATGCAAAAGCAAGCCAACCAATAAGAAAACCAATACCAAGAAAGGCTCATTGTTCGTCATCAAAAGGGGAGTCTTAGCCGGCCAATACGTTGGCAGCCACCCACCTAGCACTTGCCAACCCCCTGGCACGAAAGTGGCCACTACAGGTCCTGCTATGAACAGCCCTCCTATTTTAGAAAAGGCTAACCCTTCCACCTTATTCGCTGAGAAAGCGACAAGAATCAACGAAAACAATGGCGCTTCCAGTGCCAGCAGAAGTATAACAAATAAACTGTCTACACCAATCTCTGACAAGTTGGAAAGAGACAAGTATGCGATAGACAAAACGGTACACAGCAGAAAAGGAAGCGCTAATCTATAAAGCAAGTAGCCTTTATTCGATAAAGGGGTCACCGCATAATAAGCAATCATATTCTCGTCGCGTTCGTCAAGCATCAGCAGACCCGTAAGCATTCCTGTTAACATAGGAATGGTAGTGACCAATAACGATGCAGTGAAGCCGCGGTAAGGTTCCAGTTGAAACGAATAGTTAACATCCAACCAATTATCAGCGACGGGATATCCCCATCTCGATAGTAAGAGAAGCATCAACGGGCCGATCAGGACTGCCATAAGAACGGGATCCTTCCACGCAAGACGTAGGTCCTTTAACATAAGGAATTTATATTTGTACATTCTTGGCTCCTCCCTCTCCAATCCGCATCAGCACATGTCGACTGTAGGAATGGTGTGCCCAGAGGTACACCGCAACGTTCCATATCAATAGGATAGTAACAGAATATAGAACGCTTCCCATGGATAGGCCGCCACTAGGAGATACAAGTAACCGGAGTGTTCCTTCGGTCGGAAGGGCGAAAAACAGGCCAGCCTCCCACAATTGAAGGAAACCGAGCAATGGAAGGACGAATGGCAGCCCATAAGCTTGCACCATCAGTATAAACCCGTTAATCGTCCGCTGGCGTGCCGCCACCCCAATCGACAGCAAGGTCATGAAGGATGATGTTAAGACAATGCCGGCAGAAAAAGCAAGCGGATATTTCGGAAGACTGCCGGTCGCCATATGAATCACCCAGCCTGCCGCAAGGGATAACACCGACAAAGAGGCCGCCTTCGCCAGCAGATAATCCCGAATGTGCACCGGCGATACAAACAACGGGTCGTGGACGCCTTGGTCTCTCTCCAGCAGAACCATACCGCCAGCCATGATAAGCCCCAGTGCGGCCGGATCGCTGAAGGTCAGCACAATCGCTGTTGTCTCCTGGTAAGCTTCGGGTACGAAACGAAGCAGAATCCAATAACAGGTACAGACGAATGCATAAACCCAATAGAAACCGTGACGCCACTGAAAACGCAGATCAAAGACAAAAAGGGATAAGCCCTTCATACAAGTTGCCTCCCCGTCACCTCAATAAAAATTTGTTCAAGCGATGCTTCTTGAGAATGTATGGTCTCAGGGCGAAAATCCTGTATAAGCCTAAGAAATTGGCCGTTCTCACCGATGCCATCGAGACAAAATACGGCATCCACTAACTCTACGCCCTTGCGGTATTCGACTCGCACCGTCCTTCTTCCCTTCCGGAGTTTCAATTCCTTTGGCGAATCGACCAGCTTAATTTCGCCGTCGGCGATGAAGGCTACCCGATCACAAAGCTCTTCGGCCGCTTGCATATTATGCGTTGTGATTAGAATTGTCTTGCCGGCAGCCTTTTTGGCAAGAATCAACTCCTTCATTCGTTGGGCATTCATCGGGTCTAATCCGGACGTAGGTTCATCCAGAAATAATATATCCGGGTCATGCTGTAACGCCCGACAGAAATTCAGCCTCATCTTCATGCCCTTGGAAAGCTGGGAAACCTTCATATTCGCGGCTTCCTTCAGATCGACTTGTTCCAGCAGCCTCATTGGATCCTCTGTCTCCCCCTGATAAAGGGAACGAAAGAGTTTTAGATTATCAAGAACTGAAAATTTACTGTAGAAGTTCGGGAATTCAAAAGCCACTCCGATTCGCTCGTAATATTCGGGACCCGTATCCCTGATCTCGTTCCCCAGGACTTTAATACTTCCCTGGTATCCTTTCAAAGCACCGATCAGCAGTTTTTGCGTCGTGCTTTTCCCAGCGCCGGAGGGGCCGAGAAATCCAAAGATTTCTCCAGGCGAAACGACAAAATCAAGCCCCTTCAGGATCGGCTTTTTATGATTGGGATACGTATAATGAAGCCCTTTTACTTCGATCACGACGCCCCCTCCCCCTTCACCGCTTTAGACACTGCAAGCATGCCCGCAGATAATAACTCGACTAACAATTCGATGGTTGATGAAAATTGCTCTTCTCCAATCTCTTTTTTGTGCAGCGTAAGTAGTGCCAAGGATCTGATCATTCCCACGATGGATTCGGGTGCCGTGCCAGATAAAATGCCGGCCTTCTGCCAAGCTGTGATCACAGGCAATAGCGCGTCTTGGTCCTCCATAAAGTTACGCTCGAGCAAGTCTTTCGGCAATTTTCTAAACAATAGCTCCATCTCCCCACGATCCATCATCTGCCGAAGCAGCGGGCTCTCATCCATCATCCCCAATGAATACAAGAGAAACCGTTTAATGCTATCCTTGCTGCTTACCTCTTCAGGAGGGAATAAATCCAGGACGGCATTGCGGATTCGCTGCTCCTCCTCCAGGATCAGTTCATAATATATTTCCTCCTTCGATCCAAAAAACATGTAAAACGAGCCTTGAGCAATGCCGGCAGCTTTCGTTAAATCTTCAACGCTTGTTTTGCGGAGGCCCGACGTTTCAAAATGGTGGCGTCCCTCCGTCAGCAGTTTTTGACGAATCCATTCACGCTCTTCATCCGAGAATTTTTTGGGCATGTGGCATTTCACAACCTTATCCATGTGATTTATGACTCTGTGAATTTTTTTATTTTATATTCATAAAAATACTCCCTCAAAGTCCCGTATGTCAACATATTTGGTGTTATGGGGTCTTTAGGTTACAATAAATGGAGATTTTATCCTTTGGCGAGGGGTGCCGGTATGCATCATTTTAATGAGGTTTTCGTTCAACTGCTGATTTTGCTTGGGATATCGATGGGTGTTATTGCGATAGCCAAAAAAATGAATCAACCTTACTCGATTGCACTGTTATTGTAGGCCTGCTGCTTGGCCTGGTCCATATACCGGTGTTGGATGAGGCCGAATCGTTCATAACCCAATCGAATGTGTTTCAAGCGACCATTATCTCCTTATTTCTGCCTATCCTTCTTGGAGACGCCACGTTAAAGCTTCCGTTCTCGCAGCTTCGTAAACAAGGAAAGCCGGTGATTGCCCTCGCTTTTGGCGGAACCTTGCTCTCTTTCCTTCTTATTGCTCTTGCCATGTATGGTTTTATGGGATTGCCTCTGATTGTTGCATTTACTTTTGCTGCTTTGATGAGCGCCACGGATCCGATCAGTGTCATCTCCATCTTCAAATCTTTAGGGGTACCGAAGAAAATTGTGACGATCATCGAGGGCGAGTCGCTGTTTAATGACGGAATTGCCGTTGTGTTATTTCAAATTTCCTCTGTTTATTTGCTCACGTATATGGAAATGGGTTGGGCGGGAATAGGAAGTGGTGTATTGCTCTTTTTAAAATTTAGTATTGGCGGAATTGCGGTTGGAGGCCTGTTAGGGTACCTGTTCTCGCAGCTCATTCGCTTCTATGATGACTATCCGCTGGAAATAGCCTTCTCTATGCTCCTGTTCTTCGGAAGTTTCTTTATCGCCGAGCATTTCCACGTATCCGGCGTAATTGCCGTTGTCGTGGGCGGCTTGATTTTTGGCAGTTACGGAGCGCGCATCGGGATGTCGGATACAACCAAAATGAACATTAATTCGTTCTGGGACGTCATCACGTTAATCGCGAATTCGTTGATTTTCTTAATGATCGGCCTAGAAATCAAGCATATTAACTTCGCGGAGAAATGGGCGTTAATCGGGACAGCCATTCTCATCGTTCTAATCGGAAGAACATTGGCCGTTTACGTAAGCCTGTACTTCCTGAAATCCTTCCCTTCTTCATGGAAGGTGGTTTTGAATTGGGGAGGGTTAAAGGGCAGCTTGTCGATCGCACTCGCCTTGAGCTTGCCCACAACCTTTGACGGCCGTGACGATATACTCGTACTCACCTTCAGCGTCGTTCTTTTCTCGCTTCTCGTTCAAGGGTTAACCATCAAACTTATGGTTAAGAAGTTTGGATTAGCCAGCCCAGGGAAGGAAACGGACGGGGCGGATAGGTAAGAAACCTCAGTGAAAGCATAACAGAACATAGAACGCGTAAGGTTCAGTTCCGGAGTACTAATTAGACTACTCCAGCTGAACCTTATTTTTCGTATTGACGGTATCGATCCCCTACGTTTATGTACGTTCTTCTTAGCCAATAAGCACTTTCTCTTCAGGCAACCGATATTTTTGTTTGACGACTCTTTGTGACAGCGCAAAGGCCAGAGTTAAGGGGCCGAGTCTGCCGATATACATGGTCAAAATGATGACTCCTTTTCCAAACGGAGACAGCTCGGGCGTCAATCCCATTGATAGACCCACTGTGCCGAATGCAGAGGTCACTTCGAACAGAACCTCCATAAAATCCTTTTGCAAGCTATGTTCGCTTATGGTCAGCAAGAAAGTAGCGCCAATCACAACGCTCACCGAAATCACCATGACTGCTATAGATCGGAGGATAATGGATTGGGGGATGCGTCGGTTCAATAACTGCACGTCCTCCTTCCCCTTAATGATACTAATCAAGGTGAATAAAAGCACGGCAAATGTATTGGTTTTGATCCCGCCTCCCGTAGATCCGGAGGAGGCACCGATAAACATAAGGAAAATCATGAAAAATTGAGAAGTTGTCATCATCGCAGATATATCAATGGTATTAAACCCGGCCGTACGAGTTACCACGCCTTGAAAATACCCCGCCCATATCCGCTCTCCCCAGGTCAAAGGGCCGAATGTACGGGAATTGAACAACTCAATAATGAAAATAACGATAAACCCGGCTAAACATAGAAATGCTGAAGTCGACAAAACGATTCTGGAATGAAGGGACAGCTTGTTCCATCTTCTATGCTTCCATACGTCCAACACTACAGTAAATCCAAGGCCGCCAATGATAAAAAGCAAGGTGATAACGAGGTTGACTAGCGGGTCACCCACATACCGGCTCAAACTGTCCGACCAGAGGCCGAAGCCGGCGTTATTAAACGAAGAGACGGAGTGGAACATCCCGTAATAAATAGCTTGGCCTAAGCCCAGTTCCGCTTCCCACCGAACGATTAACAAGGCTGCACCTATGAACTCGATAATAAGCGCAATCAGAAAAATACCTAGAGAAAGCCTCACTACGCCTTGCGTTGATAATGCATTAGTAGATTCTTGGAGGAGCAGTCGATTTTTCAGTCCAATTTTCTTACCGAGTACAACGGCGATCAAAACTCCGAACGTCATGAAACCAAGACCGCCGACCTGAATCAGGCACATGATAATAATTTGACCAAAAATGGAGAAGTCCGCTCCTGTATCCACTACGGCCAATCCGGTTACGCACACTGCAGATGTCGAGGTGAACAAAGCGTTTATCCAACCTATACTTTCACCTGATGACGAAGATAAAGGCAACGCCAACAAGATTGCGCCGATTACAATCGGTACGGCGAAACCAAGAAGGATCAGGCGTGATGATGATAGCTTGAACTGTTTTAATGACTTTAACTGCTCGGATTTACCATTAGCCATCCTATATGCCCCTTTCAATAATGACAGACCATGAAACCCCGTAGACTTCACTGCGTAGTATATACCATAGCAAAGCATTAGTTCTACTGAATTTCAATGATATGATATGGTTTACTCCGTCGCTAACTGTTTACTTTTAGCATGTTTTAGCATAATATGAATTACGATCAATTTTATACGCATTCGCTTAGTCCTCTATGAGGAACGGGGGAACCAACAAAGCTGCTAAAGCTTTAGGGGTGAATTCTTTCTGATGAAGAAAGAACGGGGACTCTCAATCCCGAATCCGACAGCTAACCTCGTTTGCGTCTTGGGAGAGAACACTCTTCTACTTTGACTTGTCCATGATCCGTACAGCCAAGGCCTGGAAGCAGACATATCTCTGCTTCCAGGCCTTTTTTAGTTTAAGCTGCTGTGGTGTGTAACGTCTTCTGAAAAATTAAGAAGGGATTGATTACTAATGCTGAATAACGAAAGAATACTAGTATGTGTATATTACGGTCCAAACGGAGAACGCCTTATTCGCCGAGGTGGTGAATTAGCCCGTCTGCTTCAGTGTCCCCTGTTTGTGTTAAGCGTTATACCAAAACGTGAAAATGAGCTCGATCAAGCACAAGAAAGGTATATGGCCGAGTGGCAAACGAAATGTGATGAATATGGGGCAACCTTTATCGTCAAAACGAATGAAGATCGAAAAGCTTCGGAAATTATAGCGGAAACCGCCAAGAATCTTCATATAACTCAACTAATTATCGGACAATCCGGACAAACACGATGGCAAGAAATAACACGCGGCTCGATTGTCAACGAGCTCTTAAACCAGATCGGCGAAACGGATCTGCACATTGTAGCGGTTCAAAGGATGGACGAGCAAATGGATGACACCCATGAGCGCGGAATTCGAGTCATGGTTTTCAAGGATGGTCCTCATTTTCTCATCGATAATAAGAAATCCGGGAGTGATTCCAGTAACTCTATAGCCGAGGGACTATTTTTCAAAGAATTGAATACCGATTTTGACACAGGTTTGTTGAAGTTAAAAAAAGATCACGAAGTCCACTATTTGAAAATTAGTCACGGAAAAGTAGTAGATTCGTCTTTTTTCCAAAACAGAGAAATTCATGAAAAATCCAGCAATCACTGAAGAAAGGGAGTGGAACTTGTGAGTAAATCCATTATGAAATTGAACGATCGAAATACACAACATTCCGCTCCTGCTAAAATGGAGTTGTTCATCAACAAACTTAAAAAAAATATGAGCCCCCCTCAGCTCATTATGCTTGTTTTTTTCACACTGATATTAATCGGAGCTGCATTGCTTGCGCTACCACTTTCTTCCTCCACAGGCAGATCCGTTGGTCTGCTGGATGCTTTTTTTACAGCCACCTCGGCAATATGCGTAAACGGACTTGTTGTCTTGGACACCGGGAGTGTTTTTTCGACGTTTGGTCAAGTCGTTATTATGATTTTGATCCAAATTGGCGGACTCGGCTTTATGACTTTTGGCGTCATGGTTGCCATTGTGTTGGGCAAAAGAATCGGATTAAAACAACGTCTCATTATTCAGCAAACCACTCATTCGACTTCGGCACAAGGTTTGGTTAAATTGTCGATGTACATGGTGCTTATAGCCTTCGCGTTTGAAGCATTGGCTTCGATTGTTCTTACGCTTCGCTGGCAACAGGATTTCGGTTGGGGTCAGGCAGCCTATTACGCCATTTTCCATTCCGTTTCCGCATTCAATAATGCCGGATTTGCCCTGTGGTCTGACAGCCTGACGCCCTTCGTTGGCGATCCGATCGTCAACATTACGATTGTGGTGCTGTTTATCATTGGGGGTCTCGGTTATATCGTCATTGTGGATGTATTCCAAAAACGTTCATGGAAGAAGTTTTCGCTTCACTCTAAGGTTGTTCTTGTCGGGACAGGAACGCTATCTCTGCTCGGTTTTCTATTTATATACTTTATGGAGAGCTGGAATCCGTCGACTTTTGGCCAATTGAACGATAGCGAACAGGTCCTGGCTGCATTTTTCCAAGGAATAACGCCCCGAAGCTCGGGATTCAACACGATTGACATCAGCAGCATGCTGGCAGCTTCTCAATTTTTCATTATCATTCTGATGTTCATCGGTGCTGCTTCCGGAGGCACAGGCGGAGGCATTAAAATCAATACGCTTATTGTACTTATATTAGCCACAATCCAAACCTTTCGCGGTGGCGGTCAAATCCATGCCTTCAAACGCAAGATTGCAGGAGAAACCGTTATGCGTGCGTTAGCCGTTGTCATGGGTTCTTTGGTGGTTGTGCTGGGAGTCTCCTTGCTGCTGACCATATCTGAAGGAATGCTCGAAGAGCATTTCTTGGAAGTGCTGTTTGAAGCGACATCGGCATTTAGCACTACGGGATTGTCGATGGGATTGACAAGCGAATTGTCCTCCGTGGGGAAAATCATTGTGACGATAACGATGTTTGCCGGACGACTGGGTCCATTAACGCTGGCTTTCGCATTGGCTCAGAAAAAGCGTGCCTCCAAAATCGGCTATGCTGAAGATCATGTCTTGATTGGGTAAGACGAACTTAATGGCACGAAAGCTATTCATGGATCCTTTAAATACAAATAAGCCGCGTTATTCGCGGCTTTTTAAGTGCGTCTCACTGAGAGGGATAAGACTAACAACCATCCATATCCTATTGTTCGGGGGTTGCGGCAGGTAACCATCCTTCCAGCAGCGCTCCTCCCTCCGGATGGTTGCTGACGGTTATTTCACCTCCGTGCCGCCTTATGATTCTTTGTGAAATGGTCAACCCTAAACCGCTGCCTCCAGTTGATCGGCTTCGAGACGCTTCCCCACGGTACAAGGGTTCAAAAACGCGCTCCAGGTCTGCCGAGGAGAAGCCCGGTCCGTTATCGCGTATCGTAAACCTGATCCGGTTGTCGTCCTTGCTGCATCGCACAGCAATTTCACCACCCAAGGGTGTATGTCTGACGGCATTGTCCAGGAGATTATTCATGGCGCGCTCCAATAAATGCGTATCGCCTCTTAGTAGACAATCGCCCATGAATTGTGCGGTAAAGGTAATATGCTTGTCAGCCGCAAGCGGCCGCAGGCTGTCCATCGAATTCTGGATAACATCTCTCAAATCAACGAGGCTGCGGCTAAGTTCCGCCTCCAAATATTCCATCCTCGTAAATGTGAAAAGATCCTCCACAAGACGATCCAACTGCACCGATTTTTCCTTGCATACCGCTACGTATTTGGCGACCATTTGCGGGGATTGAGCGATTCCTTGTTCCAAGCCATCCAAATAACCCCGCAACGCAAACAACGGCGTCCGCAAATCATGCGCAACGGCAGCAATCACGAATCGGCGTTCCTGTTCCAATTCGGCTTGTTTTTGATAGGATTTCTCAAGCCCCTTCACCATCACTTCGAATCCATCGCGTACTTCGGCGATTTCGGTGATCCTGGATGAGGGCAACCGCGCCTTCCAATCGCCTGTCGCGATTTGCCTGGCTGCATTTCCCATCTTCTCAAGCGGTTTGAGCACGAACCGTCTCATTCCCATTCCGACAATCAAGATAGCAAGCAGCAGTCCTGCAAAAGCCGACATGACCTGTTTTTCATTGGTTCTTGGCAAATACAGAGTTACCCTACCCAGCAATTGACCATCCTTGATGACGGAGAATCGTTCCGTTGACAACGACGTACCGCTGCGTTCCGGATTAGACCGATACAGCTCCCGCGCTTCCGCGGATTGAATAAGAACATCCATTTTCGCTTCATGGAGTGCCGTTTTCAATTGATTTTGCCAAGCCGGTTCCGTCCATTGGCCGGAGCCTGCTTCAATGAAGTGTATCATTTCAGATAAATTACTTTGCAGCGTCTCATTTTGCAGACGCCCTTTTTCGAAGCTGAGCGTCTTGGTCTCCATAAAATGGGCAGTGACAAAAAAGATCCACGGTAACAGAAGGATAAAGAAAAAGCAAAGCATGGTAAAGGTTCGAATGCGCAGCTTCTTCATGTCAACGACCCTCAAAGCGATAGCCTACTCCCCACACGTTAACGAGGAATTGCGGCTGGTTCGGATCAGCTTCGATTTTCTCGCGCAGCCGGCTGAGATGGACGCGGATCGTATGCCTGTCGCCCACCCCGTCCCAAAATTTCGCAAGCAGCTGGTCATAGGTGAAAACATGTCTAGGATGCTCTGCGAATACTCGCAGCAGTTCGAACTCCTTCGGCGTGAGCACGACGTTATTGCCATCCACGACTACTTCTCTTGTGGACAAATTTAACCGGAGGCGGCCGTAATCCAACACCCGCTCTTCCATTGGCCGCCGGATCGCGGAGCGTCGCAGTACGGCTTTCACGCGGGCAACGATCTCCGCCGGAGAAGCCGTTTTGACGATATAATCGTCGCCGCCGAGCGTCAGCCCCCGGATTTTGTCCACGTCGTCGCTGCGGGCACTCAAAAAGAGAATCGGAACAGGGCTTTCCGCCCGAATCCTGCGGCACAGCTCAAATCCATTTTGTCCCGGCATCATGATGTCCAGAACCATGCACTGAATGGGATGCTGTTGGAATATGGCCCACGCCTCCTCCGCATCACAAGCAGTCTTCACGTGAAAGCTGTCATTCTCAAGAAAGTCCCTTAATAGTTCGACGATGCTTTGGTCATCGTCTACAACGAGTATCGTATTGTCTCCGCTCATGCAAATCCCACCTTTGCCATCTAGTTTATCATTTTTTTTGCAGGAACCGACGAGAGGCCATGAATTGTGATGGTTTGTTTATACTTTTGTGACCTTTTTACGACTTCGTTTGAGATATTCGTTTGTTAAACTTCTATTTGCGAACACGGACGGGGCTTCATTCGGGAGGTCGTCCGGGCAATGCAGTCGAATCTACGCGATTCGTCATCGCACCTAAGACGGGAGGATTTATATGCTAACTGTACAAATCGTGTTATTTGATGGTTTCGACCTACTGGATGCCATTGCGCCTTACGAGGTTTTTTGCGCGGCAGCGTCGTTTGCAGAACATGAGTTAAGCGTGGAATTGGTCACGGCCGAAGGGTCAAGGGCTGTGGCTAGCGGCGTTAACGGATTAAAAATTGAAGCGAACAGCCGATTGAATCCGGAATGCGCGGGCATCATTCTCGTACCGGGAGCGTCGGGCGAGGTCGACGGTGATGGCCCCGATTCGATCCCAGCTATTTTGGGCCGGGCAATGAATACCGAATTAACCGGTATGATCGGGCAGGCGCTCGACCGGCAGGACATCGTAGTCGCTACCGTTTGCGGCGGCTCTCTGCTGCTGGCCATGGGCGGGCTATTGGAAGGGAGAACTGCGGTAACGCATCACCTTGGCATGGGCTTGCTTGGTGCAACCGGGGCAGTCCCGATCAAGGCACGGGTCGTGGACGACGGCAGCCTCGTTACCGGGGGCGGTGTCACATCCGGGCTTGATGTGGCACTGTACTTGGTGGAACGGGAACTCGGACCGCGCATCGCGCACGCGGTAGAGCAGTTATTCGAGTACGAACGAAGAGGAACAGTTTGGAAGGGGATCGGTCTGGCACCAAGCACGCAGAAGTCTTTGCCGGACGACAGCGAACCGAACGCAGCAGCGAACCATGGGGCGTTAACTAACTCATCCTCGGGTCACCAACTCACGCAGGCATCTATATTCGAAGGGGATTGGGATACAATGATCGCTACGCCTGTCGGGAAAATGGAAGTCAGGCTCTCCATATCGGCAAGGAACGACATCATCGAAGGTACGGCAACGCAAGGAGATGAAACCATCCGATTCAGGAGCCCTGTGCTTCAGAACGGCAAGCTGGCCTGGTCGCTTCCCATCACGAAGCCCATGCGCCTGAACCTGAAATTCGAAGTTACCGCGGACGGAGATGTTATGACCGGAACCGCCAAGGCCGGCATGCTGCCGGCATCCAAATTAACCGGAACACGGGTTTCTTAAGATTCGGAGGTTGTGGAACTGCATGAAGAAACGGAAATCATTATACCGGCTCCTGGCCTGTGTCAGCCTTGTGTTTATTCTATACGCCCTGGTCAAAAACTATTGGATCGATCCCGGTGCCGCTGGTTTTTTAAGCCGTAAAACCGGGCTGAAGCGGGAGCTGAATCTTCCGGTCTGGTTGAATGTCATGTACGTTCATGTTGGATTTGCATGTCTGGCCATGGCGTCGGGCTTGATCAACTTTTCCAATCGAATGTTTGAAAAAAGCCGCAGGTTCCATCGTTTCAACGGCTACGTTTATCTCGTGTCCGTACTGCTGGTTGTCCTGACCTCCGGATATATGGCGCCTTACGCCACCGGCGGAAAAATCAGCAGCATGGGATTCAACGCGCTCAATCTGATCTGGCTGTTTGTCACCATTACGGCGCTCATCCAGATCAAGAGGAAACGAATCGATCGGCACCGGAACTGGATGATCCGGAGTTACGCCTTCTGCTTCACGAACCTGTTGATTCATCTTATCACCTCTCTTGTTCATCAGGGTTTCGGCATGGTTTACGCCACAAGCTACACCATTGGCCTTTACGGCTCTATTGCACTGCTGATTGTTATTCCTGAAATCATCATCAGATCGAAACGAAAGGAATGGGTAATCGAATGAAAAAAATGATTAGTTTACTTATGTCGTTAACACTGATACTTAGTTTGTTTGCTCCGGCTGCAAGCGCGAAAGCGAATAAGAATCAAGATGAGTTCAAAAACAGAAATCTGCATGTTCAAATCGTATTGTTTGATGGGTTTGATCTGCTGGATGCACTGGCCCCATATGAAGTATTCGCTGCAGCTGGAATGTACTCTGGAGGAAAAGTTACCGTGGAATTGGTATCCGCAGAAGGCAAGCGCTCGGTCCCGAGCGGTTTGAATGGCCCTTCCCTCAAAGCCGAAGCCGTCTTAGACCCTAATCGCTCCGGAATTATCTTGGTTCCTGGAGCTTCGGGTAAACCAGCAGGCAATTCGGAAGATGCCATTCCGAATGTGTTAAAAGGAGCCCTGCAAACCCGTCTCCCTGCGATGTTAAAAATGTCCATGGATAATAAGGATGTTACGGTTGCCACCGTTTGTGGAGGTTCATTGCTGCTTGCTATGGGCGGCATGTTGAAGGATCGACACGCCGTTACCAATCAGATCGGAATGACTGCACTGAAAGCTCTCGGTGCAAATCCGATTGATGCAAGAGTCGTTGAAGATGGTCCTCGCCTGGTGACTGGTGGCGGTGTGACATCTGGACTTGATGTTTCCCTATATTTGGTTGAGCGTGAATTGGGACCTCAAATCGCAAATGCTGTTGAACAGTTATTCGAGTACGAACGAAGAGGTACAGTTTGGCAAGCTGAGGGCATTGCACCGATCAACTTTTAAACTGGTAGTTTACAAAGCAAAAATCAACCGTAACTCGTTCTTTAGCTCTAACTATCTGGTGATATATAAAAGTTCATTCCGCACAAAAAAAACTCCACACCATACACAGGGTAAACGTTTGCCTATCCCTGTGCGGGTGCGGAGACCAATGAATCCAAAACAGAAACTAACCAAGCACGAAGCTTAATGGAGCTTTGACGTATTCTGTTTTTGCGTAATTTTCAGTTTCTCCGGGGTAACGTCCTCGCCATTCGGGTCCACAACTTTCAACGTAGACATGGTCGAGAGAACCTGCCCTCGGATGGCTTGCAAATATTCCTGACGAAGCTGCTGCTGTTCAGTGTATTCTTCTTGGCTCAGACCTTCGGTCTTCTGCTTGCGGCTCAGTTCATTAATTCTATGCAATGAAGGTATGGTCATGGTTATCTTTCATCCTTCCGTATAACAAGTTGTAACAGACAGTTTACTGTAAATAACCTGTGGTTGCAACTAATCCAAGGAAACCATGCCAATGCGAATGGATTTTCCAGTCAAATCAAAAAAGCCGCCATTTGGCGGCTCCTTAAGCTTTAGGCAAACCTATCGAAAATTGATGGGGAAAGCCCGGTAACCCCTTGAACATGAGGACCCCCTCACTGACTAAGAACCAGATTCTGTGCACGATATAAGAATAACTTACGAATTGGCGTGAAATTTCGAATATACGATCTAAGACGTCCCCTGCTTTAACCAGATCACCAGAATGGTGCTGCTCTTGCAGTTCAGCGACCGATTGTAAGATTAGCGCATCCATTCGATCCTCTTCGCAGCCGATGACCCTGTCCTCTTCCCAGAATCGAAGAACATGATCCTGTCCTGCCAGCTCCAGCCATTCGGATTCGTACCGTCTCCTTAGATCCGAGTCCAGCGGAATCCCATCACCATAAGTTTTAACGATTTCAATGTAAATCTCCCGCTCGATCCTGGATTGATAGACTGGAGTCTCGCCCTTGTTCTGCTGCAAACTCGATTCTTTGAGAATTTGCGTCACATTCACCACATGAACGGGGCGTTTCCGCTCCCTCAGCAAGTACGATGCAAAGCGAAGCCCGGTTTGATCATGGGCGTTATCCGCGCACCATATGACTACGGTCTTGCTCTCCGGTATGGTTTTTAGCGTTTCTATCATGCGCTCGATTTGGTGTTCCAGATTGCTCGTGTAAGAAGAGTAGTAATCTCTGTCATGTTCCATCAACCAGATTAGCCTGCGCTGCTGCCCTTCCGCTGTGCTTAAATCCCTGATAGGGCCGGTGGAAAAGCATTCATTAAATGCTAATACGCGGGATTTCTCCCGATTCCCCACTTGACTGAGCGCCACTTTTAATGAACCGGCATTCGAAAGACTGAAAATGATATGAACATGCGTTTGGAGATTCTCCTCCTGAAGCCGCTCATGGTGAACGATCTCTGCATGATGTTCGATCAGCTTGTACAATCGCTCAGCAGCCCTTTTCTCTTCATGCCCGACGTTCGTGGCATCCTGGATCGCTGTGTTCAGCAACCTACGGAGTAAAAGCCAATTCTCTCTTTCCCCAAACCCTTGCAATTTCTCGTATAGCTTATCGATAAGGATCCCTCCGAAGCGAAGTTCAACTGTTTCGTCACCTCTTGTTAGTCGAGCAGCTGCCGCGTTTGGAAGCAGCATCCAATACCGATTGGATCGTTTGCTCCTCCAAGTATTGATTCAACTGCCGTTCCGCACCGTCCATCACCTGTTTGACCAGACATACGCAAGCACCCGGCTTGTCTTCGTTCCTGTCGCTAGGCTTCTCTTCGGTCAGCAATCGATGCTGCTGCGAATTGAGATTGGAGCATTCAAACAGCTGCTGCCTGCCTTCGATCACTTGGATCACTTCTAAAAATGTAATCTGCCGGGCCGGCTTTGCCAGCTCATAGCCACCGTTTACCCCCGGCACGGCACGCACGATTCCGTCCTGTCTCAGCTTGGACATGATTTTGGACAAATAGCTTTCCGAAACGCCTAGTGTCGCAGACAGCTCCTTGATTCCGATGTTGTGGTCACGCTCCGATTGAGCCAGATGTATTAAGGCGTGCAGAGCATAGTCAACGCTTTTGGAAAACTGTATGGCGGTTTCCTCCTTTGCTTTATTTCATTTACCATAGACCCATGATATCCATTATATTGTTTCAGTTTCTTATTTGCAATGAATCCGCGAAGACGGGATAAACCATGGCGACTTCCTCAAACAACAAAGACCAGGACCAAGCAAGAATCATTAAAAGATATTACCTTCAAGAACCGCCATATTTTATGCTTAGGGCGGCTCTCCTACCCCCCACCACCCTTGTGGGAGATGTGCTCTTCTCCAGTGACCTGGCAATCCATTAGCTTCGAAGCAGTGAAGAGGACGAATCGATTCCGGAAAAGCGGAGCGGTCGCCTTTGGAGCCGAATTTCAACCCCTATTTCAACCCCTATCATACAATCCAGAAATTCGGCGACAACAGCGATTGGAGGAACGATACGTACGCGGAGCTTCAAACGTTAACTCTTCGAAGCTCTCGCGTAAAGCAGCTCTCTTTAAAGCCGCTTTCACATAATTCACCCATGTTTAAAGCGTCCACGATTAAGCTTTACTCCGGAACCTCGAACATGAAAAAGCCGCCAAAACGGCGGCTTCGCAAGCGCAGCTTCATACGCTTCTATAGATCTCGGTTAAAGTTTATCAAGGTTACGCCTCCTATTCATCAATAGGCACGCCTTGTTATTTGGACATATGGCCATCATTCGAAGGATCGTATAATCCCGATGTGTTCTTGAACCATTCGAATATATGGGTAACGCAAACCTTGAGAACAGCGTAGCCGGGTACGGCCAACAGAATGCCAACCACGCCGAACAGATTGCCGGCAGTCAGTATGACAAAGATAATCGTAATCGGATGAATTTTCAGCGTTTTGCCCATAATTTGCGGAGAGATGAATTTGCCCTCGATCAGCTGCACGATCGTCCATACCGCCACCATCTTCAGCAGCATCACCGGCGAAGTGACCAGAGCCACAATCAACGCGGGCGTGATCGCAATGGCAGGCCCCAAATAGGGGACTACGCTGGTGAACGAGGCGATGATGGCAAGAATAAGCGCGTAATCCAGGCCGATGATCATGTACCCGATGTACAGCAGAATACCGATGCAGACACTGACAATAATCTGACCGCGGATGAACGAACTGATCTGGTGATTGATATCCTGAAGCACATGCAGGATCCCCGAACGACTCTGGGTCGGCAGGAACGACAAGATTTTCCGAGGCAGCTTTTTGCCGTCTTTCAGCATATAGAACAGGACAAAAGGAACCGTAATGATCGACAACACGATCTCCGTAAACGCGCCGAGGAAACCGCCTACCTTGCTCCATGTCGAGTTCAGGATTTCGGTTGCTTTCTGCGTTATCGTGCCCCACCATTCCTGGGAGTTGATGTTCACGGCTTCTTGCAGCTGACTATACAACTGGCTGCCGGTCAGCTCTTCAAACTGCTGCCTGACTTTCTCGCTGTACGTCGGGAAATTGTCTATCAGACTCATAATCTGGGTGCGGAGCACCGGAATGACCGCCAGCACCACAACCGTCAAAATTCCGGCAATCAACAGATATAATATCAGGATGGACCATCCGCGTTTGATTTTCCTTTTTTCCATCATATCCACCAAGGGATTCAGCAAATAATACAGGATTCCGGATAAAATGATCGGCAGCACGATCGTCTTGATCAGAACCGCGATCGGATGCAGAACAAACGAGATTTTGCTTAATACCATGACGTTTAAACCGACCAGCAACAGAACAAGCAAAAGCAGCACAAACTTATTGTTTAGAAAAAAGCGCTTGAACCGATCCGGCCAAATGCGAGGTTGCTCCATATATGTCCTCCCTAATTTAGGTTTATCGATTCCAGACACAAAACTTGCATCGATGCAAGCCCCTATGGCGTCAAGATAATCGAGCACAGCTTCGCTAACTCCATTCTTTTAACTATAATGTTTCTTCAGGGCACATGTCCAGTCAACCAAGGGCCAGCATGAGGGTTCGTATTTATGGTCGGTCATCTCATGATGGAATAAGCCTGCGTGTCATGAAGACACACAGGCTTAAGCTGTACGAACACGCTTCACCCACGGTTTTATAAGTACCGAGAAATGATGCGCACTAATTTTGCGGGCAGCTCATTCAGGTTGGTAATGTCCAGAAACCTCTCGGCACCATAAATCCCGTTAATGACATCCTTGTCTTGTCCGATGGCGGCAGCCAGAAATTTGACTCCTTTTCTTTCATATTCGGATAAGGTCTGCTGCATGTCTTGAATGGCAAGACTTCCGGTATAGTCTTCCATCGCCTTAGGCTGCCCGTCGCTGATGCTGATCAACAGCTTGGTCTGCTTCGGTGAAGCTGCCAGCCGTTCCGCCATGATCCTTAACGCCATACCATCCCGATTGTTGCTTCTCGCGCGGATTCCCATCAACCTGAAGCGATCGCGAACATCCGGATGATCGTAGTCGGCATAAGCGAAGATCGACATCTGCTCCAAGCGGGACGCATCGGCCGTATCGCCGTAGATCAGAACAGGAATATGGCAAATCTGACAAAATTCATAGACCGCAATGACCGCACGCTTGGCTGCCTCCAATCTACCGAACGCAGCCATCGATGCGGATTCATCGACCCTCAGTCCGACCACAAGACCAGGGGATTCCGTCGGAGGACGTCTCTTGGCAAATAACCTGAAGTCCCGGTAGGCTACGCTGTCTGCCTGAAATTTTGATCCATAGTATTGATTTTTGGCATACTCCGCGGTGATTTCGTGCTCCAAGAGCGGCAGCGTTTTTCTGGCGATCTCCCGTACAACCGGCATAAGCCCCTGACTTAACCGCCCATATTCCTCCTGTAGGTTCGGATCATAATCAGGGCGATGAACGATCAGCTTTACCGACCGATGAAGGGAATCGGACACGATTTCTCTGGAAACCCGATTCAGCTTCTTGCGGAAATCCCGTTCCTTCTGCTTCTCCTCTTCCGACATGGGCTCAGGATTAGCCTGGTGATAATTCGGCGTGCCGTCCTCGCCCGAATCCGTGCTCTCCATCTCCGCTGATTCATCCGATGAAACGGATGTGCTGCCTTCGCTTTCAGCGGATTTTTTTAAGCTGACCCCTTCTTCCCCGGCTTGCTGATCCGGATTGGAGTCAACATCCATATCGATTTCCCAGGTTGAGATCTCCACGGCATCCCCTCTTCGTTTGCTTGGGGGTTCAACCGGAATTTCGTCCAGCAACCCCAACAGGCCTTGGCCTTCCAGCGCATCTTCCAGCAGTTTGATTTCTTCCGGATCGGTCGTAATCTTGTAGATCACTTTGTGATAAAGGGATTCTCTTGCAGAAGATCCCTGAGCCACGGCATCCGCCCAATAGAAATAGGAACGCATGCCGGCAACCCCCTTAATGGCATTGGCCCGGGCTGTTTTGTCCAACAGAATGATGACCCTTGCGAGGATGTCCAGCATTTCATCGTCCTCGCAGCCGATTTTGGCCTTTGCGCGCTCCATCATCATATCCTTGGTTGGCAGATCCATTTTCTCCGAATGCTGTATCCTGTCTCGCAATGCTTCATTTAGCGGCCTGGATCCCGCATAACTGCGGTTGGCCGTGATCACCGCAATGAAATCCGGATGCCTGTGCACGATACCCATCGGCAAATTCAGCGTGCCGCCTGGCTCAAGCGCGGAATTCAGCGCCATTAATACGGCAGCATCACGTATCACGTTCGGTTCCTGTATTTCCAGCAGATAGCCGTTCTGAAAGGCTCTGACGATCTCGGAAGCGTAAAATCGATATTCTACCGCCTTATTCTCTGCGGCATTCGCGGCCAGCTTCAATACATGCTTCATCTTCGCCGAAGCATGCTCCCGCGAAATTCCCAAAGCCTCCATTAGAATCTCCGTCGAACTTCGAAAGCCGTCACTATCGTATAGGGCTTTCAAGGCAGCCTGATCGGCAGGTTCCAAGTACTCTATTTGATCGGAAGTAATGACCGGTAAAATGGCTCCGATAATATCCGATTTATCCATATCGGCAAAACATGTGACTTTGGTGTAGGGGAGCCTGAAGTTCGCGGATAAAGCTTTGGCGAGCTGCGTCTTTCCGGATCCGGCATCCCCCTCTAACAAAACATTGGCGATTTTCATCTCGCCCCGATCCCAATTCCGCTTAATTTCATTCGAGATTCGCCGTTCTTCCTCACTTCCTTTATGCGTTAACGGTTTTGTCCAGACAAGGCTCTTTTCTTCTTCGGTCAATGCTCTCCCGGGAGACAGCACGTAATATTCATTGTCATTCTGTTCTAGCATAACCTATCTCCTCCAAGCTTTTCCCAGCGTGGAAGGATACTCTCGCTCCATTCCCCCGCTATCCGGGATGCCTCCTCATTATTCGTACCCCAATTCTCTCAATGCTCTGGTTAATGTCCGCAGCCTTTCACCAATCATCTCGCCGTTGTCGCTCAAAGCCTCGTTAAACAGCCTGATATCCTCTTGGATCTGTTCATTGTCCGTGCATACGGCTACCGTCATGGCGCTTCCCTGCAGCCCGATCCGGTCGATCACGGGATTCTGCGGATCATAGAGCTGCTCGTATCGATAGGCTTCGCTAAAATGCGCCAGCGCGCTGCAAACGAGAATAGACAAATCCAGAATGCGATGAATCGGAAGCTCTAACGATGGTTCGGTCGCTTGCTCGTCCGCATCTCTCCATACTCTGACGGCAACATTTGCCTGGCCTTCCTCGTTTCCTTGAGAAAGACCGAGGGATAGCGCCCTAACTTCTGTGGCGCCGGCAAACCGCCCATCGACCTCCCCGTAATTTTCCGATACAATAACGGGCTTATGATTCATAGAAGCGTGTATGTTCATCATTTCTCCTCTTTTCTCAAAAATGGATCTTACATAAACATTTCAAGCGCATCGTTTGCCATAGAACATATAAGTAATGATAATGATCATTATTTTGATAAACCTTTTAATTATTCATCTATATATATAATAGACATATTTTATTTTGTTGTAAATACCTGACCGGTAACGCCCAGCAAAGCGTGAATTTATGAATTGAACAAAGAAGAAAAGAAGCATCCCCATGTTCAGGAGATACTTCTTCGGAATTCATGATGGTATGGTCTGTTTCACCGACAGCTTTCAATTTCAGCCGCTTCGTTGCTGGAACACGGAGAAACCCCTATTGTTTAGCTGCCAAGAATTCATCCAGCTGACGCTGTATCTCGGCGACATACTCGTCAATCCCAGCCGCCTTCAGCTTCTGGATCGCTTTGGGATACTCTGTCTCAAAATCGACAAATCCGGAACGGATCGCAGCTAGATCTTTGCCTGCGACTTCTTTCAAGGATGTCTCGATCAACTTAACCTTTTCGTTATTGAATCGGAATCCCAAGGATTCGGATCGAACAGCCTGATCATCCCAGCTCTTATATTGATCGATGGATTCCTGGGCCACGTTCGGCCCGAACAATTGGTAATTCTGGTTTCTGAACATCCATTCATAGAAAAATTCACTCGGGGTGAGCTTATTGATTCTTCCGTCCACGATCTCGTAGTCCTTGCCTTCGACGCCATAGAGAGCAAACTGGTAATTTTCCTTGGATTTATAAATCCAGTTCACAAACTTCATGGCTCCTTCCGGATTCGGAGCATTGACTGGAATGCCCAGAACTTCCCCGCCTGTGGCGGTCACATAACGCGGCTTATCCTCGGCTAGCAGATAGGTATTAACTTCGGCATCCGGGGCATTGGCTTTGATGGCATCGACGATTTCCATTTCCTTGCCCAGTGATCCTTCCACCCATAAATATAGGCCGGTCTGCATGCGGGAGTCTCTCTCGTTGTATTTGATGGTCAAATCCTCTGTGTATAAACCTGCTTCATACATTCCTCGGTTAAATTTCGCCACTTCCTGGAATGCTTCCGTTTCATAATAGCTGTATGCTTTCTTGCTGTCTTCCCCGAATACAACCAAATCTTCGACGGCGATCCAGTTATATTGTTCATCGGTAAAGTATCGAGTCAACGGTTTGAAGATAATGTCGGCGGGTCCTTTCATTTCAGGAAACTTCTCTTTCGCCTTGGTCGCGAATTCTTTTAAATCGTCGGGTGTCTTCACGTCGGTCATCCCCACGGCTTCCAGTATATCCTGGCGGACGGCAACCAGCTGGTACATGGCCGAGGACGGTGCATAGGCCGACGGAATGCCGTGAATTTTCCCATCGATGGTTGCGCCTTGAAGCTGTTCCATCGGCAAAACTTTCAACATATCCTGACCATATTCCTGGATTAAATCATCCAGAACCATGGCTTGTTTCTTGTTGACGATCGTGGAAAGGTCCGGAAGACCATCCCAATACAAATCGATCGGTTCGTTCGCGGCCAGCATGATATCTTTCTGTTCCCAATACTGGGCCCACGGCACATATATGACTTCGACCTTTAGACCGAGATCGGCAGCCATTTTCTCTGCGAATTCGTTGTTTAAAAATTCGTTCATGCGATCGCTTCGTTCCCCCGGATACAAAATCGTGACGGTTTCGAGCGCGGCTGCCCCCTCTTTTTTGCCGCTGCATCCTGCCATTACCGAAACGGATGCGATCAATAAAACCAACAAGATCAGCATTTTTTTTGCTTTCATGAAAGACCCTCCCTATGAAATGGTTAATCTATGTTAAAAGCCTGAATCGGCCAATAACCACGCAGGTGTCTATTCTTTTACCGCTCCGGCCATAATCCCGTGCACGAAGTATTTTTGAATGTAAGGATACAGGAAAATGATCGGACCGATCGTAATGACCGTTATGGCCATCTTCACGGTTTCGGCAGGCAATGTGATGTTGCCCGATGCCCCTGACGGAATTCGTCCGGAACTTATCGCATTGACGTTCGACAGAATGTTGTAGAGGAAATACTGCAGCGGAAACAAATCGCGTTCGTTAATGAAGATCAGCGCGTGCCACCAATCGTTCCAATATTGAAGCGCATACATTAAACCAACCGTCAGCAGTGCGGTTTTGCTTAACGGAAGGGCTATTTTGACATAGATCGTAAAATAATTGGCGCCGTCCATCTCGGCCGCTTCATATAAAGATGGAGAAATGCTTGCAAAGTACGTTCGCATCAGAAACATGTTCCATACGCTGAATATGGACGGCAGGATCAAAGCCAGAATGCTGTTCTTCAACCCGTAATAATTGACGCTGACCATGTACCACGGTATCAAGCCGGCCGAGAAGATGATCGTAAAGTTGCTAATGAAAGCGAGCACGTTGCGGTATTTCAGCTTTTTGATAGATAGGGAAAATGCAATCATGCTGGTAATCAACAGAGCCCCGAACGTCCCCACAGTGGTTACAAACAGGGTAACGCCGTAGGATTTGAGCAGTTTCATCCCACTATTAACAAAGATATATTTATATGTATCCAAGCTCGGGCTCAGAGGGATGATCGAATATCCGTTTCTTGCAACGGCCTGTTCCGAAGAAAAGGACACGCTTAACGTTAATACAAGAGGATACAGACAAACGAGTGCGAATAAGCCAATGAATGCATAGGCAAAGCCAATCACCAATTTATCGCCAAGCAATCTATTCTTTTCCATCATCAAAATAGACCCTCTCCGTCGTTTATTTTCTTAGCGGATTTGTTAGCAGCCGTAATCAGGATCAAGCCCATCAATGACTGGAATAGCCCGATGGCCGTCGAGTAAGAAAAGCCCAGCGTACGCATCGACTGATAAACGTAGGTATCGATGACCGTTACTTCTTCAGCCAGGACCGGGTTGTTGCCAACGATACCGTAAATCATCCCAAAGTCCCCGTAGAAGATTCGTCCGACGCTCAGCAAGCTTAAAACGATGATCGTTGGCTTCAGCATGGGCACGGTCAAGTAAAGAATTTGCTGCAATTTGTTGGCGCCATCCACCTTGGCCGCTTCGTATAGGCTCCCGTCAAAATTGGACATCGCCGCCATGTAGACAATGGAGCTGTATCCGCTCCATTTCCAGACGCTCGACAGAATGATGATCCACTTCCAATACTTTGGCTCCGAGTACCAGGAGATCGGCTCTGCACCGAAGAACTTCAAAATATGATTCGCTACGCCCACATCCGTGGAGAAGATTCCGTACAGAATCGCACCGACAACGACCCAAGATATGAAATACGGAAAAAACATCATGCTTTGCGCGATCTTTTTGTAGGCTTTATGCCGGATTTCATTGATCAGAATGGCAATGCTGACAGGAATGATAATGCCTAAGATGAGACCGAAAAAGTTGATATACAGCGTGTTATAGGTAACCTTCCATCCCATGCTGTTTTCCGAAAAAAAGTATTTGAAGTTGTCCAGACCCACAAATTTGCTGCCGAAGATGCCGTCGACCACATTGAAGTCGGTAAACGCCATCCATATCCCGGCAAACGGGATATAGGAGAACATGATCAGCACGATCAGCGCGGGCACGCACATGAGATACAGGATCCTGTGTTTTTTTATTTCATAGAGAAATCCCTTGACAGCCGAACTCATTCCATCACCCCTTTGCATGTGATTACACGACTATGCTGTAATGCCTTGCTGCAGCTTCATCTTTAGTTCATCCAGATCGATCACGGTACCGGTAATTCTCGCCTCTTCCGCGGCATAGGCCATCATATGGCTTTCAACGGACATGTCGATGGAGGATCTGCTGCTGAAGTCGGCATTCCCCAGATTCTCCAAGAAGTCATTCATCAGACCGGTGTCGCCGCCGTTATGTCCGCCGCTCACCGTTGCCGGCCGAATGACGGTTTGCTGTACGGGTTCTGCCATATTGGAGTTAAAGCGGGTGACTTCGATAATGTTCAAGTTATCGTCGCCTCGGATTTCCCCATGCTCGCACATGATTTTGAGCGTACGGTACATTTTGTTTGTGAATCCGCTTAAATTAAACGTTGCCGTTACCCCGTTTTTGAATTCGATTAGGGTGACTTGATGGTCGCATACATCATTGTCAAGCCGATATACGCAGCGTCCGTAAGGACTCGTTGCTAGCGCTTGGAGCAGTCCCTCTTCGCTCTGATCCGCCGAAATGACGGTAGCGGGCCATTGGCCCCTTATCGGCAAATAGGCTTTTCTTGCGTCGAATCGGCAGTTCGCGGCTGCCTTACAATCGAGGCATCGTTCCGCACTGCCTGCCGGTGCATTCTCCTCTTTGAAATACGTAAGGCTTCCATACGATGAGATACGCTTCGCCCCGCTGTCCACAAGCCAGGATAGAATATCCATGTCATGACAGGATTTCTGCATGATGATCGGGCTCGCCAGATCGCTTCTTCTCCAATTGCCTCTTACGAAGGAGTGTGCCATATGGAAATTGCCGATGTTCTCGTTGTGCTGTATGGTCACGATTTTCCCGAGTTCATTGCTATCGATGATTTTCTTAATTTCCGCAAAGAAGTTCGTATATCTGAGTACATGGCATACAATCACTTTGCGTCCTTTTTCATTGGCTTTCTCCTGAATTCTCATGCATTCTACCGGACTTGGTGAAATGGGCTTCTCGAGTAAAATATCATAGCCAAGATCAAGCGCCATCATCGTTTGCTCGTAATGGTCCTTGTCCATGGAAGAGATGATGACGGCATCGCAAATTTTCCCCATTGCATAAAACGCATCCACGGATGCAAATTGTTTCTCCAGCGGAATCTGAAACTCATCCGCCGCTGCCTTTCTTCTGCCGGCATCCGGCTCGATGACCGCCACGATTTCCTCGCTTTGGTAAGCGTGCCTTGAATAGATCATGCCTCTTTGTCCTGCACCAATTAATGCTAGTTTCAACTCCATAACCTCCAGCGAGCTCGTATTTGTCTAGATGGATTATTCTTGTCCCGGCATCTGGGGATCTTCCAAGGGATAATATCCTTCCGGATAATAGGTGTCCCATATATTCTTGAGCGGATCCTCGCGGGCGGCTTCAACTTGTATCGTACCCATCTCATAAAAACCATCCTGTTGCCGGTTCTGTATATTCAGCGTGAGTGAAGAACGGTCTTCGAAACAGAGCGCTATGCCAAGCGAATAGGTTCCCGCCGCGATGTCCTGCAAGTGTACGATCTCGTTATGGACAAGGTCGCCGGTTAACCAGGAATGCGTTGCCGTGTGCAGCGGAAATTCATGGGACACGTTTTCCTGCTTTAGCTGCAGCCGCAGCTGAAATTTTCGATAGATTCTTGAGCTTCCCGAGTTTACGAACCAGAATCGCAGCGGCAGGCTCCCGCTGCCGGACACCGTTTCCGGGTAAGTTAGCCGACGTAAAGCAAGGTTGTAACCAAGCCCTAGGTTTACGTTGGACATCCCGGCATGCCAGCGAAAGGCCTCCCGTCTGATATGGGAACCGCCAGCTTCATCGGTCGCATGGAGGAACACCGGGTAGCTCTTCCATACCCGCTGCAAATGATGTTTGGCAAAGGCTTCGCAGCATTCGATCCAATTCTCCTCGCCGCACTTCACCAGCAGGCCAAAGCCGCGGCCGCGCTCCTTTAAATATCGAATCAGTGGTTCATTCTGCAAATCTGCAAGCAGTACCTGGGATCCAAAGGAATCGATATAGGCGTTCCATTCTTCCTTGCTGTTTGCCAAGGTCGAGATCATGACGGCCGCAAGGCGTTTATCCGAATCGATCATACTCCCGACTTTTCGGATCAATGCCGCATAACATGCTTCGTGGTTATCCTTCGTCCATTCTGGCAGGTCCGGCGTCAGGAAAAGAACAGGATTCGTAATCGCTTTCAATACCTTGTCGATCCCTCCGAGCTTATACTCTCCTCGCGCAGGTTCTAGTTCCTTCCATGCAAAAGCCGCATATTCGAATCGACCGTGGCTTGTATCATACTCCTTGACCGATAAGGGCTTCGGCCTGATTTTGACGGTTTTGTACTTCTCGTAGCTCTCAAGCGAATATTTCCCCATCCTCTTCGCTCCTTTGTAAATGGCTGTCAACGGTTCCGCGGAACAATTCTATATCTGCGTCGGTTATATAAGGCATGCTGCCAATCCGGCCGATATCTTCCTTCAGCACGATCATGCTTAACGTATTGAATCTGGCCCCGGTCCGCATATACTCAGCTGCCGCTCTTTGCAGCGAGGTCGTATATTCGCCGGTGTTCAACGCCGGATCAGCATTCCGGTCTCCAAAGACTTCATAGCGCAGCATGCCGTCCCCTTCATGAGTGGGATAATTATAAAACTGCCGTTGAACGTGGACGATATTGCTTTTATCATTGTCCAAAACGAGCGAGAGCCTGGAATCATAAAGCCAGCTTGAACTCCAGAAGCCTCTGATGGGCAATTCCGGAAAATATCGATCATAGAACCCGATGGCCATCGCCATGGAATTCCTCAGCCTGTCCGGCGTGTACCCGGGCCCGGAAGGAATGTGAAGCGCCAACAGGGTATCCCCTTTTTGAAGCACGGTATCCCAGTCCTTCTTTAAGATCGGCGTTGTTTCTCTTTCGACGAATCCCATGGGATTGATCCGATTCGCTATGATGAATTCGGCATTCTCCTGCCATTCCGATGTGAAGCGGCCTTGCGGATCATAAACATCGTTGATTCCGTTCCGCTGTCCATCGCTGCGGAAATCCTCTCCGGGATGGCGAAGGGCAAGCACTTCCTGCGTATCCCTATGGCGGAACATGGTGAAGGAATCCTCGAATCGGTACGGAATAAAATAGAAGCGGTCCAACAGAAAGATGGAGCAGGTATAGAAATTCATCACCCACGGGAAATCATGAACCTTGGCATCGCCCTGCAGTGCCAATTTTTCCATTTGCAGCTTCAGCGGTTGATGCGGAATGTCCTCATAATAGGTTAGGGGTACGGAACGCTTCTCCAGCATCTTCATGGAAGGCACCACGCAGGCTAGCAGCAACAAAAATGAATATAATTCGCCGTACTTCTTCATGCATGCGGGCGTCATATTGGTATAATGGGCTTCATCACAGCGATTGCGCGCCGAGCACAGATCCTCCACCAAAAATTTGGTGAAATGAAACAATACGGCGTCTTCCTCTATCGCTAAAATCCCCTGTTTAATCCATTGCCGAGTCTCCTCGGGAGTCTGATATCGCTCAAAGATTCCATTCAAGAAGCCCCTTGGTATGAGATAGGGCTCGCCATCCGGTAGATAGCGATCATATTTTGCTTCCAATCCATCAGGCAGATAATCAAATTCACAGATCGCTGTTACTTCTTTATAATTCATCGGCCTTTCCATTAGCCTGCCTCCCCCTTTCGACGAATAGCTTACCCATCGGGTAAAAGCCGTCTTGATATCCCGTGATTGCCAGCTGGATATTCCCGATTTCCTTCACGCCGGTTTCGATGCCAATCTCCAGCGCATACTCGCCCGCCGGCATATCGTCCGGCAGCGAAAAGCTTTCTGTCCAAGCAATATCCTCATCCGGGAGCCATTCCCTGATGTCTTCACTGCTATGAAGCGTATACGATCGACATTGGCCGGTTAACCTCACCGCCAGCGGATAACGATGATAAATCGGAGCGACGCCGACATTAGCCCACAACGCATCGATGTTTAGCTCTCCGCCAACGAACGCTATCGAATCGTACGCGAATTTCCTTAATTCGAAGCGGTAGCCCATCTTGTTAATCCAAGCCTTGACCTTCTCTTTCCACGGTTCCGGTACTACCGTCCCTTTGTTGTTAAAGGATGAAATATGCCACTTGAGCGTTTCCTGTATGATATAGTCGATATCCCAGCCCTGCAGATACCAGTCATTCATATGCCAGCATGCTTCGAACAGGATCGGCGCTTTCTCCCAGGCATCGCCCATCTCAAAATTCTGAATATTTTGCGGATAGAAATCGGTCATATGCGACCACTGATCGCCATGAAAGCCTCCCATATCCCCCAAGCAATCCACGCGAAATCCGACTTTGGCTTTGCGTTCATTTATGATCCGGATCGACAGCGGATCATGCAGCAGTGCCTGGAGAGGCGTTATTTTAAAACCGTCCAAGTAAGCATCCGTTATCTGCTTAACCGCGCCAGGCGTTAGAAATTCTGTTCCGCCGCCTTCCCCCCAGGCTCCGACTATGGTCAAATCGATCGAGCTGATAAGCGGGTGGCCGTCAAAGCGGGCGGCAAACGCCTTGATGAAATCAGACCAATACTCGGCATATGGGGTGGTCAGAGGGTCTACTCTCCAGAACGGAAACTCGGGCTCCTCCGGATATTCGGCCCGGAACCAAGACGGAATATCGTCTTCTTCGCTTAATGCATATGGCGAACAGCGCACCACGGCAGTACAGCCTAATGATTTGGCGTAATCCAGCTTTTCCTCCAGTACGCTCCAGTCATAACTCCCTTTATCCGTTTCGACGTCACGCCAACGAACGCTGAAGAAATATACTTTGCTGTCCGGATGATTGTACGTCCTGCTGTCTTCCGCAAACTTGTATTTGCGCTGCGCTTCCCCCCGGTTATCAACAATCCGTTCCGGATCTCCCATCAAGCCCGGCGCCGTGGTAAAGCCAATACCCGGATTGGTCAACATTTCATCCGATATCATAGGGTAAACCGTAACTCTCTTGTTCATATCCCAACTCCCCCATGTACTAAACAGAACTCTCTGTTTGTTACGTTGTTTGTTACGTTGAATCTGTTTCATTACACAATTTGTTTAGTGATTTCATGTTATATCATTCGCATGTTATCTGGCAATATCAATTTTGAAATACTTCGAAATTTCTAGTGACAACGCATGGAATATACATGTTACTCTTGATTTTGATTAAGGAGGAATGTAAAATGAAGTAACGTAACAATATTGCGCAACAAACAACGTAACATAATCTATAATAAAAGCAAATCATTGTTAACAATGTAACATTCCTATAAACTCTAAAATGGCGATTATTAGTAACTTAAAAGGAGAATGTGTTTATACATGAGTACGATTCGGGATGTTGCTAAACTTGCAAATGTATCCACAGCCACCGTGTCCAGAGTGTTAAACAATGATACGAAGTATAAAATCACTGACGAAACCCGGGAAAGGGTTTGGCAAGCTGTTACGCAGCTGAACTATAAAATCGCATCAGGGCCCAAGCGGAAGGTTTCTGCTCAGGATCCGGCCGAAAGCAAATCGCATATCAAAATCGGATGCGTCTTAAGCGTCACCAAGGATAAATACAACGATCCCTACTTCATGTCGATCTTATCCGGCGTGGAAGAACGCTTGCTTGGCGCCGGTTACAACATGTCCTTTATCCGGACGGGAATTGAATTGAACGACAGCAAGATCCTATTTAATACATTCAGCGAACCGATTACCGGCCTCATTCTCATGGAATCGCTCGATCACGAGACCTACGAATATATTCGCAAGCAGGTCCCGTACATCGTAGGTATCGATACGGAACGCGGGGATATCGACAATGTCGGCTACGATCATTACAATGTCGCTTCGATGGCCGTCAGCCATCTTATTGAAAAAGGCCATACCCGAATCGGATATATCGGGGGCAGCGGATTATCGAGCAACCTCAAAGACAGCCGTCGTTATCGGGGCTACTACGCAACCATGCATGCTGCCGGATTGTCGGTCAATCCCGATTGGGTTATTGATTGCATGTGGGATGAGGCGGTCTGCATCGAAAAAATCAATCATCTATGTACAAACCGAAATTTCCCGACTGCCTTCTTTGCCGGCAGCGATTTAATGGCTATGGCCGCCCTCAACGGCCTGTATAACAACGGTATTTCCGTTCCTGACGAAGTAGCGGTTATTGGGCTATCCAACATTGAGGTATCCAAGTATTCCAATCCGCCGCTGTCTACGATCGATGTGCCGATGAAAGAAATCGGCATGGTAGCTGTCGATAACTTAATCGACCGAATCAACGGAAACAAGCTGCTGCCCAAAAAAGTGATTTTGCCTACACGCTTGGTGGTACGCAGCTCAACTTAAACGGCTTTTTTGGCAAGAAGAAACTTAACGGCGTTTCCATGCTTTTTCAGAACAAGCGCCTGGAACCGTTGCACGTATTCACGTATTGTTAATTGCCTGGCTCGGAAAGGAGGTGAAGGATTCGATTTCTTGAGAGTAAAAGAACAATTCTGTGAGGAGGTTTGACATGAAAGCACGGGGTATCCATTGGAAGCAGCCGTTTGCCCTAATTATCATGACGGCCATTCTACTTGCCTTATTCCCTTTTCCCCGCTTTACTTGGTCTGCGGAAGCTGCCTCTGCCTCTATCGTTGTAGACGGCGATCCGAGCGACTGGGAGGGCATTCCGGCCCTATCCACGAATACGGGAACGGCTCAAAGCTTAAAGGCTTCCCATGACGACAAGAATCTTTATCTGCTTGTACAAGGCTCCGGCCTTAGCACTACGATGGGAAGCTTCTGGTTGAATACGGACGGGAATGCTTCTACCGGATATCAAGCTTTTGGCTGGGGCACGACAGGCGTTGAGTGGCTTCTCGAGAACCAAACCTTATACCGCTACTCAGGCAATGGAAGCAGTTGGAGCTGGAATTTTTCATCGTCTCTGACTTCTTCTCAATATGTACGTTCCTCATCCGTGATTGAAGCAGCGATCCCTCTTTCTACGCTTGGACTTGGAGAAGGCAGCAGCGTGAGCATCGGGTATCTGGATAACAATTCGGATATGCACCGCCTGCCGGCTCAGAACCAGCCGCTTCCGGTCTATACCTTACAAGCACATCATCCGGGAGGCAATATGATCGAATTCTATCCAACCGAGCTGAATGATCCGTTGAATAACCCGTTTAAAGGCTGGGCTCCATCCGCGAAATCTACCAATTATCCTCAACCTCATCGGCTGGTATATGCCGGCGTGACTTGGAAGGAGTTTGAGCCGACGAAGGGCAATTATGATTTCAGTGCGATTGAAGCCTCCAATCATTTCGACTATTGGAAAAGCCGCGGCGTCAAGGTAATCCTTCGCTTTATTCTGGACAGTCCTTCCGGCGTGGCTCACCGGGATATCCCGGATTGGCTGTACAACGACATGGCAAGCCTGGGACAATCGCCGGGCAAGGCCTATCGCGACGATACTGGAGGCATGGGAGACGGCAACAACACGGGCTTCTCTCCTAATTACAGTTCCGACTATCTGATCGCCAGGCACAAACTTGCAATCGAGGCGATTGCGGACCATTACGACTCCCCGGATAGCCCGATCGCTTTTGTGCAAATCGGTTCGCTCGGACATTGGGCCGAATTCCATACCTGGCCTTATGTCGGACCGAACGGGGAAAGCAACTATACGGGGGCATTTCCCCCGAACAGCATATCCAACCAATATATTCAGCATTATATCGATGCCTTTGCCGATCAGGAGGATCACACGCAGCTATTGATTAGACGCAGCGTAGAGCTGGCCAAGAATAACAACAAGGGTTTGATTCTGGGAATGTACAATGACGTCTTCGGCGATCAGCCGAGCTTCGATTCCGATTGGGGCTGGTATACAGGCACCCAGAACGGATATTGGGATGACATCGGCCAGCAGCAACCCGCACATGCAAACTTTTGGGATACTCGCGTCTCCGGCGGCGAATTTTATGGCGGTGCTTATGGCATGAATGCTGCGCTTACGTCAGGCAGCGGCTTCAATGAGACCCTTCGGCAAACCGAGCTCAGCAAGCCAAGCTGGCTGGGACCGAATTCTCCGGCTTCCCTGGCGGTTGGGAATCCATTGCAAGGCAACATCGATACGCTCAAGAAACGAATGGGTTATCACTTTGTCTTAAACAAGGCTGCATACCCGCAAGTAAATAGCGGAAGCACGCTCGAGGTATCCGTCACGGTGGAGAATAAGGGGGTTCAACACTTCCCGTTCAATTGGCCTCTTGAAATCCAGCTGCGCAGCGGCGGCCAGATCGTGGCACGCCAAACCACATCGGCTGACTTAACGACCTGGAGAACAGGGCAGCACACGGTCACAGGCTCTCTTCCTACGAATACACTGCCGAGCGGTACTTATGAATTAGCCATTGCGATTCTCGATCCATCGACGAACCAGCCGGCGATTGATTTCGCTAACACAAACCGGCTTTCAGACGGAGCTTATAAGGTCGGTTCATGGACCAAATAGCATGATAACCGGATTTCAACTAGCATAATAAAAAGAGCAGCAGATGGCCGCGTATCATTCACGGCAACTCTGCTGCTCTTCCTTCATTTAAAGGCTATAGATCATGAACGCCAGGTTCTTGCTCATGATTCCAGATGAAATGCTGCTTCAAGCTCGCGGATTCGCTCATCATCGATGTGGATGACATCGCCTAGCGTTCTCGCCGACAAAATGGATTTCGCGCTGTACTCCGCAACTTCCAATCGATCAAAAGCGTTGAGCAGGCTTTGACCGGCAACGATTACGCAGTTATTGTTCACAATGGCAATCGGCGTATTGGCTTTAAACAGCGAAGCGGTACGCTCAGGCTCGTTATACACCGCATGAAAGGGGAGCTTCGGCGTTCCGCGAAGCAATATATAGCTTTCCGGAATCGTCCTCGAATCGAAGGCCGTGTCGGTGACCGCAAATGCCATAATGTTGGGAGGATGCGCGATGATGACCGAATGGACATGCGGCTGCGTGTTATAGATCGCTTCATGGAGGAAAACGGATTTGCTCGGCTGTTTGCCCGCTTCCGCTTTGCCGTTCTCTATGCGGACGAGGTCTTCCGGTTCCAGATCATTGCGGTCTTTGCCATAGGGCGTGATGACAAAATCGTTTCCTTGCAATCGATGGGAGAAGGTGCCCTGCGTGCTGGTGAACAATCCCTGTTTATACGCGCGTTTCATCAATCCGCACATATCGCGGCGCAGCTCTTTTTCTTCCGACGTGCAGGAATCGCGGATGAACGTATCCATCTGCAGCGTGCTTTTGTTGCGCACGGTTTCGTAATCCTCATCGTTAAGCAGGACCGGTTTACCGATTCGACGTGCCTCAATCTCAAGGCGTGCACAGAAGTCGAGGGTTTCGAACCGACGAAACGCTTGAAATAGGTCCTCTCCCCCGACCACGACCCCGTGATTCTCCAGCATGACCGTGTCGATCCCTTGCTTGAAGACGGCTGCGATGTTCTCCCCAAGCTGCTTGCTTCCGGGCAGCGCATAAGGCGCGATTCCGATCTCGCCGCAGATTTGCCTTTCGTTCGGAAGCAGCCTTGTATCCGGAATGCGCCTTACTATGCTGAACGAAACCAGTGCAGGCGGATGGGCATGAATGATCGACTTCAAATCCGGGCGGGCTTGATAGATGAGCCGGTGAAAGGGAAATTCGCTGGAAGGCTTGTGAATTCCCTCTACCCTGCCGTCCTCCTTCACGCATACCATATCCGACCGGTTAAGCGACCCTTTGTCCACTCCCGCTGGCGTAATCCATATATCCCCGTTTTGGTCCCTGATCGACAAATTGCCTCCCGACGTGGTTGTCATCCCATGGTTGTAAATGCGATTGATAAAGAGAAGAAGCTGATCTGCCGGATGCACAAAATCCTGATTCATTCCTGCCACCGCCCTATCCGAATGTTTTTGTTTAATTTTGTTTGTTTTTATTATACTGTTTTTTCTGTTGATGTTCGAGGAGAATTGTGGCAAAAACAATAACAATAGCCGTAAATAATAATGATAATGATCCTGAACCGGAACATAAAAAAACAGGGATGATTATGATATCATTCCTGTTTTCCCCGTTTGGCATAGTGGATCTTCACTTTACGACCTAGGTATTACGGCCTTCCAGATCCCCTTCAAGCTCCAAATAACGATCACGCAACATTCCCAATTCATCCTCCGACGCGTCCCAATAATTCCGTTGATGACTCTCCAGCAGAGTTTCCAGCATACTGTGATATGCAGAACGGTTATTGTCCCGCATTTGCTTGCTGCGCTGTTCGTCCGCAACATATTCCTTGTGAACCGAAGAGAAGATCCAGGAATCCACCTGGTTCGTTGTCGCTGCCAGACCGAGCAAGTTTTCCGTTCGGTCGGCTATGTTCTGTGCCCCGTGAAAGTCGTGCTTCAGCAATCCGTCCATCCACTTGGGATTAAGCAAGCGGGTTCGAACGCCTCGCTGAATCGATTTGCGTACTTCTTCCGTTAATGCCTGCTCGCGCGTTGTATCGGTGATATACATTTCCGCTCGACTGCCCTTAACGATTTCTACCGATTTCGCCAACCCCCCGAAAAATTCGTAATAATGGTCCAAATCCGTAATTTCGTGCTCATGATTGCTCCGAATTTGCGAAACGATATCCACGGCCGCCAAGTTGGCCTGATACAGCTCAAGCATTTCCTTGCCTCTGTAGTTGGCGCTATATACATGCTTCAGGCTGTTCATAAATGACGCGCCTATTTGGCTTTCCTCTTCCCACTGTTTGGTCTCGATCAGCTTGGTTACGGACGTTCCATATTCTCCTTCGGCAGGTCCGTAAATGCGGGCGCACGCCAAATCCCAAGCCTCGTCGTGCCCGGCGCCGGCATTGCGCAGCTGTCGGTACAGCAACTCCGAGTGCTGTTTGAACCAATTTTGATCCATCGGCTCATCCAGCTCGGATACTTCTCTAAAAATGCGATAAAGCATGAATAGCTGGTCCGGAAACATATCGCGGAAAAAACCGCAGATATGCACGACGACATTGATTCGCGGTCTGTTCAGTTCGGAAAGTGGAATGATTTCATATCCCATATGCATGGAATGTCCCCTTTCCTTGATTCTGACGCCGAGATAAGCCAGAATCTGGCCTAACGTCTCTCCCTGGGTCCGCGAAGTTTCCAGCCCCCACATCACGAGTGCCGTCGTTTCAGGATATTTTTGATGGGCCTCGTAGTACAGCTTCAAGGTATTCTCGGCAATTTTCAACCCGGTCGCAGCTGCCGTCCGGCTTGGAATGGATCGCGGATCGAACTGAACCAGGTTATTTCCGGACGGCAAAACCTCCGGATTACGAACGCTGTCCCCGGCTAGGCTAACCGGCAAATACGCCCCATCCAGCGCCCGCAGCAGGTTCTTAAGCTCCATATCCGCTTTGGTGGAGTGATATGCCGTTAACCCGTGATTCCAGATGTCGTTCCAGCGTGCCTTCATTTCATCCGGCAACTGTGGAGGCTCAGGGATGGCTTCATTATGAATAAAGGATAACACGGCTTTTCCTACACACTCATCCAGCAGTTGCAGTCTTTCAATGTCCCGGTTTTCCAGCAGGCTGTCATAATCCCAAGCCATGGATGCCGCAAATACACTTTGCAGCGATCCAAGTTTTCCCTGCTCATGGCTCAAAATCATTTTCATATGCCCTGCCGCTTCTTCATGGTTGTAGCCCTCGCCGACGACATGCAGACCGTTCGGGATCACGGATCTTCGAATCCGATACAGCTCGATTTCGAGCTCTTCCAAATCGTCCGTTTCCATAGAAAGCGATGCCGCCTGGTCCCGTATCCTCTTCCTTACGTCGGGAACACGCGTTGGATTCAGCCGTTCCGTTTCCCGGTACTCGTGCAGCATCGCTTCAAGCTCGACATATTCACCATATAATCCGCTTGACGTGAAGGGCGGGGATTGGTAACCGATCAAGGCAGCATGCGACCTTCGCTTCGCGATCATTGCCTCGGACGGATTTCCAACGTAATACATATAGAAATGCGGAAGATCTTGGATCAGGGCATCCGGCAAACAATCACCGGACATTCCGCTCTCTTTTCCCTCCAGAAACTCAAGGGTTCCGTGGGTTCCTACGTGCAGGATGGCATCCGCCTTGAATTCGTCCCGAATGTATTGATAAAAGGCTAAATACTGATGGTGCGGAAGAAGGCTCTTGTCATGGTAAGCAGCCTCGGGATGCTCGTGAACGCCCCGGCTGGGCTGAACCCCGATAAACAGGTTTCCACTTAGCAAACCGGGGATTTTGAATGCTCCCTCCTCCGTCGTCATAATATTGCCCGGCGCCTCTCCCCACTGCTGAATAAGCTCATCCCTGCGATTGGCAAACACTTTATTATTCTGCTCATAAGCCTTATTGTCGTACGTTGGAAGTTCAACGGACCAACGCTCGTCCGTCCAGACTCCGGAATTGACCGCTCCTTCCCGAAGGAAGCGTTCCCTTAATTCAGCTCCGGTAAATGCCTCTGTCGTGTAGCCGTGATCTTTCATCGCTGTCGCGATTCGGGATATGGATTCGAACGTATCCAGAAACGATGCCTGAAATAAATGCCCCTCTCCGGGAGGATAGTTATAGCCGATGATGGCGATACGCTTTTCCGACGGCTGCTTGGTTCGAAGGTCCAAATATCGACGAACTCTGCTGATCAACCGCCGCGCTCGCTCCTCGATGACCCGCAGTTCCTTCGTGTGAAGCTGCATTTCCTCATCGTATTCACGACCGGATAATGCGGCAACCGGAAGCATGTCAATGCTCCCGTCGAGCTCGGGCAGCATCATTTGGACCAAAAATTCGGAAGGCGATAAACCTTGCAGCGAGCCTTCCCATTCTTCCCGTTCCCTTCGCGTTAAGAAGAACGGATGGAACATCGGCGCTTCAACTTCCTTTATTAAGGATAGGATCTCATCGCTTTTCCCTCCGGTAGGCCCCGCGCCAAGCCGGAACGGAACAAAATTTACGATTAGATCGATCTTACCGCCCTGGGAGCCTCCTTGCATCAGCAAACTTCGCAGCCTTTGGGGATCGACGCGTACCAATGAAGTGAGTGCGATGGGTAGGACATTCGCAAATTTCCGAAGGTCCTGAATGATACCGCCTACGATTTCACCGGTATGGAGCGGATAGCTGTATCCCATAAATAGCACGGCTACCGTCGGCAAATCGGTCCGAACGGGCGTCACGCTCTGATAGGCCTTTAAAGATTCATACGGTCGCTTCAAGAGTGGGTCGTAAATACCCAACGTCTCTAGAACAGAAGGCGGTTCCACCGGCGGCCAATCCGTTATTTGGCCAAATGTTGTAGCGATATAGCCCAGCATATGCTCCAAATTGTCGATACTTGAATGTCTCCAGTAATCAAGTAAGGTTCGATAATGCTCGAGATCTTGATTTATATCAATCCGTGCGGAAGAACCCGTCGGATCCCCTCGTTGACCGCTTCCGGCAATATCTTCATAACGCAGCGATCCCAATCGGAACAAATCTTGAATCCCATCCGCATTCCCTCCTAAAATCACCTGCTGCGCCTCATGACCTTGGCAAAGATCATAAATGCGGGAAAGGGTCTGAGCCGGCGTACCGTGCGGATCATGAATAATAAACTCCGCTTCCTCTACCTTTGCCTTCAGCCGCTTCCATTCTTCATCCGACAATGTTCCTTCTACATTTAACACGGATAACGCTAGACGACTGCGAAAAGATGCGTCCCATTTCTTATATAGCTGCGACAAATCCCTCATCGCTGCATGCGATGTCGTCAGAACGGCGATTTTCACTCTTGTCGCCTCCCCTCTATAATCATTCGATAGGTCATTTCATGGTGGTGCGGACAGCCCGTGCAATACCTTCGTCATCTACGTGGTCAAGTAATCTGTATTCAGCGCCTAAAGCGTCAGCCAGCTCCCTCGAACGTCCCAATTTGACAAATCCCTGCTCCGTATCTAATACCAGGGACCAAATTCCGGCAGCGCGGATCAGCTTAGCCGCTTCCAGACATTCGTTCCAAATGTCAGCATACGCGCTTAATCCGATGGAGCTTTCATTGGCACGGCCATCTGTTACGATGATCATGACCGGAAGCGTATCGTTATTTCTGCGTTTCTCCGAATGGAGCACCTTGTACGCTTTGGCCAGCCCGTCTGCCAGAGGCGTCTTTCCCCCTGTGGGAATGTCCCGAAGCTGCTTGGACGCGGCTTCGATGCTGCGCGTCACCGGAAGGATCAGCTCGGCTTCGTTGTTTCTGAAGGCGATCATCCCAATTCGGTCTCTTTTCTCATAAGCATCCTGCAGCAGTGACAGAATCGCGCCTTTGACGGCGGTCATTCGCTTTCGAGCCGCCATAGACCCGCTGGCGTCAACGACGAACAGCAAGGTTGCCCCTACCCGGTTCTCTCTTTTCTTTAGACGCAAATCATCAAACTCAATGGCAAACGCCACCTCGTCTTTTTTTGTTCTGATTGTTTGATAGGGAGCCGCTGCGCGGATCGTGGCATCCAAAGCCACGTCGGTTCGCAGGTTCCTGCCCGGGTACATATACCCCATAGCTCTCCCTTTCTTCTGGTTAGCCCGGGATTTATTTCGTTTTCCCGATCCCTCGTGTTCAATCTTGCGCTTCCCCTCGAGCTGCAACGGCTTCATTGTAAACGTTTCGTCTGGCAGCAGCACCCGTTCCTCCAAACCTTCTGATACGTGCTGTCGATCATCCGCATGCTGCTCTACCGTACGGCTGGCCACATCTTGTTTGTCAGAAGAAGCGTTGCTCGGATGATGGGGATTCCGTTTCGGTTCGGAACTTTTCTGTAGAGGAATTGGATAGGAGCGGGTATGATCCTCAAAAGAACGTTCCGGCTGTTTACTGTTATCCTGTTCAGGTGAGCCGCTGCTAGAAGCACGGGGCTTCTCCATTACATGTGTCATTCTGTGGGGCAGCACAAATTCAGCTATCTCCCGGATGTCGGCGGCGGTAACCGCGGAACGCCCATCCCAAGCGGCGGCAGCTTTGGCCCCTTCAATCAGACTGAGATCGCCCCTGGAGCTGCTGATCCCGGCTTCTCTGGCGATGGAGGCTGACAATTGAATCATGTCCGCGCTCACCTGAACTTGGGGAAGAGCTTGTACGGAGACTTCGACGCGAAGACGCAGCGTTTCATCCTGCGGCTCATATCGGTTCTGGAATGCGAACGGATCATGCTCAAACTGCAGGTTTCGGCGTATAATTTCTGCTCTTGATACGGAATCGTGAACATCGTCCAACGTAACGCAAAAACCAAAATGGTCCAGAAGGGGAGGCGATACCCGGCCTTCATTGGGATCCATTGCTGCAAGCAGCATAAAACGGCTTCTCCGAACCGTGGATATCCCCTCTCTTTGCACAGAGATCGAGCCCGTAGACAGCGTGCTGACGATCTCCTTCAAGATCGCTTCAGATAGTAGATTCATATGGTCTACAAGCAGGAGCTGTCCATTGGCTTCTTCCAGCAATCCCGGAGCTAGCGCTAGCTTTCCGCCTTTCATGGCGGCTGCCATATCCAAAGCGCCGAGCAGCCTGTCAGCCGTAACGTTGACGGGTACGGATAGGATTCGGCGCGGCTTGACCAAAGAAGAGGCCGCATGCAGCAGGGCGCTTTTTCCTGACCCGGGATTGCCGTTAACAAGTATGCCTCCAATCGCTGGATTGACAAGATAGAGAAGTAAAGCTCGTTTGGCCTTCTCTTGGCCCAGAATCGCACTGAATGGATATACCGGGACAGCGCTCTTCCATTCTTCCGTTATCATGACGGTACCCATTCGACTGAAGTCAGTATCGTCTGTAATCGCTGCTCAATGCCGCCGGTGGCTTCAAACGGCTGCCGTCTCATGCGATGAGGCAAGACCAAGTGCGCCGCTTCTTGCATATGATCTAGGCTTACAGTCTCCTTCCCATGCCAGGCAGCCAGGGCAACCGCCGTTTTGATGAGGGTGATATCGGAACGGTGTCCCTCCACCTCCAGTGCAATCCCGATTTTCGCTGCCAGCTCAAGCATATCGTCCGAAATCGGGATATGGTCCAGACGGTCTCGGGCCTGCAGGATCTGGTTCAATACTCTCTTCTGCTCCGTCTCATATCGCGCTGCAAATGAAGCAGGGTCCCGTTCATATTCCAATCGTCTACGGATGACAAGCGTGCGCTCTTGAACGTCCCTTTCCCCGCCGATCTCCACCGACAGTGCAAACCGGTCCAATAGCTGCGGTCGCAGGTCCCCTTCTTCGGGGTTCATCGTCCCTACCAAAAGGAACCGTGACGGATGGGAATAGGAAATGCCTTCTCTCTCAACGGTATTAACCCCCATCGCAGCCGCATCCAGAAGGACATCTACGATATGATCATCGAGCAGATTAATCTCATCGACGTATAAGATATGGCCGTGGGCCGCAGCCAGCAATCCGGGTTCGAATTTCTTTTCTCCTTTCTTGATCGCATGCTCGATGTCTAAAGCACCGACAATCCGGTCTTCCGTCGCACTAACCGGCAAATTGACAACGTTCAGATCAGGCACAAGCCCCGATAAGGCACGTACCGTCGTTGATTTCGCCGTTCCTTTTTCCCCTCGTATCAGAACGCCCCCGAGTTTCGGATTCACGACATTCAGAATGAGAGCCAACTTCATTCGGGATTGGCCGACAATGGCTGTAAAAGGATATTGATGATCTATAGGTTCCAATGCGTTCGACTCCTTATTTCTTGATTAATCCGGTAATCCGGCAAATCGGCTTGTCGCGAACCGGATCGGTTTCCACAGAAGCTTCAACACCGAACACCCTGCCCAGCAGATCCGGCGTCAAAACCTCGGATGGTGAGCCATAGCCTTCCACCTTCCCTGATTTCATCGCCAGGATATAGTCGGAATAGATTGAAGCGTGGTTAATGTCATGCAGAACCATGATAACGGTCATATTTAATTGTTGATTCAATCCCCGAACCAGCTCCAAAACCTCCAGCTGATGGGCAATGTCCAGGTATGTGGTCGGCTCGTCCAGAAGCAGCACGCCTGGCTGCTGAGCCAGAGCCATGGCAATCCACGCTCTCTGTCTTTCTCCGCCAGACAGCGTATGCAGAAGTCTGTCCTCATAAGGCGTAAGAGCGGTTGCCTCCAATGCCCAATCCGTGATCTCGCGGTCCTTGGCGCTGACATGATTCCAGTAAGGCTGATGGGGCGTTCTTCCATATCCGACCAATTCCTTCACCGTGATTTCTATGGGCTCTTGCGATTGGGCCATATAGGACAGCTGCCGGGCCACGTCCTTCCCGTATAAATCGGATAACGGCTTGCTGTCAAGCAGAACCTGCCCTCCTGCGGGCTTCAGCTGGCGCGCAAGCGCTTTAAGCAATGTGCTCTTCCCGCAGCCGTTCGGACCGATAATGCTGTACACGGATCCTTTCTCGAAGGAGATGCCCAGATGTTGAATAACAAACTTATCCTGGTATTTCAGCGAAAGATCGCGAGTCTCCAAACGTGTCATGCTTTCCTCCTCCTTAATAGATAAAGGAAAAAGGGTGCTCCCAATGCCCCCATGATGATTCCGACTGGAAGCTCAATCGGTGTAAACATCATTCTAGCCAGCGTGTCGCAGAACGTCAGAACGGCAGCGCCCAGCAAAGCAGAGGACGGGATGAGAATCCGGTAATCTCCGCCAACAAGCAGCTTGGCGATGTGCGGAACGATCAGACCGACGAACCCCAGCAAACCGGCGATACTGACGGCGCTGGCTGCGAGCAGCGTGGCGATTGCGGTTATCATGAAACGGGACAGCTCAACCCGCGTCCCCAAATTCCGAGCATTGGCGTCACCCAGCATCATAATATTCATCTGCTTGGAGAAGATCATCGCCAGAAGAAGACCGATAAGCGAGTAAGGCAGTATGGTCGAGAGATCCGGCCAGCTTTTGGCTGCAAGCCCGCCGACCATGAAGATTAAAGCGCCATGCACACGGTCGCTGTAAAAGGTAAGCATCGCCGATATCCCGGACCCCAAGAATGCGGAGACAGCGACCCCGGACAGAACGATCCGCAGAGGGCTAACGCCATCCTTCCAAGACAAAAGATAGATAATGAACGCAGCGAGAGTCGCTCCGAGAAATGCTGCAGGCGTCAGTAAGTAATCATATTGCGGTACAACCACCAGCAGGAAAATCCCGAATAGTCCGGCGCCGCTGGAGACTCCGATAATGTGGGGATCAGCGAGCGGATTGCGCATGACGCCTTGCAAAAGCGCCCCGGATACCGCGAGGTTCGCGCCTACAAGCATCGCGACAAGCGTCCGCGGAAGCCGGATATTCCAGATAATATCCCGGTTCATCCCAGGCAGCTCATGATGCAGGATACCCGTGACAATGTCCCGAAGCGGAATCATAACGGCACCGGTAGCTATACTGATCAAGCATGCCGAAACTGCAGCGATCGTGAAAATAATGATCAGAAATGCATGACGGACCGATCTATTCAACATCACCATAGATCTCCGGATACACCAGCTTGGCTAAATACGCCAGGGATTCATCATAGTGAAGCCCCGGGTTGGTAAGAAACAGATCGGATGGTACGACAATGACATGCTGTTCCTTGACGGCTCCGATGGAGGCCCATGCCGGATTGTTCTCAAGCTCCTCTTTAATCTTCTTCTCGCCAACGGTCTTTTGTCCGTGGATAATCAAAAAGATATAATCCGGATCCTGTTTCACAAGCACCTCCATGCTGTAAGGCGTCGTGGTTGGACTGTTAGGCGACGATTCCAGATTCTCGGCAGCGTTGGTCAGACCCAACATCTTCGCTATTTCCAGACCCGATGTGCCGTTCTTTTGTATCGAGATCCCGCCCGGCGTGACGTTCATATTGATAAAGGTACGTTCCTCATCCGGTAATTTTTCCACGATTTCGTTTACTCGAACCTCCAGAGCTTCGAGCTTTTCCGGGAGCTGCGCTTCCGTACCCGCTATCTTCGCCATCCATTCGGCTTTTGTTTTCATATCCTCATAGCTGGTCAGACTCATCAAGGCGACAGGAATCCCGCTGCTCTCCAGCGATTGCACAAGCTCTTTATGAAACCGCGCCTGCCCGATAACCAGATCGGGTCTGAGCGATACAACCTGTTCCAGGTTGATCTGGCTGACGCTGCCGACGGACGATATCGCTTCAGCCTCTTCAGGAATCGAAACCCCGGTAGCTTCCATCCGTCCCACGGCCTCTCCGCCGACCGCGTATAATAGATCAAGGAATTCGGGCGATAGCACAACGATGCGTTCAGGCTGCTGCTGAAGCGTTATGGTGCGATCCGTTGCGTCCTGGAATGTTATGTAATTTTCCTGAGGATCAGACCGTACCGGTAACGATGCATTGTCACTCGGCTTGGTTTCCGGATTGCTGGAAGTCTCACTCCCCCCACAAGCTGACATGATGAATCCCAATAATAAGAGAAATGAACTGACGGCTGCGATATAAGATGTTTTCTTGCGTTGCTTGAATCTAAAGTACATAGATTGACTCGCCCTCCCGATGATAAGTTTGTCTCTGAGCCACCGATCTTTCGTTTGTTTTCAGTGACCTGTTTATTCGTAATTATTACGATTAACAAAATATACTTTATCCCGATTATACGTCAATGTCAATCGTTTTCAGAAAAACATCTATCGATGTAAATTCTAAGTAGAAAGACCGGCTTAAGCTGAAGTTTTCTTGCGAGCTAAGGATGGTTAAGGCTCCGAAGTTTATACTTTCTTATCTCATAAAAAAGCCGCCAATATGGCGGCTTCGAAAGTGTATTGTTTTTATTGCGGCATGATGCTCCATCGCGGTTCACGCCTCTGACATTAAGGAATAAAATCAACCATGGGATAGTCTGCGGACGGGGAGTTCAGCAGCGGCTGTGGTGCACCCTTTAGATGATAATCGAAAAAAGCAGCGACATACTCTCGATGGGCGGCGATCGTCCGTTCGGGCTCAGCTGTCCCGATAAATTGTTGGACGACTCGCGGCGAAAGGCTCAGCCTCTCCTGAAGCTGTGGAAGGAGCGACTGATAATCTGTAAACGTATAATGTGCTCCCTCGGGTATGCTTAAATCGAGCTTCCAGCCGGTCGAATGCTGCCAGAACGATTGACGGTCCATCGCGGTTAGATGGGAATCAACCTCGCCCTCTTTATTGTAGCCTGAATTCATGAGCATGAAAGGACGATCCAAACCGTGCTGCGCCACCGGGAGCGGGTTATCGGGCATGTGCCCCAGCGTTCCATCCATATCGATGCCGGCGTCGACCCGGTCATCCTCATACATCACCTGAGCAGCGGTAGCCCCGCCTGCGGAATGTCCGAATATTCCGATCTTTGACAGGTCCCATGCTTCTTGAAATCCAGCGGGTAAAAGATCGCCTGAATAACGGCCTTTCTTTATGAATTCGAGTTGATCCAATACATATTGGATGTCATCCACTCGTACCTCTAGCATCTTCAGTACCGTTTCTGCACTAAATGGCGGTAACGACTCCGTGGCCACACGACCATCGGGAAACTGGACCGCAGAGGCTTCATACGTATGATCGACTGCAACCACCACATAACCTCTGCTGGCCAAGTCTTCGACTACAGCCGTCCCGAAGTTTCTTGGAACAGATCCGCCAGGTGTGTAGATGAGGATCGGCCACCCATCGCCGTTGTTCAGTGGAGGAGCATTCACCCAAGAGTGTGTGCCGATACCGGATAGATCGACGCTGCCGGGATCCAACCCGATCGTGGAGATCGTGTTTTCGTCGTAATACTTTGCTGCTCCGGGCTGCATGTACAAAGCCTTCTGCTCGCTTTTTCCCGTGGCCGGGTACCATATGCTGACCATCAGCTCCCTGTCTCTGTCCTGTTTCCATGGGTCCACCCGGTTGTCATCCTTGAAGTGCATTTCCATCGACCCCACAGCGTATTCTCCAGTAGGATTTGGAAGGTGTAACTGGATTTTCTCTGCCGGGCCCCTTTCATCTTGCGTTGCAGGGGTTTCCGTGCCGAAGAATATGCCAATCAGAACCAGAAGACAGACCGTAATGGCGATAACTGCAATTCTTGCCACGGGGGCAGACTTTCCATGGACGATCCTGCTGATGGAGTTGACCGTGAGCACATAATAAACCGTATAGATCAGGATAAACACAGCGACGCAGATCAGGATGGGCAGCAAGAGACTGGCGCCTGCCATATTGCTGAATAACCTTTTCAACAATTGCAGGATGACCATGTAGTGGGCAAGCCCGATCGCGAGCGGCAAAGCAAAAATGAAGGCGTTCTGCTTGATGATGGCCATATTGATTTCTTTTCCGCTTACGCCGACTTTTTTAAGAATATCGAATCGAGGTTTGTCTGTCGCCGCTTCTGTCAATTGCTTGAAATAGATCATGCTTCCTGTTGCCATGACAAAAACGAGCCCCAAAAATCCCAATATAAACACATTAAAAGCCGCTTCTTCGATTCCAAGCCGGTATTCGGAATAAAAAGAAGACAAGTTCGATTCCGGTGTCTTCAGCGCCGCCAGCGCATCGGCCGTGTGCTTCGTCGTCTTCTGTTCCTGCACGGCATACCCGACATAGCGGGTCGGCGAAACTTGAGCCTCGATGTTGTCGTAGGTGCCGTTACTTACAACAATCATCACATCCGGATAACTCCAATTGATGATTCGTTCTACGGTCATCCCCGCAAAAGCAAGGGTTATCCGTTGATCAGGCAGTTCGATGTCGACCGTTTCGCCTTCGTAATCAGACCACTCATAGTCCGTATACATAGGCCGGATCGCAACGGCTTCATCCTGTTCGATCGGATCAAGAACGGGGAAGCGCAACACCTTTGCCACCTGGTTGTATTGATCGATCGAAACCACTTTGAGCGGGGTTTTATCGGCTTCGATCATTCTCTCCGGAAGGATCTCTGGATCGGAAGCCTCCCCTTTTGTCTCCAGCACCGGAATCGTCATTTGCGCTATAATCGGATGCGCTTCATCCCCGCGTATGATATCGTCTACATTCTGATTAAAGGCTTTGTCCTGGGCAATATACATGTAGCTAAACGGTGCCGTGAGCTTCGATGTTTTGTCAAACGTGAAATACGCACCTAATCCGACACTGAAAGCGCACAAAGCTGCTGCGGATAACAGGGAAATGACGCTTAACAAACGAGCGTTTCCTCTAATCCGGTACACCAAATTAGAGGTGATGACCAGATTCATGCCTTTATAATAACTTCGCTTTCTCTTCTTGGCGGTTCTCAACAAGACAATGACCAAGGAGGAGAAGAGCAGAAGCGTTCCAGCGATAATACCGACGGTCATCACGCTCAGGTTGACAAGAATTTCTTCGGTGACGGAAAAATCGCGGAAAGCGAATCCGTACCCCGCAGCCAGACAGAGAACTGCACCCACCGCCGATAGAAACGACGCTTTCGGTTCCTGCTCCCCTTTCTGCTCCGCGCGAAACAATTCGATGAGTTTAAAGCTGTAGATCAATCGATAGCCCTGGATCGATGTCGCCAAAATAATCATCATGAACACGATGAGCGTATGAACCAGCGCGCGAAGGGAGAAAGCCATGCCTACCTGTACAGGCGTCCCCAGCAGTTTGATTAATATCATGGCGAACAGCTTGGATAACAATGTGCCGATCATGATTCCTATGATTAAAACCGTCACCCCAATGATCAGGTTTTCATAAAACAGCATTTTTCCAATCTTTTTTTTGGGCAAACCAAATAGCGCGTACAAGCCTACTTCCTTTTTACGCTGTCTCGAAAAAAAACGGTTGGAGTACATGATAAAGACGGCAACAAACACGATCAATAGGATGGACGCCATCATAAAAACGGATTGCATGCTCTGCGACGATTCGATTGAACTCGCAATTTCTTGGCTGTACTGCAAAGAAAGGAAAGTATAATAGATGATGACGCTGAACAGGATGGAAATGAAATAGAGGGCGTAGTTTTTGAAGTTCCCTTTCATGTTCTTTTTCACGATGTCAAACAAGGTCACTTGCATTCCCCCCCAGTACGGTCAATACATCCAGTATTTTTTTGAAAAAGTGTTTGCGGGATGCCTCGCCTTTCGTCAGTTCCGTGAAAATGCGACCGTCCTTAATAAACAGCACGCGCTTGCAGTAACTTGCCGCAAACGTGTCATGGGTGACCATCAGAATCGTTGCCTGATCATATTCATTCAAGTCCTTCAGGCTCTCCAGTAGGTCGGTCGCCGATTTCGAATCCAGAGCGCCGGTCGGCTCATCGGCCAGCAGCAGGCTGGGGCCGGAAATCATGGCGCGTGAAGCCGCAGTCCGCTGTTTTTGCCCTCCGGAAATCTGATACGGGTATTTGTCCAGAATCGGGGTGATGCCGAATTTATCCGCGATCTCCCCCACTCTAAACTCCAGTTCTTTGACATTCATCTTGGCCAGCGCCAAGGGCAGCAAGATGTTCTCCTTCACGGTTAAAGTGTCCAGCAAATTGTAATCTTGAAAAATGAATCCCAGTTTATCCCGGCGAAAAGCGGATAGCTGTTCCTCATCCATCTTCAGCACGTCCATCCCGTCTATCACAACGTCTCCGGAGGTAGGCTGATCGATCGTCGCCAGCACATGGAGCAACGTCGATTTGCCTGCGCCCGACGGCCCCATGATCCCTACGAACTCTCCCTCCTGCACGGTCAAATCGATATCATCCAAGGCGGTATAGACATTTCCTTTTACGCCATAAACCTTTCGAACCTGAGCCGCGTTCACTACCATTTTCATGTTGATCTTTCCTTCCTGGTTATCAATATAGAAACAATGTCAGCACGATTTCGAAATCATGTATTTCTTATCCTGATCTTAATACAGGTCACCTTTACTTTAGCTTACAACTTCCCCCCTCAACCTTACATTCCTGTCACATTGGACAAAGGAAGCAGTCCCGGAAACTTGCTTGTCTGCCTCGGGAAGATCGTATACAATGTGTTTAATTTGCCGCTAGTAACGCCCGGGAGGATCGTTTATGAAAATCATGATCGTAGAGGATGACCCGACCATTCGGGGGATGATCCAGTTAGCTTTAACCAAATGGAGCCTGGAAACGGTCAGCGTCGATAACTTTGACCAGGTCGCGTTATGCTTTATTCATGACCAGCCTCATCTTGTGATCATGGATATCAACTTGCCGTCGTATGATGGATTTTACTGGTGTCAAAAGATCAGGGAAATCTCCAATGTACCGGTGCTCTTTCTTTCTTCCCGCGATTCGCCCATGGATGTTGTCATGTCGGTGAATATGGGCGGAGACGATTATATTCAGAAGCCGTTCCATATGGATGTTTTGACCGCTAAAGTCAATGCGCTGCTGCGCCGAACGTACTCCTATTCGGACATGCAATCCAACGTGTTCGAGCATGAGGGGGTCGTGTTCCTTCCGGACAAAGGGACGCTCACGAATGAAAGCGAACAAGCGGAGCTTACCAAAACCGAAGTCAGTATATTGAAGATCCTGATGCAGCAGAAGGGAACCGTTGTAGACCGCAAGAAAATCATGCGTCATCTTTGGCAGGATGAAAGCTTTGTGGACGAAAACACGTTAACCGTCAACATCGTCCGCTTGCGCAAAAAACTGGCCGGCATCGGCAAGGAAAACTGGATTGTAACCAAGAAAGGGCAAGGTTATATGATCCCATGAGTTTCTTTCAATACATTAAGGACAAACGTTATTTTTTGTTGCTGTACGCCGGGATAATGGGCTTTATTTCGATGATTGTTGCCCTATCCGTCAACACGGGCCACGCCTTAGGCAGCGTTCTTTATATTCAAATCGTTTGTTTGGCCTTCACCGCAGCCTACTTACTGATTGGCTATGTTTATCGCAAATCCTATTACCGCAAGCTGCAGGAGCTGATCGATCTTGACCGGGAAGATTGGCCTGTCGCTGCCCCTGAACCGCAAAATTCGCAGCAGCGGCTGTATCTCGAGCTTTTTGCCAAATTGCACCGGCATCATGAACGGGACCTCCGGAAACTCAATGAAGAGAAAATAGATCACCAGGAATTTATCATGTCCTGGATTCATGAGGTAAAGCTACCGATTGCAGCAAGTCGTTTGCTCATGGAACACAGCATGGAGGAAACGGTAGATTCCCTGGCCGATAAACTTGAGGATGAACTGGATAAAATCGAAAATTACGTGGAGCAGGCACTGTACTATTCTCGAATCGATTCTTTTTCCAAGGATTATTTCATCACGGAAGAACCGTTGGAAGCGATCATTAAAACCTGCGCGAAAAAATTCGCCAAGACGTTTATCAATAAACAGATTCGGTTCCATATGGAGGACATTCGGCAAACCATCCATACCGACCGCAAATGGCTCGGATTTATCCTTGATCAAATCGTTGCAAATGCGTTGAAATATACGGACGAAGGCGGGAACATTACTTTCACGGTCGAAGAAGACCGTAAAGAAAAGCGGTTGAACATTGTAGATACGGGGATCGGGATCCAGCCGGAGGACCTTCATCGAGTCTTTGAGAAAGGATTTACCGGATCTACCGGAAGAAGCCATCCCAAATCGACCGGCATGGGACTTTATCTCGCAAAACAATTGGCGCATAAGCTGGGACATCATTTGTCTATCCGATCGGAGGCTGGGAGGTATACAACAGTCACGATTCATTTTCCGAAAACGGACACGTATTACCGCTTATAAGCGATAACGGTTGGAGCCCGCTGCTCAATCTAAAGCTAAAGAAGCCGCCAATATGGCGGCTTCTTTAGCGTATCTAGTTCTTGTCGAGTGGCAGTCATCAAAGTCATCCTATCAGACCATATCAAGCATGTTACGATCGGATCCCCATGTCGCTCAGAAGCACGGTTCCCCGCTTGGTCAGGTTGAATTGAATGCGGACCTTGCTCAGCTGCTGCGGGTTGAAGTCCGGATTCATTTGTTCAAAATCGCTTAACGGGAAATCATAGCTTTGAAATACGGGCTCCGAAATGTTCCCGGAATTCGAGAACGGCCATTTCAGAAGTTTACCTTCGATAACAGGCGGCAATTTGGATATGTGGCTGAGGGGAAGACTTGCCTGATTGCCTTTCTTGTCTTCAACGGAAACCGTTGCATTGATCAGTTCATTCGGGTCGCCGCTCGCGTCTTTTCCACGGGCGTCCGCCATCGAAAATACGACAGAGCTTTCCGTTCCCGTTTCCATGCCGCGTTCCGGCAGCGTGACCGTGAAGGATGCAGGTTCGGATTCTCCTCTCGTGTCCCAGCCTAAGCGAACCGCGCTGTAATCGGCCAAGCCATGCTTGGTCCTTACCTTCTCCTCCTTCCATACCCGGAGATGTTCGCCCATCAGGCTGCCGCCAGGCAGCGTCGTGCTCTGCAGATCGATGTCTTCTTCAAAATCGGCAATCATGGTCGTCCCCGAATCGTAAACATTGCCCACGTACAGGTTGTCGGGAATCCATTCCTTGGCGTAACCCAAATCCGTGAACATCTCCCGATATTGACGTTGGTCCTTAAGCGTTGCATCGAGAAAACCGGAAATAAACACCTTGGCAATCGTTTCCTGCTCTTCCCGCGGCATGATTTGACGAAGGTTAAAGAGACGATTCGCAAGACCTGCCCCATCCCCTCTGTTCCAGCCTCCGTTGAACTGGCCATGGTTGGCTCCATAGACATAAATCATCGACTTCATGTAATCTTTGCCTTCGGTATAACGGATCCGATGATATTGTTTGGCAGCGTCCAGGCTGTTGACGTCCATATCATGAGCTCCATGCAAAGAGAGATAATTCACGTCCTGCAGCGGCAGCGGTTTGCCTTGCGGCTGATACTGCCCGTCCGTTCCCGCAATGGAAATGAGAGAGCGGATCGAGAAGTTATAGTCGAACTTGATATGGCCGTGATCCGGGTGACGTCCGAGCTTGTTATAGGCTGCGGCGATCGCGACCGCTTCGCCTCCCCTGGAATGACCGACGAGGGCGATTCGTTCCATATCGACCTTTTGATAAAACGGGTTGTCCGGATCGCTGTTCCAGCCCTTCCATGTCTTTAAGTGCTCCAGCAGCAGCAGACCTCTTGCCGGATTTTCGCGTTGGAGGGCGCTAACCAGAAAAAGGTCCTCGTACGGGGCGGCATTCAGGAAATTTTCATCCACGGAGACGAAAATATACCCTTTGCTCGCGAGCAGTTTGCCGAGGTATTCGTAACCGGGATCGGAGTAATCGTTCATTAAGTGGTTTCCATGCACAATCAGGACCAGCGGAAATGCCCCCTCCCCTTCGGGATACCATACTTTTCCGTTTAACGGCAGGGCATCCGGTCCGAATCCAAGCGACTTCGTTCGCCCTGAGGACCATTTCTCGACAAACTCGGCTGCATCCACCGTTTTGGTCGTCAGCGAACCGCTTTGATTAAACTCTTTCCGGTAGTTGTCAGGACTTCCGTATAACAGGCTTTGGACGGGATATGGGCCTTGTTCTGCCGGATTGTTCATCGTCGAATCTTCATACCGGCTTGAGGTTTTCAGCTGTTGTAACGTGATGGCCGGAGCTGCTTCATCTCCCTCCCGAATCAACCAGAAGCTGCCCGCTCCGATCACAATGGTGATTAAGGACAAGCAGGCCATGGCGCCGATTCTCCTTGCTTTTGAGACTTGCCTGTAGCTTCCGGCTGCAATTTTATAAAGCAATGCCCCAAATAAAGAAAAAACAAAGGCCAAACATGCAATGAACAAGGCCGATACTTTCGGCGGCACGATGAAGCAGAATACAAGCAAGGTCAGTGAGCCTGTCAACGTCCAAATATAACGGCTTGGCAGTTTCTTGACTCCGTGCAGCAGCAATGCGGTCAAGCCGCTTATCAAGGCAATCGCTAGGACAAACAAAAACGTGCCCGCGATATATTTTATGAAACCGTGCCCCGTCAATAAATAATCGGCCTGGATCAGGATTAGAATGAAGGCGATGCCTCCTAGTCCAAGCGACGCTCCCTTCCATCCAGGAGTTAATGGCTGCATACGTTTCCGGTTTGCAACGATTCTTTTTATAATGGCAATGCCCTTCTCGTTCTCTTTCTCTTTTTGTATCTCCACTCTTCCCAGTCCTCCTGCACTCTATTTAGTAGATCGTTCTACATCTGAGGATACCGGATCACTCTTTCTGTGCACTTTCTCAATTCTTTCAGAAATCTTACATATTGCTCGGCAGAAACAGAATGAATGTCGTCTGCCCGTTTGTTGTTGTAAGCCTGATCTTTCCTCCATGCTTCTCTGCCACTTGTTTGGCAATCGCCAAACCGAGTCCCGTGCCGCCATCGCTTGTCCGTGCCCTGTCTCCGCGAACGAAAGCTTCGAACACCCTATCCTTTAGGGCATCCGGGATACCGGCGCCATCATCCGCAACGTGAATCTCAACCCCGTTCTCTGCGATTACCAATTTCAATTCCACGGTTGTGCCGGGAGGGTTGTATTTCCATGCATTGGACAGCATATTGGAAACCGCCCGGTATAACCAGATCGCGTTGAACGGGACCCTCATTTCCCGATCGGGAATATCGTAACGGAAAACAAGCTGTTTATCTTCGAAAACCTCATAATATTCGGCCGCGATTTCCCTCGTAAATTCCGTAATGTCGGAGAATTCAACGGAAAAAGAAACATCGGCACTGTCCAGCTTGGACAGGTCAAAGATATCGTCAATCAGCTCCGACATCAGACTGGCTTTGTCGGATATCAAACGCAACACCTGTCGTCTTCTCTCTTCCGTATCCACGAGTCCCGCCTCCAGTGCTTCGATATAGCCCCGTATGGTAGTCAACGGTGTCTTCAAGTCATGGGAGATGTCGATCAGCATGCGCTGCTTGCTTTCTTCCAGCTCCTGCTTTTCACGCTCCATCCGCTCGAGACGCTCTGCCATATCATTGAAATCGTCTTGGATCTGCGCGAGCTCATAGCTTGCTTTGAAGTTTAGCCTTTTACGGTATTGACCTTGGGCAATGTTTCGAATGCCGTCGGCTATGGAGCTGAGCGGAGTCGTGAGCCTCGAAGCGGTCCTTCTTCCGAACGCATACACGGTGATCGCAAACAAAACGAGAAACAGAAGCAGGGTCTGAAGAGCCATTTTATAAAATACGCGCTTTTGTTGATCGCTGTAGCTCTCCTCTGGCGTAGCGGGCGAATGGCCCTTCTGAGTCTCCTCCACCTTTATCTGACCGGTTGAATCGAGAAAATAATTCATGATTTGCGCATTCAATATAAACAACGATAACGCCGCAATGATGGCAATCGTAACAAAGAAATACAAGTATTGTCCGATCAGCGAACGCTGTAAACGATTAGGCGTTTTCATGTGTCTAACTCATCTTTCTTGGCAAACCGGTAGCCGAGGCCGCGGATGGTTTTGATATAAACGGGGTTTCTCGGATTGGTCTCGATTTTGTCCCGCAGCCTGCTAATCTGCACCATAACGGCGTTATCGTCGGCCAGGTACATCTCGTCCCAGGCATGCTCAAACATTTGACGTTTCGTAAATACGCGCCCCGGTTCTCCCATAAACAGGTTTAACAATTTATATTCGATCGCGCTGAGCGAAATGGGCTTTCCTTGGATATACAGTATATATTCGCGATGATCCAGCACCAAATCCCCGATGCGGGTGACCGAAACCGGGTCAGGTTCCGACGGCTCATTGAATTCATAGGACCGTCTTAACTGGGCCTGAATTCTTGCCATTACTTCCATCGGGCTAAACGGTTTGGAAACATAATCGTCTGCTCCGAGCTTGAGACCCGTGATTTTATCAAGCTCCTGATTTTTGGCCGATACGAGAATGACCGGGATTTTATAATCCTGTCTAATCGTGCGGAGCAGCTGGTATCCGTCGATGACCGGCATCATGATATCGAACAGAGCGAGATCGACGCGTTGGCTTCGGAGATGCTCAAGCGCAGCAAGCCCGTCGAAGGCTGCCAAAGTCGTATATCCTTCTGCGTCTAAATAGAGTTTCAGCATGTCTACGATATCCGGATCATCATCGACTACAAGTATGGTTCTAGGCATAAAAAGCATCCTCCTTCAAGTAGTATATGGTTCTCCTTGGAAGGTTAATTTCCTTTTTTGAGTTGTCTCGTCAGCATTATTAAACAACAGAAATAACCTCTCACCCGATACGGCGGAGGTCATTTTATTATTGATTCATTAGCGTCCGATAAAACCAAACAAAAGAAGCTGGTTAAGTTCAGCCATCTTGTCGTTATAATTCCCGGCTCTTGCCCAGGAAGCTTGCAGCGTCCCGACGGCATTCAATAATTCCAACAGGGTCTCCAGCGAGACCGAAGAATGAATTGCCCCTTCCTTCTTCCCCAGCTCAATAAATTCCTGAATAAGCTCCAGTCTAATTTTATTGGTGCTTTCGCTGTATAAGCTAGCCAGCACCTGATCTTCGACCGCGCCTGGGGTACAAAGCAATTGATAGTCTTGGTCGGCGCAGATCGCAAGCACGCGGGATAACTTGTCTTTAAACTCGATATCTTGGTTTAACAGCTCCGTGGCCATACGGATGGTATTCTGCATCAGAACGTTTGCGCATTCTTTGACCACCCCTTCTTTGCTGCCAAAATAGTTATACAGCGATACGGACGACACTCCGGATTCTTCGGCAATGTCTTTGATGCTGACGTGGACGAAGCCTTTTTCTTTAAAAAGCTTTAAGGCCGCTTGAACGATCGCATCCTTCTTCTGCTGCGTTCTCACTTCGAATTTGTTCATCAAGATCCTCACTCGCTTCCGCATTCATCACTACACATAGTTTAACATAACCTGTGCAGTTTTTAAATTACACAAGAAATATTTAAAAACTTCTTGACAGTCTTAGCAAGATCCATATAGAATCAAGCTGTAATTTTTAAATATCAAGTCGATTATTTAAAAACTATGATCAATACATTCAATATGCGCTTGAGCAAACTCGTTTTGATCCAAGCGTTTAATCTACAATGGGGGACCTATTATGCGAATATTGGTTTACGGCGCAGGCGTTCTGGGTAGTTATTTAGCCCACGAGCTGGTGCGCGTAGGACACAACGTCACGATGCTGGCCAGAGGACAAAGAGCGGATGAGCTGGAGAAGAACGGCAATGTCATCCGTCATTATTTTCAATTCAAAACTACGGTTCATAACGTGAGGGTCATCCGCGAGCTAGAGCCGGACGATGTATATGACCTTATTTTTGTCGTGATGAAATATCCGGATTTCGAGGCCGTATTGCCTGCACTGGCTGCGAATCACAGCCGCCATGTCGTGATCATGGGCAACAATGCAAGCCCTCAGGATATGCAAACCTACTTGCAAGCCCATAGCCCCGTAACGAAACATGTGGCCTTCGCTTTTCAATCGATCGCCGGCTGGAGAGAGAACGGCCTTGTCATTAGCGTGCGCGGCCCAAGAACCAAAATCAATATCGGAGGTTTAGGCGAGGATCTGTCTTGGCGGCCGTTCATCGATCAGGCTCTGGCAAACACCAAATATGCATGGACCTACCAAAACAATATGAATGAGTGGCTGAAGAGCCATTATGTTATGATCTTGGCTTTGAATTCCATTGCTTCTACATATAACGGGAATTTGCGCAGAGCCGCCAAAGACAGGAAGCTTCTTCATCTTGTCATCCATGCTATGGATGAGGGGCATCAAGTATTGGAGAAAAACGGGTTCACGGTTACGCCTGCCGCTCAAAAGCAGTTCGCCCGCAAAAACAGAAAGCTCTTTTACGTTCTATTGAAGATGATGCTGTCTATCCCGATCAGCAGAATTCTGTTAAGTGATAAGGCGGTGTCGGCCAACGAGGTAACAGCGCTGCAGCAAGCTTTTGCCGAATTAAAGAAAAGCGCGAATATGGCGACGCCGCATTGGGATAAGCTTCAACAATATTCCCTGCCTGAGCGGCAGAGCTCATAGTTGATGGCTATGGATCGATCACGTAGCCAGTATAAGAAGCTTTAGAGTAATTCAAAAAGAATCTCTGCTCAACCAGCGAGCAGAGATTCATGAACCTTCAGGCGTACATTGCTAAACATCCCCTTCACTCTCCCTGATATGGCTGGTGTTTGAAGCAGCCAAGCCTCCTTTTCGCTCGTACGCGAAAATAACCATCATCATGCTTAACATTGCACAGATCATATACATGGTGGAGTAGGACAAATAATCGGCGATCGGTCCCATCGCGACCCCGCCCAAGGATACGCCTAAATCGGCCATCGCAATGAACAAACCGATTAACACGTTGCGGTTGGACGAGGGCAATACAAATGACAAATAAGTCGTTAACGTAGGGTACAGCAGCGCCTGGGCCATGCCCATAAGAATGGCGCCTGCGTACAGCAGCATGCTACCCAACTCTAAAGACAGGCTGATGCATGCCGAAGCCAGGGTGACAAGAAGCATGGTACCCATGATAAACCATGAATGCCATCTGCCATCGGACGGAATTCGTTTTCTCAGGACAAACCGCGAAGCGACTACGACCGCAGCCTGGAGCATCAAGTAAATGCCGGCGCTGCCGCTGTTCAGCTGCTCGCCGTATAAAGGCATAAACGTGGTGACCGCTCCGAATACGATGGATGCCGACAGCATCAAGATACTGCATCGGAACAGGAACCGATTCTTGACGATTTGCCCGAAGGAATGGAACACGCCTGAACGGCTTGTCGCTTGTTCCGGTGGGGCCTTCTCTTTGTCCATCTTGACGCTGTACCCGAATAAACCTGTACAAATGGCGATCGCAACAAGAATAAGCGTGAATGAATCCATGCCGCCCGTCTGCCAGAGGCCTAATGCGAGAACCGGACCGATCACGCCCGGGATATAAGTGAACAATGAATAAAACGAAATGCCTTGCGAACGCTCCTTCTCAGGCAGCGCATCAATGATGCCGATCTGTAATGCCATCGAAAAAAAAGCCGTGCATATGCCTTGCAAAATTCGAGCCATGAGGTATCCCCCTAATCCGGTACAAGTGTACAGAATCAGGGCAGTGCCGTTTACCAACAGAACCAGGCGCAGCACCTTAACGGGCCCATGCTTTTGGATCAAATGCCCGGCCCAGGGCCGAAAGAACATCGTTGTCAGCATGTAAGCCCCCATGACGAGACCGATGGTTGTGCTGCTGGCTCCCCATGCGGCTCCTTGAAGCGGAATGATGACGTTGAGTAAGGCATTGGCGCTGAAATAAAGCAGGGCCAGCATATATAAACGCAAAAACGGCCAAGACATCGCTCCACTCACTATATTTCTCCTCCTGCTTGCGTGTAAACGTTAGAACGCAATCAAATGCTCCAATAATTTTTTGGCATAATCCGACTGAACATGCTTTAATTGCTTGACGTCGATCGTCTCCTCCACCTTGCCGCTCCTGAAAATAAGTACCCTGTCGCAAATATAAGCAGCAGCTTGAATGTCGTGCGTGATGAAAACGTAACTCATCTGATAGATGTCTTTAAGCTCCTTCAATAAGCGGAGGACTTGTATCTGTACGGATACGTCCAAAGAGCTGATCGCCTCGTCGAGCACGATGCACTTGGGCTCCGTGGCAATCGCTCTGGCAATGCAAACTCTCTGCGCCTCTCCGCCGGATAACTCATGCGCATATTTCGTTTTGTAGGAAGCGTTCAACCCGACCTGATGCAGCAACCGATCGACTCGGGCGTCTTGGTCGGAACGTACCTGCCCCTGCGCCGTTAAGGGCTCCATAATGGCTTCCTTCACGGTATAGAACGGGTTGATCGAAGACGTATAATCCTGAAAAACGGCACTCATATTGCCGGAACGCACATGACGATTCCTCACATCGTTTCCTTCGAATAAGACGGCCCCTTGGTCCGGTTGTTCAATACCCAAAATCAATCGTCCAAGGGTAGATTTTCCGCTTCCGCTCTCGCCGATGATGCCAAGGCACTCGCCGCTTCTGCATTCGAAGCTTACATCGTGCAGAATTTGCTGCTTTTTCCTCGAAAACAGGCCGCCTACCCGGTAGGATTTATGTACGTTCTCTACCTTCAGCACGTTACTCCCCCCTCATAATCTCGTTGAAATGGCTGCTCAGCTCAAGACGGGTAGAAACCAGGTGCTGCGTATAGGGATGCCGCGGTGCCGATAATACCTCTTCAACGCTCCCGCTTTCTACAATGACGCCGTTTCTCATGACCATTACTTCATCGGCAATCTTCTTCACGACCCCCAAGTCGTGGGACACAAAAATCATGGAGCCTCCCATTCGCTCGCGGAGCTGGATGAATTGTTCAACGACCTCGTACTGCGAGATGGTATCGAGTGCCGTCGTCGGCTCGTCGGCGATCACGATGTCGGGCGAAAGAACCAGCGTGAGCGCAATCATCAAGCGCTGCAGCATGCCGCCCGATAGTTGGTAAGGGTACTTATTCATGGTTTCGATCGGATGATTGAGCATCACGCTCTCCATCGCTTTTTTCATCGTGGTTTCGACTTGGCTCTTGCTCCAGCCGAAATGCGCTTTTAACGTCTCTTGGAAATGAACGCCGACTACGGAAGATGGATCAAACGCTCCCATGCCGTTCTGCATGATCATCCCAATCTGTTTACCCCTTCTTCTTCTCATTTCTTTATCCGTAAGCTGGTTCAAATTTTCGCCTTTGAACAGAATCTCACCGGATTGACGAATCCAGGGCTTATGCAATCGGATGATCGATCTGCACGTAAGGGATTTTCCGCTCCCGCTTTCCCCTACGATTGCCAGGCAGGTTTGGGGCTTTAACCGAAAAGAGCTGTCACGGATGATCTCTTTGCCCTCATTCGCATCCCATACCCTCAAATGGTTAACCTCTAGCATATTCAACATTCGGTTTCTCCACCTCTGCAATTCGCGGCTGCTTGCCGGAGTTCATTCGTTTGGGATCCAGCGCGACCTGAAGCCCATCCGCCAGAAAATTAAATGCCGATACGGCAATGACGATCGCCAAGCCGGGCGCCAACATCAGCTCGGGATGTGAAAACATAACCTCTCTCGCTTCATTCAGCATCATTCCCCATTCGGCGTGAGGGGCCTTGATGCCCAGCCCCAAGAAGGATAATCCGGAGATTTGCAATATCATGGAACACATCGAACCACTGGCTATGACGGCAATATCCGAGAATGTTACGGGAACGATATGCTTCATAATGATTCTACGATTGCTGATACCGGCAGCTTTTGAAAACTTCACATAATCCATTTCGGCATACTGCTGGACCGACGTTCGGATGACGCGGGCAAACCACGCCCATTTCATGGCAACAAAGGCAATCAGGATGTTCTCAAGGCCTGCACCCAGAATGCCGACAACCGCTAACGTCATGACATACCCGGGAAAAGAAAGCATGATATCGCAAATTCTCATCAGAATCGCGTCCGTTTTGCCTCTGAAGTAGCCCGCCACGAATCCAACGGCCGCACCTACGCCTACCGATGCCAACAAGGCGGCCAGAACCCATAATATACTGGGACGTATACCATAAATCAGCCGGGACAGGATGCATCTCCCCAAATGGTCGTTGCCGAACCAATACGCCCAGGACGAGCCGGCATAGCGCAGCTTCATATCGACATGGTTCGGATCGTGCGGCGCGAATATAGGGGCGAACAGCCCCAAGATTACGATTGCGGCAATAAGGAGCAGTGACAGGCTGGCCAGCTTGTCTTTGCTCAGATTTTTCAGTGCTCTCATCAGATTTCCTTCCTTAATTTCGGATTGAACGCAGCATTGATCATGTCCGACAAGGTGTTGAATAAGACAAAGGCTACAGCCAGTATCAGGACATAGGCCTGAATGACCGGAAAGTCCCTGCTCAATATGGATTTCACGCTCAGTCGCCCAAGTCCCGGCCATGCAAATACATTTTCAATGACTACGGTACTGCCCAGTATAATAGGGATCGCCATGCAAAAGATGGATACGGCGACTTGCAGCGAATTTCTTAGAATATGTTTCGTAATCTTCTTCTCGGGCAAACCGCAAGCTCTCCCATAAACCACATAGTCTTCATGCAAGTGGCCCAGCATGGAGCTTCTTACGTTTCTGAAGTAAATGCCGACATAACTCACCGATATGACCGTTACGGGAAGAATATAGCTTTGATAGGAGTCCATGCCGCTGGTCGGCAGCAAGTCCAGCCGGACGGAGAAATACCAGATCATGATCGAAGCCAGCCAATAAGAAGGCATCGCCGTCAGAAAGAAGGAAACGCCTCTTACCGATCGATCCAGCATTTTACCTTCGTTTAATGCGCAGACAACCCCCAAGACGACGGACATGACGATGATGATGATCGACGAAACCAACGTTAGCTTTAACGTGTTGAGAAACGCCGGGCTGATCAAGGACCACACCGATTGTCCCGTGACGTAGGACTCTCCGAAATCCAATTGAAGACAGGCCATCACCCAGTCGGCATATTGCTTCAGGAACGGTTGATTCAGTCCCAGCTCCTCACGCGTCTTAGCGATCAGTTCCTCCGTGATTTCGGGAACTTCCTGGGCGCGGAGCACCACTTCGGCAGGATCCATGGGCGACAGGTTGATCAATAGAAAGGTCAAGAATGAAATCATGAGCAGAATCGGAACGGACAGCAATAATCGTTTAGCTATATAACTTCCCATAATGACTCCTTATCGATTGATGAGCACGCAGCCTATTCGAAATACATTTGTTCAAAAGGCAGCTCAAATTGGGTTTGCTTGAACGTAATGCCTTTCAAGTTCTTCGGTGCGAGAACCGTGACGCTCCCGCTCGAAATCGGGATAAATACGGCTTCATCGTGAACCGTCCGCATGATCTCGGCATACAACGCCTTTCTGGCTTCCTCGTCAGTCGATACCATAACCTGCTGTATCCGGTCATAGAGATGATCCGCTTCGGCGATCCCTTTGGTCGTATGCAGATAAGAAGCCTCGGAAGTGAACGCAGCGATGGTGCTTTGGGGGTCATACGCCAATCCCCAGGTCTGATTAAACAATAACTCGTAATCGCCCGTAGACCTTCGATTCGCGATGGAACTCGATTCTTCGCCGATGATATCCAGCTTTATCCCGATCTGCATTAGCGCATGCTGAATGTATTCCGCCTGTGTTTTTTGCGATGATGAATTGCTGTCATAATATAAGTTCATGGTCAGCTGCTGCCCGGACTTGGTCCTGGCCTCGTCGCCGCTGCCTTTTTTCCATCCGGCTTGTTCCAAGATTAACTCGGCCGCTCCCGGATCATAGCCGCGTTCCTTCAATTCGACATCCGCATAGTTCACGTTGGAGGAGAACAGCCTGTTCGCCTCGGCTTCGGTTCCTTCGAATATGTCCTTGCTGATCGTTTCGCGATCGATTGCATACCAGATTGCCTCACGCACCGCGGTTTCGCTTACCGGGCTGTCCGATTTGCTGCTGTTAGCGACTATCATTTTCGTATTCATGGCTTCGCTGCGAACAAGCTGATAGGTTCCGGCGTCAACCAGTTGATTCATCGCTTGCACGTCGATGCTGTCTGCCCCCCGATCATCGGTGAATACGAAGTTCACCTCTCCTTTCTGCATGGCCAGAAACGTCGTCTCGCCGGCAGGCAGCACCTTGGCCGTAATTTTCTTGATTTTCGGCGCACCGTTCCAGTATTCTTCATTGGCGGTAAAAACGGCATACTCATCGATTTTATGCTCCGTGAACTTGTAAGGACCTGTACCGTTATGGCCGTTAACGCCATCCTTCGTTTCCCCTTGAATGAAGTCCTTCGGCGATAGGAATACATACGGCCGCGTCATGGACAATTCGACCAGCGTTGGGTAATAAGCTTCGCTTAAGATCAATTGGACAGTGTATTCATCCACGACCTTCACGTTTTTGATTTTGCTCGACAGCTTAATCCAGGCATGTTTTTCGGCATTACGCTGCACGGCGTCGATGTTCAATTTGACCGCTTCGGCATTAAACGGTTCTCCATCATGGAACTTCACGTCTTTTCTTAAACGAAAGGTATAGGTCCGGCCGTCTTCGGAAAGGTCCCAGGATTCCGCAAGCAGCGGCTTGATGCCCTCCTTCGTGTTCTCCACCAGCGACTCGTATACCATGCCCTGAGCCGGCATGGACCCCGTGTACAAATGGGGGTTCATATCATGAATATCTTTTGCTGTCGCATAGATTAATTCTTCCTGGACAGCCGATGCGGATTTGTTTTCCTGATTCGTCTCTCCGCAGCCTGCCAAAAGCGCCATCGTGCATAAAAACATCCATATGATTACGGTTTTTCTTTTCACGGTTTCCCTCCTGTTACCCACTTGATTATGTTAACGTTCATGTATTGGTTAGGTCCTTGCATATCATGGCCAGTTCTTCTCCGAAACTCTGAACCGCGAAGGCGCCGGACAACGACCGGTCCTTATGAGCAAGTGCCACGCTGACGATTTTGCTTTCATATGCTGAAATGAACCGATCGATGGTTGGACATTCCACCTTTAAGAAGCCGGCGATGCCTTGTATGATCTTGATCCGATAATAGTCCTCCTTCGGCATTCTCGGGATATCCAGGCAGCCTTCCAGATTGATAAACAAACTCCGGATCGGCACCGCCGAGAAATCAAAGTACTTTCCTTCAGGATCCGGCTCAGAGAAGGGATCGATCAACAATGAGGCGTAACGGATATACAATAAATACTCTTGATGAATGCTTTCCAAGTGCTCGAAGCTGTCAATATCCCGGCGTGATAAACTCTCATTTCTCACCGGATAGTTATCATCCGTCATAAACTTCAGCAAATTGATGCTTCTCATCCCTAATCGACCCAAAATGTTCATCATTTCTTTCCACTGGGATAACATATTGCGGATTAGTTCCTGCGTAATAGGGCCTTCGGGGAATAGCTTATAGACATACTTGCGAGTACCCGATTCGTCAAAAATGGCGTTTAATGAGAAGTCATTCATGAACAAAGCGGGATGGACATATAACGAAATATTTCGCGCTTCTGCCTCCAGGGGCGTCCTCATGAATTCCACTTCAATGTCCGATTGCTTATACAGACCGCACAGCCTGTCAACAAGATCTGAGCGGCCCCGTGTCGAGCCGATATAGACTTTTTTCTTGACCCCCGTCGTTATGACATGATTGGAAACCCGGTCATCCACCCATCTGGTGTCCCCGATATATGTAGAAAAGCTTATGACTTCCGCACCCGGATTCAATTGCCCGATATAACCGGTTACCAAGCTGTTGGAACCGAACGTCGGGGAGATCAGCACCAAGCTGTTTACTTTTCGCAGAACGTCTTGGTCGATCTGTCGCATGACTTCCAAATATGCGTCGGTGGTTACTGCCAAAATCAGGGTATCCCACTGGCCTTCGATCGTCTCAATTCCACGAAATACGCCGTCCAAACGGTACTCGCCTTCCAAGGCATGATGTTTTTCGTTTTGGATGCTTACGCGAACCCTTTGACCGCTGGCCGAAAGCGATTCAAAGAAATCCGCGGAACGGACCGATTCCCGGCCCGCAATGCCCAAATGACAACGCTCCCCTTTCTTAAGGATCACTGCCAGCTGCAAGGCGGCTGGACCCGTTCCCAATATCAGGACTCGCTCCATATCTCTCATAAGAACACCTCACTTCGTTTAGCCATGTGTTATGGTGCCTTTTTTGTACAACGCGATGTCGAATATATCGTTTTGGCGCAATACCGTATCAACTAGTTTCCATTTGTCGTCATCCGTTTCTTTCATGGGGTAATTGAATAAAGACTTCAAACCGTTTCCGTGCCTCATGGCCACAACGACCTCTTCGTTCGTTAATGGATGTAACCGCTCCAACATGTCGTACTTTTCAGCAACCGTTGAACTGAAAATGATGTGGGTGACCTCTTGTATGTAATCAAGATTTTCTACTGGTGTATTTATCAGCCGGATCTTCAGCTCCGGGCCCAATGCCTCGATAACCTTGACCCCGAGCCCAATGGCCTCATCGTCAATGTCGATGCCGATCACCTCGGCTCCCGTTCGCTTGGCGATCAATAGAGCCGTCATCGGAAATGCGCCGGAGCCAACCAGCAGTACGATCGACTTCGAAGTCACTTGGAAGCTTCCGAACTCTTTCTCGATGCATTCTTCGATATTCCTGAAATAATCGGTGATCCCCGTGTCTCCCTTGATCAATTTCAATGCGCGATATTTCTCCAGGGTCGCTACGCAGCGTGCCGAATACGCTCTCAATTCCTCCGCAAGCCCGTTTAAACCTCCAGTTCCTTGCCGCTCCAGCCCATCCCATATATTGGAGTTGGACTCGTCGGTGATAAACGTTGAATAATCATCGACCAGACGTTCCAGCTCGGTTCGGTGACGGGAAATATGATCGAAGCGGTCTGCGAAGTACTTAAACCTTGTTAAATAATCAGCCAAGGATTGATCAAACATGGTTAGTTTCACGAATTCCCACCCCCGCGATATGGTCTTCATCCAGATCAATGAATGCGATGCCTTGAACCGCAATGCCAACGGCCCCTTCGATTTCCAGATGCGTCACCCGGTTTTGATCAAATAGTGCCTTTACATGAATCGTTCCGCCGGGCTGTTTGATGGAAGCCTCGACATCCCTCTTATGCTTCCAAGCTAAGTAGGCGCCTACGGAAGCCGTTCCGGATCCGCAACCTCTTTCCCACACCGCGCTATTAAGCTCCGGTACATAAATGAGCGGAGTCAGTTCCCTAATGCGGGAGTTGTATAACAGGATCCCGACCATTCTCGTATCGAGAGAGGGTCCGATGTGCTTGGCCATGGCCAACATGCTGCTGTTCATTTGCGCATCGAAACGCTCCACTTCAATCACGAAATGAACAAAATCGTTGTATCGAACGACAACCGCGTCAACAAGGGAGCACCCGTCTTGAAGGACCGTTTGATCAATTGTCACCGGAAGCGGCATGTTGACCCGGCAGCAATAATCCTCCTTGTTTTTTGTTACATAGCATGACACTAACCGCTCCGCGCCTGAAACCTCCAGTCGAAATTCAGTTGTTATATGACGTTTCATCCCTTGAACCTCTGCCAGGTATGCCGCTAAGGCCATGCAAGCATTCCCGCAAAATTCACCTCCTGCCATCCGCAGAAACGCATCCGCATGATCTATCTTGGATTGTTCGATAAAACCAACCTGCTCTGCATAAACATTGTCGTACGACATGATTTTAGCAGCGACGCGTTTATGTTCATCGGGCGGAAGCTTGGTGTTAATGAGAATCGTCATGTTCTGCGTGGGATTGCATTTCACAAAATCGATCTTCTGCTTCATCACGGGCTCCCTCTGTTCCAATGGATTGCCAGTTGGCTTGATATTCTTTATTCGTAATTTTTACGATTTAGAATGATGAGAATATAGCATGCCTTTTTGAAATAGTCAACATTTTTGCACGAAAAAACTCTTTCGACGTCATCATCGGAAGAGTTACTTATGCGTATATTGTCCGAATGCAGCGAATCGTTGAGTAGGATGACAGGCTGGAACAATAAAAATCCCTTCCTCATTCGGTGAGGAAGGGACGTTGTCGAAAGGTTATACCGCTTGTCGCAGCCGCGCAAACAATATGTTGTTTTCCAGATGGATATGCTCAAACGTGTCCTTTTCAAGCATGGCTAACCGTTGAAAGACAAGACGATACGTACCGCAGGCATCAGCCGGAAGCTCGAAATCGGATGTTACGTCCCGCAGCTCCTGCAGCAAGCTGCCGGCATGAGCATGTTCATGCTCCAGTTCGGACACGTGCGGCTTAAGCCCTGCTGCCGCTTGGTGGCTAGGGTCCGCCACAAATTTCAAGATGAGCGGAAATACACGTTCGTCCTCGTCCTTCGTATGCTCTAGCAGCTCCTTTTTCAATTCCGAGAAGAGCACCTGCACGCGAAGCAGCTCGGGATGATGCTCTCCATGCACACGGGCCAATTTCGTTACATAGGGCGTTAATGCCGGTAATTCATCACGGAGGAAGGCATGATGTTTTTGTTGGATGTGATCAATCAGTTCGGATTCCTTCAATGAAGCGGGACGGCTTTCCTGGTAATCGGCAAACTTGCTCTCTACGGACCGAACCTGCTCCAGAACGACGGCTGGATCCAAATGACGCTGCTTGGCTGCCTCTTCCAAAGGCACCTGTCCGCCGCAACAAAAATCGATGCGGAGGGATCGAAATAAATCCGCGGTTTGCGGGATGGATGTCACAATGTCGGATACTTGGCTCTGAAGCGTGAATGAACTCATTATTCAAACCTCCCTAGACTAAATACGTGTTTGTGAACTTTTTCACTCTTACAACTCAAGTATATGAAACTCCGATCCCCGCATATGTGATTGCAGTCATACTGAAATGTAACACTATGTGAACGATAGTACCGAAAGGACCACGGGAGCCAGGACAATAACAAACAGGGATGAAATCATCCCTGTTTTGTTCTCAAAGCTGCCCAGTTTCTTCGTCATCGTTCACATTACTCGGCCTTCTGACCGATGCCTGTCTTCGCCGAGATATTGACTATAAGCTTTAATTCGGGCTGGAAATTCCATTATTCTGCAGAGTCGGTAACCGCGCCTCTCGATGCTGAGGACACTAATTTTGCATATTTGTACAACACGCCCGTGGAAACTTTGAGTGGAGGCTGCTGCCATGCTTGTGCCCTTGCAGCCAATTCGGAATCCGATACGTCGAACGTCATTTCTTGCGTTTCGCTGTCGATCGTGATCATGTCTCCATTCCTCAGCAGCGCGATCGGCCCGCCTACCTGTGCTTCAGGCGCTACGTGACCGACAACGAACCCATGCGAGCCGCCCGAGAATCTGCCGTCCGTAATCAGCGCAACCTCTCCGCCAAGACCCTTGCCTACAATGAGTGCCGTGACCGACAGCATCTCCGGCATACCCGGGCCGCCCTTAGGACCGCAATAACGAATGACTAACACGTCGCCCTTGCATATTTCATCTCTCAAGATCGCTTCGGTTGCATCCTCCTCGCTGTCATACACCTTGGCCGGTCCGACAAAACGCAGCTTCTTCATACCCGACATTTTGGCGACCGCACCTTCTGGCGCGAGATTGCCTCTTAATACGACCAATGGCCCGTTCGGCTTCAGCGGCTTATCAATGGGGCGAATGATTTCCTGGCTGCCCTCTAACGGCGCAGCTTCCGCCAGATTCTCTGCCAATGATTTACCTGTGACCGTTAGACAATCACCATGCAGAAGCCCCTCGGCGAGCAATAATTTCATGACGCCCGGTACGCCGCCGACTTCGTTTAAGTCCTGCATGGCTTGTCGTCCGCTTGGCTTCAGGTCTGCAAGGTGGGGAACTCGCAAACGGATTCGCTCGAAATCGTCCAACGTCAAATCTACGCCAACCGAATGAGCGATCGCAAGCAAATGCAGGAACGCGTTGGTTGAACCGCCCAAAGCCATGACGACGGTTATCGCATTCTCAAACGCTTTTTTGGTCATGATGTCCCTGGGATAGATTTCTTGCTCCAACAAGGAGAGGACCTGCCTTCCAGCCGCAGCGCATTCCGCTGCTTTGTCTGGTGAAATAGCCGGCGTGGAAGAGGAACCGGGCAGGCTCATCCCCATGGCTTCTGCCGCAGCGGCCATCGTATTGGCTGTATACATGCCCCCGCAAGAGCCCGGTCCCGGGCAGACGCTGCATTCCACCTTATGTAACTGCTCCTCCGTCATTTTTCCGTCATGATATTGCCCGACCGCTTCGAAAGCCGTGACGATATCCACGTTCTTGCCATCGAGCTTCCCGGGCTGTATCGTACCGCCGTAAACATAAACCGCAGGAAGATTCATCCGTCCGATTGCCATCAGGCAGGCGGGCGTATTCTTGTCGCAACCGCCGATCGCCACCAGACCATCGAAACGTTCGGCCCCCGTCACGATCTCAATCGAATCTGCGATGGCTTCTCGGCTGGGCAGGGAGAACAGCATGCCTCCGTGCCCCATCGAAATGCCATCCGAAACCGTGATCGTGTTGAAAATAAGCGGAGCGCCGCCATGGTTGCGTACCCCTTGCTTGGCCTCTATGGCTAGCTTGTCGATATGCATATTACAAGGGGTCACTTCGCTCCAAGTGCTGGCTACGCCAATCATCGGTTTCTTAAAATCCGCATCCGTGAAACCAACAGCCCGCAGCATCGCCCTGTTCGGTACCCTGTTGACGCCCTCACTGATTACCTTACTGCGAATGCGTAAATCTTTTTTATTTGTCATCCTTCCTTCTCCCCTCTACTTAGAGTAACCCGTGTAGTTCCTGCATGGGACGCATGAAGTTTTGTTTCATCATAGCTTGAGCCCGATCACCGTCCTTCTGCTCGAAAGCGCTGATGATCGAGGCATGCTCATCGACTGAAGCCTGTGCGGCAGCAATCGGCTGTTTTAAGAACACGTACTTAAACCGCCGGATATGCATCTGAAGCGAGGCACTATATGCAGCGACATAAGGATTATCTGACAGCTCCACGATGAAATTATGAAACTGTTCATCCAACTCCATGGCTTGATAAGCTTGCCCGCTCTTCATGGCATTTTCAAAATCCAGATTCATCGCCCGCAATTGCTGGATCTGCTCCGGAACAATGATGGTAGTGGTCACTTCGGCAGCCAATGCTTGAAGAACGGCCATGGTCGAATACATCTTAAAGATATCTTCCCTTTCAATGGCCGTAACTTTTGTTTCTTTCCCGGGGTGCGTGGACACGAGTCCTTGTACTTCAAGCAGTTGAAAAGCTTCCCGGATGGGCGTTCGGCTTACGCCAAGCGATTCCGCCAATTCGGCGTCGAGCAATTTCTCGCCGGGCTGAAGCGTGCCATCGATAATCCACCGTTGAATTTGGGAGAAGGCTCTTTCTTTTGCGGTCATCCGTACGGGAGAGACATAATTCTTAGGAACTGGCATGGCTCATCATCCTTACTCTTTAAGTTTGTTATATGCAATATATCGCATTCATATATTAAATACAATACTTAGAGGGCTTCGTTTGATAAAAATAACAAACAGAGGAAATACTTAATCAAACTATCCAAACAGCTAAGGACCACCGTTTAAACAAGTGAGGTGTAAACAACAATGCCATTTTCCACATGGACGGGTTCAAACCAATCCCGTAACTCAAATAATGCGAGTTCAGATGGCCGTAACATATCGGAGAGCTTAGAAGAGACCACATCCGAAATCAAGAAAATTCTCGGCGATAACGACGATTTTATGATACATCCCTTCCATGTGTTCGGGCAGCATCCGGCCGTATTGTTTTATTTCTCCGATATGACGGATCACGCCGTCATTAATAATACTTTATTAAGACCGCTTAAATATGGCCCTCGCCATCTCGATGTTTCAGACCTCCCTCGCCATGCGTTGATGGACACTTTGATGAAGGATACGCTTTATCACAGCGAAGGATACGCGGAACGAAAAATCTCCGTGCTCACCGACAATCTTTTAAGGGGACAGTCTGTCGTAGCGATCGAAGGGCTGGACGAGGCCATTATCATTGATACACGAAAAATATCGCAGCGTTCAATAGAACAGCCGGCGACGGAACAGGTGATCCGCGGGGCCCGGGAAGGATTCATCGAGACGCTCGGCACCAACATTTCCCTGCTCCGCTACCGGCTGCAAACGCCGGATTTCCGCGTGAAATCCATGGAGATCGGAACGAAAACGAAATCCAAGGTTGCGGTCTGTTACATGGATGGCATCACCAATCCCGGCATCGTTAAAGAAGTGAATAAGCGCCTGGACGCCATTGAAATCGATGCCGTGCTGGATTCGGGGTATCTGGAACAGTTTATCGAAGACAATCATTGGTCTCCGTTTCCGCAAATCCAGTATACGGAGCGGCCCGACAAAGTCGTGGCGAATCTGCTGGAAGGCCGAGTGGCCATTCTGGTCGACGGTTCTCCGCTCGCCTTGATCGCTCCAACCGTATTCAGCCAGTTCTATCAAACAGTCGAAGATTATACCGAACGATTTCTATTGATGAGCGCAATTCGGCTGTCCCGCCTGGTGGCTTTGGTATTTTCCTTGGTTTTTCCCTCGTTGTATGTGGCGATTATCTCCTTTAATCCTGAGCTGATTCCCACGGAATTTGCGGTCGCCGTCGCAGGCGGACGTGCAGGCGTCCCTTTTCCGGCGATGGTCGAAGTGCTCGTTATTGAAATTTCGATGGAGGTTTTGCGGGAAGCCACGATCCGGTTGCCGCAGCAGGTGGGCGGCGCATTATCCATTGTCGGCGTGCTCGTCATCGGGCAAGCCGCGGTATCTGCCGGGTTCGCTAGTCCGATTACCATCGTCATCATTGCATTAACGACCATCGGATCTTTCGCAACGCCGGCCTACAACGCGGCGCTTGCGCTCCGTCTGCTGCGTTTTCCGCTGATCATATTGGCCGGGATCTTCGGATTGTACGGCGTCATGGTCGGCATCATCCTGATTGCCAATCATCTTTTGTCGCTTAAATCGTTCGGAGTTCCGTATCTAAGCCCATTCGTCCCAGGCAACTTTCAAGGCATGCGGGATCTTCTGACTCGCGGACCGCTGTGGAAGATGAAGAACAGGCCTTCCTTCCTCCACCCGCTTGACACATCAAGGCTCGGTGATCAAATGAAGGAGCAGGTGGATCATTCCTCAACCAATATCATGAATCCCGTCCAACCTAATGACGAGAAAGGTCGATAACCATGAATGAACAGCGCCAAATCACGGTTCTGCAAGCCTCTGCCATTACGATCAGCACCATCGTGGGAGTAGGCGTTCTTGCACTCCCTTTGTCTGCGGTCAAAGCTGCGGATGCCGGGGCTCCGTTCGTTACTTTTTTGGGAATGCTGCTGGCGTTTGTCGGACTTTTCTTCATGACCCGGCTCGGCATGCGGTTTCCGAATGACTCGTACGTGGAGTACACCGAAGTCATCATCGGCAAGTGGTTCGGTCGAATCGCAAGCTTGGTCTCGATTGCGTTTTTTGCGGTTTTGACCTCTCTGGTCGCCAGAGAATTCGGTGAGGTTGTCGTTACGGCCGTCCTGAAAAATACACCGCTGGAGGTAACGGTGCTAGTCATGCTGCTCCTGGCTGCATTTTCTTCACGCCGAAATATTATGACCTTTGCGTACATCCACTTATTTTACAGCCCCTTTATTCTGATACCTGCGCTTTTGATCGTCGCCCTTTCATTAAAAAATGCAGACTTGGTCAATGTTCTCCCTCTATGGGGAAATGAACCCGGAGGCATACCGGCAGGCATTATTACGCTCTCCACCGTGTTCCATGGATACTTTATTATGATGATGGTCATTCCGGCCATGTGCAAACCTGAAAGAGCGATGCGGTCCAGCCTTTGGGCCATGGTAGTAACCGGCGCTTTGTATATTTTGATCGTGGCTGCCACCGTGGGTGTGTTCGGAGCCGAGGAAACCAAAAAGCTGTTGTGGCCGACACTGGAGCTTGCCAAAGCAACTTCATTGCCTGCCAATGTGCTGGAACGCTTGGATGCAGTCTTTCTAGCCGTATGGGTAACGGCTGTTTTTACTTCCTTGTTCTCTTGTTACTACTTTACGCTTTACTCGATAAGCAAGTTATTCCGGTTAGCGGATCATGGGATGTTGTCCTTCTTCATCCTCCCCTTTCTGTTCGTGTTGGCCATGCTGCCCCAGAGCTTGATTCAATTGAATGAAGTGAACGGCATGATATCCAAATATGGACTGCTGATTACTATCGCGTATCCCGGAATCCTTCTGATCATCGCCATTCTGCGCAAAAAAAGAGGTGCAGCCAAATGATCGGGGAAATTTACAGCGGTTATTTGGATGTTGCCATTCTGATCTGGCTCTTCTGCGGCTTGTTCAATCTGTTCATCGACACGAATAAGTACAGACAATCGAACATGACCAAGGAAAAAAAAGTATCCCGCGTGCTGGGTTGGATCAATATCGGTATCGTAACGGTTTGGTTTCTGGTTATCGTCCTTGTTAAAGTCTTCGTGTGAGTTTAGATGTCTGAGTTCAGGAGGATCTCAATGAGTAAGAGAGTAAACGCCGGCTTTAACCTAAAATTCATGATCCTTCTTCTCCTCTGCTCACTTCTAACAGGCTGCTGGGATCGGATGGAGATTGAGGAACGCGCGGTCGTTCTAGGTATATCAATCGACTCGGCCGGCAAGGATGCCGAGATTCGTGAAGATGAAATTTCTCATCTTCGAGGGAAATATCCCGCACCGAAACAAGAAATGATCCAGTTATCCGTTCAAATCGCTCTTCCCGGCAGAATACCGCTCGGACCCGGCGAAGGCGGTGCTTCAGGCGAAGGCGCCCAAGAAACTGTGTGGGTGCTTGATGTTGTGGGACATACCGTCGATGATGCGATGATGAATCTCCAGCAGCAAATATCAGGCAAATTGTTTTTTGGACATCTCCGTGTCATCGTCGTTTCTGAAGAATTTGCCAGAAAGGGGATGGAGAATTTAAACGACTATCTTCACCGAAACGCAGAAGTTCGCCGTATGGCCTGGCTGATGGTATCCAAAGGGAAAGCGAGAGAACTGATGGAAGCAGCTCCGAAGCTGGAGCGCGTCCCGGCATTGTATTTGTCCTCCACGCTGGACGACGCCGTTAAGCATGGCAAGTTCCCGAGCGACTATATCGGAACCTTCTGGAACAATTCGTCGAAGAAGGGCCAGGAAGGATTTCTGCCTTACATCCAAATCATGAAGGGCGATAACGTGGAAATCAGCGGCATGGCTTTTTTCAAAGGTGCTACACTGGTCGGCGTGACTAAACCGTTTGAAATTGCCGGATACTTGGTCATTAAGGGAATCAGTCCGGCAGGTTATCGCGGAATCATTCATGTTGGAGACGACTCTCAGGTCGTCACCATCCATGCAACGAACCGGGAATCGGAAATCAAGGTAGACATCAAGAACGGGCTTCCTCATTTTACGATCACGGCAGTGACGGAAGTGAATGTCGAAGAGAAAAACACGGAAACCCTCCCGCTCAATAACTCGCATATTCTTGAGGAAATTGCTCGGGAGAATGAACGATCCGTTAAAGAACTCATGCTCGGACTAATCCAAAAAACGCAAAAAAAAGAATCCGATATTTTCGGATTCGGCGAATTGGTACGAGCCAGAAAACCTTCCTATTGGAATAGCCATGTCAAAACCGCAGATCAATGGAGTGAAATTTATAAGCATACAACCTTTGATTTCCGTGTAACATCGAAAGTCCGAAGAGTCGGCATGAAGGCCGAATGATGGCGCTGAATGCGTGCGACAGGCGACGCGGATCAGCAGACACGATGGGTCCCCACGGCGCTGCTTTATTTTATCCAGGCGTCCGGGCCGACATCACGGGCAGTGAGCGGAGGATTGGACCGCTGTTTACCTGAGTCATACTCATCTGCACCTACGTCCGGGATATACCGAAGCTGTCCATCCATGTCCTCCGCTGCAGCATAAGGAGCCAGGGCAGCGTCAACGGCGGGGCTATAGATGGATAACCGGATAAGTCCGTCCTTGCTGCGCACCAAACGAAGGTCTTGTTTGTCCATCTCTCTGTCCACGATCGGATTGTTCGAGATCGGTGCATTCCCCTCGAGTTTATTCCCCTTGTACTCCACCCGCTCCTGATCGGGTGCTTGAATAACCGCATCGGTTTCATGGAATATCGTACTTGCATGGCTGAATATCAAATTGTTGTATATCTTAGTTCCTACGGGTTGATAGGTTCTGCCGCCGAGATTGAAGGCCGTCGTTTGGTTGCCGACATTCACGATGGTATTGTTGTAAATCTGTACGTTGTACTGCCTCCAGTGTCCGCGCAGAAGTTCAGTCCTTTGCTCGGCCGGCAGGTCCCCCAGCCTCGCGGTTTGTTCCTGGCTTCCACCCCAGCGCACCACCGGATTCGTACTGCCTTCCGGCCCGCCGTCATGCGTTCCGCCATCAAGGCGAATCACTTTATCCGTAAGACCTTCCATGTAATTGTTATAGATTTTGTGATCGTTGCCGTATATCCGGAACCCGCTGCTGCCCGGTGTCACCCCATCGCCGATGAGATGGTTGCCGTAGAAGCTGTTGCGGTTTCCGTGTCGTGACACGATCCCGCCGTATGAATTGCGAATCGTGTTATACCGTATGATATTGTCACTGCTCTTCACCGATATTACTTCGTCTTCGCCATGAAACCCGTCGAACAAATTATGCTGAATCGTAATATATCCGGAGGAGAGGGATGTACTGGAAAGACCGAGCCTGATGGCCTCCAGCCCGTTGGTTACCCGCGGACCGATTCCGTGAAAATAATTGTATTCAATAACATCGTATTGCGATATATGCTGCCCGCTATGCCCTTCGCCATCATATATCACGACTGCGCCAAAACCTTTCTTCGGTCCGATATCATTATAAGCGATCCGGTTATGGCTGCTAGTTCCTTCGACCCGGATATAATGTCGGTGCGTGCCATTGTCCGTTATCAGCTTCGGATCTTCATATGGCGTTAACCCCTCATATACTTCGCCATTCGGATCATACTGATCACCGCTGTACCGGCAGCTGTCCTCGACATCGAGCAGGCACCATACATTCCTGTTTTGAGCCTCGAATCGATAAGGCTGACCTGTTTCATTCAAGGCAAAGCTGTTGCCTAATATGGATATCCGGCTTGAGCTTTCCAATTGAATGCCCGGGTGTACCCCCGTAAGCGCCCGATGTGCCAACCCACGGTCAGTCAAGGTCTGTATTCCATTCTCATCGCCGATCCCGTTCCGGAACGTGAGCCCGCTGACTTCAACATAACTTGAATTTTCAATGTGCATGTAACTATTGCCGCTGATGACGGCTTTGCCGGACTTTCCGGTTATCCGAATCGGATAGGCCGCAGAGCCGTGTTTATCCTTCACAATAAATGGACCGTTCTGCTCATAGGTCCCATCCTTCAATTCAATCAGCGTGCCGGCCACTGCCTGATCCAGCGCCTGCTGCAATTGTTCCGCCGTACGAACCGAAACTCGCTTCAGCTCCGGGGGCTTCACGTCCTCCTCCTTCACTTCGCCGGCGTTGGGAGGAAGTGGCGGTGGCGGCTCTTCCGGTGATTCACCCGGCACTTTCCCTGCATAAAGCTCTACTTCCATGATGCTGTTCCAGTTTCCCGAGCTGCCGCCGGCGTTATTGCCATATCCAATCAACCGCAAATACCTGGCTTTCACCGGACTTTGCAATACATAAGTTTGCAAGAGGCTGTCTTCCGGCTGCAGCTGCCGGCTGAATTGTCGTTCAAACACAACGGTGCTGGATTGAAAATCTTCGGTATGCGAAGCTGATATCTCAAAACTGGACAGACGCTCTCTGGCATTCAAAAAGGCAATATTCACATACGTGACCGTCTGTTCCGTGCCCAGATCAAACTGCAGCCATTGTCCTTGACCGGAAGCGGACCAGCGGCTTTGCTGGCTCTCCGCGTCCTCGCCCCATACCCCGTCCAACACATTCCCCGGCACGTAATTCGTGCCCGGTTGGTAGCTGCTAGCCGTTACCGTGCTCTCGATCCGATTCATGCTGCTCCCTCCTGCATCACTCAATGCCCCTTGGGCTTCTGAAGGTGTTATCATCAGTGTTCCGATCAACTGGATTATAACCAGTCCCATACTTATCGATCGGAGAGACCGTAGGTTTAATGCGGTGAATAACGTTCTCATATCCGTTCACCTCGCTTCGAATATTAACGTACCGATAACCGATCAGAATACGCGATGGGCCCAGCCCCGAAGCTTCGCGAGTGCCTCAATGTAATAATAATCCCCATATATAAGCGATACATTGATATTGGTATCCGCCGGCTTATGGCCGGTTCCGCCAAACAGGATCCCCTCATGCTCAGGGGCCTGGAAAGCTGCATACTCCGTCGACAAAACCGCGATGATTCGTTCAGCGGCTTTCCGGTACACAGCGCCAATCTCCGGGGTTGTCAGGGCAGCCAGCTCCAATAATCCTGAAGCGGCAATGGCCGCGGCCGAAGTGTCGCACGGCTCGGTTTCGGGATCCGGTACGCGGAAATCCCATGGCGGGACCCCATGTTCTTGTAATGAGGCTATAAAATGATGAGCTACCTGCTTGGCGGCTTGCAAGTAATTTAAATTGTTCGTGTATCGGTAAGCGTTGGCCATCCCATACAACGCCCACGCATTCCCTCTGGACCAGCAGGAATCCGGGGCATAGCCCTGCCAGCCTTTATACTCCAGCAGCTCTCCGCTTTCCGGATCAAATACGGCAACATGGCAGGTGGATCCATCGGCACGAATCATATGCCGTAATGCCATGTTTGCGTGGGCATTTGCGATGTGGCGGAATCGAGGGTCTTCTCCTTCTTCGGCAGCCCAATACAAAAGGGATAAGTTCATGAGACAATCGATGATGGCCCATCCCGGAAGATCCTTGTTCCATGCCCTGATGTATTGGCCGGCCAGGTTAAACCGCCCGGCCAGAAAGTTGGCAGCCGCAAGCCCTCGCCTTTTGCCGTCTGCATCGCCGGTCAACTTGTATTTCATGACGGATGTCGGCAAATACTGAAATCCCACATCATGGTGAAAGCGGCTTTCTTCCAGCGTCAAGCGCTCCATCCGAATATCAAAGTCCCACGCCGCTTTCCGATATTTCGTATCTCCGGTCATATCGTAAACAATCCACAGCATTCCCGGCCAAAAACCCGAGATCCAGTTATCCAACGTCAAACCGTCGTATTCTCCGTCCTTGGCCGCATGCGGTGCAAGATCTGGCTTTCTGGCCAATATCCGGTCCACCTTCATGCGAGCACCATTCCACCACGTATCCAAGTCGAGTTGAGGGCGGGTCTCTATTTTACTCATCCTATATCCTCCTATCGCTATCCTTTAATGGCACCAATTAGAGCGCCCTTCACGAAATACTTCTGCAGAAACGGATAAACCAGCAGAATCGGGACCGTCGCCACGATAATGGTCGCATGCTTCAGCGTCTCGCCGATGACGGCGACTTCCCCGCCGCTCGCACCGCTTGCCATAGAACTTGCATCGTTCAGAAGCAGCAGCTCCCGCAGGACGAGCTGCAGCGGATACAAGGAGCGATCCTGCAGATAGATCATGGCCTGAAACCATGAATTCCAGTGACTGACGCCGTAATACAGCAGCATGACGGCGATAACCGGCATGCAGAGCGGCATCATGATTCGGAATAAGATGACAAATTCATTGGCTCCGTCGATCTTGGCCGATTCTTCCAGACTATCCGGCACCGCCTCAAAAGCCGTTCTCATGATTATCAGATTAAAAGCAGATATGGCCTGTGGAATAATTAAAGACCACAGCGTATTGGTTAGCTCCAAGCCTTTTACTGTAAAATACAGGGGAATCAAGCCGCCGCTGAAAAACATCGTAAATACGATAAACAGCATCAGCTGCTTACGATATCGCAATCCCTTCCGGGACAGTGCATACGCTCCGAACGCGGTCAATGTAATATTAAGCACCAAGCCGCCGGAAACGATAAGGAACGTATTCATGTATCCTTGAATAATCATCGGATTATCAAACACGAGCCGATAAGCGTTAAACGTCATATCCAGCGGCTTCCACAGAATCCCCGAATGCTGCATGTAACGGGTTGGATCACTCAAGGAAGCAAACAGCACGTAGATCAATGGATACAACGTACATAATGTGATGATGGTCAACAAGGCGTAATTAAACATATCAAACAGCTTTTCGCCGACCGATCGATTCCCTGCTCTCCATTCCATTCCCTTCACCTCCTACCACAAGCTGGTTTTGTTCATCCTGCGGCTCAGCCAGTTTGAGCCGATGACAAGCGTGAAATTGATGGCCGAATTGAACAGCCCTACTGCCGAGCTGAAGCTGTAATTGAATTCCTGCAGCCCGACCCGGTACACATAGGAGCTAATGACGTCTGCGGTATCGTAGATTGACGGGTTATAGAGCAGAATGATTTTCTCGCTGCCGACGTTCATCAGCCTGCCGATCTCAAGAATGAACAGAATGACTATCGTTGGCATTATCCCCGGCAGCGTCACGTTCAGCATTTGCCTCCACCGGTTGGCTCCATCGATCTTCGCGGCCTCATATTGTTCTTGGTCGATACCGGCCAAGGCGGCAAGGTAGATGATGGTCCCCCAGCCGATGTTCTGCCAAATTCCGGAGGTTACGAAAAGAGTCCGGAAATATTCGGATTCCAGCAGAAGGGAGACCCGTTCCCATCCGAAAAAGGCCATGATATCGTTGATTAACCCGTCACTCATCGTGAATTCCTTAATGATGCCGCAAACAACGACCAGCGAAATAAAATGCGGCATATAGGTTATGGTTTGAACCGTGCGTTTGAAAGCGGTTTTTCTGATTTCGTTCAGCAGGAGCGCCAATATAATGGGGGCCGGAAAGCCAAAGAGCAGTTCATAAAAGCTGATTAACAGCGTATTCTTGACAACTCGCCAGAAGTAAATGCCGTTGAAAAACGATTCGAAATGCTCCCAGCCGGCCCATGGACTTCCCATGATACCAAGACGTGGGGAGAACTCTTTAAAAGCTATGGACGCCCCGTACATCGGAAAATAATGAAAAACCGCGAAATATAGAAGTACCGGAATCAACATGATGTATAGGAAACGATTTTTGCTAATGTCCTTCAGCAAGCCCCATTTTCGAGGATTCAGTCCTGCCGTGTTTGAAGGAATTGACGTGCGTGTCGGAGGCGGAAGTTTCGCCATGCCGTTCTCACTCCTCATGTACGGTCTATTGAAGTAACAAGTTATCGGGGGAATGAACCGCTCCATTCCCCACGCGTTATGATTTCGTTATCTGCTGTTGTATCGATCCAGTGCGCTTTGATAGATTTCAACCGCCCGCTCAATACCCAGCTTCTTGAGCTGCTCCACATACTTGTCATAACTCTCCATCGGCTCCTTGCCGACAATGAACTTGACAAACATTTCCTCTTTATAGTTGCTTACTTCGGTTAGAATCTTGCCAAGCTCCTTGCTTTCTTCGGCGGTTGGCGTCAGGAAGCCAGGCAGTATATGCTTCTCGGCATCCGTCTTCGACCATACTTTCACGGCCTCATCCTGCTCGGGGAACGTATTCCAGTTCCGACGTTCATCCGCTTCGTATGGACCATTCGGCTTGGAATACTGCGATACCATCTGCTGCAGACTGTACTTCTCATTGTTTTTAATCAAATCGGTATACACCGGAGCGCCGTTCTCCATCACATAGCTCTCCCCTTCAATGCCAAAGTTATAGAGCAACGAGCCTTCTTCGCTGTAAGCATAATCAAGCCAGCGTACGATCAGCTCGGGATTTTTGGCAGCCGTTGTGATGGCCTTGCTCGGTCCCGGATTGTACTTGAAGTCCCGTTGTCCGATAAAGGGAATATCGCCCGGATTGAGCGTTGGATATGGAGCGCCGACCAGCTTGAATTTCGGATCCTGCTCCTTCATGGCGTCCATCCATTTGCCCATGCCGCCGCTGAGGAGATGTACCGTGGCCCCGGTCTGCCCGGTCAAGATCTTGTTATCCAATGCTTTCGTATCGGTGAGCGCAAAATCCTTGTCAAACAACCCTTCCGCGAACCATTTGCGGAACAAGGCCAGGAAATCCTTGTATTGCGGATCCATAGGACCATACTTTACCTTTCCTTCATCATCTACATAGAAGGAGTTCGATGTCTTGTAAGCTCCGATGAAGGCATCGCGAATCTCAAAATTTCCGCCGGTATACGTCACGCTAAGCGGCGCAGTGGCTCCTTTTTCGTCGCGAAAGGCGATTAGCGTCTTCTCCCACTCCTCTATGGTCGTCGGCACGGGCAGCCCAAGCTCTTCCAGCCAATCTTGGCGGATCATGGGCCCGCGGAAGACGAGCCCGGACGGATTGCGGATCATGGGAAATACATAATACTTGCCGCTGTCTGTTTTGACCATGCGATCAAGCGTCGGGTCCGCTTCGAGTTTTTTCTTCAAGTTGGGCGCATATTGATCAATCAGATCATTGAGTTCCAGAATCACGCCGTCCTGGATGGCTTTCTCCGGTCCGCCCGGATAAGAGCCCGCACTTCTTCCGGTCCAATCATATTCAATGACGTCCGGAAGCTCATCGGAGGCAATCATCAGATTGAATTGCTCGGTGGTCTGCTGATCATTCGGATGAATGTACTCGACCTGCACTCCCGTTTGGTCGACAAGCGCCTTCCCGAACGGTGTATCCGCAAGATTGGAATAGAAGGTTACGGCATTCATGTTCAAGATTTCCCAAGACGTGATCGTTTCGGTTGTGTTCAGCGGATACGATGAGCCGATTGCGGTTGACGCATCCTTCCCGCCGTCGTTCGGCTTTGCCTCCGGCGTATTCTCCTTACTCCCTGACGAACAACCCGCAAGCAGCAAACTAGTTAACAATACGGCGGTCAATCCTGACTTCAAATTTCTCAGCAAGCTGTCTTTGGCCAGCATACGATGTACCATCATCATTCCCCCGATTTTAGGATAAGGATCAGATCGGCGGTCTTGCCGACCTATCCGATGTCATTGTTCAATAAAACCGAATCCGTTAACATAGACAAAATCTAAAATCGCAGGCAATTTCTTAAAAATCGATGTTTCGCCATCTCAAAATCCGGTTTATAGCGCGGTTTTCTGGTATTTTCCGGGGGTAATGCCTTCGAATTTTTTGAAGATTCGCAGAAATGTGCTGACATCCGCGTAACCGACCCGGCCCGCGATTTCATTTACGGTAAGTTTCCCATGGGCCAGCAGTTCTTTCGCCTCAGCCACACGAAGACGGTTGATGGAATCCAGCAAGGTTTCTCCGGTGTAATCCTTATAGAGTCTCGAAACGTAAGACGGAGTCCGCTGAAAAGCATCGCCGATCATCGAAATATTCAAACTCGGGTCATAAAGGTTCTCTTCGATATACAGCCGGACATCTTCGATGAAATAACGATGATGATCCCGTTTCTCGGCCAGAATCCATCCGCAGACATCCCCGAGCATTTGTTTCATCCGATCCTTCATCTCCGGAACATGATCGCACTCGAGCAATGGATTCACTTCAATGTAATGGTCTTCCCATGTTCGCTTGCTTCCCGCCTTCACTTCTTCAAGGGTATTCAGCATCGTGCTTGCCAAGTTGTACATCAGGCATTTGGCAAGTGGAACCGAAACCGGGTGCTTGGTAAAATTGGCTTGAAAAATATCTTCAAGAATCGCTTCCGCTTTGTCGTAGTTCCCGCTTTTCACCACATAAACGAACTGCTGCTCAACACTTAGAGGATAATAGAAACGGTGGGATTGCTTACCTTTACTCATCAGAGTATCGCTGTACTGGATAAACTGGCCGCTCCCTATCACAATGCGGTACTCAAGCGCGGTTAGAGCCTCTTGATAAGATTGAGCGATGCCGTGCAAGCCCGTATGGACCTGTCCTACGGCCAGCGTAAGCTCCGTTTCGATATGTTTGCCCATGAAATCCTGGACCTCGGCCAGCATTCGGTTCAGAACGGATAGCTCCTGCTCCTCAGGGATTTCCGCTCTAAAGTTAACAATACAAGCAAGCACATCGTTCATTTCCGTCGTAAAAGCGACCGCTTCATTGGATGCCGTATCCTCAAGGACATTCGTCAGCACGAAATAGAGCATTTGCTGCTTCTGATCCGGGAGCCCACGGATGCCAAACTGCTCAAACTTGCCAAAATGATCGATCGATATCAGCATGACGACAGATCGCTCCGATCGAAACCGGATATCGTGGGCCGGGAGGGCGCTCTGGAGCGATTGATCATGATCGGCGTACCCCTTCAGGAGGCGCCGCAGCAAATGAGCTCGAATCGTATTGCCATGTTTGCGAAGCTGCGTTTGTATATCTGCTTTTTCATGGAATTGATGTTGAATCGCCCCCTCCAGGAATGCGTATTCATTGGCCCCCCGGTCAAATCTGAGGCCGAATTGCTTGGATAAACTGTGCAGCATCAATTGAACCGGCATATAGTTTCGGCGTAATAACAATCCCGTGACCAAGCCTCCAATGATCAGGCATAGGGCTATGCTGAGCCATGTCAAAAGGCGTAAATTTTTCATTTTCTCATTAAACAAAGCCGCCGGGAGTACCGATACATATTTCCAGCCGGTGACTTGGGACGTAATATAGGAAAGCGCGGTCTGCCCCGCATCCGATTTCATATAGATCATTCCGCTGTCTCCTTGCAAATGTTCATAACGCAGATTTGCAGGTACGGCCAGATCCTTGTCGGATGCAGCGATGTACCGGCTTTCCGCATCTATAATGAACATATTGGCACCCTTTTGCTGGGGAACGCTCTCGATTAGTTTCGAATCCTTGATCAAGAACAGGACAACGGCCGAAGGCTGGGCCGGAGAGTTGAATACGAGGGAATGGGCGAACACGACAACCGGGAAGCTCTCCATGCCGTCATTAAACACCATGGGCTTGTAACCGTTTACATATCTTTGCTCGAAAAAATCCGTCCACTGATCATAGGAGGTGTCGTCCGGCTGTCTCAGCTTTTGATAGAGGCCCCTGCCGTTCGTGTGATCAAACGTTGATATAACCGTATCGCTGTTCAGGTACATGACGTATATATCTTCGATGGAATCGTTCGCATTTTTATACGTTCGCAGGCTTTCGGATATCTTGAACACATCATAATATTGAGGATCGCGAAGCGGGAGCTCCACGCTGGAAAATGCAGAAATCTCCTTGTTTAACGCAATTTCCAGGCTTAATCGCTCAAGGCTCTTCAGCTTGCTGTCAATGGACATTTCCATTTGCTGAAGAAGTAACCCGTTTGCCCGGTTGGTTTCGCTCCTCACTTGATGGTACGAGATCGAATAGAGTACAAAGCTGATCAGGACTGGCACCATTAATACGGTAATATAAGAGAACAGCCATGCCGTAATGACGCTGCGGTTATATTTGCGAAGGGTGCTGAACATGCGATTATTCCTCCTTATCACCTGCTGTTTATGATAAGAGCAGCCTTGATGGGGATAAGGCTGCTCTTCGGACTAGATCTGTAGTTGGCTTTCGGCATTTATACGGTTAACGGGGAATTCCGTACAGCCTCCATGGCTTGCGGCTGCCGAACATATTGCATTTCCCCTTCTCTGCAGGAATGGGCGAGATCTTGAAAGGCGAAGATCCGCTCCAATGATCGCTGTATATATAAGCTTCTTCTCCCGCCTGCATAACCAGATGGATCCATCCGTCAGCCTGGATCGGACATACTGTGGACATGCCCCCGATCTCCAATACCAAGCCGGCATCCGGTGATGAAACCATATCCGTTGCGATTCGGCACGATCCACCCGCAAGACTGCAAATATGTATCCAAGCGGTACGCCCCTCCTCCCGAACAGCACTCACAAGAAAGCCGCCTTCCGACCGCAGCCGATGAAATACCGCCTCCGGCCACTCCTCAGGAACAGCGGGGAAAACGCTGATTCGCTCCCCTCTGCTCTGGAGCAGCATATCATGGATCGACTCCGCCCCCGCGAGCGGCGTTTCGATGACCGGTCCCGCCTCTTTATACATGGTGTTCGGCTTGATGAGATGCATTAAGCTTCTTAAATACGCCAATGCTTCATCGCCTAGTCCGAGTATGGCTGCAATCGAGGCTGCTCCGGTGAAGCTGAATCCGCGCAAATCTCCTTCAAGTCCGATCCAATGGCGGAGCGAGCGAAGGATAAGCTCCCTCTCCTCTTCGGTATCGCCTACGAGTTGCAGCGGAAATGCTGCCAGCAGGTGGCTGAAATGCCGGTGTCCAAAATCCAAGCGCTGATTCTCGCCGATCATATAACCGGAACTATCGACCGGAAAGGGTACCAATCGGTCCAGGACATCCCGCCAGCGATCATGCAGTGAATCATGAATGCCGAGCTTATCCGTGATGCGGATTAAGGTTTCACATCCCCAGCGCAGCAGGGCTAAATCATAATGGGCATCGGCAATCTTCAACTGCTTGAAGGAGCCGTATTCAGGCGAAACCGTCGGTGGTAAATGAAGTCGGCCGTCCTGCCCTTCCTCAAGAAGATGCAAATATAAACACACACTGCGCCGCAGGAGTGGATAGACCACGTCTTGCAGCATATTGTCGTCCATGGCATAACGGCAGTGACGCCAGCAGTTATGCATGACCCACGTTAAATTCCCCACTTCATCCGTGACCGGGCTGTGCAGGTTATAGCTGGAGCTCCGGCCGAGTCCGGCCGAATCCTTACGGTAGGCTTTGGGAACGTTTCGGATCAGCTGCTCCTGATGCTCCTGCAATGAGCGAATCAGCGACATGCCGAGATGGAGACGATTCGCCGTATAGATTGGGGAATAACTCATCTGAACATTCATATTGAACCATAACCCCGGCCATGGCGTGGAAGTGAGCCACGGACCTTGATTATCGATAGGGAGTGAGTCCGCACGGGTCGCAGAAGCCAGCTTATACATCTGAATCCAGTAAAAGCTCTCCAGCTGCGTATCCGGTATGGATATGAAACTCTCCGGGTAATAATGATGCCACCATTGGCGATGGGCATGCAGCCAAGCTTCCCAACCGATGGTTGAGAGGGGGACAGCCCGAAGCTCTTGAACCGCTTGATCGCGAACGGTATTATCCACCCCTTTCATGACGGTTAAGATACAGGTTTGCCTGTTCCATTTCCCCAACTTTCGTTCGGTCGGATCAGGGCGGCATGTAAGCCAAGCTGTAGTGCAGCCTTCCCCGCTTCCATATTCCTGGACGCCGATCGATATCTCGCCGGATTTCAAATGCTGAACAGTGGTTTCGGGAATAAACTGGTTGAGATTAATCCCGTCCGCATTCTTCAATACGGGGTCAACCTCCGGATAAGCGTACCACTTCAGCTTCGCATCGTGTTCCCCTTCATCTGCGTCCAGCTCCACAAGAAGTACCGGAGCCGTTGCATGAATCAGCGCGCGAATCCTGACCTCCCCTTTGGTTGTCGGTATAACCGCTCTAAGCTCAGCATTCCATAAATCCAATCGGATTTCGCAGGGCTGATAAATCCAGCCCTCCAGCTCCAAAGCGAGCTCGCCGATGGGCACGCGTACCGAAAAATCCCGATTACCCGGGCGTGATGCGGTGATATCCGACCGTCCAAGCACAAAGCGCAGCACGTTCCGTTTATCCCGGTGTTCCTCGCTATACATCATCGCGCCCAGCATGCCGTTTCCAAGAAACGCCCCTTCATCCCAGCTGATCGGACGCGTCGACCATAACATGTCGTGCCTGGACATAAACACCGGCCAATCAATGGCTTCCTCAATGCGGCTATTCACGAACTCCCTCCTTTTGCAATGGAAAGTTGTTGTCTAGGTGCGCCTGCTTAAACCCCGATGGCGTCATCTGCGTATACTTTTTGAAAACGTCGCTAAAATAACGGCGCTCCGCATAACCAAGAGACTCTGCAATTTCCTGGATCGGCCGATCCTCCAAGAGCAAACGCTTAGCCTCCTCGATCCGTATCTGGGTAACATAATGACTAAATGCCATCCCCGTCACTTTCTTGAACAAGCCGGCAAAATAGCTGGGGCTCAGGTGAACCGCCTTCGCGCAAGCACTAAGGCTGATGTCCTGATCCAAATTGGAGTTTACATATTGAATGGCATCCTGAATGATTTTCACGGCCGCGGAACGGCTCTGATTCTCGATGCGTTCACAGCCCAGCGTTACGATGTGATGCAGCACCCTTCTCATGTCCGCCAAGGATCTCTCGGAGCTCACCCTTCCTTCCCGAACGATCGAGCTCAAATCGGCCAATTCATTCATCGGTACCTTCTCTTGTATCGCCCGAAGCATCATATATGCCAGCTCATAATATAGGCTGATGAAATATTCCGGTTTGGGAAGCGGTATCCTGTCCTTAAACTCGTCGAGGATGTGATCGAGTCTCATTATGGCTTGACTGACGTTGCCGGATTGTATTGCGTACACCATCTCTTGTTCTGCACTTCGAATGCTGCGCGGCAAGGACATTTCCGTGTTAGCCACCTCTTCATAGGAGATAACCGCATTGCCGCCGGTATAGAAATGATACGACAGTGCATGCAAAGCTTGATCATACGATGCATACAAGTCGTGGATATACGAAACGATTCTGCCAATTCCTATGGATACCGTTAAAGATGTATATACGCTCACATGGTGACAGCACGCCTCCGCTATTGCTGCCGCTGAATCTGATAACGGCGCATTCAACACCGCTACCAGACGGTTTGCCGAGTCCCGGAATACCAGTCCCCTAGTATATAAAGCGATGGTTTCTTCCGTAATATTTTTCAACGCGAACCTGGCAAGCTCGAGTTCGTTCATCGGCGAATCCCGATACTTGTCGTCATAACCGTCGATTTCAAGAATCATAACGAGCAGATGCCTGGGCTCCAAATCAGGCTTAACATATTCCCACCGTTGCTTCGCTTCCTGCTCATTCACCTTATGATGCAGCAGCCATGCAAACAATTCCTGACGCAGAAACGGCATACTCTCTTGAACCCGCTGCTCCAAATCAGCGATATGATGCTCTTGGTTTCGCAGCGCCTCGATCTCTTCTTTGGCCTTTACAACAATCTCCTCAATATGGGCCAGCGAAAAAGGCTTGGTAATCAAGTTGAACGCTCCAAGCTGAACGGCTTGCTTCGCATATTCGAAATCACTGAAACCCGTCATCAAGATGACCTTGCTGCGCGGCAGCAATTCTTTGACGCGCCGGGTCAATTCCAAACCGTCGAGCTTCGGCATTCGAATGTCGGTCACGATGATATCCGGTTTGCTTGTTGTGATCAGGTTCAATCCGTCTTCTCCATTTATGGCCGTTCCGCATACCGTGATCCCATGACGTTCCCAGCTGATTTGCTTGGATATGCCGTCGACCACGCTCTGAATATCGTCAATGAAACATATCGTTGTCGATATAACGCTCATCGTCCTTAAGTCAACTCCCTTCGGGTACTGGTAAACGGGGGATGATGATCGAGACCCGAGTACATAGGTTAGGTTCGCTTTCCATATGCAAGCCAGCCTTGCTTCCATACTGAAGTTGTAATCGCAATCGAACATTATGCAGCGCATAACCCGATGAAGCAAAGGCAGCCGGGTCCCGAAGCTCTGGATCCGCTGCGTTATTTTCGCTAAATCCTAATCCGTTATCCTCCACGATGAAATATAGATGGGTATCATCCTGTTTAACTTGGATCCGAATAATTCCACCATCATTGCGATCATTAAAGCCATGCAGGATGGAGTTTTCAACCAGCGGCTGCAGCATGATTTTTAGGATCGGCTGCTGCATATCGACCAGGGGATCTACCTCGATGGAATAGGTAAACAGCGTTTCATAACATCTCTGCTGAATTTTTAAATACTCCTCAACGTGGAGTAACTCGTGCTCAATTGACGTCATCTCCTTGCCTCGATTGAGGCCGAGCTGGAACAGCTGTGACAGGGACAGCACCATTTCCTGAACATCCTCCAATTGATTCAGCTGGCTTTTCCAATAAACCGTATTCAGCGTGTTATATAGAAAGTGGGGATCAATTTGAGCCTGCAGGGCTCTCATCTCGGACTGACGTTTATCCGTCTCTGCCTGCTTCACCACGTCAAACATGTGATTAAGCTCTTCCAGCATCCGGTTAAAGCGATAACCGACCTGCGTGATCTCGTCATTGTATTCGCTTTCATAACGGACGTTAAGATCGTTCATCTCCACCCGTTTCATTAACGATTGCAGATGGCTTAACGGTCTTACGAGCAAACGTGTCAGCATATTCGCAAAAGCAAAAGATACAAGCAAACATCCCGTGATCACCCCGAGAATCGTCAATTTAATGCTGTCCATCTGCTTCATCAATTCAGCTTTAGGCAGAAAGCTGAATAGCGTCCACTCCTTCACTCCACCCAGCTTGGTAAAGTTAACCAGGTATTCATCGCCTTGGTCCGAATATTCGAAGCTTCCCTGCTCAACTGTTAAAGCAGCCATATACTCAGGATCCTGTTTCAACTTATCCGTTATGACGGAATCTTCGATTAAAGCATCGCTCCCATCGGATGAGGCCAGGAGAAGGAAAGGCTTACGATTTGTGTCCTCCGAAACGATTAATGATCGAATCGAGTCGATTTTGATATTCGCTACAACATAACTATCATCGATGTAATGGGATGGGATACCCTCCATTACAAAGGAAATGACCTTCTCCCTGCTGGCAAAGAAAAGATCCTCATGACCGGCCACCCATAGCTTGCGCCGCTCGCTTTTGATATACGTATAGAGCGCCGAATCATAAAACGAATGGGAGAAATTACGCTGCTGACTCGTCTGATAATAGTCTCCCTCACGCGTTGCGATAAGAATGGAATCGATAAGAGGTTCCGTGAGCTTGGTCTGTACAAAAGTCGATTGCAGCCCGGACAGATGCGTATAGTAATTCTCCGAGCCCGAATAGCTGCTGTCCATCCCTAACGCTCTTCGGTAAGCCGTATTGACCATCATCGAGTAAACCGCTTGCGAGATATGATTCAGCTTCTCATCCAATACCTTCGAAGTTTTAACGATCGTATCCTGACTAAGCTGATAAGCGTTGTCCTTCACGACTTCCTCGGCGATGACGTAGCTAAGCGCGCCTGCGGTGGTGACTGCAAAAATAACGATAAGCATGAACGCGATCCAAATTCGGCGTCTGAACGATAGTCGGTAGAGCATAAATCAACATCCTCCGTCTCTATTTTCGGTTGTGGCAGCAGTTGTCCTTTTTGAATAAGATCAATCACTTGCCATAAGACGATCCTGAGGATGCAGCGGATCAAACTCCGGGATGGCTTGCATATTCACTCTGCCGGCAGCCCGTTCCTGATCCAATGCGGCATTGTAACGCGCGTTCAAGTCTTCAACCAATCGATCAAGGTCACCGCCGATCATGATATACTTTACGAATTCGTCCTCCCACTCCCTTCCGTTTGGTTTGAATCCTTGAGGCGACGCAGGCCATATCCCGTCATAATCGCCTGGTATAAAGCCGTCGATGCCCTCGATGTCAGGCTTCTTGGCTTTCTTGGCTATCGATTCCACGGATAGAATGCCAAGTCCGGCTTCCTGGTACCCGATCAGGACTTCATCGCTGTACATATAGCTGAGAAACTTCCATGCTTCCTCCTTATGCTGCGATTGACTGCTGATCGATAGCCATCTCGTCGCTCCCACTCCCTGATTGATCACTCCTTTATAGGTTCCGTCAATCGACGGGGGAAGTGCTGCCCCCCATTTGATCTTTGCCGGAAATTGAAATTTATAAATGCCGGGTTCCGAAGAATAGGACAGATACATCCCGATCTTACCGTCGGCAAACTGCGCCCGGAGCGGATCGATATCCAGGGATTCAGCTCCCGGCAGCGTGCTGCCATTCTCCATCATGGCCCGGAATGCGCCAATAATCGGTTTTAAGCCTGAGAAGTCATAGGTACCTGTTGAAAAGTCATAACCATCGCCGCTGATACCGCTTATTTCAGCTATCGGAACGGCGGAGCGGCCGAGGGCGCTGGCCGGAATTTTATAGGGCAGCGCGAACCCGTAAACGCCTTCTGCTTTTCCAATCTCGGTGATTCTCCAAGCAGCCTCCACTAACTCGTCAAGAGATTTCGGAGGAGAGGTGATGCCGGCCCGCGCAAACAGCTCAACATTATAAATAAGCCGTAAGGTGGATCCGCTGTTAGGAAGGCTGTATATCCATTGATCGAATACGTTATATCCTTCGATAAAGGCCTGCTTCCCGAACCTGCTTCTGATTACGGGCGTTATATACTCGTTCAATGGTTCCACGTAGCCTTTACGGGTCATTTCAGCGAGATCGATCGGGGTGAAGATGTCGGGTGATTGTTCGCTGGCAAAAGACAAATCCAATGATTGGGCAAAATCATCCGCCATCACGGTCATCTCAACCTCAATGTTATCGGGATTCTCTTGGTTATAGCGATGAATCACCTCTTTGATATAGTTCGCGTCATGTCGCCCCGTCGACCAGAACTTAAGCTTTGTCTTTGCACCTGTAACGGCCATTTTCGAAGCTGCCGAGTGCGAAAATATGCCGTCCGTGCCCTGCCCGCTGCTGCGCTGCATGCAGCCTGTTACGGCCATGCTTAGGCACGTCAATACAATCAGCGGTAATCTCCAAGTTATCATGCACACTCCCTCCCTGTGCTTGTATCGTAGCATAACCTATTTTATCGATATAGACAGGACGGTAAAAAAACTGTAAAGGGAAGAAAATCGATTTATCTCCTAAATGCAAAGAGGCTTCCACCAAGCAATTGCTTGGTGGAAGCCCCCGGTCATGCTGAGATCCAATTAGAACTTATTCTCCCCGATGCTAGTACCTATCGCTTGAATACCACATCGGCTGCAATCGGCAGATGATCCGATGCTTCGGTTTGGATCACGCGTTGATTGGCATGCCGGACGTTAGGGGAAGTCAGAATATAATCGATGGTTGCCGACGGATTGATGACAGGGAACGTATAGGCATCGTCTATTCCCTCAAAGCTGTTTACGAATAAACCGCTGTTTAACAGTAATTGAAACTCTGAACTGTCCGGTTCCGCATTAAAATCCCCCAGGAGAAGCGCAGGTCCCTGGGAGCCGGAAGCAAGGTCAATGATTTCCTGAGCCTGTGCCGTTCTGCTGGTGACATCCAGCCCGAGATGCGTGTTGTAAACATCTACATGGATTCCTCTCAGATTAACGACGGCATGAAGAACGCCGCGCTGCTCCTTCCCGAAGCTGCTTAACCATGTATTCTCGGATCGGAGTATCGGATACTTGCTCACGATGGCTGTCCCGTATTGACGGTTGTTTGTTTGTCCTTCCCCCGGTTCCAAATCAAGATTCGCGCCGTAAGCGTAATGATAGCCGAGCAAATCAGCCAATTCCTTGGCTTGGTCTTTAAAATCGCTTCGTTCCCCGTAATGCCGATCCACTTCTTGAAGCCCGACAATCTCAGCGCCGGAGTCGCGGATCACATCCGCAATTCTCTGCAGGCTCAGCTGACCATCGATTCCTACCCCATGATGGATATTGTAAGACATTACGGTGGTGCTTACTTCTTTGCCTTGACCCTTTCCCGCTGCCATGACGCCCGTTGCAAACAGGGGAATGAGGAACAAACAAGCGATTAGCGAAATGAGGCTTTTTTTCATGAACGAATCTCCTTCCAATAGTCAGATTAATATCGTAAGAATCAAATTGATTATATACGGGTTTTATTTTCGCCAGATCAAGCCAAGAGCTGCTCCTTTAAAATGGTAAAAAAGAAACAGACTAGACACACTTAATATGGTCCAGCCTGTGACCTGCGACTTACATTCGCTTGGTTGATCGCAACTATTCAATGAGTCAAAACCACATGGGCGTCAATTAAAAATGCTGTCCGGAACGTAATATACCTTCTGCGTATTCTGCTTATTGACCGGATCCGTAACGATCGTAAAATATACGTTGCCGTTCTTGGTCTGAACTCCTTCGATTTCATGGTTGCCTACATTCGTAATTTTCACGAGGGTTTTGAAAGTCCCGGTATTCGTCATCATGGCAATCTGCGGGGTTTCGCCTTCGGCTCCGCCTGACGTATAGATTTTCGTTTGGCCGAGCATATCCGCCCCCTGGAAGGATCCGTTCGGTCTAACGATGCCGCTGCCCGATTGCGTGAAGCTGCCAACCGCTGCGTTCACCGCGGCTGCGCTGTCCATCCGCACCTGTTCATTGCTGTCAAGCAGCTTATTGAGCGCGACCGTGTCATAAATGGACCAGGTCACGGTTCCTTCCTTCGTCTGAACGCGGAACACCGTATGCGTACTGTTGCCGCCGCCATCAACCCGGTAGGTCTCGCCCAGCCTTGCTCCCGTTTTATTGGCGTAATTCATATAGGTAAAGCGATGCAGATCCGTATAATCGACCGTCTTGCCGGCCGAATATTGCAGTCTCGCTACCTGAAGCGACCAGTAATAATCGGTTGAAGGATCCGCTTTTGAACTGAAATAGAAATAATTGACGCCGTTGTACGTATACATATCCAGCGTTTGACAGTGCCCCGTGTTGGTGACGGTCATTTTATCTACAAAAGTAGCGTCATTGCCGTTAATGAGCAATCTTGAAAGATAGCAGGTTCCCTTGGAACGCTGCGTGACATACAGATATTTATCCGCGATGTAGGCTTTTTGAACAGCCACGTTGTGTTGAAGTCCCTTTAAATTGTAGGCAAGCGTTGCCGAAGCGTTGACGGTTTTCTCTGGGGTTGCCGCGAACGCGGGCAAACCGGACATACAAAAGATAAGCATTGCAAGGATGAAGGACGTGAGTAATTTAAATTGCCTTTTCTTAAGGCTCAGCCCTTGAACGTCAAACATCAATCCACCTCCATGAATATGATAGAATACCGTGAGTTCCTCGGCGCCCCCTTTCCTAGGTAGTGAATGTACACTTTGAGTTTACCATTTCCCCCAAGGATTTCCTGTGCTTATCATACTTAAAGTTTTAGGAAATCATGGTCCTTTAGCCCTTTTTTTTCGATTAAATGCCCAAGAGATCATAAAGAAAAGGAGCATCCGCTTTAAGATTCGGCGAATGCTTCCTTTGTCTCTAGCAGTTTAGGGATGAATAACAACGGATACAACAAAAGGTACAGGTTGGGCACCCACCACATGAGGTCGAAATCCGACTTGATGATCCAAAAAACGATCGCCTGCAGCCCGGAACAAAACGTCAGGGTAAGCGAGATTAAGGCGAGATTTTTCCATTTCGCATTTCTTCGTTTATGTAAATACAGACTGTACATCCCGGTAACGGATATGAATATGTCCAGCGGAAAGAACGACCAATTCCAAATAACCAGCAGCTCATTGGTATAATCCTGATATAAATACTCTTTAGGAATTAAGGCAAGTGCGGTAATGACCCAATACATAATAAATGCGATATCCGTCACTAAAAACAAACCTTTTAATGTTTTGCTCAAGGCATACCCTCTCTTCTCCTTCGTGGTCTATCGTTGGCTCAAGTTTCCCTCTTGATGATACCAGCCAAAAGAATCTCTCCCATATCGCGCAGGCCCTCCTGAAGGGTCATGCTGCTCCTGTTTGCCGCCGAGTCCTCCATTAACCGATAAAAGCCCCCTACATACAGATCAATGAATATTTTGGCGTTAAACGGCCGGAGCAAGCCTTGACGAATGCCTTCCTGAAATAATTCGGCAATGCTGCCCCATTGCTCATTTAGAAATTGGTCGAGGCGGTTCCATTGGTTAGGATAATAACGCTGCAGCTCCGTGATGAGGTTTAGCTCGATAAACTGAAAATCAGCCGGGATAAGAATCAGACATCGTCTAAGTTTCTCCAATGTGCTGAGGCTCGCGTTATTCATGATTTCCTTCTCTTTATGCTGAAGCTCATCGATCGCCCCCTCGAGAATTTCGGCAATTAGCTCATCTTTGGAAGGGAAAACGCCATACAGAGTTTTCGTGCTCATTCCCAACTGTTTGGCCAGTTCACCCATCGTAAATCGCAATCCGCTTCTCCGGATTTCCTTGCTTGCCGCCTCGACAATTCGTTCTCTCATAGAAATTCACCCCCCTACCCCGGAAAATATATAAACAATATCATTTTCCGCATTTTCCTTACATATTATCCCGATTCCTTCTTTGTGTCAAACGAAAGGCTGATCACAACGAAAAGAGACAGCATGGAATGCTGTCTCCAAAAACATCGATAGCTTAGACATGTAGGCAAACCCTTTGAAATAGGCTTACGCTTCAGGCTTTTACCTTCAACTCAACAACACTGTTCTCCCAATCCGAGTGGCCGCCTACAACGATGTTAACTCGGCAAGGGACGACATCGTAATCCATGTTACGGTTCCAGATGGCCAGTTCCTCGAAGCCGAGCTCGAACGTAACGGTGGTGCTGTCCCCGGGCTCCAGCATTACCTTCTTGAATCCCTTCAATTCTCGAAGTCGGCGGGTTATCCCTGATTGATCGGCTTGTATGTAAAGCTGTACGACTTCGTCCCCCTTCAGCTTTCCGCTGTTCTTCACCTCCACGCACACCTCGACACGACTTCCGGAGCGAAGCTCGTCAAGCGTCACTTCATTCTGGGAGATGGCCGGAGATCCATATTCAAACGAGCTGTAACTCAAGCCGAATCCGAACGGATATAACGGTTTGGACGGCATATCGACATAGGGACGAGGGCGCCCTGCGTTTTTCTGATTGTAATAAACCGGCAATTGACCTACGGAGCGCGGAATCGAGACGGGCAGCTTTCCGCTCGGGTTCACTTGGCCAAACAGGATTTCTCCGATGGCACGGCCCCCTTCGCTACCGGGATACCAAGCGCACAGCAAGGCATCGCTAAGCTCGGCCACCTCGCCGACGGCGAGCGGACGTCCCTGAATGAGCACGGTGATCACCGGTTTGCCGATCGCGTGAATTTCCCGAACCAACTGCTCCTGTATCCCGCCTAAGCGAAGTTCGGCTAGATCGACTCCTTCCCCGCAGTCCATTTCCGTCGGATCCCCCTCTGCTACGATCGCTGCGCCGTTATTGTCAAACGTGCCCCCGAATTGACGAGCACTGCTGCCGCCAAGCACGAGCACGACCGCGTCCGCGGAACGGGCCGCTTCGATTGCTTCAGGCAAGCCCTGGGTGGACATGCCTCGAACGCTGCATCCTGGAGCGAAGACGATGTCCGTGCCTTCGGGAGCAGCCATCCGAATGCCTTGAAGCGCCGTGACTCCGCTGCCCTCGCGCTGAACGCTGGTGTAATCCCCGAGCTGGTTGTAGAGACGGTCCGCATTAGGACCGATGACCGCCAGCCGTTTGATACTGCTGTGATTCAATGGCAGTACGGCTTCATCGTTTTTAAGAAGCACAACCGCTTCTCTTGCAACGGAAACGTTCAACGCTCGGGCGGCTGCATTGTTCACGGTCGAAGCAGCCAAGCCCTCGTCAACGTACGGCTGCTCGAACAGCCCCAACCGGAATTTCAGGCCAAGCATTCGACCAACCGCGCGGTCGATGCTCTCCATATCGGCCTTCCCTTGCTTCACCGCTTGTTCAAGCGTCGTGAATGACTTGTCCCACAGGCTTAGATCCACCCCGGATGAGAGAGCAAGCGCCGCTGCCGACTCATAGTCTCCCGTAATGGACACCAAACGGTCGATGGCCGTTCCATCCGCCATGACAATCCCATCAAATCCCCATTCATCTCTCAGAATGCCGGTTAACAGCTTATCATTGGCATGACATGGAATGCCGTCGAGTTCATTATAGGCCGCCATGACGCCAGCCGCCCCTGCCTTGATCCCCGCCTCCGCGGCAGGCAGGTGGATTTCCCGCAGCTCGCGCTCGCCTGCGGGAACCGGGCCTGCGTTCCGTCCGCCCTGCCCTGCTCCTTGAGCGCATAGATGCTTGAGCACGGCAGCTGCCTTATCGTGTCTCTTCCATTCTTCCGGGTTTCTTCCCTGCATGCCAAACACAACCGCCTCCGTCATTCGCGCAGCCAGGTAAGGATCTTCTCCGTAACATTCCTCGGAGCGTCCCCACCGCGGATCCTGCAGGATGTCCAGTACCGAGACCAAGCCTAAATGCGCGCCTCGGCTGCGGATCTCGGAGGCCACATGGGAATAGGCGCTTTCAATTAATTCGGGATTCCAGGTGGAACCGATGGCCGTATTGACGGGCAGAAGCGTTCCGTCTAGCGCTTGATGGCCGTGGGGGCATTCCTCCGAGAGCAGGACGGGAATGCCGAGCCGGCTGTGTTCGATCACGTAACGCTGAATGGCGTTCGCCACCTTCGCGTTGTCCTGCGTAGGAATCCCGTTCTCATAGGTCACCCCGGACCAAGGATCCGCCCGGAACAGACCGTACAGCGCCCCCATGCCGGCCCCCCATTCAACATGCTCCTTGAATAGGTCGGTCAGTTCAAACTCCGTTTCGGTCCCTTCGCTTCGCCGATATGCCATCCAGCCGTACAAGTGCTGGTTCAGCTGCCCGACCTTCTCCCGCAGCGTCATTCTGGACAATAAATCCTCTACGCGCTCGTCTACGGGGAGCGCAGCATTCCGATATTTCTCCATATTCCCCATACTCCTTCCATCCTGGTCGTCATGCTTTTAATCATTCTTTGATATTCAAGACCCGATATTTCTTGGGCGTCATGCCCGTGTACAGTTTGAAGACGGATACAAAATACTTGTATTCTTTGTAACCGACGCGGTCGGCAATCTCAAACACCTTGTCCTGCGTCGTCAGCAGCAGCTTTCTCGCCTCGTTGATGCGCAATTCGTTCATGTATTCGCTGAAGCTTTTTCCCGTGCTTTGTTTAAAAATATTGCTGAAGTAGCTGGGCGTAATCTTTAAATACGCTGCCACTTCCGACGCTTTCAGGTCGCTCAGATAATGATCCGCCATATACTTCTTGGCCTTCTCAATGATCCAGAACGATCTGTCGATGCCGACCCTGTCGATCAGCTGCAGCAGATCAAACACTTCCGTGGATATCGCCAGACGAATCGCGTCGGGATGATTGAACACCTCCAGGTCGATCGTTCTCTCCAGGCCATGCTCCAGCTGGGTCAGGCCGCTTTGACGAAGTCGCTGCCGCAGCATGATGGACAGTTCATCACACACGTTCACCATATCCGTCAACAGGTACCGCTGATCCCGGAAGAATCGGAACATGCCGTCGATTAGCTCTTCCAGCATTTCGGCATCCTGCTTGAATAATGCCACGGACAGTTTCGAGACCATGTCGGCACTGTCGAAATCGTGCTTGGACCGGCCGTTATCCACCTCGGACTTATATTCGCGATCCAGCAAGGGGCGCTGTTCCAAGGCATAATAAGGCAGTAACGCTCGCACCTGCGAGCAGATGGCTGCCGTTTGGTCCAGGGAAGCGTAAGCATCCGATACCGCGCCATACAAACGATGCTCTTCCGGCCAGGCATCCAGCATCGCCTGCAGAATTTCATCCCACTGCCGCTTCGGGCGCGGCTGATCCGTCATTAGCAGGGTCAACAGCAGATTTTTATGCACAAACACGGATACTTGACGAATTCCGCTGGTTTCGAGGTTTTCACGAACCGTCCGGATCCATACATGCTGCAGCATCGTTAAATCCTGTTCCGATACGGAAGCTGCAAGGTTCGAGAACTTCTCCAGCTGCGTAGCCATGAGTTTATATTCGGCACCGTTTACTAAATCGCCGGGCACCGCCTTGGCCAATGAAGTTTCATTATGCGCTGCCATGTCGGAAAGCCACAGCTCCGCATCCTTCGATGATCCGTCGACACGGATATCTTGGTTGCGAATGTCTTCCACGATTCCGGTCACGGCGGCCACCAATTCGTCAATATCGACGGGCTTCAGCAAGTAATCGGTTACATCAAGCTTGATGGCTTGGCGGGCATACTCGAATTCCTCATAACCGCTGATCATGATGACCCGAATCTGAGGATGACGGAGCTTCAGCTCCTTAGCAAGCTGAAGCCCGTCCATTCCCTCCATTCGGATGTCCGTCAGAACCAGATCAATCTCGTGTTCCTGCACCACCTGCAAAGCTTCATTGCCGTCATAAGCCTCGGCGACGACCTCGACTCCATAATCCGCCCAGTCAATGGTATAGTGCAAGCCCTGACAGATCACCGGTTCATCGTCAACGATCAGCATTTTTACTGTCTTCACGTGTTGCATCGTACGATTCACCACCGTAGGTTTCAGAATATGGAAGCTTGAGGCGAATCAAGGTTCCTTGCGATGAAGCCTCAATCACTTCCAGTCCGTAGCGTTCTCCGAAAAATAGGTATAAACGTTCATGAATGTTGCTGAGCGCACCTCGTGTGCGGCCGGCTTGGACTCCGATTCGCAGGGATTCCCTGACTTCTTCCAAAGTAGAATCGTCCATACCCCGGCCGTTATCCTGCACGTCGATCCAAATCTCGTCCTCCCGCTTATACGCGATGACCGTTATTCTGGCGACCGGCTCGCGCCGATCAAGGCCATGCTTGAGAAAATTCTCGACCAAAGGCTGAATGGTAGCCTTCAAGGTAAGCGAATTCGCCAGATCATATTCCATGTACAGCGCATATTTCAGTTTACGCCCCAGCCGTCTCTGCTGCAAATACAAATAAGAGCGTACGAATTCCATTTCTTTAGCAAGGCTGGTCTCGTAATGGCCATTGTTCAGACTGGAACGCAGGAATCGGGACAAAATTTCGATGAGCTGGCTGGACTCGACGGCCTTCTCCAGCCTGGCGGTCCAGCGGATCATATCCAGCGTATTATAGAGAAAATGCGGATCCATCTGCTCCTGCAGCAGGCGCAGCTCGGATTCGCGCTCCCTCAGTTCCAGCTTGTATTTATGCTCGATCAGTTCCTGAATCGTGGAGACCATATCGTTAAACCTGCGGTTCAGCTCGGAAATCTCATCCTTGGAACGAATGGGGACCCGAGCGTTGAAATCGCCGAGCTTTACGCGATTGGTCTCAATCTTCAGGCGCAGGATCGGCCTGATAATCGTATAGTGGAACCCGATCAAGGCCGATAAGCCCAACAGGAGAATTCCGATGAGAATAACCTGCATCAAGATGGATACGCCGCGTACATCCTGATCCAACGCAGCCTTGGGCACCATGGAAACGATCGTCCAATCGGTATTCTCCATCCGTTGATGAAATGTCAAATACGCTTCCCCGTCGTGTCGGTACGTGGAAGAGCCCATCGTCCCGGCGGTTATGATATCCGTAATCGCTTTCCCATCGCCGATATCCAAGGATAGCAATTCTTTGGAGGGCAGTACGATTTGTCCTTTGGCATTCACAATAAATACCATGCCTTCGTCCCGCGTCAACCCCCGCTGCAGCTGTTTAAGAATACTGGCTTCATCCATGCGGATGACGAGCCTAGCCAGCGGGAGCGTGATCTCGTCATAGGAATTCAGAACCCGGAACAATGAGACGAGGTTTACTTCACCATACCAGCCGCTGGTGGAAGGATAGCCGTTGCTCCACACGATTCCGCCTTTATGCTCGTCCGCCAGCCGGTTCCAAGACTCTTCGTTGCCGTGAATCGGCTCGCCCATCTCAATGGAATTGCCGTTAAACCCGGTAATCGAAATGGATTTGATATAGTTTTTGGACATGAGCTGAAACGTCAGGAATCCTTCGAGATTCTGCTTCAACTGCTCCGCCCTCCCGCTCTCTGGCGGTGGATCAAGGCGCAGGTATTGGCGCATGTCATTGCTCAATATCAAATAATCGGCTATATCCTCGATCATGGCCGTTTGTTCTTCCAGCTGGTTCGTTACGATCTCCAGGCTGCGCTGGCTTGATTGGATAAATTGGCCGCGCAGCACTTCGTTCAGCTTGTCTTGGGCCAGGACGCCGACCCCCAGCGTAGGCAGAATGACAAAAAAGAGGAAAATGACCAGAGCCTTCTGTTTCAGACCATAATTCCCGATCCAGCCCAAACTGCTGCGCATGTCCATTCCCTCTTTCGATGACTTCATGATGTTGAGCTGAAACCGGATTAACCTTTAACTGCGCCTGCCGTCATGCCGTTAACGAGCTGCTTTTGCAGGAGCAGGTAAAAAATAATGATCGGTATAAGCGCGATCGTCAACGCAGCCATTTGCAGCGTAAGGCTGGCCGTCTCAATGCCGACAAAGTTGGCGAGCCCAAGCGGCAATGTTTTCAGCGACGATGAACTGATCAAGACGAGTGCGAACAAGTACTCGTTCCAATTATAGATAAAGTTCAAGATCACGACGGTTGAAATCGCCGGACGCGTGATCGGTAATATGATCGACCAGAAAATCTTGAATACGCCCGCGCCGTCCATGACGCCCGACTCCTCCAAATCCTTCGGAAACCCTCTCATGAAACCCTCCAGGATAAAGATCGTCAAGGACAAATGGAACGCCGTGTAAGGAAGAATCAGCGATAAGTGGGTATCCAGCAAATGCAGATTCCGCATGATCAAGAAAATCGGAATCAAGGTCGCATGAATCGGAACGACCATGCCCAGCAGAAATATCGCGTAAGTTGCACCGCGCAGCTTAAAATTGAACCTTGCCAAGAAGTACGCCGCAAGCGATCCAAGAAGGACCGTCACGACCAACGATACGACCGTTACGATGATGCTGTTAAGGAAGTAGGTATCCATATTCGCCACTTCCCATGCCTTCGCGTAATTGGAGAACTGCAGCTCGGTCGGTATGGAGAACGGGTTCGCAGCATATTCCTGCTCGGTTTTGAACGAATCTACGATCATCCAAAAGAAAGGGATTATATTAATAATAGCGAATATCCCCAAAAAAGTGTATGCCGATAAATGGAACCATTTCGTTTGTCTGTACATCTCCTCCCTCTCCCTTCTATTCCTTTTCTCTCGCCAATCGATTTACGATCGTGATGACGATAAGGCTAAACAGCAGAATCAATACGGACACTGCACTGCCGTAGCCGAATCTCATATTCATAAACGAGTTGTTGTACATATAGACGGTCATAACCTCCGTCGCATGTGCCGGTCCGCCGCCCGTCATGATCTGGATCAGATCGAACACGCGGAACGAATTACTGATGCTGTAGACAACGGACACGAGCAATGTTCCTCGGATCATCGGGATCGTAATCCGCATGATCCGGCTTAGTCCAGTCGCGCCGTCCAGGGCAGCCGCCTCATTGACTTCATCGGGGATATTCTGCAGCGCGGCCAATAGAATGATCATATATAAGCCGCAGTTTTGCCATATATAAGCGATGCTGATGGAGATCATGGACCAGAACGGATCCCCCAGCCAATTTTGCTGCCAGCTCTCAAGACCCAGAACGCCGAGCAGGTTATTCAGCATCCCGTATTCCGTGTTGTACACCATGCCCCAGATCAGGGATACCATAACAGATGAAATGACGACCGGCAGGAATCCGATGGTCCGGAAGAAGCTGGAGCCCTTGAGTCCTCGATTCAGCAGCAGGGCCAGCAGCAGGCCAAGCGGAATCTGACCCGCTATCCCGGTAAACATGATAATGATGTTGTTCTTAACGGACAGCCAAAAAATATCATCCTTGAAAATATCTACGAAATTGTCCAGCCCGATAAAACGCATGGGCGTGATTCCGTCCCAGTTCATTAATGAATAATAAACCGATAAGCCGATGGGAAATATGGCAATACATATATAGATAATGAGTGCTGGCGCCAAGCCCAAGAATATAGCCCATTTCGTATGCTTAAGCGTATGCATTGGCGTAACTCCTTTCTTTCTGCCTTTAATAAGAAAAACCCGCTGCCGGGTTTTTCTTTGTGCCATCATGATCTTGACTTAAGGAAGGAAATTCGCAATTTACTTCATGCTGTCGAAAGCTTCCTGAACCTCTTGGGCGAGCTCCTCCGGCGTCCCTCTGCCGATGGTCAGCGCCTGCAATCCGTTCTGCATGACGTCGGTAACTTGCGTCGGAATGACGCTGTCGAACACCGGCGCCGTTCCCTTGTTGGTCAACTCCAGCATCTCCTTGAGATACGGGCTCGCATCTTCAGGAATTTCAACGTTGGCTGGTACGACAACGCCTTTACTGATCAGATCTTTGTACAGGTCCTCATTGACAAAAAACTTAATGAATTCCTCGGCAGCCGCTTTCTTTTCATCGCTCAATCCTTTTTTAATGGAGATGCCGTACTGAACGACGCCCGCGCTTTTCACCGGATCGCCGGATCCGCCAGGGACGCTTGGGAAGAGCGCAATGCCGAATTTGTCCCCTTCCTCGTTGTTGATGCGGATTCTTCCGTCAACGGTAGAAGAAGAAATATGCATCGCTGCTTTGCCTTGAATGAAGTAGTCCTGCCCTTGGACGGAATCCATGTTGTTCGCATCCGTATTGAATGCTCCCAGCTTGGACAGTTCGTCGATGACGGCAATCGCTTTCACGTATTCGGGATCGGTAAATTTGGCTTCCTTGCTCAGAATTTTCTGCAAGAAGTCACTGCCTACGTAACGGTCCCCGATAATCGACAAGAAGGACGATTGAAGCGGCCATTTCTCTTTGTTGCCCAAGGAGATCGGCGTAATGCCGGCTTCCTTCAGCTTTTTCACCGCATCGATGAATTCGTCGTAGGTAGCCGGAAATTGGTCATAACCGACCCCGGCGAACATCTCTTTATTGTAATAAATAATGTCCACGAAGGTTTGTTTGGTCGGCACGGCGAATTGACTGCCGTTCTGGTTAAATCCGGCCAACGCGTCCTCAGGCAAAATATCATTCCAGTTATCCATCAGGTCATCCAGCGGCATCAGCAGATCCCCGGCTACCAGAGGAGCCAGGTCGGCACCAGGCCATACGACGTTGATATCCGACAGGTTGTTGGCGGCAGCCAACGTGCGCAGCTTCGTTTTATACTCCGTTGCCGCTACCCCGTCCTGCTTGATGATAATGTCGGGATGCTGTTTTTCGAATTCGGCGATCCGCTCTTTGTACACCTCGTTATCCACGTTCGGCGATGTCCATGGATGCATGATGTTCAAGGTAACCTTTTCCGGCTCGGCAGCGTCTTTCTCTCCGGAGCCGCAAGCGACGGTTGACATGAGCAGCAGCGCAGCTGTTCCGGTGAGCAGCATCGTTCTAAGCTTCTTAGACGTTTTCATTTAATATACCCCTCTCTTTATACGTTACATATCATGTTCTTATATTTAACAATATAAGATATATTAATTATACAATCGGGTTAGCGATCCCAATATCCGCTAAAAAAACGATTTCATCTAATTTTTTTAAGTCATTTTGGACAAAACGGGCTTCTTATTCATCATATTTCTCTCAAATGCGTAAATTTTCATTACATTAAATTCACGTTTTTCCATTTTAATGGTATCGCTTACATCTTTGGTTCTACAGAAAGCGTGGCATTGAACTAAGTCATTTGCCACGCCCTGAAGCGTCTTTATTGCGGTTCGTTCAAAATATAATCCACTAAGTCATCCAACGGTACCGTTGCGAGGGCAATTGCCGTATCGGTTACGCCGTAATAGATATAGAGGAGACCGTCCTTGACGACATTGCCTGTCGGGAAAATGACGTTCGGGATCTGATAGCCGAATTTTTCATAATACGTCTCCGGCTCCATAATGAACCGGCGGGTTCTGGCGATGATTTTCTCGGGATTCTCCAGATCCAGCAGCAAAGCCCCCACGCGATACACCGTATCTTGGTCTACGCCGTGGTAGAGCACCAGCCAGCCTTTGTCCGTCCGCACCGGAGGCGTCGAGCCGCCGATTTTTTTAAACTCCCAATCGTTGTTCTCGGCTTTTGCCAACAGCTTCGGCTCGTCCCAATGCACCAAGTCTTCGGAGTAGCTGATCCACATGGCCGCTTTTTCGGTTCCGTATTCCTCCCCTACATATTCTTCCGGTCTGCGAAGCAGCACATACTTGCCGTTGATTTTCTCCGGGAACAGAATGTTGTCGCGATCATTGATATCAAGCGGCGTTGTATCGCACAGGTACTCCCAATGAATGAGATCCTTCGAAGTCAGGATCCCGGACCGCGTCAGCCAATGGCCTTCCTCTTCGCCCCAGCCGTCCGGATATTCGGGAATCGAGCGTTCGGGGATGCCGGCTCCCGTCGGGTAATAGTTCATGGCGCACGGGCGCAAGGCATAGTTCAAATAAAAGGTGTCGTCGATCTTGACGATTCGCGGGTCCTGGATGCTGCCATAGGGGAATCCCAGCTGGTCCGGCGTTACCACCGGTTCGTCCAGCACATGGGTGAAATGCACGCCGTCCGTGCTTTCCAGCAAACCCAGGTAGTTCTTGCAGGGAGTCAGGGATCCTGCCGTCCGTTCAATCATATAGAATTTTCCGTTATCGATAATGACGGCCGGATTGAATACCGTCACCTTTCTCCAATCGTAGAGTCCAGGCACTACTATCGGATTTTCCGCATGCCGGGTGATTTTCATGGATAAGCCTCCTCATGATTGCTATGTAAGTGTTATCAAGCTGCTTTCTTTAACTCATTATAAGAGGCTTGGTCCATTCATAATATCCTGTAAACTTTCAATATTATCCGAAATATTGTTATCAGTGATGCTTGGCAGCATAAAAAAAACCAACCCGGTATACCGGGTTGGTCTTCGTCATGGAAGGGATTAACTATGCACCAGTGCTTTTAAGCTTAAACCTAGCGTTTCTGAAGTCGTATCTTGAATTTCTTCGAAGAGGGCCGGATTCTTCGAAAGCGACATCCCGTAAGAAGGAATCATTTCCTTGATTTTCGGTTCCCATTCCTTCATCTGCTGCGGGAAGCATTTCTGCAATACCTCAAGCATCACGTGAACGGCCGTCGAAGCCCCGGGCGAAGCACCGAGCAGGGCTGCGACCGAACCATCCGCGGCACTAACCACTTCGGTCCCGAACTGCAGCGTGCCCTTTCCGTTAGCCGTATCCTTAATGACTTGTACGCGTTGGCCCGCCACGACGATTTCCCAATCCTCGCTCTTCGCGTTCGGGATGAACTCGCGCAGCTCTTCCATGCGCTTCTCATTCGATAGCACCACCTGCTGGATCAGGTATCGGGTCAACGCCATTTCTTTAACCCCCGCCGCCAGCATCGTGAAGACGTTATTCGGCTTGACGGAACCGATCAAATCGAAATTCGAACCCGTTTTTAGGAACTTCGGCGAGAAGCCGGCAAACGGACCGAAGAGCAGTGCTTTTTGGTTATCGATGTATCTTGTGTCCAGATGGGGCACCGACATCGGAGGAGCTCCAACCTTGGCTTTTCCGTATACCTTGGCATGATGCTGCGCAACGACTTCTTGATTCTTGCAGACCATGAACAGTCCGCTTACCGGGAACCCTCCGATATGCTTGGATTCGGGGATGCCGGTTTTTTGCAGTAAATGCAGGCTGCCGCCTCCGCCGCCGATAAAGACGAACTTGGCCGTATGGAACTCGGTTCTGCCGTTATCGATATCCAACACTTTTACTTTCCACGAGCCATCGGGAGTACGCTTGATATCCTTCACGCTGTGCTTGTAGTTGACCTCCACGTCTTTGTTCTTCAGATGCTCAAACAGCATGCGCGTTAAAGCGCCAAAGTTAATGTCCGTCCCGGAATCGATTTTGGTTGCCGCTAACGGTTCGTTCGATGTGCGCCCTTCCATAATAAGCGGAATCCATTCCTTCAGCTGCTCGGGATCCTCGGAATATTCCATTCCTTGAAAGAGAGGATGATTTGACAGCGCTTCAAAACGTTTTTTCAAAAAGGCCACGTCTTTTTCGCCCTGAACCAAGCTCATATGAGGTATAGGCATGATAAAGTCCTGCGGATTGCGAATCAGATTGCTGCTTACCAGATAAGACCAGAACTGCCTTGAGACCTGGAACTGCTCGTTGATGTTGATCGCTTTGCTGATGTCTATAGATCCGTCAGGTTTTTCGGACGTATAGTTAAGCTCGCATAGTGCGGAATGGCCGGTCCCCGCATTATTCCATTCATTGGAGCTTTCCTCCCCCGCGCTTGCGAGTTTCTCGAACACTTTGATCTCCCATTCGGGCACCAGCTCCTTCAGTAAGGCTCCCAATGTCGCGCTCATGACGCCGGCACCAATCAAGATTACGTCTGTTTTTTTGTCCATGTTGCTCATTATACCCTTCCTTATCCCATATATTTGAAAAAAGAGTAGGCGTCCCTGCTAATAATGTCGATAAAAAGCAAGGCGTCTTCTGAAAACACACCTTTTCTGTGTCAATAATCACCATATTATAGTCTATTATAAATATTGATAGATTAAAATATCTACTATTATCTAATCATTATAAACGATTTCAAGTTGTTAACAAAGTGAGAAGATCCTCCACAATATCCGACAACTGATAATCCGGCTAACGTCATAACAAAAAAAGCCGCGAGGATCGCGACTTTAAGCGGGTTTCGACATGGTTTTCCCGTGTTGCGGCTATTTCACGTTGCCGAGCAGCAGATTCGTCTGAATCTCCAATTGCTTTTCAAGCGAGATCAGGTCGCCTGCGGAGAACTGGTTGATATCCAGCGTGAAGATGCGGTTGTTTTTGTAAGCCGGAAGGGATTTCCAAAGCGCGCTCTCCAATATCTCGTTGGCTCGTTCCCCGCCCCCGTCCGCATCGTAGACGGTCACGAACATGTAATCCGCGGCCATGTCCGGCAGCGATTCCAGCGAAATGTCCAAACCGGCGCCTCCGTTTACGACCTGCCCTTTCACGGCTTCAGGCGGCTGATAGCCGAGACCGGAATAGAGATTACGGGTTCCGCGGCCAAAGCTTTCTCCCACAACCCAGAAGTTTTTCGCCCAAATCTCGTAAACGCCAACGGTTTCTCCTTCCTTGACTACGCCGTTCAGTTTGATCCTGGCCTCAGCGAGCTTCTCCTCGTAATGCCGGATCGCCTCCTCGGCTTCCTCCGATTTCCCGAGAAAGTCGCCGAATTCCCGCAGCTCAGCATACAAATCTTTGGCTCCCCAAGGAATGACAATCGTCGGCGCGATTTTGGCGAATTGTTCATAATTCTTATCCGAAGGCCGAATAATAAGGTCGGGATCAAGGGACACGATTTTCTCAAGCGCCGCTTGATCATCGCCGATATCCTCGATTCCGTCCGTCAAGTCCTGCAAAAAATATTGATTCAAGCTGGCCGTACCTGCCCCGACCGGCTTAACGCCCAAGGTCAACAAATGGCCCAGGTATTGCGTCGCAACGATTCGCTTCGGTTCCTTCGGAATCTCGATCTCTCCCATAACCGTTTCGAATATTCGTGTTGCTTCTGTTTGTTGTCCCGCTTGGTTCACCACCTTCTCGCTTTGCTGTCCAGAATCCCCGCATGCTCCCAATACGATGACCAAACTTCCGATCAGAGCCAGTTTCCATCCTTTAAGCCACTGCATCCATTAAACCCTCCACCTATTGATAATGATTATCATTATTATATTGATAGGGAGAAGGCTCGTCTATTGCGCTCCGTTTGCGGTTCTATGGACATTTGTAAGAAGTTCGGTTTGGATGCTTAATTGCTGCTCTAACGCTAACGGGTCATTATGCTTAAACAGCTCCAGATCGAGTAAGAACACTTTGCCGTTGCGAACGGCGGGCAGGCTCCTCCATTCCTTGGTGTTCATAACCCGTTTTGCATATGCTGCACCTCCTCCCGCTTCCCACACGGTTACGAATATATAATCCGCCGCATGTGCGGCAAGCATATCCGGCGTTAATACCAAGCCGATTCCTTCTCCCAGGACGTAATCAGTCAGCGGCTCCGGCGGCCGAAAGGAAAAGGTCCGGTATAAATTGCGAAGGCCTCTGCCATAGGCGACATTGACCGCCCATAACCGGTCCTGCCAAAACTCCAGTACAACTGCCGTCGCGTTATGAGTACTGATTCTGTTGGCGACTATCGAGGCTGCAGCTTCCTCTTTCGCCCGAAACGCAGTAATCCAGTTCTCCGCCTCCCGCTCGCGATTCAGCGCTCTGCCCAACCGGAGCAGCTCGTCTAAGGAGTCTTCCTGCCCCCATGGAAGGTAGATCGTTGGAGCAAGCCGGGACAAAGGCTCGCTGTTGGGTCCGGACGTGACGATCAGATCAGGCTGCACGGAGGCAATCGCATGGTGCGATTTGGCATCTCCGATATCCGCTACATGCTTAAGCATTCCCCTGTAGGGGCGGGCGCGCAGCAGATTCGATGACGTTCCCACGGGCGTAAGTCCGAGCGCCAGCAGGTGGCCCAGATATTGCAGCGCCACAATACGCTTCGGCCGCTGCATATAATCGCGTGGAGAGTGGCCGAAATGCTGCTTGAATTTCCGGCTTAAATACATGCCGTCTTGGTATCCGACCTCCCGTGCAATGCGGTCGAGATTGCGATCGTCGCCGTCAAGCAATGCCTCTCTGGCTTTCTCGAGTCGCAGCCGGGTTAAATACTCCGTGAAACCGGAGCCCGTTGCTTTTTTGAACGATACGGAAAAGTGCTCCGGCGTAAATCCAGCCCTCTTTGCCATGTCGTTACGCGTTAAGGCTATGTGATAATGCTTCTCCATATATTCAACTGCAAGTCTCATACGCTCAAGCCAATCCTCTTCCCGATTCTTATCGTTCGTTGATCGCAGCAGCGCGCTCAACAACTGTTTGAATACCGCGTCGATGCAAAGACGAGCTGCAAGTCCTCCGCCTCCTGCTTGATCTTGCATTCGTTGGCTTAGTTCTTGAATCAGGACAAGAGCTTCGTGCGTTGCGGCGAAGGGAAGCTTGCCGGTGTCCATCAGTGCAGACAAATTCTTGATGTATACCCTGTTGCACGCGGTGCTCTCCTTGAGATCCCATACTTCATAACGCAATTCGTAAACCTCCAGCGGCACCGGCGAAGGCGGCGTCCGTTGAATGTCGACGATCGAACCCGGCGGACAATAACAGACAGCCTTCGCCTTCAGTCGGTGTTTTCCTCCGTTCAAATATAAGTCGCCGGAGCCTTTATGGATCATGTATAGGGTATGCGTCTCCATGAAACCCCCGACTGGCTCTTCGGCGTGACCTTGCTTTATGTACCGTACTCCCAACAGCGAATATTGCGTTTCTTCCATGCTGGCGCTCCTTCTGACGAACTCCTGTTTTAACCTATTATAATCTCGTTGATAATCATTCTCAATAAAACAGTGTGTTCAGCTCTAGCTGAATTCTCTCTTATAACTGATGTGATCTGATGAAATCAGAAAAAATAAAAGCGCCATTTCCTTGTGGACTTGGCGCTTTTATGGATTTAGTGAGGGGCCATTTTGCCTGGCATTTGCGACTGGATCGGAGCCGTGGCGTAGCTGTTCTGCATATACTGCATATCTTGCTGAGGCAGCTGCGGCACTTGATAGTAGCCGTGCTTGTTTTGATACAGCGAAATTTCATACGCCATTTCGATGCAGTTGGGAAGGGAATCCGCTAGGACGCGGCGCACAACCGGATTCGTGGATTCCATCGCTGCATTCGTTTTCATGGTAGCGCCGGATTTCACGGCGTTCAGCATGCTGAGCGCGATGGTTTCATCATTGATCTCGGCAGTGGACTGCATCGGTTTTTTCGGTTGTCCCGGTTTCATGCCGTAGATAAAGTCGTTCCCTTGCTTCATTTTATAGCTTTGCGTCGACTTGGATGGATCTTGTCCTGTTTTGAAGCATTCTAAGGTGATATTATATTCATCCGCCATAAATTGCTTTTGGCGCTGCAAGATATCCCGAAGCTCCGGATCCTGCACATGTCCGCTCAGCATGGTATACGTGTTCATCGTATTAATGGCCCCTGCCAGTACCTCGTGTACATCGAACATTTCATGACCGCCATGGTTCAATTGCGGTGGAATCATGCCGGTTTCCATGTTCTGATGATTTTGCTGTTGTTCGAATTGCATTCATGTACCTCCTATGGGTTTTTCGATTTTTATGCAGCTATAAATCCACGGTGGTGGCGCTGCGAACGGATTGCATTTGCAGTCCAGGTTTATTGTTCATTACATGAATCAAAAGTATTCAGGCAGTCGACTTATTTCTGATCCATATCGTCAACAGCAGCATGAACGGCAGGGCAACCTGGAAAACCGGGGTTACATAGGTCACGACAATCTTCACGCCTAGCCATATGTCGCCGGACCCAAAGCATATTCTCAGATACGATTACAGTTCTCGGGTTGGGGACTACTTTTATTTAGCCATTATCCATGCTGCCTTCATCGGGAAGCAGTTTATTTAATAAACATTCCTTACCTCAAATAAAAAATCGACCGTTTCTCCCTATCTGGAAACGGTCGACTCCCAAGATGCTTTTCGGCGTTGCCGATATATGACTTATGCCGAAGGATCGGTCTTCCCTTCGTCTTCAATCGCTACGATTTCACACAAGGTTCGCAGTCCCGTCGTATAACCCAACCGCCCTTGCGAATGATCCCAATAGTAGTAATCCCCGTGCATCCATATCAAATCATACGCTTCGCCCAGAGCTGCATGGCGGACAACGAAAGGTCGAACGTTGTTATAAGTCGAGTTTTCGGTGACTTGATTTATTTCGGTGATCGTCCCGTCATGCGCAATGACGCATTGATGAATTTCGAAAACCTCACCGTATGTACCCTTTACAGGGATTGACATGTACACGATGGAAGGGTTGTTATGATCCAGCGTCATACCCCCGGAATAGCATAATTCTCTTTGATCATTTTGGTGGAACCATCGTCCGCCATCCGCCAACGGTGTAATCCGCCAATCGGAGCCGGACCACTTAGCGTAACAATAATGGTGGCGATCCTTATCCCTACTGATCCTAACAAACAAGATCACCGGGTATCCCTCTTTATCGACGGCTATATCCCAGTTCCAGTTGCGTATGCCCGGCTGGCGATCGACCAAGTAGGCCGGATCGGTTTCTTTGTTATCCAGCTTCAGCGGCCCGCGGTGCAGATCTGCGAGCTGATGTCCATCAGCGCCATGCAGCGTCAGGGTATTCACGTCCAAATACGAATAGTACAATGAATTCGGAATCATATTGTCCGGATGCGTATAGGTATACGTCATCATAATTTTGTCTTTGCCGTTCGTTTCGTACTTGGCATACGGCCTTTTTCCGGTTTCTTGTTCAGAACACCTGGAATCCACGATCTGTTTCGGTTCCATGTCGCAAGTGACGTCGCCATCCGGATCCGGCAGCGTGTACCTAGCGACGGTCGGGTGCCAATTCATGCCCCGCCACAACAGATAGAAATAACCGGGCTGATCCGTCATCACGAAGGGAGAAGGATAGGTGGTGTTCCCATATCCCGTGGTAGCGATGATTTTTTCAGGCCCTAAGGTTTCTAGATCGTCAAGACGGGCTGTGACGCGATAATAAAAATAGGGGGTTGTCGAGTGCTCGGCATAAAAAATCATCAACCGGCCGTCGGGCAGTGCCAAAAACGTCGGATTGTTATGGTCATCCTGCTGGAAACCCGCCCGCACCCGCACTTGCTTGCGTTCTTGGGTCACATGATCATATTGAACCGCCTGGATGCTGCCCTCAACATCGATGTACCCGATGTATGTCTTGTCGCTGCCCGTTGCGGCATTGACATGTCGCAGCGCCCTCGGATCGGCAAACCAGCACCAGGCACCATCACCGGTAAGGGTGGTAGGGATGCGTTCGATGCGTTCAGGTTCAGCATAAAGGTTTATATTGGAATTTGTCATTTGAGACCTCCTCGCTTCCTTGTCGGATCACTTGATTGCTTCATGATTATCCTCTATCGTTTCATGGCAGCGAATGCATCCAGCTGATTCTGCAGCTCCTCCATGAAGCTCGGGAATCCTGCTTCGCTCATCTGCTGCCTCGCAAATGCAAGATCAGCATCGATACCTTCGGACATGCCGACGGACAGCGGTACGATGTAATGCGATCTGACTGCCTCCATGGCTGCGAGCTCCGCCGTTATCGGTACCGTATCGAAGCGGAATCCCGCCAGCGGGCTCTCTCCGTTCTCTACGGCCCGTTTCGCGCCTTCCGAATGCTAATGCTCAACGATGGCCTGCCATTCTCCCGGTTATTTTTCCAATTGGCTCATGCTGCCTTCATACAATCCCGTCCAGCCCGGCTTATTGTTCTCCGACTTGATGCCCGCATAGCTGATGTAATCCCCCTCCAGATTGTAGTTCTCCCCTTCCACGCCATACAGCAGGAGATTGTGGTATGTACGATCCGTGTGGGCCTTCTCGATCAGCTTAAGCGCAATTTCCTTATGTTTGGAGTGCGCGCCGACCGAAATCATCGTAATGTTGTCCGTCGTCATATAAGGCATGTAGTTCGGCACATGGTCGAGATAATAATCAAACCATCCGTACTCGAACCCGGGAAACAACTCCTTGAGCACTCCGATGCAGCCTGCTGCTGACTGCGTCGAAATGGTTGTTGAATTCCAGCGTCTTCTTATCCGTTTTCATCCATTCCAGCGTTTCGCCGGAGGCGTTTCCTTGGGCAGCCAGAATCTCGCGGCTTGATAGAAACGATCCATTCGCTCGCTGGCTCGCGCCCATCGTGATGCCCTTCAATTGTACGACGGGCTGCCCGTTTGGACCGCGAATGATGCCTGGGGTCCCTTCCTCGCGAGGATTCATCGTGGAGTCATTTGCAATTATGGTGCAATAACGGAGCATGTGTCCGCAAGGTCACCATAATAAGCTCATTTCGGTTAAATAGCGTATCCTCTGTCCTCGTGATCTCAATATTCTTCCGATATTACCAAAATAACACCAGGGATTTGCGTCGTATGACCATTTCCCTCATTAGGACCACGGAAATCGATCCAGCTTCGTTTAACTTCATGGATTTGCGATAATAGAGGACCCTGGTTCCGCTATTTCTTTGATTTACCTGTTTTCACAGCCATATGCGGACAAGAGATCCGCTATTGCAGGATTTAGCGTGGAATCATTTGCGATTATGGTGCAATAACGGATCCTGGGTCCGCAAGGTCACCATAATGAGCCCATTTCGGCAAAATAGCGAATCCTCTGTCCTCATGGTCTCAATATAAAGCAACTCCAGCTCGAAGCTCAGCCTCTTCTATTCGCAATGCCCATAACGTGCGGATTCCAAGGCCCCTCCCCTGCATTCATAGGTTCCACAGGAATCTTAAAGACAACGCTTTCAATTTATCGAGCGGCCTTCATATTTCCTGTCTTCTTGTCCGTATTTTATATCAATGCGTCTACCTTTAGCTACTATATTAACGGCTTCGAATCCATCATTTTCGCATCATTTTTTCCTTGAACGGTTAGATAAGGACAAAAAGAGCTGCCTTTCAGCAGCTCATCATTGACTCATTTAAGGTTGGCCTTAGTGAACACGATTACTTCCGACAGGCGGCCTCCGCCAGCTCGGTGAGCCACTGCGCCCTCTCCCCTTCGGCTTTGGCGGCTATCTTCTTCAGCTTGTCCGTACCGCCCCAGATCAAATATACGATATGCTCCACCTGGTAATACGGGAGGCCGCGAACTTGATCGAGCACTAGCCTGACGTTTCGATCGTGTTCCATGTCCGATTGTATCTTCAGTTTCATCGAATCGGTGCAGTGCAGCATGCATTTTATCAAGGTTGGAATGGTTTCCGTATGAACACCATGCCGCTCTTTAAAAGCTACCGTGAAATGGTTTTGAACGGATTGGTGTTCGTCATTGACTTTGCCCATGTATTCCTCCACCAACGGGAAATACGTTTGATCCTTCAATCCGAGGCCAAAGACGGCATAACTTCCCGGCATGCAGTTTTTTTCCCCTTCCGTATCCGCATACCATTCAAACGGCTCCATCGCTGCTTTGGCATACTCCTCCATGAAGGGATACAAATCCGGGTATTCCAAGGCGTTGGCGAAGAACCGATGCGTTCCCGACTTAGCCAATCCTTTGATCGGCAGCCACTGCTTGAGCGAAGATTTCAGTTTGATTTGGCAGCTTTTCGGGAATCCCAAGCTGAAGAGGCGTGTCAGAAACCGGAGCGCGCGAGCGTAACTCTCCCCCGTTTCCTGCTTAATGGCTATGGAGACCTCGGCAAACACATCGTTGGCCGTGCAGTCAATCATTTCGTCACGCAAACAGACGTCTTCCTTGGCGAAGGTCCCGCTTCCTTCCTTAGTCAATCGTTTGGCCCGTTCGCTCCCCAGTTCCTTAGCGCAATTCAACATAGCCAATCCTGTGCTTCTGCTATAAGAGGGCTCGTATTTCAGAATCAGGATGGCGGCGTAGATCAGCAGATCGATTGGACCCTGCTCGGTATTTTCCAAATGAATGTCGATTTTTTTCTTGTATTCTCGCTGCCATTGCGTCCCGATATTATCGAAATAACGCGGCAGCCAACGCTGCTCCGCCCAATCCCGTAAAGCCGTAATCAGATTAGATCGATGCTCTGCGAGATGTTGGTTCGCTTTGTTCAACTGCTGAACCCGCTCAAAAACGGCAATGATCCATGCGGGATCCGCGTCAGGATACAGCCCCTCGTCCAGGATGTGCCTGGACAGGAAAAACGTCTCCAACGGTTTCGTCGGATAGGTTCCCGCTTCTAGCTTATTGGCAATATAGGTTGCGATTCGTTCCCGTAATTGCTTCTTCTTTGCCTCATCTGCATATGTAAGAATGGAAAGGTTCAGGTCGCCTTCACGCACTCGAAACTTGCCGTTAAACGTAAACTGATAATCGATTAACGAGCTCGGCATCTCGTCCAATTTATGCTGCATATAAGTGGATAGCTCAGGAATGATGTGCTCTCGCACATGTTTTTCGGCCAACGGCTCACCAGTTGTCTTCCTGTCTATCGGCATCGATAAGTCCAGGTCATGTTCCGCCATGCTCACCCTACCCTTGTCATATTCGAGCAGCGCATAGTCGTGGATCCCGATCTGCAGCGAAGTACGCTTTACGATGTCCTCCGCGTTTTTATCGCTGATATGGGCCATCCATTTGTCGATCTCCTGTTTCATTTCGTTCAAAAGTGTTTCCAGTGTCTGATCCATGTTCCACTATGCTCCTTTATATCATTTCGTATTGTTCCTTATCTACCCTTACAATCTCCATGATCATGACTTAAACCTCCATTAGCGGCCCCTTCATGGATTTGACCCCATACAAATCTTGGAATCTATTGCTTCATCTATGATACTATAAAACCGACACATTTAAAGATCATTTCTAAGAGCTTACATTCGATTCTGGAAATAGGAGGTTGTTCATTGAGCGCAAAACAATGGAGCGCAAGATGGGATACGGAGCAAACCACCGAAGTGAATCAGGCTGTGGCTGCGGTTACAGGCAAACATAATATGCATAAAAAAGCACGGAGATTCCCTTCCTCTCCCTTTGGATTGACAGATGCAGGGCATGAGGATTTCCGAGGTGTCACTTTGAGCGAGATTATCCAGTACCTGGATGTTCAGCATGTTGATTTATCTTTTGCCAAGTTTATGGACGGAACGGGTCTGAACTCATCCAGGTTTACGCATTGCCGCTTTGATGGAATGAAACTTGGCGGTTCGTTTGTGACGCGTCATTTCAACCATTGTTCGTTTCGAAAAACAATTTTAAAAAAAGCCCGGATTGGAGAAAGGTTTGAGGATTGCGATTTTACCGGAGCCAATTTAAGTCACGCCATCGCACGCGACGCGGCCTTCGTTCGATGCAACTTCTCCAATGTTAATTTTTCGCGGCGCACATCTGATGTACTGCCTCTTTGAAGAATGCAGTTTCAATGAAGCAATCTTTGATAACGGCTCCTTATCCGGAAGCCGGTTTGTAAGTGAAGCGGAAGCTCTACCGGTTTGGGATAATACAATTATGGAGCATGTCAAGATCAACGGAAAACCCTTTGCTTAATTTTCGACCCTGCGAGCCCAACACCCCATCCACTACCCAGTCCCTCAAGATCCACGGGTAAAAAGCCGCGATTTCGCGGCTCTTTTGCTCGCGTTAAAACATCGTCGCGCTGAATGCTGCGATGAATAAAGCTCTGGTCGAAGCCGTATTTACCCATCAGGTTAAGCTGCTGACCAGCCTATCGATCCACGCCAATTCGCCTTGAACCTGGGAGACCGAATACCGTAGAACCTCGTCCCGGAATAACTCGTCCCCTTCTTCATTTAGTCTTCTCTCGATATCTGACAGCAGCGCTTCCAAGTCCTTCTTTCGCCTATGTAAAATCCGATTCCGGTCCTCCTTCGAAATACGATCGAACAGGGACACTCTAACCATGAATTCGATTTGATGTTTTGCATCTTTTTCGGTGAATTCGTTAATGAGGTTTGCGATTTGTTCCCTCCCTGCTTCTGTAATTTCATATACATACTGATTCGGTCTGCCTTCCTGCTCATTTCGATGCTTACGAACAAATCCCTCATCCGTAAATTTTCGCAATGTCGGGTATAACATGTTGTGATTGACGTCCATCAAATAACCGAGATCCTTTTGGATTTCTTTTTTTATTTCGTACCCATGTTTCGGGGATTTATCGATTTGGATCAGAATGAGAAGTTCAAGATACATGATCGTTCAGGCCTTTCGTCGACGGATTTGACAATACCGCTGCATATTTAACAGCACATCTCTAGCGTATATGTTCAATCAAAATCCGACAAGGAAGAATATAAACAGAACTTTGGACATGGGTCATTGGAAACTATGACCAATTAAAATAATATGTTAAATTAACATATGTTATATTACACTAGCATTGGAGGGAATGTAATGAATCATGAGATCATCTCCTTAGAGGAAATCACGCAATTCCGTTCACCGATCGAAGAATTCAATCCTTATGAATGGTACAAACACAAATTGCAGCATGAGCCCATCGTTTATAATCAGGCGACCCAAACCTGGAACGTCTTCCGGTACGATGACGTCAAGAGGGTTCTCAAGGATCATGAATATTTCTCTAGTGTTAGAACGCGGACGATGATCAGCGTTGGCGCCGATAATGACGAAGGCCAGAAAATGAGCAAGATCAACCTGCAATCAGACCCCCCGGAACACCAAAAAAGCCGTGCCTTGATATCGGCGGCTTTCACCCCTCGCAGCTTGAAGCTCTGGGAGCCGCGCATTCAAGAGATTGCAGACCAGCTTCTGCAGGAAATGGGAGACGCCCATGTCATTGACATCGTCCAAAGTTATGCCAGTGCGCTGCCAACCATCGTCATAGCGGATCTGCTCGGAGTCCCTTCCGAAGACCGGTTATTATTCAAGGAGTGGGTAAACCATCTGTTCCTTCCCCTGCCCAAAAACCATTCGGAAGATGTACAAGAACTGAAACGTCATGCTGCCAAGGAATATTACAACTATCTCTATCCTCATATCGTCCAAAAAAGAGCCAATCTCGCGGACGATATCATCTCCGATCTCATTCAAGCCGAGGTGGACGGGGATCGGTTATCGGACGATGAGATCGTCCGAACGACGATGTTCATCCTGGGTGCAGGCATTGAAACGACGACTCATCTGCTAGCTAATACGTTCTATTCGTTCTTATATGACAACAACCAAATTTACGGGGAAATCCAGGTTAACCGCGAGCTCCTTCCCAATGCCATCGAGGAAATGCTCCGCTATCGGTTTAACATTGCAAAAATGGATCGAACCGTCAAACAGGACAATCATGTACTCGGCGTAGATATGAAACAAGGGGATCTCGTCGTCGCATGGATGAGTGCTGCCAATATGGATGAAAAGGTATTTGAGGATCCCTTCACCTTGAACATCCACCGTACCAATAACAAAAAACATTTAACCTTTGGGAATGGCGCTCACTTCTGCCTGGGTGCTCCGCTGGCACGGCTGGAAGCAAATATTGCGATAAGCAGGTTCATGGATTTCTTCCCGCGCATTGAACCCGTTCCTGAATTTAAACTGGAAGATAACCTGAGTCCTTCTGCGGCAGGACAAATGTTGACTCAGCTTCCTATCCGTGTTCATCGATAAGGCCGACCTGTCTCATTTTATTTGGTACATCAAATGGTACATCAAAAAAAAGCCCTCCACAGCAAGGGCTTATAATATCGGGAGACCCTGCCTGCTTCTGAAATGACAGGGTCTCTCGCTTAGTAGGAAATCATTCTATTGTTTTTTTACCTCTTGGGTTCATACCAGTAACCGGGCCGCCCGTTGTTTAAACGCATGAGCGCTTCCAGGAAGAAATAATCGCCCCAGATGACAAAATCGTCCGGCGCAATTCCCCCTCTGACAAAATACGAACCATGCCGCAAAAAGCCTTCTTCGTCCGGATTACCCTTCGTAAAATATCCCTGTACCATGGAATCCATGGAACGCCGAACGGCATCAAGGAGAAGTTCCCTGCGGGGATCATCGCTTGACAGCTGGTCGGCGATTTCCAGCATCCCGCAAGCGGCAATCGCAGAAGCAGAGCTGTCTTTAGGCGTAAGTGCCGTTGGCGGAACGTCGAAATCCCAGTAGGCGACATGATCATCCGGAAGGCGGTCGATGAAATAACGCGCCATTCGAATCGCCGTGTCCAAATATTGCGGTTCTTCGAAATAACGGTAGGCCAGCGCGAATCCATATATGCCCCATGCCTGCCCCCGCGACCACGTCGAACCATCCTGAAATCCTTGATGGGTACCTCCGCGCACGGCTTCCCCCGATTCGGGATCAAAATAAAAGGTATGATAGGATGAGGCATCGCCGCGAACCAGGAACTTCAGGCTTTTGTCAGCATGAATGCGGGCGGCTTCGGCATATGCCGATCTCCCGGTCTGTTCGGTTGCCCAGCACAACAAAGGCAAGTTCATCAAGCAGTCGATGATGATCCGGCCGCCGTTTTTGGGGTCATGTTCAGGGCCCCACGCCTGGATAAGCTGAAGCGTGGGCCTCCATCTTCTCATGAGCGCATCAGCCGCCTGAAGAGCCGTGATCTTGGCCGCTTCGTCCCGTTCAACCATCCATTGCGCCAGGGCGGATAAAGAATACAAGAAACCGATATCGTGATGATCCAGATCTTTATGCTCCGCTAATCTTGCTTGAAATGAATGCGTGCATCGGACTGCGGCTTCACGGATATAGGAATCCTGACCGTACTCGCAGCTCAGCCACAGGATTCCCGGCCAAAATCCTTCCGTCCAATCCGTATGATCCACCCGTTGGTATTTGCCGTTTCCGTTTCCGACATGCGGAAACCGATCTTCAAACCGTGCGATATTCGCTTTGGTCGTGTGCAAGGTTTGTTCAATGATAGCATTCCAGTCCATCTTGCCCTCCGTAAGTTATTCATTAGGTGCGGCGCCATCCAAGCAGAGCTCGCCCTCTCCATTCTCACCGCTATTTCGGCTCGACTTCGTCCAGGGTCATTCGGTATTCCAGATCTTTCATGTACAATCCATCCGCGTGCAGAAAGACCATGCCGAAGTCCATATTCCCGCCGTTTCCATGGAGAATCGCGATCAGCCGGTTAAGGCCGCTCTTCAGGACAAGCTCAAGTTCTGGCTCCGGCACAAACTCGCCGTTCAAATAAATGTCGTACGGTGTTTCCGATCGAATTCTCATGCATCCCTTGCGGTACGACTCGGCGCCTTCAGGGACCTGTACGAAACAGCTCAAGAACCATGGCTCGTTCGTGGCATGGGCGATCCGCATCTTTCCGTCCTCGGACCTCCGCTCTTTTTTCTGCATCCAGCCGTATAAGCCTTCTCCCAAATTATTGAGCGAATATTCGGGATCGGTATAATACGTCTTCATGGCTTCGTAATCGACGTAAGGCGGGCAAGGCAGCGCCATAACCGCTTCCACGGCCCATGCGCCGTCATCCTTCTCGCTTACCAGTAAGCGGTCATCGAAGGCAGCGCCCAGATTGGCGAGCAGACGAGTGTACAATCGCTGCGCTTTGTCACTGTCAAGATCAGTCAGAAGCTGCGAACAGAGAATGGAACCTGCCCCTATCCTCTCTCCAACGAGAAAAGCACCGGGTCGGCGAGCGTTCCTGCGGTTGATTTCAACCAGCGCAAGACGGCTGTATTCGGATGTGTAACCATCCACGAAATAATCCTTCCAGGCAGTTCCCTCGATGCTTACGCACACATCCGCCATGCCCGGCACTTCCAGCTGATCGCTGGCCAGCGGCCGGTTCACGACATCGCGCGGCGAAAGGAACACTTTATCGAAGCCGAACAAATCAACCGGGCTAAAGCCGCGCACGGCGTCGTGGGAGTAATCTGCCGCTAGATGGTAGGCCTCGTGCGGCTCCACGCGTACCGGCCGGCCCAACAAGCGGGCAAGCGTGTCCTGCTGACTGCTGTCCGCCGGCAGGACAAGCACGTGCCCGCCGGCTTCGGCATAGCGCTTGACGGCCTCGGCAGCGCCAGGCGACCCAAGCAGGCGGGCTTCGGCCACGAGCAGGCCGAAGGATTGCTCGGGGAATTCGCGCTCCGCAGCTTCACCTATCACCGCTGCGGCATCCAGCACCTTATAACGCAGCCGAAGTCGGTCGAGGAACGCTGCCGCTGTCCCGCCAGGGCTTACCAGCGCTCCTGCCGTCCGCATGGCGGCGGGGACGACAGCTTCCTCGGCCCGCCCTGCATAAGCCAGCAGGTTGCGCAGCAGCAGACAAGCTTGCGGTACTCGGTCTAGATTGGCCATGATCTCCAGCTGATTGGCCAGAAACATGCCCTTTCCGCTCCGATATTCCAGCAGCGGCGACCAAAGATCCCCCCCGTCGCCGAAATCGCCGGCGCTGCACTCCAGCAGCAAGGTGAAATCGCCATGGACCGGCTTTTCGAACGCGGCGCGTATGATCGGCAACGGCCCTTCTTCGCGCAGCTCCTCGTGCCAGAACATCAGGTCCTTGTCGCTCAAGCCCTTCAGCACCGGATGACGGTAATCCCCGGCATGGGCGCGCAGAAAAGGCCTGCGCGACAGCGTAAGCCGACCGAGCGACAGGCCGGTCTGCTCCAGCAGAAGCAGGCGTCCGCCCCTCGCAACGAAGGCTTTAAGCTCCGCTTCCAGCCTGCCGTCCGAATCCTCCGCATTGCTGCCAATAATCAGCAAATCATCGGACGACAGCAAGGCGATCGCGTCGCGGTTCGCCCGTTGGCAGCCGGGTACAAGCCGGCGGATCCGGATATAATCTTCTTCAGAGCCCCAGTAAGCCGCCGGGCGGCCGACTTCGACAGGATCATGGAGCAAGCTTCCCGGCACAAGCCGGTATTCCTTGCGCAGCTCAAACATCAGACGCTCGCCATGAAACAGCGAGGCCTTCAGCAGCGCCGTCCCTTCCGTATCCACGGGGATGGGAGTCCATGTGATTTCAAAGGCCTTGGACTCGGCCGGCTCTTGACGGAACGTGAAGATTCGATCCAGCACGATCGTCTCCCCTTGCATGACCTCGCATTCAATACGCACGTCTTGTGCGGACAGCGTGTCGTTGAAGACGTCAAAGCTGCGCGAGATGGGCGCGTCGTCGTAGAAGCAGCCGTTGTATTCGGCCGCGAACATCGTAACCGGCTTCATCGCCTCCGCCATGATGGCGAAAGCCGGATTAGGAAGATACATCGGATGATCCGGGAGCATACCGTTGTTGATCGTCAGCGAATAAGCCGGGATCGTCTTGGGGCTTACGCCGGGCAAGCCTGGTTCCAACGGCGGAGCTGCGACGTCGTTCTCCGGCATCGACCGCATAAAATAATGGGCGAAATTAAACGTGGCTATGCCCGAGACGCCTTGCCGCCGCGCATACTCCACGAATAGGCGTTCCTTGTGCGCCAGTCCGGCCGTGCTTTCGTCCGTACCGCGATAGGCCTGCAGCCCTGCGTACATGCTGGCGTTCTGCGGGCATATGTACCACCATCCGCCGTGTTCGCCGAAGGTCAAAGGGACGGTACGATCCCATTGAGCAATGGTGCCGTCGATATTGTAATGACGGCTCTCCACTTCCGTATGCGCTTTGGACAGCAGCCGATTGTCCCCTTCTGCGACGATCGGCCGCGTTGGATCCAGTTCGCGCATTGCCTCCATGAAGCCGGGAATCTGCGACCTGTAGCCGTCCCGGCCGTCTACCCAGCGCATTTCGTTCTGCAAGCTCCACATGATGACCGAAGGATGATTCTTGTCGCGCCGAACGAACCGCTGAACATGCAACCGACAATGGGCCAAGTATTCGGGATGGTCGGCGAGCATGGATTTGCCCGATCCGTATATGGCCGTTTCGTCGATAATCAGCATGCCCTCCTCGTCGGCAATCCGCACATAATCTTCCGGATAGGGTTCGGCATGCAGGCGGATACTGTTGATTCCGACAGACCGGCACATCCGGTACCAATTACGGATATACGTCTCCGTCTGCTGGAGTCCGCCTTGAAAATGCCACGAATCGCCGCGAAGATGGATCGGGATCCCGTTCAGCATAAATTGAGGACCTTCGCACCAAAATTCGCGGAAACCGAATACCTCTTCGCGCCGGTCGAGAACCTGCTCACCTGCTACAAGTTCAAGCACCGCGACATAAAGGAATGGCGTGTCAGGATTCCACAGCTTGGCGTCCTGCCAATCCAGGGTGAAGGAGGCGCGATAAACCGCTCCGCCGCGTTCGTTCTCGCACAACCGAAGCATCCCGGCAGCAGAGAGATCGACCTGTTCAGCGGGCTGCTCCGCCTGGAGGACCGGAACGGCCAGATTGTCTTCGGCTTCCGCTCTCCCTCCTGTCCTTCTATCCACGAGGTGCCTCTCCGTTTCAATTCCACGGCCCTGAGCTTGCTGCGGCTTCGCTTCTTGAACCCCGTATCGATGGGTGCCGCTGCCTGACGAATCGGCATCCCTTGCCTCCGAAAGTTCTCCATCCTGTCGCAATACGCCAAGTTCCCGCACGCTCAGCCTCACATGGATCGGCCCAAGAACCGGAGCCGTTTCGGCCGTCCCGGCGATAACCGCAAGCTCCAAGCACTTCTTCCGCACGGACGTGCAAATGGTTACATCCTCCAGTGAAAGAACCGGGTAGCTTTCCAGATAGACATCCTGCCATATCCCTCTGGCGACATTGCCAAACCATGAACCTGTCAATCCCGTCACTTTCTCCATGCCGGACGGCAGCTTCACTCTGTCGAAGCTCCCGCATAGGACATGGAGATGATGCTCACGGCCCGGCGCTACGCTCGACGTGATATCGAGCCGCAGCGGCAGGTAGCCGTCCTCCCAAACCGCGACTTCCGCCCCGTCGAGAAATAGAACGGCTTTTTGCATAATGCCGTCCAGCCGCAGGACGATCCGCTGACCGGCCATGTGTTCGGGAATCCGGAAGCAGCGGTGCAGAACGCCCGCTTCTGCGGCGTCCCACGCCTTGGGATAGCTGTAGAGATCCATCGGAGCATATCCGTGCTCGTGAATTTCGCCGAACGTTCTGCCGTTTGGCTGCTCATACGACCGTCTCCAGCTGGAAGGAACTCGGACGGGCTCCGGCTCGTAGACGATCTCATCCGGAAGCTGCCGGCGCTGCGGCTGATCGTACAGCGGCATGAAGTCCCACTCTCCGTTCAGGCACCATCGGTTACGCATGCTTTGTACCCTGCCTTTCGTCGGAGATGCGCACTTCCCGTACAAGCTCCAGCTCCCGCCAGATCTCCTGTCCGCTCGGCGCCTCCTCCCACTTGATAAAATGCGGGTCCATCGCCGCCGCCCAATCATCCGGCCGGAGCGAAGTATTCAGCTTCCCTTTGTAGGGCGCTGGCTCAAGCGTAGCGGGAAGCTCGGAGTAGAAGAAGAGCATATTCTCATGCAGGCCGATGATCCCGTACTTGTCACCATCGCCAGGCCGTTCTTCCTGGTACTGGTAATGATAGTACACGTAGCTGGCCGTCTCTTCGGGCTTCAGCCGGGCGATCCTTCCATACGTCACGCTGTCTTTATACCTGCGTTCCCAATGCTGCTCCGAAGCGGGGGCTTGGTAATGAAAAATATCGGTCATGGCCGCCCATCGTCGTTCTAATCCCCCTCCCGGCCAAACGGCCAGCCACGAATTGGCTTCCGGCAGCAGAATTTCCGGAAGGACCTGCTCACCTCGGCATTCATAATAAAGAAACAACCGGCTTCCATCCGCAAACAAACTTAATCGGGGTACACCCTCCCGCTTCATCGCATCTTCAACCGCTTGAATAAACCGTTCCCCGCGAAACCGGGAACGAATATTTCCCCCGATTTCCTCGGCCCTATATAAACATCGTTGCATAAATGGCATGCAGCACCTCCTGCTGTCAATTTTGATGTTACAGGATGTCTCAATTTCAAAAGCTGAAGCTTTCTTTTGCGATAGTAAAAGGCGGCCCCCCCCTGATACCGGGAGGGCACGCCGCATATCTTATGGCACCACCGAGAAGCGGATATCGTCAAACAGCATATAATCGAATCCGCTGACATAGAAGCCCACTTTGCCTGAAGGCTGATGATTCGGGTCCGTAGCGGCAAGTCTTGGCTCGTTGTTCACGTAAACCGCGACGTCCCCATTCTTCACGACGACCTTGACCGCATATTCCGTGTCCGGCAATAAGTCGCGAGTCGGCAAAGGGGTCTCGGCGATCTTCTGCCATGCCGAATCGTAGAGGATCCAGGACGAGGTTCCGTCCGCCCGGGATCGATAGCCGATCCGGGTCGAACCGCTGCCCGCCTGACGGTCGAAAATATAAAAGGTTCCTTCCTCCGGCATCGACGACGGGGTCTTTAGCTTGAATTCGAGTACATACGATTCAAAGACGCGGTCCAGCAGACCCGTGGCACCGTTCAAAATTTTGTATCGGCGATTGCCGCCGAGATCCGCCGCGATGCTGCGGTTCGGGTCTACCGGCCAGCCGTTGCCGCCCGATTCGAAGTCGGTTTCGTGCATGATGCCCGAAACGGTCACCGCGATATCCGCCTTGATAAGCGGATTGACGACGGACACTGCGGTAATGATGGTCTGTCCTTCATATACGGCATGGACGACGCCCGTATCGCTTACCTCCGCCACGGATGGATCGGCGGATTGCCAAGCAATGCCGGTATCCGGGGTATCCACGGGATCGAACGTTACCTGCATCTGATGCTGCTCGCCGGCGGCAAGCCGTATTTCGCGCTCGGACGGTATGATGCCGGCCAGCTCCGTGCTCAGCGCCTTGAACCGGATGTCGTCAAACAGCATGTGGCTGACGTTGTTGACATAGAATCCGACCTTGCCTGCCGCATTATGGCCCGGATCGACTGCCTTGAGACGGAATTGGCCGTCCACGTATACGCTGATATCGCCGTCTTTGACCAGCACCTTGATCTCGTATTCCGTGTTTGGCTGCAGGTCGTGGCCGGGGAGCTTCTCTTCGCGCAGCACGGTCCAGGCTGCATTATACAGCAGCCAGGAGGAGGATCCGTCCGGACGTGTTTTGTAACCGACGCGGGTCGAGCCGCTGCCCGCCTGGCGATCGAACACGTACAGCGTTGCGTTTTCACCGATCAACTCGGGTGTCTTCAGCTTGAAGCTCAGCTCATATTCGGCGAAGGATTTCTCGCTGAGGGCGGTAGCGCCGTTCAGTATCTTATACCAGCGGTTGTCGCCTTCTTTGACGATGCTGCGGTTCGCATCCTGCGGCCAGCCGTTCGCCCCCGACTCGAAATTGGTGAAATCCATGACGCCGTCTCCGGCTTCGACTATGACGTCCACCGCCGCCGTCAGCTGCGGATTCTCCGCCGACGCCACGGTGACGACCGTTTGGCCCACCGCCTGGCCCGTGACGATGCCGTTAGTATCGACCGTGGCGACACCGGGATCGGCCGACGTGAAGACCAGCTTCGGATTATCCGCGTTCCATGGGAGGACCGCCGTGCGCAGCTTCACCGTTTTCCAACGATCTACCGTGATTTGGTTGTCATAGACCACCACGTTTTGCACCGGATAGCTGTCCGGACTGCTCGTGGTACCTGCTCTCCCGTTAATGCCGATCTCGTGAAACGGAATATCCGGGAAGCCGGGGATGGCCTGGAATACTTGCGCATCCGGACGCAGCGACAGATCGCCTCCTGCCAGATTGACGAAACCAGGATCCTCGTTAGTAACCCAGTTATCCGCATATTGGACCAGATTGAATTTGTCGTACGCACCTTCCGCGTTGGTTGTCGAGCTTCGCGGAACTGTCGGATTGTATACGACGTTGCCGTGGAACGTGTTCGTGTCCGGATAATAGCGGTTTTCCGTGAAAAAGTTTGCCAGCTCCGGATATTTGGCCAGATACGGCGTCCCGACGAAGTCGTTGTTGGCCTCGAACAGCGCCTCCCACTTCGGCATGTAATTCAGCGGAACCTGATCGTCAGGCTCGTCGCCGAGAAACAAATCCGCGTAGTCGTACGGAATCTTGCTGTCCACGAATATATTGTTGCGGGTCAGAATATGCGCGCCGCCGTTGTTTTTGATCGCCGAGTTGCCCATTTTATAAAAGATGTTCTCGTCGATCTTCAATCCCATCGTGAAGTTATCTGGATATACCCCTTCCACGCCGGGCTTGGCTTCGCCGATGTTATGAAAGTAATTGCGGCGGATGACGGTGCCCCGTTGCTGCGGCGTTTCGCCCGCGTTCATGTAAATGGCGCCTAGATCCGAGAAGGTTTTGCAAACGTCATAAATGTCGTTGTACTCTACAAGATGATCATTGCCGAAGATCAGCACACCGGGATGAGGAGCATCATGCAGCTCGTTGTGCGACATGCGGTTGCCCACTCCGGACAAGAGGACGCCCGGATTGTAAGCCTTATGATAATAGGCAAAATCATGAATGTGCGAGTTTTCCACGGCGTTGTTGCCCGGCGCGAGCGTTGTCTTGTCGCCTCCGGTGAGCGTGACGGCGGTTCCCCCGATATGGTGGATGTGGGTGTACTCGATCTTGTGGTCTGTTCCGGGAACCCCCGTAAAGTCGTTATAATGAAACCGGCTCTGGGTGTTGACCAGCACGCCGCTGTTGGTGAAGTTGCGAATTTCGCTATGGAGGACGCGCATATGGCTTCCGCCCATGAAGACGACCGCCGAATCGCGCCCGTTCTCCAGGATCAGCTCCGAGAAATCGATATGGGATGCATCCAATGCATTGATCATCGGCGTCTTGAGCATCGTCACTTCAATGGAAGGATTCGCGGTCATGAATTCGGCGTTCGGCAGAAAATAGAGCTTTCCGGCCTGGCGGTCGATGTAATACTCGCCGGGCATGTCGATCTCCTCCAGCAGGTTTTGCGCGAAATGGAAATCCGGGTACCAATTTTTGAAAATGCCGCTCATTTCTCCGTACCGGAGCGTGATGCTTCTGGCATCGGTGTCGATGGAAGCGATTTTGTTGTAGGACCATTCCCAGCTGTAGCCGAAAATGCCATCCAGCCAGATGTCGTCCGCCTGTGTCCAGTATTGCGGTCTGTCATACGTATACGTAAAGGTCCCGCCTCTTGTATGGACCTCCCCGTTCGGATCTTTCCGCGTCGGTCCGGGATCGAGGATTTCGTCCATTTGGACGGTTCCCTCGTTCGGCCAGCGTGCCAGCGTCATCCCTTGCCCGCCCACGTACAACTCCATCGGCGGCACCTTGCTCAAATCGTTGGCCAAGTAATAACCGTGCCGGCTCATCTCGCCGTAATCGGTAATGCCGAGGGCGGCCAGATCGGCGACCAGCACTTCGTTTCTTGCTTCTTCGCTAATAATGCGGTTCAGCACGGCAGGATCGGCTACCGGAACGAATGCGGATTTCTCCAGCTGCTTAGAACCGGACAAGATAACCGTTTCGCCCGGATAGGCCGTATAGGTTACCGGCTTGCCCGCTTCCCCCGAATCCTGCAAACCCAGCTCAAAGCTGGCTGCGCGCTCGTACCGGCCTTCCCGAAGATAGACCGTGACGCCGCCCCGAGGCAGCCCTTTCTTCGCTTTCAACGCCCGAATGGCGTCACGCGCTTTTTCCAACGTTCGAAACGGTTTGTTGATCGTCCCTTTGTTCGAGTCATTTCCGTCCAAGGCTACGTAAAAAGCCGTCCCGTGCGGATTTCCATAAGCCGACGCCGTCTCGGCGGCCGGCAGAAATGGATACAGCGCAAACAACAGGCTTGCCGCCAGTGCCGCAAGCACAAGCTTCTTCATAAATCGCTCCCCTTCCTCCAACGTGGAATCCGGTCAGCTCTGTCTGCGCCGTGCGCGCAGTGTCGTCAAAGCCCACCCGGGCAGCAGGTTTCTCCCGTTTCGTCTCCATCCGTCTATAAGCTTACTGGCCGATTATTTCAAGCCCTTATCTTTCAGGAATTGCTCGAACTGACGCGTCACCTCCTCCACGTATTTATCTTCGCCCGCCTCCTTCAGCTTGCCGTAAAGAACGGGCCAGGTCTCCTCGAAATCGAGCGTGCCGGTCACGAGTCCCCGTTTGTACTCGCCCCATACGGCATTCAGGTTCGCGATTTCCGTGCTGACCGGCTCGGAATTGAACTTGAAGGCGCCGACCGGATTGATTTCAGAGCTTTCGTTGATTTTTTTCGTTTCCTCCCATATGTTCTCCGGTTGGCCTTCCTTCAGGTAGGAATTGAAGACGCTGCCGAAGACCCAATCCATGTTCGGACGATACCTGGAATCCGGCATCGCTTTGATATACTCCCCGCTCAGCTTCTCGTAATGCACTCCCTCTAAGCCGTTGATCATCAGGTTATAGAGCTCCTTATCGGTGTTGATCAGATTGAGCAGCATCATGGCCCGTTCCGGATTCGGCGAAGTGCGGCTGATCGACTGGTTGGTCGTTGCCGAATAACCGTTGGAGAACCAATCGCTGAGCGGGATGATGATGACATCGTTTCCGCCGTTCTTCGGCTTGACCTCTGCCTCGACCCCAGGCTTCAATGTGACGTCGAACTCGACCGCGATCTGGCCCTTGGATTGGTAGTCGGTCATTTTTTCCGTGGCCGCGTCCTTGTGGATGTACCCGGCTTTATACCATTTGCTGGCCAGGCGGAAATTGTCCAGCTCCTCCTCCGGATAGCGATGCAACGTGTAGGACGGGTCATCGGTCTTGATGTAGAAATGATCGTCAAGCCCCGGAACGACCCAATATTGATCGTCATGCGCCTGCGGGTTGACAAACGAGCCGCCGAACAGGCCGATCGGAATGATGCCCGGCTCGTTCTGCTTGATTTGCTCAAGGAACGGCTCAATATCCGCTATCGTTTTGATCGTGGATGGATCCAAGCCGTATTTGTCGGCAAACCGCTTCTGCACGATAAAGCCGTATCTCGACCCGTTGATTTGCTGATTCGGGATGCCGTAAATTTCCCCGTCCACCGAGAGGCCATCCCACATCACCTGAGGGACGTCCATCTTCAGCTGCGGCGCGTACTCATCCAGGAGCCCGTTCAGCGGTTGAATAGCCCCTTTCCGTACAAGCTCTTCCGGTTTCAGCATGTAACCGGTCCAGAGAATGTCGAACTTCTCGCCTGCCGCCAGTACGGTATTCATCTTCTGCACGTAATCCCCGATTGCGACCGGCATCAGCTTGACGGTGGCGTTCAGCTTCTCCTTCACGATTTTGTTGATCTCCTCTTCGACCTTCTTCTGGTCCGGCTGCAGCTGCAGCAGCGGATAATACCAAGTCAGCTCTGCGGGCTCAAGCCCGCTAGCGCCGCTCGCCTCCGGTGTCGATCCTTGCGTGCCGGTCGTTCCGCTGCCCGTACCGCTCTTCCCGCCGCTGCCTCCGCAGCCGGCAAGCGCGGACATGGCGATCATGATGACCGCGAGCAATCCGAATAATCTTTTTTTCATGACATGACCTCCTGAATGTTTATTGGTTGATGTATGTTAACCCTTAAGGGAGCCAACCGTAAGCCCTTTCACGAAGAACCGTTGGAAGAACGGGAAGATGATCAGCATCGGCCCGCCGGCCAGCACCGCGATCGCCATTCTTGCCGAGTTGTTCGGGAAGCTGGATAAATCGATGCCCAGCTGCTGCGAAAATTCCGAATTGGAGGTTATGAACTCGATGCTGCCCAGCGTTCGCACAAGCAGCAGCTGCAGCGGCACCTTGTCGGGATCGTCGAGATACAGCATGGCGTTGAACCATTCGTTCCAGTACGTGAACGAGATAAGCAAACCCAGCGTGGCCAAGGCCGGCGTGGATAGCGGCAATATGATCCGGAAAAAGATGCGCAGCTCCCTTGCCCCGTCGATTTTGGCGGATTCCACGATTTCAAGCGGAATTTTGGACATGAATCCCTTCATGACCATGATGTTGAAGGGCGAGAGCAGAACCGGCAGGATTAGGGCAAGCAAGCTGTCCTTTAAATGCAGGTATTGGGTGATGAGAATATAGGAAGGGACGAGCCCGCCGCTGAACAGCATCGTGAAAAACACGTAAAACGTCGTTACCCTGTTGTAGCGGTAATCCGGTCTCGAGATGACGTATGCGGTCATCGCGGTGAGCAGAAGGCCTGCCAGCGCTCCAATGACGGTCACCGTGATCGTGACCCCGTAGGCCCGCAGCAAAATGTCGGGTGCGTCGAGAAGATAGCGATAAGCCTCCAGGCTGAACGTTTCTGGAAAAAACTGATAGCCCTTGTCGGTAAGCGACGCTTCGTCCGTCAGCGAGACCGCGACAACGAGCAGAAACGGCAGGACGATGGCCAGCGATAGCAGGATGAACAGCAGATGGATCAACATTTTGGATAGTTCGAACTTCTTCGGCATCGGATATCCTCCTTCTTACCACAGGGAATGCTCTGGATTGATTTTGCGCACGATCCCGTTCGCCGCCAGCACGAGCACGAAACCGACAACCGACTGATAGAAGCCCGTGGCGGCCGACATGCTGACATTACCGATCTCTCGGAGTGCGCGGTATACGTACGTATCGATAATATCCGTGGATCCGTACAGGAAGCCGGAGTTGTTCGGAATGAAATAATGCAGTCCGAAGTCGCCGCGGAACATGTTGCCGATGGACAAAATCAGCAGAATGATGACCAGCGGAGCCAGCAGCGGGACCGTAATTCTCATGGCCATCTGCCATTTCGTCGCACCATCGATCCGGGCTGCCTCGTAATACTCGCTGTTAATGCCGATAATGCCCGCAAAATAAATAAGCGTGTTGAAGCCGACTGCCTTCCATAAATGAACAAGAATGAGAATGGCCGGCCATGCCTCGGCCGTCTGGTACCAACTGATCGGATCCATGCCGAACATTTGCAAGGTGCGGTTAATGAAACCGTCGGAATGGTTCAGGAAGGCATATGCCACGTATCCGACCAGCACCCAGGATAGAAAGTGGGGCAGAAACAGCGCGGTCTGATAAAATTTGCTCCATTTCGCCCTGAGCTCGTTCATCAGAATGGCCAACAACAGCGCAGCGGCCGTGGTAACTGCAATGTAAGCGGCATTATACAGCACCGTATTGCGCGTGATCCGCCAAGCCGTATCGGTCGAGAACAAATAACGGAAGTTTTCCAGACCTACCCATTCGCTGCCGAATATGCCGAGATCGTAGCGATAATGCTTGAAGGCGATGATCAATCCCACCAATGGAATATAGGCAAAAATCAGCTTGTACAGAATCCCCGGCAGGGATAAGAGAAACAGCTCGCGGTTGTTTCGAAAGTGGCGAAGCTCCCTGCGAAGCGCCGATTTTTTTGGGCGAGTGCCGGCTGGTTCTGAATCCGGGTCGGGCCCGGTTCCCGATCGGTTCGCCGGTTCCGCGCCCATAGAGCCCGATCGTGTAATCTTCTTCAACATAGCGAAAGCCCCTTCCTTTCCTTGTGCACTTCTTGCCTGCGTTCCAGGCTTTGCACGTTTAACGATAGCTCAAACGCGGTACTTTCCGTTACTGTACAATTTCAGGATTGCTGTACAGGCGGACTGTAGGGATTTCGGAATGCTGTACAGCCGGCTGTATAGATCCAAGATTGCTGCACTTGCAAAATTTCAGGGCCTCTGCCGACACTAAGGGGCTACCATTCTCCCATCATCGATGCGATGCCCAAGGTGCAGGAGCAATGGAGACAGTACTTTTCAGTTAAGCGTTGATCCAACTGGTCGACGGGGCTCTCAGATTGTATCGAATCTGCCGGTTCGCCCGCATTCGAATGGATATCATTGTCGGAGCACGGATGGCAAAAACCCGCAAACGGCAACACTCGCCTGCGGGTCTGATGGAACCTGTGCGATTTAAGTACTGCGCTCGATGGCGCACTTCAGGCGGTACTCTTTCGGGGTCGTTCCATACCGGCGCTTGAACAGCCGATAGAAATAGCTTTCATTGCCGAAGCCTACCTTCTCCATGATTTCGGCCACGGTCAATTGCTGCTGCTCCAGATACTGCTGGGCACGGGCAAGCCGAGTCGCGTTGATCTGGTCGACTACCGTCGCACCTTCATGCGCCTTGAACACTTGCCCCAAATAGACGGAACTCATCTTCAGCATATCGGCGATCTTCTGTACGTTGAGGTCCGGATCGGCATAATGCTTATCGATCATTTCCTTGACGGTATCCGCAAGCAGCCGGTTTTTATCCTCGCGTCCGCTCCTGCGCTGCTCGAACACTTCCCGCACGACGTCCAGGAGCACGCACTCGATCTCGTCCAGCGTCTCTTTTTCGAGAATGCGGCGGTTAATTGCCTGCAGATTGACCGACACCGGGTTCAAGTTGTTATTATTCATTTCACCAAGCGTATGGCTCAGCGTCATGGTCAAATGCAGCAGCGCCGAAAACATGCCGTCAAAGCTAAACTCGGCAAGATGCTCCCTCCAGCTCCGAATCGCTTGCTCCGTCTCGTCCGGATTGCCGCCCTTTAAGCCCTCCGTCAGCCGGCGTTCCACTTCCTTCGGAATGGTAAGCGATTCGTTTCGCTCGTTCCTGCGGATCATCTCCGGCCGGATCACGGCGCCCTTACCGAATATCATGCGATAGTTGGAATGCCGCAGCGCCAGATTGTAATGTTTCGTAAGCTGGCGATAATCCTCGAAGGTATCGCTTAGCGTTACGGTGAACGTAATCCGATAGAAGCGGAGAATGGTTTGCTGAAGTTCACGGAAGCGTTCGTGCAAGGACTCGAGGTGACCGGAATCGCCCCCGACAACAAAAACGAGATGGCCGCTCTTCATATCCGCCGCTTCGCAGGAGCCGCCATGGCGCAGAAGTTCCTGGCCGATATTCGCGATGGCGAAGGAATAAAGCTCTTCCGCCCGGGGAACCGGCTGCAGGACCTGGCTTTGCAGGTCGTCGAGCTGCACAAGCGCAAGTCGAAGCGGCGAAGGATGCACGATATCGATCCCGTACTGCTCCTTCATCCGCATAAACGCTGCTTCGTCCATGCTGTCGCTTGTGCCGATCAGGCTCCGCAGATGATATAACTTGGCGATATTCCATTGCGTGGCCCGCTCCTGTTCCAATCCTCTGAGCTTGCCGATCATTTCCGTTACGTTCTCCGTGATCAGGGACAGCTCATCCTTGGCTTTGGCGTCTCCACGTCCATCGTAGGGCACCAGCGTAAGCAGGCGTCCTACCGGTTTGTATAGCCGGAGCGAAATCAGTACGGACAGCAGCAAAGCCAGCACGGCCACGGACAAAGTCACGGCCATCTCCGTCCACCGCATCTGGCGGACGCTGCCCAGCACGTCGTCATAGTCTTGAAGGCTGATGATCTGCCAGTCGTTTAAACCTTTGCTTAAATAGGTGACCTTATATTTCTTATCGCCTTGTTGATGGATGAAGGAGTCCGGTGCATGGTTTGCCGAGCCCATCCGTCCGAGTAAATCTCTCTTGATGTCCAGCCCGGGCGGTAGCTTGCGGTCGCCCGCCATCAGTACTTGACCATTGCCGTCCGTAACGAACAGGACGTCGTTTTCCCGTTCGGCGACCCGATTAAGCGCTTTCACATTGTCCAGCATCCACCCCGGCTTCACGGTCAAGATCAGCGCGTTCCGATTGACGGAACCGAGGCTCGGCCCATCATATATGAAAAATGCGAACACGTCGATGCCTTCGTTCTCCCCGTCGAGATCGAGCGGAATGAGCTGCAGCTTCGGCAGGTCCGCACGAGCGTCCATGTAATCTTCCAATGCGCCGTAAAGGACGCGCGTATCCATATCATGGCTCAGCGACGAGAAAAAACGGCCCTGTTTGCCGTTATAAAACACGGCGGCGTGCAAGTACGGGGAAGCAGCAACCGTGCGGTTCAAACGCTCGATCTTCAGGATGCTCTGCTTATAATCCGCCCCGGATTTCAGTGCGATGAGCTCTTCGTCGTTATACAGCGATACCGCCAAATCCTTCACGATCCCGTTCATGTTCTCGATGTTGTAGTTAATTTGGGTGAGCAGCTTGACGTCGGCCTCATGCTGGAGGCTCAACACTTTGTCACGGGCGGCGGCGTTCAGAAAGAGGGAGGCGATGGCGAGCATGGCGACGACGAGCATAAAGCTCAGGATAATCCGCTGCAAATATTTGCGAGAGCGGAGGGTTTGCAGCAAGTTCATGGGACCACTCTCCTGCAAGTTTAGGTGGCTTTACTATAAGCCGCCGGGATTTTCATTGTCAATCTGCATTTTCGAAATATTACCCTGTACGGGATACGCACTGACCGTATCTCTGGGTATTGTCGTATGATCAGGGCTGCTCAGGTGACCCGCCCCTCGCCATCCCTCTTCTGCCGAAGCATTTGCCGATAAGCACCTGGCGTCATGCCAACCTTGGCGGTAAACAGGCGCGTCATGTAGTTCGAATCGCGGATTCCCACGCGTTCCGCGATCTCGGAAATGCCAAGCACCGTGCCGCCAAGCAGTTTCTTGGCCTCCTCTAGGCGCAGGTGCAGCACGTACTGCAGTGGCGTTTTGCCGATATGCCTCTTCATGCATCTTGCGACATAACTCGCTTGGAAGTGGAGCTTTTCCTCCAGCGCGGCCCGTTCAAACGGCTCCTTCCAATGTTCGTTCAAATAGGCTGCGGCGGCCTGGGCCAGCCGGACGGAAGGCTCCGGCTCGGATGTCCGGGCGCAGCCAGCCTGCAGCGCGGCAAACAGCTCGGTCAGCAAAAGGTGGAGCTGGAGCGCATTTTCCCCGTTCAGTCTGTTGTGGGTATCGTTCAATCCGCGCAGCATCGGCTCCAAGGTTTGCACCTCGAAGGGCGCAAACTTCGGCAAGTACATGCGCTGCTGCGGAGAAGGCTCAACGTCTTCTACCGTGCCTTTGGACAGCAGGTTCGACCAGGGAATATCTTCCCGACGGATGTGCTCGGCCGGATGACCATGAATGAAATGCACCCAATAAATCTCCGTATGCTCCGAGCAGGCTCGGTGTCCGACATGCGGCAGTCCCGCTTCCAGCACCAGCAGCTTTCCCGCGCCGACCTCATACTCCGTCTGTTCTTCCGTCATATAGAGCGTTCCTTTCGTGACCAGAAGCAGGTCATAAACGCCGAAGGTGCGGGCGAAATGCCTGTCTCCCGGCTTCCATACGGCATGTCCGGCCGTAACGAATTGCGGCAGCGGCGGTATGGCGAATTCTAAGCACAGCACAGCCATCCCCTCCTTTTCGCAAGTTCATTTTGTGCTAATCAAAGTCTATATTATCACTGGTTGCCCGCATGAAAAAGAGGTACATTTGATCACGAGAAACCGCTCTCATATAGCGACTAAGGAGGCTGTTTACGCATGCGTTTTCGTCAGGTTCATCTCGACTTCCATACATCCGAGGCCATTCCCGGCATCGGTAGCCGGTTTTCAAAACCCCAGTTTCAGAACATGCTGCGCGCTGGGCATGTCGATTCCATCACCGTGTTTTCTAAATGCCATCACGGCTGGGCTTACCATCCGAGCGAAGCCAATGAAACGCACCCGCATCTCTCATTCGATCTGCTGGGCGAAATGATCTCGGCTGCCCATGAAATCGGCGTCAAGACGCCGGTGTACTTATCCGCGGGGCTGGACGAAAAGCTGGCGCGGCGCCATCCCGAATGGCTGATCCGCGACGCGAAAGACCGTACGCGCTGGGCAGAAGATTTCATGACGCCAGGTTACCATGAATTTTGCTTCAACACGCCTTACCTGGACATCTTGCTGGCGCAAATCCGCGAGGTAGTTTCCAGGTATGATGCGGACGGCATTTTCCTTGACATCGTCGGAATCCGTCAATGCCGGTGCCAGCATTGCGTGACCGCGCTGCAATCAGCGGGTCATGACCCTCGCGATGAAGCTGCCGTTGCCGCGTTAGGCGAATCCACCTACCTGAACTATGCCCGCCGGGTAAGAGAAACGATCGATGAGATTAAACCCGGTCTGCCGGTATTCCATAACAGCGGCCATCAACGTCGCGGCCGCCGCGACCTTGCTCAAGTCAACAGCCATTTGGAACTCGAATCGCTTCCTACCGGAGGCTGGGGTTACGATCACTTTCCGCTGTCCGCACGCTATGCACAGACGCTAGGCATGGACTATCTCGGCATGACGGGCAAATTCCATACCTCCTGGGGCGAATTCGGCGGTTACAAGCATCCGAACGCACTGCGCTTCGAAACGGCGCTCAGTCTCGCCCATGGCGCCAAGTGCTCGATCGGCGACCAGCTTCATCCTTCGGGTCTCATGGATGAAGCAACCTACGCCTTGATCGGCACAGCCTATGCGGAGGTGGAAGCGAAAGAGCCTTGGTGCAGCGCAACCTCTTCCGTGGCGGACATCGCCGTCCTGTCGCTGGAGGCTGCTTGGGAGGCTTGCCCGGAAGCACGGAAGTCGAATGACCGGAACAACCTGGCGGATGCCGGTGCGGTACGCATCCTGACCGAAGGGCATTACCTTTACGACATCGTGGATGCAAGTGCTGATTTTAGCCTCTACAACGTGCTGATTCTGCCGGACGAGGTACCGATATGGCCCGGATTGGAAGAGGACATCCGTGCATTCACAGCGGGCGGAGGAAAAGTTCTAGCCTCGGGTCGTTCGGGTTTGAATGCGGCAGGCGACGCGTTTGCGCTGGATCTCGGATTGAACTGGCAGGGCCAGAGCCCATACCGTCCGTCTTATTTCCGCCCGGACTTTGTTCCAGGACCTCTCATGCCTGCATCGTACGTAATGTACGGTGAAGGTCAGCTGGTTGAATTGAACGGCGGCCGAACGCTTGGCAGCCGGGAGAACCCGTACTTCAACCGCGATGTGTTCACGTTCTGCTCACATCAGCACACGCCAAGCGCCGGAGAAGACGGCGGCCCGGGGATGATTGAGAGCACAAACGGCATCTACATCGCATGGAATGTGTTCGGCGACTATGCGGACAACGGCCATCTCATTCTGAAGGAGATGGTATTGCATGCGATCGACCGGCTCCTGCCAAAGCCTACTCTACGCTGCGATTTGCCGGCACGGGGCATCGCGACGCTGCAGTATCAGCAGGAGGAGAATCGTTATATCAATCACCTTCTCTATGCTTCTCCTGTCCTGAAGGGGCGCATTGAAGTCATCGAGGACATCGTACCGCTGCGGGATGTTTCCGTCCGCTTGCGCCTCCCTGCGGCGCCTTCGATCCGGCGGATCTATCTGGCCCCCTCGATGGAAGAGCTTTCTTATACCATTGGGAGTCAGGGGGAGATCAACTATACGGTTCCCAATCTGGATAATCATCAAATGGTTGTGCTGGAACTGGCGTAAACTACATGCTTGCCTTCATGATGAGGGAACAGTTCTTCCATATGATACAAGCAGCCGCAGTCTGGAGACTGCGGCTGTTCGCATCATATCGGTTCATTTGCAGGTCTTTCATGTTGCCTGCTCACCTTTCTTTCGTCATGTGGCGAACGAATGTCAGCTGCTCAGCCGTTCTGAAGCTGGGTGCATTTGCTTAGTAATCGGATTATACATCTTCTAGCAGAACGGAATTGCGATGAGAACCAGGTACGTAACAAGGAAAGAAGATAGCGCGAATGGCGTTTACGTTCCTCGATTTATTCTATGACAGCGGAAAGCACGCCTTCCTTTATCAAGGTCCATCGATCCCGCGGATTGGCGATAAAGGACGATGCAATCGCTACAACCATATCTTTTTCCGGAATGCAGCAGATGATATTGCCTCCATCGCCTACGGCCGAATATGTATAAATTCCGTCCTCATCCCTCAGCCACCACAAATAACCGTATTGGTTAGCGTTCATCGCCGTTGATTGGTCTATCCAATCTCCCGGTATAATCGGTTGTCTGTCCCATAGGCCGCGGTTCAGGTACAGAAAACCGAAACGCGCCATATCGCGCGGGCTTAACGTAAGGCCCCATCCACCCGTGGTGTTGCCGCCGGGGTCTTTGACCCATCCCCTGACGTCTTTACCGAATAAATGATCAAATCCGAATGATCCCATGTCATGATCCGGGATTTCGGTCATGCCAATCGGTTTAAACAAGTGTTCGTTCGCAAAGGCGCGTGCGCTTTTTCCGGTGGTGCGGGTGATAATGGCTGACAGCAGGTGCACTCCTGCGGTGGAATATTTGAACGCTCCCAGGGTTCCGCCTTCCCCCAGCATATCAAGCGTATATGCTACCCAATCAGGCTGCATGCACATTTTGTCCAATGGCTCGCGCCAGTCCTCAAAGGGATACGGAGCCGTCATCGTAAGAAGATGGCGAAGCGTAATGTCTTGTATTTGCCGATCAGCGGACTTGTGTTCATATTCGGGAAAGAAATCCAGCACCTTTTGATCCGAATTGTCAATATAACCGGCACCGATGGCAATGCCTATGAGGGCGGATAAAACGCTCTTGGTGACCGATGCCACATGGTGGGTATCCTCCGGGCCGCAACCATGATCGTATTTTTCATATGCGATATATCCGTTTCTCACCACGACCATACCGTTGATGTTGCCGTATTCGGATGGGATCAAAGCATCAAGGTCCGAAAGCTTGCCGGCATCCAAACTCAAGGCTTCAGGGGCAGCGGCTTGCCATGCCTTCGTTGGCCAATACTCTCTCTTCATTAGAGATACCTCGCATTTTTTATTTGTTTTTTCGACACGGGAAAATAGACCTCAGTAACCAAGTGCTCGGCAGCCGTGGCTTGATTCGGATCGGTTACATAGATTTCATACGGGGATTGGCGCAATGCGTATCCCTCTTCTTCTATCCATTCCCTGAGCCTGGCATATACCGATGTCAAATCCGAATAGGAACCCTTCCAAACAGACTTGGCACATCGTCCTCCCTCCAGGTCCCTCGTTCCAATAACCCTCTCCTTGACCGGGAGGGCAAACTCGGTGTCATTGCCTGCGGGATTGTATTCGGAGCTGTGATAAATCGTCATGGGCGTACCAACCAATGTAAGCTTCTCCTTGGCAATCTGTTCATATAACCCGCTAAAATACCTGCCATAACCCAGAGCATAATCCTCCCTGCTCATCATCCGGCGAATGAAAAGAAGATGCATTGGCGCCCGATCCACAAGCTGCACTTCAATTCGATTCAGGTACGACATCACGTCGATGCCCTTTTCCAGACTCAGGATATCCTGGTCCATTCGGTTCAGGGCATGATGATACATATCTAATTTGTGCTGGACTTCCCGACGCTTGCGGTGAAGGGCCGTGTAAAGCTTCTCATCCGAGTGATCCGGTTCCCCCGCTAAGATTTCTTTGATTTCGTCCAGTGAAAAATGGTAAGACTTCAACCGGTTAATATAGAGCATTCTCTTTAGCTGAGCGATGGAATAATACCTATACCCGTTTTCCGGATTGATCTGATCCGGATGAATTAATCCGATTTCATCGTAATACCGAAGCGTCTTCGTCGATACTTCGCATAGTTTGGAGAATTCCCCAATCGGCAGCAAGGATCCACCTCTTTCCGTCTAGACTCTTGGTTCAAGATCACTTTACACCTTGCCCTTAGGGCAAAGTCCACTGCTAATTTGTAAAATGGAATCCCTGATCTTCCTCGCCTCCGTACTACACCTGAGGAAGATCTTCCGGCAGTTCCCCGGTGTTCAGCCACTTCCCCGTTACGCGGTTGAATAATGCCGGATCGGCAAGCGGTATGCCGTGCCCGATACCGGGAAACACGATCCCCTCCGCAAGGTTGGATAGCTGCACGAGGTCCCTGGCTGATTTTTTAACGCTGGCTCTTTCCTTCTCCCCGACCGTAACCAATACCTTCGTCGAAGATTCTTTGATGCTTGGAGAGATTGCATAGGACATGTTTTCCTTGAGCACCGAAACCAGCAGCTCCGAAGGCATATGCAGGGATTCCGAATAATACTGTTCAAAATCATCCCGATTCACGTACAGCGTGCTTGCCTGCCATCTGGAGAACCATCGGTATTTGGTCAGCGGAAAGGTCATTCGTACAGAAGGTTCGATCAGCTTCAGCGCAGCCGGCATCGGCCTAAGCAAAGCGCTGTTTACGATTGCGTAATCGATGAGTTGAGGTCGTTGGCACATCATTTCCACGAGAATCTGAGCCCCCAAGGAAAAACCGAATACAATAATTTCCCTTCCGTCCGCCTTATTCGAGATGACCTCATTGATCTGGGCTGCAGTGCGTTTTATAGAAAAGGGCCCGTTGGCGGAGCTGCCGCCGTGTCCGGGTAAATCGGGAACCAGGCAGTAATCGTCTTTAAAAAAGGGAAGCTGCTTGTTCCACATCCAGCCGCTTACCCCGCCCCCATGCAAAAATACGATCATCCTTGACGCATGAATGTTTCCGCTCTCCTTCATGAATAAGTTCATTGTATCATCCCCAATATATAACATTTACTTTTAATACAATTATAGTATATGAATCTGAAGATTTAACAGAATTTTTAGCATTTTATTATACTTTTAAAAGATTCATGGTATAAATTATGCATTGCACGGCTTGCCAATACAATTCCCTGGACCAAAGTCGAGTCTGGTTTCCTGCCGCGGATCCAGTTCAAACTCCTTCTTGGGACTGTTCTTCCTCCTCTCTGCATGGTCTACCATTAAGTGGAAATCCAATGCATATGTGATAAGGAGAGGAACACATGAAGCCGAAGAGACAAAGCAAGTCAAGAACCATTCGTGTATTGGCAGCCTCCGTGCTGTCCGCCAGTCTGCTGGCTTTCCCCGTCGATATTCATGCGGCAGCGGCCAAATCCGCAGAAGTCGCAGTCGAATCCCGGCATGCGGGGGCACCGGTACTAAGCTCCAACGAAGTCAAGGCTTTCGCTGACGCTTATTTTGCCGATCCCCAGGTTTCGGACATGCTGGCAGGCGCACTAGTAGTGGTCGTACAAGACGACAAGGTGCTGTTGAATACGGGCTACGGTTACGCCGATCTTGAATCCAAGAAGAAGATTGATCCGGATCGTACATTGTTCCGCATGGCATCGATATCGAAATCGGTTACCGCAACGGCGGTCATGCAGCTGGTCGAGAACGGGAAAATCGACCTGAAGCAAAACATAACCGAATACATGCCGGATGTGAAGATCCCTAACCTTACCGGCGCCCCCGTCACCGTTGAGCATTTGCTGACGCATACGACGGGCTTCGATTTTACGGACAGCTACTCGGTTCCGCCTCAAATCATTCAGAAGGGCGAGATTCCGCTCGCCGATTTTATCCGGGTGAATGCTCCGGCTGTGGTTCGTACGCCTGGTGAAGTTTACCGGTATGACAATCTGGCATCCTCCATGCAGGGATATATTGTCCAGAGCGTATCTGGAGAGCCGTTTGAGAATTATATCAAAAAGCAAATATTCGACCCGCTGAACATGAAGCGTGCCGCATTTCGAATGAACGACGATATCATCGCGAATCTTGCCACGGGGTACAATGTCGATCAACAACCGATAAAGCCTTACGAGAACGTGCCTACCATCGCACCTGAAGGCGGCATGTTCGCCAGCGGTACCGATATGGCCAATTTCATTACTGCCCATCTGAACGAGGGCCGATTCGGATCGGCCCGCATCCTGAAGGAGGAAACGACGCGATTGATGCACAAGACGCATTATGATGCCGCTGGCATTCCGTTGACGTCTTACGGCTTCGAGTCGTTCATGCACAACAGCCATAACGGCCAAACGGTGATTGGCAAAGGCGGCGATTTGGAGGGCTACCATTCCTGGCTTTGGCTGCTTCCCGACCAGAATGTCGGTGGTCTGATCGTTGTTAACAGCGACAAGAGCTCTTCGATCCGCAGCGAATTTTTCGTCGCGTTCATGGATCATTTCTATCCGAAAAAGCAGGGCTCAGAGAATTCATTCCCACTCCATCAGGAGCAGCTGCAGAAATTCGAGGGCCTATACAGAAGCCTGAGGACTCCGATTATCGCCACCCAGGTGACTGCCGGACAAGGCGAGCTGCTGGTTAACGATGCCATGGGCGAGCATAAACTCAAACCGGTCGGACCGCTGCGGTTTGTGGATGAGAACGGCGTACCCGCCGCGTTTAAGGAAGATGATAACGGTGATGTTGCGTACATGTATTACACGGCCATCGACAGTATGTCCGAGAAGCTCCCGAATCCTGCTCCTTACAACGACGTCCCTGAAGAAAATCCTTATGCCAAGGACATTTACTTCGCTCAGTCTCTCCAGGCTTTCGGGGATAAAGGACAATCCAGCTTCCGGCCGGATGAACCGATTACCCGGGCCGAGTTTGTCAGCGTCATCAGCAGGCTGGCCGGCATGAAGCCTAGCGAAAGCGTAAGCATATTCAAAGATATGCAAGGGCACCCGCTTGCTGGTTATGTGCAGAATGCTGCGGATATGGGCGCCGTGATCGGCAAGACGAACCAGAATTTCGAACCCGATCAGCCGATCACGCGCCAAGAGGCTGCAGTTATCATATGGCGGACTGCACATCATGCGCTTGGCGCGAAGGCCGTCCCGTCCAAACTCCGTACGAAACCGGCCGCGTGGGCGGATGAAGCGGTGCAGTTTATGGTCGGAACCGGCATGCATGGTCCCGAAGTGACCAAGGATGCAAACGGTGCGGCCGATTACCGGCCAACGGACAATCTTCTGCGGAAGGAAGCAGCGGCCATCTACGCGAAACTGATTCAGCAGGCTTTTGGTTTTTAATTTGGTCCGCTGCTTACTAGTGGAAGCTTGGCACTCATAGCTTAATATGAATAAGAACAGCTGACGGTTTCGAATCGTCAGCTGTTCTAGTACGAATCATAATCAGGTGATGGTGATTAGCCCCCCGATCCTATCTAGAAAAATGCATATAATCCTTCTTCAAAGTACTTGTACTCCGACTCGCTAATCCTTCCTCTCCCATATCCTTCAAAGAAAACGTCGATTTCCGATTCGGTTTCAATCGCGTTCGGTTTAGGGCGTATCGCCAAAGACACATCATACCTTGGATCACCAAGCGCTCCACCGCTCCAATCTATGATGCCCGTAATGTTTCCGTCGCGAACCAAAACATTATCAATCGTGAAATCACCATGTATTAAGGTGTTTGTTAAGCGCCCACGATTGATTGTTTTCTTTATCTTCCACGAACCTGTAAACCGAAGGGACCAGCAACGATGTCTTTTGCAGAGAATGCAGAACGCGGATTTCTTGTGCCAGCCACGAGTTGTACTGCTCTCCCTTCGTTCGCTTTAGAATAAATCGCCCCTGCTCGTTTTCCAGTATTCCTACATCCGATGTATGACCCTGTCTTGGAAATTCCAGCTTGGATACCGTACCTACTTCATCTATAATCGACTCGGGTATTTCATGCAATTGAATCGGAAGCATATCATGTCTCCTCACCTATAAATTGGAAGCAAATATTCTTCCTCATTATACACACTGCATTCGCCTTCAATCGATAATTTTCACCTTGGCTTTTGTACCTTGTTGACTTCATGCACAACAAAAAAGACATCCCCGTTAGGATGTCTTCTCGTCTCTTTTATGCACAGAATTATTCCAGCTTGAAGTTTCCGGAGCCCGTGCGAACCTTCAACAGCACGTCGCCGCTGCCAAGCGTTCCCTTCAGTCTTCCTTTGTCTTCGTCCTTCACCTCGTAACGCATTCCATCCAACCGAATATTTCCCTCACCGGAACTTCCCTGGTAATCGACTTCCAACGAAGTAGGTTCTTGAGCCAGATCAATGCTCACGTTGCCGCTGCCGGTTCGCAGATCGGCATCATGAACCAATCGTTCCGTATCTACGCGGATATTGCCGGATCCCGTCTTGCCTTGCAAAGCCGCTTCTCCATCACTCAGCTCAACGTTGCCGCTGCCGTTTTGAAAGCTCAGCTGTTCGGCATGATAGCCGTCTGCCGAGATTTCGCCGGACCCCGATTGCAGCGCCACCGATTCGGCTTCAATCTCCTCAACTTCGATATTGCCGCTGCCGGTATGCACCGCCAGCTCGCCGGCGTTCACCTGCTGGACATTGACATTGCCGCTGCCTGCCTTGACGGTAACCTCGTCTCCCAGTAAGCTCTCTACTTCGATATTACCGCTCCCGCTTTCGATCTTGGCCGTTTCCCAGTTCTTTTCCGGTAACTCCACCGTTAACTGTAGATCCATAATGCTTATACCCAGATTAATGCCATGATCTTCTTCGACGCCAACCGTCATCGAATCGCCGTTCGGCTCAACCTGCAGTTTCACCTGGTCGGCATATTTCGAACTTGCCTTTCCACTCAGCCGCACCTTGATCTGATCCGCGGCTCCTTGGACGACATGAATGTCGATGCTTCCGGTCTTCACCGTCAAGTCCCGGTAATCATCCGCATCAAACGTTTGCTCTTCATTTATCTTCTTGGTGTCAAAGGAAAAGCCGAATTGAATATCCGAAAAAATGTTCCTTGGGTTCATCGTAAAGATCAGCAGCAGCACGCCGATTGCCACGATCAAGAATCCTGTTCTCTTCTTCATAACGTGTTCCTCATTCCTTCCATATCATCCCTGTATGAGTTCTCTTTTTTTGCCAATTACTGAAGTCCTGTTCAGTATAACATCCCTACGGGAAATGAGCATTGACCCCGCGAATGAGATTGGAACCCCGACCTAAGTCTAGTAAAGCTTGGGAATACACTGCAGACTATGCATTTAAACAAAAAAAAGCCGCAAAGATTGCGACTTTTTCTTTAATCAAGTACTATCCCAATGCCACATCCAGAATCATCATCAGTACGAAACCGAACATCAAACTCATCGAAGCCAAATCCTTGTTGCCTTTTTCCTGTGAGCTTGGAATCACCTCTTCGGCTACGACAAAGATCATCGCTCCGGCCGCAAAGCTCAAGGCATAAGGCAGCATGGGTTCAATGAAGGCTACGGCGACCGCGCCTATCACCGCGGCGATAGGTTCGACCATTCCTGAAAACTGTCCATAAAAAAAGCTTCTTTTCCGCGACATTCCGTCACCGCGGAGCGGCATCGAGACCGCTACGCCCTCCGGGAAGTTCTGAATGCCGATACCTAGGGCCAGCGTCAAAGCTCCCACCAGAGATGCCTCCGTTCCCCCGTTCGCAAGAGCCCCAAATGCGATCCCCACCGCTAATCCTTCCGGAATGTTGTGCAGCGTGATGGCCAGAACCAGCAAGGTGCTTCTTTTCCTCACTCTCGGATTATATCCCTCCGCTCCTCCCATCGGAGAATTGGGGTGAAGATGGGGTAGAATCTTATCGATTCCCCATATGAATACTCCGCCTAATAAAAATCCGAACGCAGCCGGAAACCAGTTCCCGATCGGATTGCCTTCCGACAGTTCGATGGCCGGTGCCAATAATGACCAGTAGCTGGCCGCAATCATGACGCCACCGGCAAACCCCAACATACTATCCAGCAAGCGCTGGTTCAATGTTTTCGTAACAAAAACAAGAGCCGCACCTAACGCCGTCATCCCCCAGGTAAACAAGGTGGCCAGCAATGCTTGGATGATGGGATTGAAATTCATAAAAAAGTCTACCATGGAACAAAGAACTCCTTCGATGAAATTAATATGATACTGATACTATTTCCTAATGCGAGCCCTACATGCATTTGTCGGTGATCCGATAAATCGATCTAGAGAATATGTACCCGCACGTTTCCATTCCGATGCATTTCAATGCAAATAATTATATATCATAAATTTCATAAAGTTGATAGATTGTTTTTCCGTGGCACCGGATCGGACCTGCCGTTTCCCCAGAACGCTCACCTTTAGGTAAGTACCTGTAAGAAAAGTGCATACTTACATCAAACCGGCGAGCCCTTTATACTCTAGAACATACATCATATCCAAGGAGGAATCATCTTTTGAAAACTCTCGTTATCGTAACGCATCCGAACATAGAAACTTCGATCATCAATAAGCGCTGGGTAGAAGAACTCCGGCAATACCCGGATAAGTATACCGTTCACGAATTGCACAAAGCGTATCCGAACGGAATCATAGACGTGGAAAAAGAGCAGCAGCTCATAGAATCGCATCAAATTTTAGTTTTGCAATTCCCCGTTTATTGGTTTAGCTGCCCGCCGCTCCTAAAAAAATGGCTGGATGATGTTTTGACTTATGGTTGGGCTTATGGTTCGAATGGAGGCGATAAACTAAAGAAACGCAAGGTCGCATTAGCCGTATCCGCCGGCATTAAAGAGGAAGATTATCGGGAAAACGGAAGGTACCGCCACACCCTGGGGCAGCTGCTGGCTCCATTGGAGACAACGTTCTTATACTGCGATGCCGATTATCGTTCGTTCTATGCTTTCTATGGGCAGGAGAAGGAACCTGGCGGAAACGCGCCCGACATGGAGCCGTGGCCGCCCCAAAGCACATTGGATATAAGCGCCCGGCAGTATTTGAAGTTCTTAGACAACCTATGATGAGTTGCTGCAACAAAGTAAAAAAGAAGTATTTCCTGCTGTAGGAAATACTTCTTTAGTTACATCGGCCGTCGTCAAGCTTCACGCTGTACACCTTCCGGAGCGCTCAAACTGTTCTTCTCTCCCCATTCGCACATCATGTGTAATACAGGTATGAGAGAAAGTCCGCGTTCGGATAAAGTGTATTCCACTTTCGGGGGAACCTGGGGATATTCCGTCCGAACGATAAGATCATCCGTTTCCAGCTCCTTTAACATGATGCTAAGCGTTTTAAAGGATATGGAGCCGATGCTTCGTTTCAGCTCGTTATGCCGCATGATCTTTTTTTCTGACAGCCAGTACAGGATGATCATTTTATACTTGCCGCCGATTAAGGACAGTGTATATCCAAAGCCGGTGTCTTGGGGTTTCACGCCGGTCGGTACACAGGTTTCGCTTTCCCGCATAAGCCACACTCTCCTTCCGATCTGTTTCCAAAGCTCGATATTAGGATCATTTTATCACAAATACGATCCTGGAAACTCAGGAGAATCCCTTCCGGCATGAGAATCAACCAGCCCAGACGTCTTTTACATATTGTCCTGTCGATTCCAAACCCGACAGCCAGGCAGCAGCATCTTCAGCATTCACGCCATGGCGCTCCTGATAGGATTGAATCAGCGTTTGTTCCACCTCCGGAGCCATCCGGGAGCCGTCGCCGCAAATGTACATTTGCGCTCCGCCCTCAAGCAGCGACAGCAATAACATTCCGTCTTGTTTCATCAAATGCTGAACATAGCATTTCTCCGCTCCTCTTACCCTCGAGAAAGCCGTATGCAACGTGACCAGCCCCTCCTGCTCTGCCCGCTCAAACTCCTCGCGATACAGGAAGTCCTGCTCCGGATTCCGGCAGCCGAAGTACAGATGCGCGGCGCCCAGCTCTTTACCTGCCTCCCGAAGCGCTTGTCTCGCTTGGATAAATCCCCTGAACGGTGCAACGCCCGTGCCTGGTCCGATCATGATCATAGGCGTCGCTGGATCCTCCGGCAGCGCAAAACCCGACTCGGGAGACCGTATAAACATCAAGACCTCCGCGCCCGTTTCCAATTCGGCCAAATAGTTCGAAGCAATGCCCCGGTATTCTCCCTTGCCGCTCCATGCCCGGTCCCGAACGACGCTAACCGTGACGCTTGCCGTATTCCGGCTAACTTTCGGTGAGCTGGAAATCGAATAATATCTCGGCTTCAATGGCGGCAGAAGCTCAAGAAACCGTTCAAACGGCAGTTCGCAGGCTTCATACCGCTCCAGCAGGTCGAGCATGGTGATCCGTTTGGTCCGAACTTCGGCCTGATAGCTCGCTTCCTCTATCAGTTCTTGGAGCTCTTTGGCATGCGGCGGACATACCGTGCTAGCGGCCATTTCCCGTATCTGCGCCCTTGTAGCCGGTTCCTGCAGTTCCACGCTGCGGGACAGCAGATCGTCAAGGCGGACAGGTATGCCGGTCGGCAAATGCGCGCCGCTTCTTCCTTCTGCAGACAAAATAAGATGGGAGCCCGCGTTCAGTTTGAATCTTCGAAGTACTCGCTGAACCAATGTCTTTGGATTGACCGGAAGGACCCCCAGATGATCGCCTTCACGGTATTCCGTTCCCGGCGGGAGCGAGATTTCGATATGCTGCGTGATCCTTCCGCTGCCCTCATGCTGCAGATTGCGGCTAAATACGATACGCCCTGTCACGGCGCGATAGGTTTCCGTCAACGGAACGGCGGCCGCACCCTGGACGAACTGAACGGACAAGGCGCTGCGTTTCTGTCCATGGACCGCCGTAACCGGAAATCCGAGCGCTTGCATCAAATCCGGCCATAAATGCTCCGTCCACTCATCGACTTCCCGCTCAAAATCGCCGCTTGCATCACTTTCGCCGCGCTGGATCAAACGCTGGCCCCCTTTGAGTGCAAGCTGCTCGTCGATGAAGCGGGGAATGCGCTGATACGTGCTTGCCCAGTTATGGTCTCCGCACCCGAATACCGCGTAACGAACGCCCTCAATTTCGGATTCGTTCGCGTTCTCGAGCCATTCCGTGAAAGCCTTGGCATTGGAAGGCGGTTGTCCGTTGTACGATGCAGTAACGATGACTACAACGCCTTCCTTCGGAAGTTTTCCTGCATATTCGTCCAGTGTGCCCACCTGGCTGTCGAACCCTTGATGCTTCGCAGCATCCGCCACCTCTCTGGCAATTCCCTCAGCCGTGCCCAGATTGGAACCGTACAATGCAAGCAGCGGCGTATGATGGGCAAATGCCGCCGAAGGATCGGACTTGGCATCATCCCGCTTCTTCGATTCGAGCGAAGCAACTTGACCGCCACCCGGTACCAGAAGAGCCGTCCCGCCTTGACGGCTTCGAACCTGAATACGGAACCCTTCCGGCTTCAGAGTGAGTGTTTCCTTTACTTTCAGCTCATACGGCTGGTTATCGATCAGTTCGAAATATTTGAGAACCAAACCAAGGACCAGGGTTGCTTCCTGCAGCGCAAACTGCTGACCGATGCAGGCGCGTTGGCCGTTACCAAACGGTTTGTATGCGTCATGCGGCACCTGGCTCGGATCCTCGAAACGTTCGGGTCTGAACGTTTCCGCATCGTCCCCCCAAACCCGCGAGTCCCGATGGAGCCCTGGGATCAGGACGGTCACGCTGTCCCCTTTCTTCATGGGATAGGTTCCCCCGATCGCCGTATCTTCCTTTGCATACAAGGAGAAAGCAGGCGCCGTTGGCCATAAGCGCAGCGACTCGTTGAGTACCATGCGGACGTATTTGAGTTCCCTCACCTGGTTATAGGTCGGAACGGGATCTTTCAGTACGCGGTCCACTTCGCTGACCGCCTTAAACAAGGCTTCCGGATTTTTCATCAAATAATAAATGGCAAAGGACAACAAGCCGCTTGTCGTCTCATGTCCGGCGATCAGAAAGGTGATGATCTGGTAACGGATGTTCTCATGATCGAGAGACTCGCCTGTATCGGGATCGACGCCTTCCAGCATATGCGCGAGCAAATCCCCTTCTTCACCGCCGTGCTTTCTGCGATCTTGGATGAGCTCATCCACGAGGGAGAACATGAACTGGATATCCTCCTGAAACTGCCGTTTCTTTTTAATCATAAACATGTCCTGGATGCCCAGACGATGAAGCTGGTTCATGCCCTCATCCAGCGCCCGCACCATACTGTCGATAAATGGATGGTTGTCTTCGCGGTAGAAGCTGTTAAACCGGTAATTAAATCCGCAGAGGCCGATCGTATCCAGCGTCAAGCGCGTCATGTCGGCAGGAACGTCCACGGTTTCGTCCGGATTGAGCCGAGCCCATTTCTGGACCAGCTGCATGGCGATATCGACCATTTTCGTGTGGTAGCCTTGCATCGCGCGCTGGCTGAAGCTGGAGAGCAGAATGTTATGGGCTTTTTTCCAGTTTGGCTCCTGCGTGGCGCTCGTAAACAATCCATCCCCCGCGAATGGGCGGACATTCTGCAGCGGTGCCCAGATTCGTTTATCAAACCGCTTCTCGTCACAAGCATCCTTGACATATTCATGTCCCGAAACGTACAGTTCCTTGCGTCCGCCTGGATATTGAAATTGAAAGATCGGTCCGAGCTCGGAGGCAACTTTCACAAGCGATTGGACCGGTGCGGCGGAATCCAGCAGCGGCAGATTGCCGAGCGGACCGTAGGTTTTAGGCTGAGGCACTTCCTTGGTTTGTGTCATGCGATCTCCCTCCATCATCCCTGTCATCTCTTTGTATTTGCCCATTTTCGGGCAGAATAATTCTCGTTACAGAACCAATTGACCATTTTCGTAATATGGTCATTTTCATGTAAAAAAGGAGGATTCGACGCGGCATCGTTTGTTTTCACTTACAATGGCTGCCTGATCCTGCCTTTACCCTATCATGATATGGATATCCGCACATCTGCCGGAGGTCCGTAATATCGTATAGGTCCGCTGTTATTCGTTTATTACTTTTCAACCAGGAAGTGACCCGTTATTACAACTTTTGGACTATGGCCATAACCCTACATGTAAGCTGACATTCACGGATCTATGTTAGTGGATTAATCCGTGTTCCTCATTTTACTTGCTTTAGAGATACGATATGATTAATGCCTATTTTTCCTGCTCTCTTTGGGGGAATCGTGGTCCGTTTGTATTCCTTAAAACCCATCTTTTCGTAGAGTCTCATCGCTGGTACATTCGTATCGGCTACCTCTTCTATTAAAAACTCACGGTATGGAGCAGCTTCAAGAATATGGCCTATGATCAGCGAGCCTACCCCTTGTCCTCGATATTCCGCGGCCGTCCCCACAAACTCAATCGAACACTTCATCGGAGACGGATTCGCAAGTGGCGATTCAAATTCCTTTTTCAAAAACATGTGCGCAAGGCTGCCCTTATATAATCCCAAATGCTTCCGCAGCTCTTTTTTGTTGAGTTTCACGGATAAAGAGGTGCCGTCCGAACATGCAGCCATTCCAGCCACTTTGTCGCCGGCAACGGCAATAAAAAATTGGTCCAGGTTAAACATGTGCGCAAAGGCCCTGGCGATTTGCTCCTTATCTTTAGAGAAATACCCAAGCCATTGCGAGAACCCATCTGCAAAAATACGGGACATTTGAACTCTTGCATCCATTTCTAATTGATCGGCTTTCCTAACTGTAAACATAGTCACTCTCCCTCCTTGAACAGGAATAATGTGAGTACGCTCGGTGATGGCATAACGAAGTTTTTTTTCATTATCACTTTCATATCAGCCAGGCCCTGCAATGCCGAATAAAACAACACAGCCATTTCATGGGCATCTCCAGGACGGAAATCGCCTGACTCCTGTCCCTTCTTAATAAGTGCGGCGGTAGAACGCAACAGCCGACCATTTACCTCTAAAACCTCAGCTTGTTTCCGATTGGCTCCATCACCGGAGAAAAACAGCTGATTCATGAGAATCAGCAAATTGGCAAGCTCTTCCCCATCCTGCATATCGTGATAAATTTCGTCAACAAACTTCGTCATGAGTTTTTTCGGCGAATCAGCGTCTTCGAAGGTTTGGATGATTTGGGTCAAGCCGTCAAGCGCAAATTCAACAAGTTCATTAAACAAGCTGTCTTTTGTTTTGTAATGCCGGTATAAAAGCCCGATGCTGATACCGGCTGCATCCGCTATGTCCTGCACATTCGTGGAGCCGAACCCTTTTTGAACAAAAAGCCGCATTCCGGCGGATTGTATTTTTTGTCTGGTTGCGTTACGCATTTCTTCGTATTGTTCCTTTGTACGTGGCAAGTTGCCCCTCCTTTTTATTGAGTGAGTTTTTACTCATTATAAAATGCTGATCTTGGATAATCAAGCCATAAACGATGAATTAGCAAATTGGCCCCCAAGAGCAGTAAATCAAACCGCATGATTTCAAGATGATAATCGAAACTAGCGTTTGCAGATTCGCAATATAATTAGTCGCAGTTTTTCATAGCATTAGAAACTTTTCTGTAAATGTTCACAGAATTTTCACTTACGAGGAGCTTTTCCCCGTCCCTATAATTACAAAGGTAACTAGAAAGGATGATGAAAGTGCCAACAACTAAGAAAGAAAATTTCTATTTCGGTATGATGATGTGTGTGGGGATGGTCATCATGATGACCACCTACAATCTGATCACGAACGGATTGATCGGAAACATATCGCTTGCAGCCGTACTCACGCAGTTTGTTCTGGGCTTTATGATTGCCTTCCTGCTGGAGCTGTTTGTTGTCGGCCCTGCAGCCAAAAAAATCGTATTTTCCATAACGCGCAACAAATCCAGCAAAATTATCATGATCGTGGCAATGGCCTTTTTTATGGTGATTGGGATGGTGACTTTTATGTCCATGTACGGTCTGGCGTCCTCTTACTTTGCCGACGGCCTGCCTGGTGAATCGCTGCTTGGAAGCTACTTCTCCATTTTCATTAAAAATTTTGTGTTTGCGCTGCCGCTTCAACTTCTCATTGTAGGCCCCATCGTACGGTTCCTGTTTGGCAAGCTGAAAGCCAACCGCATGAACGAATCCCTCACGACCGTCTAGAATGTCGGAGTCTTCGCCATACTCATCAATAAAAGCCGCGATATGATCGCGGCTTTTTGAAATCCAGTATTCATCTGCATGGAGGATATTTCTGCGATCCATTCCCGGCTCTGTTCAGCCGAAGCTTCAAACTTGAGCTTCTTCCATGGCTTTACGAACATCATAATCGCGGATATCGATATCCAGCGGCATGCGGAGCGCCAGCTTTGCCAGCTGATACCCTAGAAATGGCCCCATCGTTAGTCCGGACGCTCCCAGCCCGTTTGCCGTAATCAGCCCTTCCCACTCAGGAACTGGGCCGATGACGGGAAGAAAGCCGGGCGTAAATGGACGAAAACCGACTCGCACTTCCTGAAACGTGCTGTCCGCTAAATCAGGCGCCAATGCCAATCCTTTATTCAGGATTTCCTGCATGCCGCCAGGGGTCACCCTCGTATCGTAGTCCTTGATTTCATTTTCGTGAGTCGCCCCGATTACGATCCTTTGGTTATCGAAAGCGAGCAAATATTGATCCGAAGGCGGCATGATCACCGGCCAGTCTCCTGTATCTGGATGATCGGACACCTCTACATGCATGATTTGCGCTTTCTGATAGTGAACCCCAAAATGAATGCCTAAAGGCTGCAGCAGTTGTTTTGCCCAGGCGCCGGCACAGACGATGACTTCATCAGCCGAGTAGCGCTTGGATCCGACTTGGGCTCCAGTTACGCGGGTCGCCTGATACTGCAGCTCGGCATTCCCGTTTATTAGCTCGGCTCCGTGCCTTTGCGCTGATCGGATCAACGCATCTCGCAGCGCCCGACCATCGACACGGGCTGCACCGCTGATATGAACGGAATGATAGCCTTCCTGGAGCAAAGGAAACCGTTCACGGGTTTCTTCCTGATTCAGCCGTGTGATCTCGCCGATTTCCGGAGCATCCGCTTTTCTCGTATGCGCCCGCTCCTCCATCTTACTGATTTTGTTCACATCTTCATGAATGCTAAGAGCGCCGACTTGAGCGTAACCCGTGTCTGTCTCGCCCTCGCTGATAAGCTCGTTTATTAATTCAGGATAAAAGCGTGCGCCGGCTTTGGCCAATCGGTACCATGCCTGATTCCGCCTTTGCGACAGCCAGGGACATATAATTCCTGCCGCGGCATCGGTAGCCTGCCCTTGATCTTTACGGTCTATAACGAGGACTTCCGCTCCCATTTTGGCTAACTGATAAGCGGTCGATGCCCCCAGAATTCCAGACCCTATGACGATGACTTTCCTCATGTATGACATTCCCTTCCTCAAAGCACTGTATCCATTATAGCGAATATAGGGAGAAAGTATAACGCGCCGGCCATCTAGCCGTTTAGATCAGGCCGCTAATGCATAGTTCAGCAGGGATATTTCTTTCATACAAAAAAGCCGCCAAATAGGCGACTTTACATCCATATGATCTATGGTTGATCTGATGGAACGGTTCATCTTATTTTTCCATGACAGCAAAATAGTTGTCTTCCACATCCGCAAAATTGAAAACTCTGCCAGAAGGCAAATGTACCACTTCGCCGACCGTGATATTGTGGCTGGTTAAATGACGATGCAGCGCATCGAAATTTTCCGTGAACAACATTAAAGACGGTGTGCCCAAATGTAATTCTGGCGACATTTTGGCTACGAGTTCCTTATCATGCAGAATGATGCTTGTTTCTGCTTCCTTCGTTGGAGCGATTTCAATCCATCTCATTTCACCGTTGTTCTCTTCAGCGATTACTTCAAATCCCAGCATCTCAGTCCAAAACTTCACGGCTTGATCCTGATTGTATACATACACCATAATTTGACCAACTTTGCTAATCATCGATTCTACACTCCCTCGTATAAGTAAATTAAATGTTAAAACCAGCTTGCTTCTATGACTTCCTTGTCTCTTCAGATCATAACATGCCAGATGTAAGTATATTTCTTATCAATTGCGAATTCAGGTTAATTATTGGTTGAATTTCGTAATTTAGAAAATATAAAAAGAAGTGCCCGCAGAAGTTTTGACGGGCACTTCTTCACTTGCTCCAAAATTGGTAATCTAGTGAATTATTTAATAGGGATACTCACCTCAAGATCTTTCAAGTAATTTTTGACGGTCTCTCCATTCTTATCCAGTTTGAATTCGCCTGAAGCTGCATTGGGATCTTTGAATTCAGGTGTGAACGGCTTCATGAAAATAGATTTTGCGCTCGCATCCGGAGCCTCCAGAATGAAGTCGTAATAGAAATCACCGTTCTTGTTGTTCTCATCGGTGCCTCTTCCCGATATTCGCTCCAGTTCATTACCTTGATCATCAAAGAAATCATACAGGATCGTTGAATCATGTCCGCCCTTCAGAACGAACTGAATTCGGGTGGAGTGAGCTGTTGAATGAACCTGCTTTAGCGTCAAGCGGAGATCATCCATTTTTTTAATTATGTTAGGCAGAAGAACAACCGGTTTGTTCACCATTTTTTGAATAGGAATCTCCAATGTGAATGGTTTTTGAACACCTTCCAGATGTATTTTAGCCGTTAACTTGAACTCGTCAGGAAAAGCTTCAAGATTACCTCCAAGCAGGGAAGCATCGCTCATTATCATAATCGCATGATTCGCATCTGTACCCGGTGATGTGCTTACGCTTGGTCTTTTCGACAAATCCCCTCCCGCAAATTCGTGTATGGATTTACCGTCAATGAAGACGTCCATTTGGCGGATAGAACCTTTATCATGGATATATTCACCCATCTGCTCATCCCAATGGCCACCGGTTAAACTGCCGGAAAGTCCTTTACCGCTTCGCTGCAGTTCAACTTTAACATGGTTGCCGTCGTATAAAGATTTGGACACTCCAAGGGTAATCCCTTGTTGGGTATCGCTAACTACCTTGGATTCGTCTTGGACCATGCTGGACGCTTGAGGCTTTGTTGCCGTTATACTCGCCGCTTGAGCAGTTCCCCATACTGCTCCACCCAGAATCATACCTGTCAGTGCCACGGTACTCATTACTTTAAACATTGTTTTCATGTTTTTTTCTCTCCATTCGATTTCAATTTTTTATGTTCGTTCGCTATTTAACCAAAAGGCGAATCTCAATATCTTTCATGTATTGTTTGATGATGTTGCCTTTGCTGTCCAACTTATATTGACCGGAGGTGTCATCTTTCAGCTCAGGCTTAAAGGGCTTTATGGTCAATGAGTTCACATTTTTGCCCAGCCCATCAAGGAGGATATCATAATAGTAATCACCTTTTTTATTATTCTCGTCGGTCCCCCTGCCACTGATCATGTTAAGCTGTCTACCTTGATCATCCACAACATCAAAGGAAATCGAATTCTTGCCAGGACCTTTTAGGATGAGCTGTAATCTTGTCGAAGTAGTCGTAAGGGCAGCCTTGTTCAATGTCATGCTTAGACCATTCGATTTCTTGGTGACATTTGGCTTTAGAACGATCGGCTTACTTGAACCTTTTTTTATCGGAATATCCAACTTAAAGGGTTTGCTTACACCTTCAAGGGAAATTGTGGCATTGAGCTTAAATTTATCGGGAAAAGCCTTGATGTTTCCTCCAAGCTGTGAAGCGTCCGTCAAGGTAATGATCGCTGTGTTCGGATCAGCGCCTGATTGCCAGCTTAAACTTGGTTTTTGCGCCAGACTTCCGGTCTCATGGATTGATTTTCCTTCGATCAGGATGTTCATATTGCTGATGGAACCTTTCTCCATAATATATTCACCGGTCTTGCTATCCCGCTTCCCTTCCGTAATTCCACCAGTAAATCCTTTGCCACTCCGATTGATCGTAATGCTGACATGGTTCCCGTCGTATACTGCCTTGGTTACCCGAAGAGTGATTCCGGATTGTGTAACAGTTATGGCTGAAGCAGCAGCCATTATCTGCGCAGAATTGCCGCTGACACTAGCCTTGTCGGCGGCTGCGTCAGCATGACCCAAGACTGTTCCCCCAAGAAGCATCGCAGCGAGTGCTGCCGTAGACATGACTTTACATATTTTTTTCATAGGATCTCCTTGATATGTCTTTTTATATTTTTACCATTGAACGTCATAGAGCTTCTCCAAACCGAGATGATCCACTGGAATGGTAATCTCCAATTCCTTCAGGTACGTCTTGACTATTTCTCCGGTACTATCGACTTTGTACAAGCCGCTGTTAGCTACGGGATCTTGAAAGACGGGCAGGAATGGCTTGATCGTTATGGATTCTGGCGCATCCTCAAACCGATCAAACATCAACTCCAGCCGCTGTTGTTGTTGTCGATCATCCCGGTAAACTCCCTTCCCGGAAATCCGGCCGAGCTCTATCCCCCGATCATCCCAAACCTCGAACAGCAGATTATGCTCACCAAGCCCAAGCTCCCCTGACTTGTCCGTGCGTTCCAGATTCAAGATGAGATCTGTGGTGATTGGAGTGAACTTCAGCTGCTCCAGCGTAATTTGAAACCCGTTCCATTCTCTTGTTTCTCCAGACGAGACCGTAATTTGATCTGCATTTTTCCGAACAGGTACATTAAAGATATAAGAGGTATCAATTCCTTCAAGCGTAATTTTGGCCGTCAACTGGAATTGATCCGGCAAGGATTGATTATGATTTTCTGAATGTGAAAAGCCTATGAGTTCGTACAGTACGACGTTGGGATCCGAAGTCGGCTTGCCAATCAAACCCGGTTTATCGCTTAGGCCGGGGTCATGGATGGAGGTGCCGTCTATGAGCATCTCCACATCGGTTATGGCTCCTCTTTGAAATCTAAGCGTTGTATCCATGTCCTCCTGGATAACTTCAACATCCGATATCCCCCCGGTAAATCCTTCACCCTCCCGCTTCACCGCCAGGGACAAACGAGTCCCGTCATATACAACCTGCGGTATTCGAAGGGTCACACCTTGGTGCGTTACGCTAGCGTTCAGTTCAGCTGCCAAACCTCGCTCCCCCGCTGTTTGAAGCCCCAAATCATCGGCTAACCTGAAAATACTGCTGATCAGCGGAATTTTTTTAAGCGATTCTGCCATTACCGGTGATACGTAAGCACTGGTTATCAACGCAATCATGATCGCCGCGGCCGTAGTTGCTACCATTCTGCGTATCTTAGTGGAACGATGTTGCTGATTCGATCTCGTTGACATCGGAAGATCTGTCAGAGAAGCGTAAACCTCATCCTGATGGCGGCGAATCATATCCGGAACCTCGCTCCGTGGCCCCTTCCCTATCTCCCGCAGTTCTTTATCCAAGTCAAAAGGATTCATAGGCCAGCTCCCCCTTCCGATTTTGTTTTACCTGGTCAAACAATATTCCCCGCGCTCTGTGAAGACGCGCCCTTACAGCACCATCCGTAATATCAAGCACACTTGCGATTTCCTTAATGGGCAAATCCTGAAAATAGAACAAGTGTATAACGATTCGAAGCGATTCATCTAAGCGTTCTACCGCTTCACGAAGATCCAGCTTGTGGCTGTCTTCATAATAATCGGATGTTCGTATGCGCTCAGGCACTTCTGCCATGACTACGGTACGCTCTCTGCTTCGAAGCAGCTGATTGCATTCATTGATCAGAATCCGAATCACCCAGGTTTTAAAGTACTTTGGTTTTTGTAATGTAGATAAAGATTTATATGCTTTAAGTGTTGTCTCCTGAAAAGCATCCGCACAATCTTCATCGCGTTTTAGAATGGAATTCGCCAAGCCGTACAGTTCGGGTTCCAGCCTCCGGAAGAGCCGGATAAACGCTTCACGATCTCCTCGCTGCGCTCTCTTGACTTCATGTTCCGATTCTCGCACGATATTCATCTCCTTTTGAGGGCCCTCTATAAGATTAGATGGACGAGCATACCAAAATGTTATATTTATCGATAAAAAATTTGATGGATACCCGTTTGACACAAATTACGTTCATCGTTACTATTATAAATGACTTTTTGGTTTTCTTAAAAACCAATAAGTTCAAATCGTAAAATTTTTAAAAGAAAGTGGGTTCACCAACATGTCAGATCCATCTGCAATTGTCCGTAACACCTCAGAAGAAAGAGCTTTTGCTATTAAAGACATCCTTGCGCCATTGCTTGCCGTCATCATCGGCACCTTCATGGTCCTTTTGGACAGCACGGTCGTCAATGTCGCCGTACCTACGCTGGTTCAATATTTTGATAGCTCTCTGCATACCATTCAATGGTCGATCGCCGCATACACGCTTGCATTGTCCGCGGTCATCCCTCTCGCGGGATGGCTATCGGATAAATTTCAGCCCAAACGGGTGTTTCTCATATCGATCGGATTGTTTACGATAGGATCCGTGTTATGTGCTTTTGCCCAGACAGCCGAGCAGCTTATCGCCTTTCGTGTTATTCAAGGCATGGGTGGCGGCATGGTGTCGCCGATCGGAATGGCGATGGTATACCGTTTGGCACCTCCTGACAAAAGAGGTTCTATTATAGGGATGTTTGGAATTCCTTTACTGCTTGCCCCAGCGCTCGGTCCCGTATTATCCGGATGGCTGATTGAGTTTGTCAGCTGGCAATGGATATTTCTGATCAATCTCCCCATTGGCATGATCGGACTATTCGTGGGCATCAAACATCTGCCTTCCTTTTCAGAAAAAGAGGCTCCGTCTCTGGACATTGTCGGCATGCTTCTTGGGCCTGTAGCTTTTGCAATGATTACTTATGGAGTCAGTGAGGGAGGGGTAAGCTGGACTTCCGCCAAGACTTTATCCGGTCTGATCATTGGTGTGTTAGCACTTGTTCTTTTCATATGGTCTTGTTTGAGACAAGAACAGCCTTTGCTTGAGCTGCGTGCGTTCAGATCGACTGATTTTACACGTGGTATCATCATCTCCTGGATCATGCAGGCAGCGATGTTCGGTTCCGTGCTTCTATTCCCGCTGCTTCTTCAGCAGATTAGAGGTTTCACTCCGTTGACGACCGGGCTCATCCTGCTGCCGCAGGCAGTCGGTTCCATGATTTTTATGCCTATGGCCGGAAGGCTTTTTGATAAGGTGGGCGCACGTCCTCCGCTTGTGGCCGGAATGACGCTGATGACAGCGGCGTTGTTCACGATGTCTTTTGTTCGAACCGATACCCCTTTACTGCTGATCATGATCGTATTGTTCTTCATGGGCTCCGGCATGGGGTTATCGATGATGTCCCTGAATACGCATGTATTAAATGCAATCCCTAAGAACCTTGTAAGCCGGGTTACTCCGCTCACAAGTGCATCGCAGCAGGTCATCGCTTCGTTTGCCGTAGCCGGCTTCACGGGATATTTATCTTCCCGGATGACATCAAGCCTGCCGAATAACCCTGTTGGAACCAACCCTATGGATTCCCATGCTGCATCCTTTGCGGACACCTTTTTCCTGGCTGCCTGCATTGCTTGCACGGGACTGGTTCTCAGCTTATTTCTTAGAAAATCCAAACAAATAACCGATGTATCTTCGTTCCATTGAACAGCAGACATAGTAAGCCACAATAACCGTTACACATAGGAGGAACTTACTTGAGAATCGGAGAAATGGTTATCATACTATTCATTATCGCGCTGGCTATAATTACGATTTGGGGCCAAAAATCGAAGAAAAGCCCGCTGATTTACTCGTTAATCGCGCTATATATCGTTACGGTTGTGCAGATCATCGTTGAGGATTGCCGGTGGCAAATGATTCCTTGTTATGCGGCTTCCGTTATCCTAACGGTTTGCATCATTTTTAGAAAACCCAAAAAGAAACCGCGCAGTAAAAGCAGGAGAAGATGGATAGCCGGGTTGTGGACCACGGTATTGCTCCTATACGCTTCGGTCATGGTCGCACTGCCTCTCCTGCTCCCTGTATTCGCATTTAATCAACCTCAGGGAACCTATAGTGTGGGAACTGCGGTATACCACTTTATTGACAATCACCGGCCCGATGAGTATTCTGCCGAACCGACGGATCACCGCGAGCTGATGGTACAGTTATGGTATCCCTCCGAGCCCGAAACGGGGGAAGAAGCCGCACCCTATATCCGTAATGTAACAGCGATTACACAAGGTCTCGAACAGGCCTTGTCCTTCCCTGCCTGGACGTTAAGCCATTTGGGTCTCGTGGAGACCCATGCCTACAGCAATGCCCCGCTGTCTACCACGGAGCAGGAATATCCGATCTTGATCTTTTCACATGGCATGACAGGTTTCCGCAACCAGAATACCTTCCAGATTGAAGAGCTGGCCAGCCATGGATATATCGTGGTTGGAATCGACCATGTCTATGATGCGGCTGCAACCGTATACCCGGACGGCCGGGAGATTTTGATCAACAAGCACCAGCTTTCTGGTTTTGAAGCGCTTGACGAGCACATGACATTATGGACTCAGGATGTATCCTTTATTTTGAATCGGCTGGAACAAATGAATAGACAGGATGAACAGGAACGTTTTACCGGCCGTCTTGATCTGGAGCGAATCGGCATGTTCGGGCATTCTTACGGCGGTGCCGCTGCAGCCCAGATGCTGCTGAAGGATTCTCGTATCAAGGCTGCGATCAATATGGATGGAACCTTATATGGAGACCCCATGCCGAGCACGGGACTGAATAAGCCATACCTACAGATGAATGGAGAGAAAAGTATCGATAAGTCGATATTCGATAACTCGCTGGATCAAGCCATGGCGCAAAGCGGCCATACACGGGAGTATTACGAAGATTTTTGGGAGGAGACGGTAAGGCGTCGCATGAATGCTCTGCAGGGGGGCGGATACACGATGACGATACCGCATACTTCCCATATGAGTTATACGGATTTTCACCTGTTCTCTCCCCTGCTGCCTAACCCGGGAGAGGATCCAGAATCGGTTCATCGCATCATAAACGAGGTAAGCGTTGCTTTCTTTGACCAGCATCTCAAGGAAATACGGGAGAACGCAATGAATGAATTATCGAAGAAATATCCGGTTATTGAGCTCGTTCAAGATTGAGGCGCTGTTCTTGTGCCTGTGGATTAGCTCTGCAAAAAACGATATGATAGTGATCGAATCCGGTTTGTTTGTACATCGTTAAGGGGGCCGCGCTATGAGTTTGTTAAAAGAAAAAATATTGCAATCGGCTATTCGTTCCTTTGCCGAAAAAGGATACCAAGCGACTTCGATTCAAGATATCGCGGATGATTGCAGCATTGCTAAAGGCTCAATCTATAAATACTATGGTTCCAAAGAAGAGCTGTACATCCGTATTCTGGAGAAACGACAGCAAGATATGATTGATGCCGTAGAACAGATCCGCAAAAAAGGTTTATCCCGCAGGGAAACTTTTCTTGAGGAGATCGCTTATCAGTTCGATTTTTTCATCGAGCATGGATATTATATATCGCGTGATCATAACGAGCTCCCACCGGCGAACAGTGACAAGATCGGTACCGTCATCCATCAGCTTCAATTGAATATGTTTCGTTATTACCAAGATATTTTGCTCCGTCATTACGGGGATTTGATAGCGGAATGGAAATGGGATGCTACAGCCGTCTTTAACGGATTGATCCGCGAGTATACCTTTCATGTCTTGTTTGGATTCAAACCGCTCATCCAAAAGGAATTAGCTGTTTTCATTGCTGAGCGAATGGATGATCTTGTACTGGGATTGGAAAAACGTGATCCTCGTCCCCTGCTCACCGACGAACTCATGAAGGAATATTCGATGATTGATCTAGAAGCACTTACCCATACGCAAGAAATTCGAAGAACGGCGTTGATGGATACGATCGAGTCGATTATCCCCGATATGTCCACTACGAATTCTAGAAAAAATGACTTGTCTGAGGTAACGGCAATGCTGCGGGAAGAGTTCTCCGCAGAACGTCCTCGACCCTTTTTGATCCAAGCGCTGCTAAAGGATCTGTCTTCGGAGAACGAGCTGACTTTTTACACGAATCAGCTGCTCCAGTTGATTCGAGAAGGCAATTAAGGTAGAGTTCAATTGAAATCAAGCGAGACTGGGTTTTCTGTAAGATTACCTAGATGATATAACAATAAAATGTTAAAAAAGCTGCCGCTAATGAGCGGACAGCTTTTTTTGAAATTCACTATAAAAAAACATGGGCTAGCTAATCCATACTCCCGCTTCTTCCCGGGATAACCGCCTTGTTCTTTCTTATGCTTCTTGATTGCCTTCTAGCTCAACGATTTTCGTTGCGACATTTTCGCAAAATGCACGATCATGCTCCACGAACAGAATGGTCGGTGCATATTCCAGCAATAGCTCTTCAATTTGCATACGGGAAATAACGTCAATAAAATTTAGCGGTTCATCCCAAATATGCAAATGAGCCTGCTCACTAAGACTTTTGGCGATCAGGACCTTTTTCTTCTGTCCCCCGCTATAAGTCGAAATATCCTTTTCGAATTGGAGCCTCGAGAAATCGAGCTTCCGCAATATGGATTTAAACAGGCTCTCGTCAATTCCGCTGCTGGTGGCATAATCCGACAAACTGCCCCGAAGATGGGACGTGTCCTGGGATACGTAGGATATTTTCAGCTGACGATCCCTGCTGAGATGTCCCGTGTACTGCAGATCTTCTCCGCATATTAATTTCAGGATGCTGGATTTTCCTGATCCGTTTTTACCCGAAAGGGCAATTCGCTCCCCTTGTTCGATCGTGAAACTTACGTTCTCACACACCGTCTTGGAGCCATACGAGATGGATACATTCTCCAGCTCGGCCAGCTGCTTTTTGTGGTACTCGAGCTGGGAAATCGCAAGACTCTCGGAGCTCTCGATGTTTTTAAGGAGCTTCGATTTTTCTTCAATAGCGGATTGTTGCCGCTGCTCCAGGTTTTTGGAGCGTTTCATCATTTTGGCTGCCTTGTGGCCAATATAGCCTTTATCGACTTTGGAGCCGGAATTTCTGGTGCCGTTTTTCGTTTTTTCTACTTCATGCGACCAATTTCCCGTTCTTTTGGCAGAATCGGTTAACCGTTTAATGTCTTTCCTGAGTTTCTCGTCACTGGCGAGCTCAAATTGATCCTGTCGCTTTTTATTTTCCCACCATGCGGAGAAATTGCCCTTTTGAATCTCGATATTGGTTTTATTGATGGACAGGATGTGGTCGACACAGTCATCCAGGAATGCTCGATCGTGAGATACCAGAATGTACCCGCTTTTTTTGTTGAGATAGTCGCTGACCGATTTTCTCGCATGCATGTCAAGATGATTGGTCGGCTCGTCAATCAACAGGAAGCGGTTCTCTTTGGTAAAGAGCGCCGCCAACATCACTTTGGTTTGTTCTCCGTTCGACAATGATGCATAAGGCCGATACAGAACATCTTCCGATACCTTCAGCAAGCTAAGCTCGCGCACGATTTGCCAATGAACATACTCCGGATAAATCTCTTCGATTACATCCTGGGTAAGATATTCCTTGTGCTCGACATGGTAAGGAAAATAGTCGAAGCTCACGGCGGACGAAATATTCCCGCTGTATTCATACTTGCCCTGCAGCAGGTTCAAGAACGTGGTTTTCCCTCTGCCGTTTCTTCCGGTAAATCCCAATTTCCAATCGGTATCGATTTGAAAGCTCACATTCTCAAATATAGGATCATAACTGCTTTCATAAGCAAAGGTTAGGTTCGTTACATTAATTAATGACATTTTACTCATTCCTCTATGGCGATATTTCAGAACGAAAAAAGCGCGAATAACACCAGATCCCCGGTGCTATCCACGCTAACGTTAACCTAACTATACCATAAAGAAACCAAGCGATTGATCAAGTCATCGCTAAGCATGCCTGTATATGAATATAGAAGGATAAAGTTCCGGTATCTGATTGGTTATGATGTGAACCTTGTCTAGTGTTCCCCGTTTCGACAGGTTCACATAAACATCTACAACCTCTAATTCAGTCATCGCTTTATCCCTCCTCTGTATAATCACTCATTATAGTCCGAATATAAAAAAATTTAACATGAAAACCTCCCATTGGTCAACCTGCTCGGGAGTCTCACCATATCTAAATTCTGAACGAAGGCCATGGATCATATCCGACTTTCCGATCTTGCGCAAATAGCGGGTTGCTGTTAGGATAATTCGAGTGGCAGCTAGCTGCCTAATCATATGGATCGAAAAGCAGGTGACCGATTATGAATTTGTTAAAAGAATTTAAAACCTTCGCACTCAAGGGTAATGTGCTGGATTTGGCCATTGGGGTGATCATAGGGGCAGCCTTCGGCAAGATTGTATCCTCGCTCGTGAGCGATATCATTATGCCGGTGATTGGCTTGCTTCTTGGCGGTGTGGATTTGTCAGGGCTGAAGGCTACCATCGGGGACGCAACGCTGACTTACGGAGTCTTCCTTCAAACCGTCGTGGACTTCCTGATCGTCTCCTTCTCGATATTCATGTTCATCCGCACGCTCAACCGCTTCAAACGCAAAGAAGAGACCAAAGCCGAAGAACCGCCGGCTCCGTCGAAGGAAGAAGTTTTGTTGGCTGAGATTCGCGATTTGCTGAAACAGCAAAACCAGGCCTCCGAAAAATAAAACAGGATTCCACTAGAACGTGTTTTCAAGATGAAAACACGTTCTTTTTTTTGATCCACTACGGATAACATGGCGATCCCGACCTTATATGATATTGACAGATCCGAAGCGCTAGAATTATAATTCATACTAACCCTACTAATATAGTATGTTTTAAAAAACGGCAATTAACCGTCCAACCTTGGGCTGCCCGGAAAAGGAGAGATTCCACATGCCAAATGTTCAAACGTTTAAAGCTACCGCTCAATTGCAAGAAGGGGTAAAAGTCATAACGAAAGCAAGACAATTCGAGCTGGTCATCGATGAGCCTCAAAGTCTCGGCGGTTCGGATACCGGAATGAATCCCGTCGAAGCCTTGCTTGCTTCCTTGGGTGCATGCCAATCGATCGTGGCCCGCGTTTATGCGCCGAAATTCGATGTAGTGCTCGAGGATTTCAGGGTAGACGTCGAAGGCGACTTGGATCTGGACGGATTTTTTAACCGCTCCGAGGTACGCCCCGGATACTCCGACATTCGATATACGTTTTACATCAAGACACCATCGTCCGCCGATAAGGTGGAGTCGTTCGTGGCATTCCTGGAGAGTAAGTGCCCTGTGGGCGATACGATTGCTGCGCCGGTGAATCTTAAGCTGAATCGCATCGTCATCGAAAACTGAACTCATGTACATAGAGGGATGCAAGACTTGCACACAGCAGTCCTGCATCCCTCTTTTATCTTATGCTTAAGAACTTGAGTCTATGCTGGGCTCTACCTTCCAAATCTACAATCGCGCCATCTGACCACCTTTGATCTCAAAAGGCTCGCCTTCTACGCTAATCCACACGTTTAAGGCACTGGGGTTATGGATCATTCGGCTATCTGCCGAGAAACGAAGTTGGTCCAAGGCACTGCAGTATGCATAGATCTCGGCATTCGTGGCATACCAGATATCATTCCGCCCGCCGATCATGTCCCCGAATCGATCCACGAGATCCCAATTCCGGTCGTTCTCGAACTCGTAACTGTGGCCCCACACGTACAGTATAGCCATCCTGGAGAAAATCTGCTGCATATCCACGAACTTCTCCGCGTATTCCACCATTTCTTTATGATGACAAGTCGGATGCCAACGAAGCCAATCATCGGGCTTATGAAACGAGCCATGGCTGTTTACCGTGCGAGCGTATTCCATGCCGACATATCTTAAAAGGCCGATCACTTGTTCACTGTAAGTGCCGAACGGATAACTCATTCCCTTAATGGGGTAATGAACCAAAGCTTCTAACGCTTTCCGGTCCTCTACGACCTGCTCCACCACTTGTTCGGTAGGTATTTGCTCCAGGAAGGGATGATCCACGGTATGCGCGGATACCTCATGCCCCCGGTACAAGGATGCCACCTCCGAAGGGTCGATGTATCCGTCTTTGCCAAGCGTTCCGCTGTTCAAATGAAACGTGCCCCGTATTCCGTACTCATTCAGCTTCTTGACCAATTTCCGATCATATTCGCGGCCATCATCAAAGCTAAGCGTCAGTGCCTTCTTGGTTCCATTCGGAAAACGGTCATATTGTATGCGCATTCAATTTCCTCCCATTTAAGATATTGACTCGCATCATATCCTATTAAGTTTCATTATACGATGATTGTCACCTGGGATACATCTATTATTTCCTGTTTACGGCATATAGGAAGCGAACATAGCCGATCTCTGCCGCATTTTTCATCAGCTCGACATTAAGCCAGGCCGCCAGCTTATGAAAGGGTTGATCCGTGAAAGGCCACCGGGTTCGTTCCGTCGAAAGAAAAGCATCGTCCGTCAACGCCGCCGCTTCACGTTCCCACCGCAGTCTCAAATCGTTAATCCGCTCTCTGGCCTCTTGAACGCTCCCAGCAGAATGGATATCGTTGCGGGTCATCGTCCCGTTGCCAAACGAATGGTTCAGCACCATCGTCCACCAGTAGGTGATATGCCATGTCAGCCAGGTTATGCTGGGCGGGCCGATGTCGTACTCCTCGGATTCCGGCCATTCCGCGCGCCAGATTCCGGATTCGCGATAAACATGAAGCCCCTTCGAGGCAGGCCGCCAAAAAAACTCCTCGTCTTCAAGGCCCGTGAGATGCAAATCAAGCATCTGCCAAGCGATTTGGAACTGGAAATCAAGGGTGTTTCGAAGGATACAAGGCGGGTTAGCCGTATTTTTGTCCTGCATATTACATTCCTCCGTTATCGTTTAAAAAAATAGACGTTATTAATATTCGTCTATCAATTTAAGGATATAATAAGCGATTGTTTATCACCAGTCAATCCATAGATGAACATCAGCAAACAAAAAAGCCGCAAGGATGCGGCTTATCTGGTGCCCATGCCCGATTCGGATAAACGGGTGGCTTTGACGATATAGGAAGCCAGTCCGGGGATCATTCGGACGATGCCGGGATAGAAGCGATTGCTTTTGGCAAAAGCCAGATTCTGAATTCTTCTCGCCCTTCGAAGCAGCTGCGCAAAGGTGCGATGGGCGTCGTGCGTGTACTGATTTTGCCATTGAGCGAAGTTGATTTCTCCGTTTAAATATTTGTCGGTCCAGCCGGAGCACAGCAGTGATGAACGCAGGGCAACCGACATTCCGTCTCCGCAAAGCGGCGGAAGCATCAGCATGGCATCGCCGATGTGCGGATATTGCGACCACGGTTCAGGTCTGTCGGATAAACGAAGCGGGGCAATCGATACCTGAGTGCCTTCTAACGGCTCTCCTTCAGCCAACCGTTCAGTTAACCTGTTGTTCGAGCGCGATGCGGCTTTGAGAATTTCGGGTACCGATTTGCCGCTTCCTTGTACCGATTTCAAGGTCAGCAATGCAGCCACGTTGACCTTCCCATTCTCGACCGGCGATATCCCGACATAACCGCCCTCGCAAAAATACAACTCCACCCTGGAAGGCACTGTGATGCCGGCAAAATGCGATTTTACGCCGACATATACGGTATCATCGCGATATGTTTCGGCTGAAGCAACACCGCGCGGCTTCTTAGTGCCGTAGGCTCCAATGACGGCTCTTGCCTCATACCGAATCTGCTCGTTCCCTTGCCTCGTTTCGACTTCATATCGATGATCGCCCCGCTTCCGGATCTCGGTCACGGTAGACCCCGTTACGATTTCCGCACCAGCGCTTACGGCACTCTCATGCAATAGGCGATCCAGCTCGTAACGGCTGATGCCGGTGGCCTTACCCGGTAACGGAGCGGTGATGACGCCGCCATGAGGCATCACGATAGAGGCATGCTCCATCGCAGCGGGGTTCACCTCTTGGACTTGAAGATGGACACCCAGATATTCCAGCATCTCTCGGGTCTCTGGGGACATGAATTCACCGCAGGTTTTGTGGCGCGGAAAGGATTGGCGATCCAACAGGATCGTACGATGCCCCTGCTTGGCAAGCTGCAGGGCACAGCTCGTACCGGCAACTCCCGCGCCGATGACCATCACATCGGCTTGCTTTGACATATGTGAACACCCGCCTTTTTGCTTGCATGAAGAATTTAATCATCGGTTTCGGCAACCGATTATGTCTTCCTATCGTTCGGGATAACAACGGAATAGCGGAACAATGGCTTCCATCGATAGGTCAAAGTGGCGTGATTAAGCTGCTCTTTCAGCTCTCTCCAATCTCTCCCTTTAAACCCCTTGGCAACCGATAACGGCCCATCGTGACGAATATAACGATTGCGTGAGATGAGACGCGTTGTGATCCAGACGGCCGCGTAAGGCACAGGATGCCGATGGATATCGTTAATGACGACGCCATGAACGGAGGTTCGCAGCATATGCGACACGATCTCCATGAGCTGTTGTCCCTGAAAATGGTGGATGAACTGGGATCCGGTCACGATATCAGCCGACGCATCGGGCAGTTCCTTAACGTCCGCGCGGCGTACATGAACCCTCGGTTCATGACGAAACAGCCGTCTCGCCTCTTCGCAGGCTTCTTCCGTCACATCGACTAAGGTAATGCTCAGCTCCACGCCCATTTGATCCGACCATTGCAGCAGCTTCCGGTTCACATCGCCGGAACCCGCGCCAACATCCATGATGCTAAGGGTATACGGACAGCCGATCGATTTCCAGAGCTTCACCACGCCGTCCAAGGTCGGGCCCGGTGCCGCGAATATGCGATTCAACCGCCTTAAATGCCGGAGCGCTTCGCTCAGCTCTTCTCCGCCCATGGTGAAGTCATCCATAAGCTCATCTTCTTGTGCCCGGATCGACAGCATTCTAAAGAAGGACATGGTCCTGCTCCTTTACCAATGGCGCATAAGCCTTCACATAGGTAAAACGCATAAGCTCCGCCGTCAAGCCAGGTCCGAAAGCCATGGCTACTCCTTCCGTCGAAGCTTCATTCCGTTCTTTCATCTTCTGGCGCATCGAGTTCAGCACGAACATAATCGTCACGGAAGAGAGATTGCCTGCCGTTCTTAGAATCTCCCGGCTGTAGTGGGTTTGCTCGTCGGTCAAGCGCATTACTTCCTGCACCGAATCTACGATGCCCCGGCCGCCCGGATGGATCGCCCATAATTCCGGAAGCTTGTCGCCTCCCAGCAGAACACGAAGCTCTTCCTCCAGATGAGTACCGAGCAATTTGGGAATACGCGGCGACAGGAAAAGATCAAAGCCCGTATTGCCTACCTCCCACGTCATATCCTCCGTTGAATCCGGGAGCAGGACGGAATATCCCGTGCCGAGCTCCACATAATGCCGATGCTCTGCTTCCGGCTGACCGATGACACAGGACGAGGCACCATCGCCGAAGAATGAGGCCGCAAACAATGCTTCCCTCTCCCGAACCGGTTGGAAGTGAAGCGTGCAAAGCTCGACGCACACGACCAGCACCTGCGAACCCGGCGCCCCGCTCACAACATCCCGCGCCATTTGGATCGCTTTAAGACCAGCGGCACAGCCTTGGAAGATTAACGGCAAACGATTGACCCGCGGAGAAAGCCCCAGCTTCCGGATCAACAGAACATCCATCCCCGGCTGGTATTGACCCGTGCAGCTGACCGTAATGAGATGCGTAATTCGATCCGGAGACATGCCGGCATCTTTCAATGCCTTCTCGGCAGCTTCCACGCCAAGCGGAAGGGCCTCTCTCTTATATGTATCCATACGCTCTTCGGTTGTCGGAATGACGGACGCGTCATGGGAGTTCAAATATCGGCACTTCTCCAAGGGATCCAGATAGTTGGATTCGCAAGTATAACGAGTTTCGACACCGCAGGATCGAAATACTCTTCGGGCAAAGCGGGCCAGATCGGGTCTGTCCTGCAGCGTGGATGCGATTAATTCTGCGATATCCGACTGAGCTACGGAATGCACCGGCAATGCCGTGCCCATCCCGAGAATCGCGACATCGGATCTACCGTTTGTTTGCTTCATGCTCAAACCTCCTGCAGTCTTGGAATTATACATGATTACCCACCCGGGGGCTTTTTGAACTCGTTTAACTTCTATTTGAGGTTAGGATAACCCGAACATGGCAAATCATATCCAATTCAAACCAAATCACTTGTAAAATCGCATCCGCAAACAAAAAAAACCACGATCACGTGGTTTTTCAGACTCGACGATCCTTGTCATCAAAGGAAAAGCAATGGCTGTTGATCCTGAACGGATGAACGCAATGGATCTACGGTTATATTACTTGCCGGGTTCAGCTTCGTCATCCTGACTTCCCAGAACTTCCGCATGGGCAAGAAGAACCCATTGGTTGGATTGGTCGTAACCGGATACCTCGGCAACCACACGATATCGAGGGTACATCCATTCGGGAGGGGTACCGGCTTCCAGAGCGGAGGTGTCCGTCAAACCGACCGCATGCGGCTCTAGCAAATGAATCAAAGTGCCTTGCGGAAAAAAGGCCTCGATCCAGCCTTCTACTCGTGCGCCGATAGGAAACATGCGCTGGATCCGCTGCCAGTCCTCCATCCAGACCAGAAGCTGCTTCTGCCAGAGCTCTTCGAATGCAGCTTGACTGATTTCTTCATAATAGGGTTCTTTCGGATCAAGCGGATGCTCCGCCAGCAAAAAATGACGGGAGTCATGCTTTCTGTTCGACGTGATCCAGCTGCCGTCCTCATCATGAACCATCTGCCTGTAAGCCGTTCCGTCGTGATCCACTTCAAAATACCAGGTCCCCATTCCCGGTTCCTGAACATCTTTCAGATATTTCAAAAATCGTCCTCCTATCAGCTGAACAACCGTTCAAGAAATTCGGCCAAGTTCCGTTAGCGGCTCTTGGCCGGCTGGTCGTATGCCATCGATGATCATCCGTGTTTCGGAGTGCCTCTTCCATTCCAAGTTCAGGTTTATGCACCGTAGATTGTTTTTTGATATGGCACCCGGTTTATTTTACCATATCCAGGTGCTTGGGCGCGGCGTCTTTTCTTTACTATATCAAACAAGCCTGATTGCGACTGCAATCAGGCTTCAAGATCTAAACATTAATTTCCGGACATCGTTCTGATCGGCTCGCTGAACTGCTGCGCAAACTCCTTTAGCTCGATGATCTTTCCATCCACTCTCGACTGCTCAGCCGCGAATGCCATAAGGTGGCTTTGAACGGAACGGCTTGCCGATGTAAGTCCTTGATTGTTTCCTCCCGTTTGCACCAATCTCAGAAAATCCTTGATCAGACCCATATCTCCGCCGCCGTGGCCGACATGGCCGCCCCGGTCCGCAAAAGAAATTCGCTCGACCTTCCCGCTGCCAAAGTGAATGATCTCTATTTCGTTCTTCTCCATGGCTCCGCGGATTTCCCCGCGGGTTCCCATCAGCTTGATCGTGCGGCTGACATCTCGCGTAAACGCACTCATCGTGAAGGCGACCGTCACGCTGTTAGCAAACTCCATATTGACGACCTGATGATCCACCACGTCATTGTCGCAATGGTATACGCATCTGCCGTACGGCCCCTCCAGCAGCGCTTGATATCGGGCATCATAACTCATATCGTCGCTGATCGCCGAGGTCGGCCAATTCGTGTCCTCGGTCAAATAATGATCAGGTGCATAATAGAGGCACTCATCCGAGACCGGACATCCGTCCAGGCAGCGCTTCGGTGCGCCTTCCGGTGCCTGTGCATCCGTAAAATGGCTCAAGGAGCCGAAGGAGGACACCCGGACGCAATCCGAATCGGCAAGCCAGAGCAGCATATCAAGATCATGGCAGGACTTGGCCAGTATCATTGGGCTGGAATCTTCCGTCCGCCGCCAATTCCCCCGCACAAAGCTGTGCGCTTGATGCCAATAACCCACGTTCTCGTTATGCTGAATCGACATCAATCGGCCGATCGCCTCACGCTCCAGCAGCTCCTTGATGGTGGAAAAAAACGGCGTGTACCGAAGCACATGACAGATCGAAAATACCAAACCGGCCTGCGAAGCCATTTCACCCATCCGGATGCACTCTTCGGGATCCGGAGACATCGGCTTTTCCAAAAGCACATGGTAGCCGGCCGCAAGCGCCCGCATTGTCGGCTCGAAATGCTGCTTATCCTGGGTACATATGAACACGGCGTCCGCGACCTTGGGCGCTGTAAAAAAATCATTCCAATTCTCGAAGCATGCCGCGTCTTCAAGCCCATGCCTTTCTTGAAACTGTTCCCTCCGCTGCCGATTCGGTTCTGCGACGGCGACTACCTCCATCTCATGGGGATGCTGCAGGGCATATTCCATATAATTGATGCCCCGCAGTCCGGCTCCGATCAGGGCGACCTTCACTTTATTCATCCGTTTCCTCTCCCTCCGTAGGTCTTATTCTTTCACGCTTCCGACCGTCATCCCTTTGACAAAATACTTCTGCAGGAACGGATACACGACCATGATCGGCAGTGCGCCCATGAAGATTTGGGCCGTTCGAAGCGTTTTTTCGCTCAAATTCTCCATCGCCTTGATCTGTTCAATCGAAATCGAGGTCATTTGGGAATTGATCGACATAATGAGGGTGGACAAATAGGTTTGCAGCGGGTATTTTTCCGGCGAATTCAAATACAGAATACCGTCAAACCAAGCATTCCAGTGCCCCACGATGGTGAACAGACCGATTGTCGCAATGGACGGCAGCGAAACCGGCAGGTAAATTCGCCATAATATTCTCCAGTGTCCCGCACCGTCAATCGTTGCCGCTTCTTCCAGCTCCTTCGGGATCGTCCTGAAGAAGTTCAGCATCAGAACCATGTTCCATACGTTAAGCGCTCCAGGCAGAATCAAAGCCCACACGGAGTCGATGAGTCCGGTATTCTTCACGACCATATACGTGGGAATCAATCCCCCGCCGAAAAACATCGTTATGGCAAAAAACCACACATACGGCGTACGGAACTTAAATTGATGATTCGATTTCGATAATGGATACGCCGTTATGAATACGAGAAGCATATTCACCGCCGTCCCCAACACGACTCGGGTAAGCGAGACGCGGAACGAACGGAAAAACTCTACCTTTTCGCCCAAGTACCGGTAAGCGTCCAGATTAAAGCCCACGGGCCAGAGTCTCACTTCTCCCGCCATTGCGGCCGTATTCGAGCTTAGCGAAATCGAGAGCAAATGAACGAACGGAATGATACCGAGCAAGGTGATGAGGGACAGCACCAGCGTATTCGTGATTACAAACAGCCGTCTGCTGATCGTTGGTTTATGCATCTTCCTACCTCCACTCCGGCCTAAAAGATCCGATAATTGTTATATTTGTAAGCCGCATAGTACGTCACGGCCACGAGCGCCAGAGAGATGACGGATTTAAAGAAACCGACGGCGGCGGCAGGACCGAACTGCTGGCTGAACATGCCCAGTCGATAAACGAAGGTATCAATGATATCCGCCCCTTCATAAACCGTCGGGTTGTACATGATCAAGATCTGCTCGAAGCCTGCGTTAAGAATGCCGCCTAGGCTTAACACGCCAAGCAAAATGAGAATCGGCGCCATGCCCGGCAGCGTGATGTGAATCATCTGCTTCCATCTTCCGGCTCCGTCTACTTCTGCTGCCTCATACAGCGTCGCATGGATTCCGGTGATGGCTGCAAGCATGACGATCATGTTGTAACCCATCCCTTTCCATACATCCGATCCGATGACGATCCCGCGGAACCAGTTATTATCCAGCATGAACATGATCGGTTCCATATGGAGCGCGCCCAGAAGGCCGTTCACCGGACCATTCAAGGAGAACAATTCGATGATGACGCCGCCGAGCACGGTCCAGGACAGAAAGAACGGCAGGAAGATGGCGGATTGGATAAAGCGCGAAAACCATCTTCGCGTGACTTCGTTGAGGAGCAGCGCCAATATCAGGGGCACCAGTAAAAACAAAACCATTTTAAATACGGAAATCACGATGGTATTCCACAGAACCTGCTTGAAATCGGGCAGTTCGAAGACATAGCGGAAATTATCGAAACCGACGAAATCCGAGCGGAAGAATCCTGCCAGCGGCTCGAATTGCTGAAAGGCCATCACAAGGCCGGCCATGGGCCCGTATGCGTAAATCAACGTGACAATGACTCCCGGCAGCAGCATCAAATGCAGCAAATATTCTTTTTTCAGCGTTCTCACAGATGAAACCTCCCCGTCCATTTCAAACGGGAGGAGTCTGCCGGCTTCCTCAAGGGCTTCTCCTCCCGCTTTATCAATCCAAGATTATTTGGCGCCCTGCTGGCCGTACCAATCATTGACTTCCTGGGTGATCTGATCCCCGCCCAGCGATTTCCAGCTCTGAACGAATTTATCGAATTCGTCCAGCGAGGCCCCCATGACGATCTTGGTGAAGGTTTCCTGCATCAGCTTATCAAGCTGGGAGCCCTTCTCGACTTGAGTTGCCGTTGGCAGTCCGTAGAACTCGTTATTTACGTAAGCTTGATTCTCTTTGATTTGCCGCGTCATGCCCCAGCCGCCGTCTTTCGCCGCCCGGCTGAAATATTGGCCCCAGTTTACGCCTTTCGAGGCATTCGCGGTATTGCCTGCAAGATAATCCTTTGCCGCCTTGAAGACGTCCGCCACATTTTTGTAGTTCTCGTCATCCAGCGTGATTTCCGTTTGGTTTGCATCGAGAGCCTTGTTTACTTCCGTATAGATCGTTTCGATTTGTGCCGGATTATAGATCCGTGGGTTGAACCAATTGTAGACGTATCCTTTTTCCGCTTTGTTCTGGTCCATGTATTTCTTGTTGCCCATCTCGATGTAGAAGTTGATCATTTTGATGGCGGCTTCCGGATTCTTCATTTTTTTGTTCACGACCACGAGTTTGTTGCTGCGGATTTTGGGTACCATGGACTTGCCCGGCCCGTCGAGTCCGGGAATCTGAAGGGCAATCCAGTCTGCCTTGGGATCCTTGTCAACATTCAGATTCAACGGCCAGTTCGGATACCACCATTCCCCGTAAGAAATGCCCACCTTGCCTGCCGTAATATCTTCAACGGACTTGTTCTCGTCCTTCAAGGCGAATTCTTTGTCCATAATTCCCTCCTTGTACCAGGACTGCAGCTTGCCCAGCGCGGTCTTGACTTCCGGTTGTATGAGCCCGGGGATCAGCTTGCCGCTGTCGTCCTTGATCCAGGCCGATTGATTGTCCCCGATGGAAGGGTAAGCGCCAAATCCATTGAAGAAGCCCCTCAGGTCAAAGCCCCAAAAGAACAGATTCTTTTGCATGGCGATACCGTAGGTATCGTTTTTGCCGTTTTGATCGGGATCCTGCTGCACAAAGGCTCTAGCAACCTGCTCCAGCTCATCCATCGTTTTCGGCGGCTGCAGCTTCAGGTTATCGAGCCAGTCCTTGCGAATCCAGAGCAGCTGGGTGGACAGGAACGGATCCTCGAAACCGGGAATCGCGAGCAGCTTTCCGTCTGAGGTAAACGTCTTCATCGCAAAGCCGCCGTCGGATTCCATGTATTTTTTCAGTGCCGGCGAAGCGAAGTCGTTATAAGCTTGGGTGAGATCGGCAAGCATGTCCTGCTTCTTCAGCTTCTCGAAGTTCTTCTGATCCAGCTCCATAATGTCCGGCAGGTCGGCCGAAGCCATGGCTAATGAAAACTTTTGCTCGAACTGGCTGGAAGGCACCGTCCATTTGTACTGGACTTCAATGTTCAGCATGTCTTTGAGGTCTTTGAAATAAGCATTCTGTTCGGGCGTGATCCCTTGCGGCGTCCGCGGGTCCTCGGGCGGATTGTAGCCAAGCACTTGCGTGACCGTTACCGTTTCAGGATATTTGCCGAGAGGATCCGGCGGCGTTGTATTGGAGTTCGCCTCCTCGGCAGAGGTTTTGTTCGGTGTCCCCTCCGATTCGTTCCCCTGATTCGAGCATGCCGCCATTACCGAAAGCGTCATCGTGCTAATCAACATCATTTTCGCTAGTTTGGTCCATTTCATGATGGCTATATCCCCCTTGATCTGGCATATTCTTGATATCCGTGCTGCTTAGATATCATTATAGATTCCGCACGAAAGCGCTATCAATTTTAAGTTTTTTACATCCCTTTCACTTTTTTTACTTATTGGGTATTTCGGTATTCCTGCGGGGTTACGCCCATCTTTTTCTTGAAAAACGTCGTGAAATACGACGGGGATTCGAACCCGAGCCGCACGGCGATCTCTTGTAATTTCATGTTCGTATGCTGCATCAGATGAAGCGCCCCCTCCAGCTTTTTCGCCTGAATATACTCCAGCAGGTTTTGACCCGTCAGCTGCTTGTAGTAGCGCGAAAGATAGGATGGGTTAAAATGTACTTCCTCCGCTATGGCGGTCAACGAGACGTCCCCGGATATATGCTCCAGTATGTACCTGTGAATCCTGTCGATCACATCGAATTTCATGTCATCCTGCCTCAACTGGCTGTTTCCATGTATCATCGCTTCGTGTTCCTTGGCCTTTTCGATATCGGCAACGACCATCTCTTGTCCCAGCGCCGCCCTGCTGAGCAGCATGGTCCGCAAAGCATGAAGCTGCTCTCCCGCCGTGTTCCATTGGTGCAGAAGATTGCCCGATATCCCGAAAGAAACCTGAACACCAAGCAGCTCTTCGCACTCATTTTGCACCTGCTCCAGGATGCCCCTCATATACGACATCATGCCCTGCCAATGAAGCAAGTCCTCCGGCTCAAACTTCCGATAACGGTCCAGAAGCTCCTCGTCCGGCTGCAGCAGCCATACCAGCAAGTCTTCATCCAGTACGGCATGCTCGCAGGCAAACGAGCTGGGCAGGTCGTTGATGAACATCATCAGAACGGCTTGCACCGCATTCTTCGTCTTGGCCTCCGGGGCGATTCCGACCCTTCCAACGAGAAGGAATGCCGGCCGATCTGCGTCGATGCCGAACCCAACCTCTTCATAACGGTGCTGAGACAGCAGGGAACCCAGGTCTTCCCCCTTCAATGCCTTTTGTATGAGTTCGCGCTTGAGCAGAGGCTCGGCCATTTGAAAATGCATCTTAGCCTTTTCTGCCTGGATTCTGCGTCGGTTCTCTTCATCCAGCCTGGAGGAAGCCTCTTGGACGGCTTGAAAGATCGGATCGATGCCTTCGGTTTTCAGGATGTAGTTATCCACGTTCTTGCGCAGGGCTTCGTGCACATAATCAAACTCGCTGTAACCGGTCAGAAAAATGATTCGGCAGTGCGGCCAATAGTACGTAATTTCGTCAATCAGCTGAAGCCCGTTTTTCTGGGGCATACGTATATCACTGACCAGAATGTCCACCTTCACTCTCATGGCGATCTCCACCGCTTCCTTGGCGGAATAGGCTTTCCATACATCCAGGTCGAATTGCGTTTGTTCCTGAAAAAGCTGAACCAAGCCGTTCACGATGACGGGCTCGTCGTCCACGATCAACAGTCTGTACATCACGATGCCTCCTCTGATTCATGAATCATAATGATCAAATCCACCTTCAAACCGCCATGGACGCTGCGCGAGACGGATAATCCGCTGCCGGACCCATACTTGAGCTGAAGCCGGTTGTTCACGTTGACCAATCCGGTCTGCTCCACATGCTTCGAATCCATGGCAAGCTTGCCGCGCAGACGCTGCAGCATCTCATTCGTAAGCAAATTCCCGTTGTCCTCCACCGTGATGCGCAGTCTGCCCTCCCGATAATCAGCGCTGATGTACAGCATGCCTTCCTCCATGCCATCCTCGAATGCATGCTCGAACGCATTCTCCACGATAGGCTGAACAATAAGTCTCGGTACGGTGATACCTTGGGGAATGTCCGTAATTTCCCTATGCTCATATGAAATCCGGTTCGAGAAGCGAATGCCCTGTATGTCGCAGTAATCCAGAGCATGCTTGTATTCCGTATAAAAAGGCACCTCGTCGGAGCCGCTTCTCGTGATGTACTGATAATAGCTGCCGAGCTTTTGCGAGAGCTCCGCCGCACTATCCGAATCTCCGACCTTGCACATCATATACACATTGAAAAAGCTGTTATATAAAAAATGCGGGTTAATCTGGGATTGCAGCTGCTTCAGCTGCGAGTGCTGCAGTGCTATTTTTTGCTCATAGTTTTCTTCGATCGACTGTTTAAGCTTCAAGGCCATCCTGTTGAAACCGTTAAACACGTAATGAAATTCATCTTTGGTTCTGGACTCGATCAAGATATTCAAATTATCGGTTTCGATCATATGAAAGGCTTTAACGAGCTTGGACAAAGGCCTGTGGATCATCAGATTGACCGAGAACGAATAGAGCACCATCACAATCACGGCAAGGATAAACAGCGTATAGAACCAGGTAATGAATTGGCTTATGGGGCGGGTGATTTCATTCTGATTCACGTACATGACCAAGGACAGATCCAGCGAGCCGACTTCATTCTGAATGATAAAATAGTCTACGCCTCCCAATTCCCCCGTCTCCGGCGCACTTTGATCCGGATCCGGCTTGTCCAGGATATGATTCAAGATCTCTGTTGACTCATCGGCCGCAGGCGCCGTCGTCAAGATGGTCTTGCCTTCTCTGCTCCCCAGAAGGACCTCGGATTCCGGATACAGCTTGGCGATTTCGCTTAAAGCCCCGAGCAGCTTGGGCCGGGAAATCTCGATGAATGACCAGACGGCCCCGTTGTTTTCGGTTTCGATCAGGAAAATCCGGTCGCCGCTCCTATAAAATGAAGGCTTGGGCATGACCGACATCATGGACGATATCAGCTCCATTTCCTTGTTCGGGGTATTGGTCACTCCCGTCGTGGTCGAGATCGTCTTCTCGACATCCTTCACGTACACGCCGGCACTCACGACGTATTCGCTGGAAACCATCAAGGTTGCCAGCCGATCCCTGACCTGGTCGATGAGCTCCACCTCTTCGTAATCCTCAAGCATGCTGCCTCGGAAACTAAGCTTCTGCAGATCCTTGTCATTTAACAGCTGCAGCTGCAGATTCCGGATAAAATACATTTCTTTATCGAGCTGCTTGGAATAGAAGGAGGCGCCCGCAGCCGCGGAATTCAAGATAGACTCCTTGGTGACGGACATCCCCTTATAATTCAACCATATATTCATTGAGATGAGAGGAAGTAACAATACGATAAATACGATGACGATTTTTTGATAAACAAACCATTTCGATGCTTTGCCCGCAGCCTGAAGTTTCATGCTTTTCCCCCAATCCGTTATCACTCGATCCATTATCATCTAGTATAGGGGGGCCGGCTGACATTACAACGAATTATTTTTACATATTAGGTGCAAACATGACAGTCATAAGTTCCAGGCATAAAAAAAAGCCCCGTAAAGGGCTTTTAAGCTGGTTTATCATTCAGCATAGGTATCGGTGCAGTTATGTGGTCATTTCGCACTGATGATTTCATACTTCGGCTTCACATTGTTAAAATCCGGGTTGGTTCCGCTGACCATTAAGCCCATGCCCCAATCGAAGTGAACATCCGCGGTCGGCACATCCGACGCATCGCGATATTGGAACAGGATGTTACGGCGCGTACGCTCGCTCCGGTTCACGTCCGACCCATGGATGGTCAGGTAATTGAAGAACAAGACATCGCCTGCCTTGGCCGGACATGGAGTCCCCGAAGATAAAGGATGCTCTTTATGGTTCAAATAGTAAGCGCCGACATGCGGCAATACGCCCTGTTTATGAGAGCCGGGAACGACGCAGAGGCAGCCGTTCTCCGTATCGGCGTCGTCGAGATGAACGCTGGCAGCAAGCATGGTGTGGTCCCGATGAGGGAAATACGGATAATCCTGATGCATGGGGAATGCGGCCCCGTTAGATGGGGGCTTAACCAGCATTTTGGAGTGATGCAGCTGCACGTTCGGTCCGATGATCCCGTTCAGCACTTCGGTCATTCGAGGATGGATCGCGGCACGCATGAAAGCGGCATCATGATATTGCACGTCGTGAAATCCTTTCAGAACCAGCTTCTTAAGCTGTTCAGGCGGCAGGAAATCGCCCTGCCAGGCATGGTTTTGATCCGATTTGGCGCGTGCCGCCCTTTGGATGATCCCTTCAACAGCCGTTCGCATATCTTCGACTTCCTGTTGATTAAAAACGCCTCGGACCAGCAGATACCCATTTTCTTTGTAAAATTGCACATCCTTCTCGTTAATCATCGCCATGCACCCTCTCGATATTTTATGGAATATCTAGTTTAATTATAGTGAGGGCAAGCGGGATCGTATTTGCACGGGAAAGACGACGTTTTGCAAAATTACGCCAGAAGGGAGCTGTTATTGCCTTGTACCATTGGAGCAAAAGCGAGGAACGGCTTAATCGTTATGCAGGCCGGTTAGACGGCGAGAGCCTCTCGTTCCTTGTCCATTACTGGGGGACCGTCCGGCATTTGACGGCCAATTCCTTGCATCGGCATTCTTTCGTTGAAATTTGTTATGTAAACGGCGGAACCGGGGTGTATCTCGAAGGCGACAGGACCTATCCCTTATATCCTGGGGTCGCTTTCTGTACACGTCCAGGTCAGCTCCATCAGATCAAGGACGTTCACGATCTGAATCTGTTGTTCGTGGCATATGACGCGAGGGAGAAACCTTCAGCCTCGGATGTAACGGCGGCATACTTGGAGGCGCTTCGTCGATGTGACGTTTGGACCGAGTTTGCCAGCGAATCGCCAGCCATCCAATTATGGAAATCCATGCTGGTTCGTTCGGAAGCCGATGATTCGCTGCCTGCTTCGCTTCTGCCCAAACTTGCGCATGCGCTGCTCGAATCCTTCCCTGCCCTGTTCGGGGCTGCCCGCAACCTCGATGCGGCTCCGAGCTACTCAACCACGGTGCAGCTTGTCCAAAGGGCAAAACTGTACATTCGAGACAATCTGAGCGGACCGTTATCCTTGCCGGAAGTGGCGACATACCTCAACGTGTCGGAGCGGCAGTTGTCCCGCTTGCTTGCGGGCAGCATCCATGAATCCTTTTCTTCCATGGTTCGCACCGAGCGGATCCGGGCAGCCGAGCTTCTGCTGCAGCAAACCCATGATCCCATCAAGCTGATTGCGGAACGAACCGGATTCTCTTCCGTTCATTACTTCACAAGGCTGTTCACCCAATTCAAAGGCATCTCTCCTGCGGCTTATCGTGCCAAATGGTTCTTAGGGGCGGATCATTGATCCTAACCTGGATATTCGTCACTGTCGCATCTCAAGTATATTCCAAGCAAACGACGGCCTTGCCCAGCTCCCTCGAATAGAACAAGTACAGCGCGTCTGCTCCGTACGCCTGAAAGTAATAACCCGTCAATCGGCCGACATAGGTAAAAGTCTCTCCTTCCGGCGTACGCGGCACATGCAGCAGATTGGTCTGCTCGAAGCGCAGCCAGTCCTCAAGAGATTCCCCCTCTTCCTGCAGATCCCGCTGTGCCTCTTCCGACATAAAGCCAATGTCATCCAGCAGTCCATGGATCTCCGGGAAGCTTAATCCCCAGCCCTACTCCTGCTTTTCCTGATAATCTTGAATCAGCGCGTCCGCCGATTCGGCAGCACGACCAAAAGACGAGTAAGGGAAGATATGCCCCTTCTCTTCATAGAACCGCTTGCGGGCCATAAAGTCCCGCTCATTGTCGGCGTACGCTTCTATAAGCGTCTCATGCTCCGGTTCCTGCTCAAGCAAAAAGTAGTTCCAGTCCGCTTCGAAGCGGTATTTTCCGTTCACTACATCAAATCCGAGCATATCCTCTTTGGTATACGGCCGGTGTTCGGACACGGTTTCTTCGCCGACGCTGCCATCGTAGATTTCTTTGACGGACACAAAGTGCAGCCACTGATCCTCGCCGGGAAACAGGCATTGCAGATTCAAGGAAAGAATCGGAAGAAAATGCTGCCGGTACCGCTCAACATCGCCTTCGAATACATCCTCGTAAGCCGGAAAAGGACGAATATGGGATTTCGATATATTCATAGCTTGCTCACTCCTTCAAATCAGGGGAATTCGCGTCATTGACGTATCGCTTCATTCTCTGTTCGAATACCGCATGATACCGGAAGGTCCGTGGATATCGATCTTCACGAAGCTTCTCGGACAATACCGACTGACCTTCCTGATAACGGACCGCGAATTCACATTCATCATAGAATTTACGGGAAAGCCGGCGAAGCTCGTGATCTTCGCCCTGGCTTCGCCATCCCATCTGGATCATATCCAGCTGGTCCAACGGATCGCGATACGTGTCCAGCACGATGCAAGAAGTCGGGCCCTCCATCTCCTGGAATACCAGAACATGGCCAGAGTTCACCGGACTATCGAAATACCGTTCATAGATTTCCTCTACGGGAACCGCTATGCCAAGCCGATCCATCACGGCCTTAAAGTTAGGGTGTACCCTATACTCGTCAGACAGCTCATCCGGATACCATACGAGCTCGGAGATCGAAGCCGTTATATTGAATTCATATTGCATCTCTTGCCGCCTCCTTGCTTGCTGCTGAATCAACGTTTTTTTCGCATTCGTGATAACATCTTCCGTCGGTTAATCCATTTTCTCTCCATAGGGGGTATTCTACCATATATCAAATCAGAGATAGATTTTCCCGAGCTTAACCGCGTTGACTCGGCGTGTTATAATTCGGTTAATATGCTGGAAGGGATGAAATGAATGCTGGAACTGGAAGCGGCTTTAACTAGATTCATAGAACAACAAGACTTGTATAATCGGGATTTCGGGCTCTTCACCGATCATGAAATACGGCAACGGTCCGAGGTACAGCTGCCGCCCGTGGATGACCGTATCACGCTGTCCCCTGAACTGGCTTATCTATATAGCCATTACGAGATGATTGACGCTAAGGCGGAAGGAACCCATAAAATGAAAAACGCAGCGGTTGAAATCGGCGAATCGGCTGTCATCTACTTTGTTTCTCCCGAGCATCTGGTCCGGCAGCAAATGGGCTATCGCTGGATTAGCGATAAGGGGGAAACCGTAGAATCGAGCAATTGGCCATCTCATCACGTTGTCATTGCCAATGTGAACGATGATCCGCTCATTGTAGATGTCCAAGCCAGTGGTTCACCCGTATATGCCGCTTTCGAAGGTGGCGAGCCTAAGCTGATCGCGAATTCGCTTGCGGACTGCTTTCACGCGCTGTCCGTCCTCATTGAAGGCGCTCTGCTTTTTCAAGGTGAAACCTGCGACGAAGAAACTTATGAGACGAAGCCGGATTTTCTCGCCCATGTGATGCCGTCACTGTCGGATCTTTTGGGAAGCGAGCAAATGGATGCCCTGCTGGAATACTTATCTCTTCGATAAACGAAGAAGTGCAAATTTGGCATTCTATAATAATCGAAATCATTATAGACAAGGAGAATCACATGCCGGGGACGATCACATTAATCCGTTATAACGGAACCGAAAAACACGTGCTAGCAGAATCCAACGCTTTCGCTACGCGAACCGAAGTCAACGGAAAGCCGCAAATCATGCTGTGGTTTGAAACGGAAACGGAGACCGAACCGCTTCAGGCTTTCCCGGATTCGGATGAGCTGCTGAGCAATCCGGACGCGGAACTTACGATTTACCTGGATACGCTAAAACTGAATGAGTTTGCACCGCTGGAATTTACGCTTGCCCGGGGCTATAACGAGAACTCCAGAAGCCTGGATGCAAGACTCTATTATTTTGAACACCAAGAGGTAAATGATAACCGGGGACGCATTGAGTATAGGGGAAATGGCGTATTTAACGTATATTGGACTGGAACGACGATGGACGTCAATTATTATGATGGCAGTAAGCCGGATACCCGACTGGAATTGGAAGGCGAGTTTACGATGGAGAAATACAAGGAATGGTTATAGAGAAGAATACATAATCTGCAGCAAGACCCTTCAACCTCGTAGAGCCAACCTTCGTAGTCATGGCTCTACGGGGTTACATCCGTATCCACATAGCATAGGTTTATTGAGCCTTAAACGCCAAACTGTTTCAAGTGATGGTCCAGATGCTTGTATAATCCCCTCCCCCATTGCTCCGGGGTCAGTTTACCGAAGAATGGATGAGGATGCGTTGTACATTTCTCAGGACCGTTCTTTTGGAATGCCATCAATTTTTCTTTCAATTGTTCTCTTTCCGTTTCAAATTCTCTTGGATCCGCAATCAAAATATCCGGAATCGTCGACATGTTGCGAGGTAACGGTTTTTCATTATAAAACAGGGGCTTCGCGAAATTCCCTACCAACCTACCTAACCAGCCTCTTGGCGGGTTTGTGATGCCCATGGCGATGTCTTGGAACGCGGAGCAGTGAGACAGCATTTGGGCAGCATCCATTTTTCCCCATAACGGCTGTGATTGAGGGCTTAATGCGTCGATTCGGTTTAATATTTGGGTCATATCGAAATGATGGAACATATTATTCATGTTTGTCTCTCCCCATATTGAAATCCATGTTGAAACACCTGATTATATGATAGCTGACCCATCTACGGGACATTTCTTTTGGATTGCTTTCTTGTGAACTCAGACTCCCCTACAACCATCTCATAAAAAAACCTTTGGTAATTTTCACATGACTTGCTTGTGCCCATAGTTCAAGCTGCTCGATCCCTTCAGTCTGATCCTCCACGAACTGAAAACATAGCTTCAAAGGCACGATTCTACGCCCTTTCGGCTTGATTCCGATCACCGGTTTTCTGTCCTGGTTGATCAGTAAACATGCCACGGAATCTGCGTTCATTTCTTTTCCGTTTATCATGATTCCTTCTTGATGCATTTTCATCACGCCTGGTTTCATCAGGCAGGTTCTGTAGAAGGAGATGATGAATACGATGGAACAAAAAACTAACCACGCAATGCAGGCATAATAAAAGAAGTCCCTTTCTCCCTGTTCCAACATGATATTTCCAAGAAGAATAACGATTAAGAGCAGCATGGAAACCATTAATTTAATGCCAGACGGGGCTGAAACGCTAAACATCCTGTTATTGTTCATGTGATCTCCTATCATCGAATAAGGTTGGTTCTGTAATCACCTTAATGCATATGTTCATTATACCTGGACTCACAAAATGTGGTAACCTGATGTGCAATAACCCAATAAAAAAAGCCCCGATTTTAGCGGCAGCTCATATCAGTGCTATGTATCCACATCATTTTATTATAAAGCATCTAGAAACTACATGATCAACACCTCATATTCTAAAAAATAATAAAAAACTTACTTACCGTTCTAATCTCCTGCAGCCAAATGATTCGCTTCCATCGGTTTGCTCAGCCAATGCTCGTCGGTTTGAACATGATTCTTGCGGACGTACTTGGCAGCGCTATGCTTAAAATCGTCATATGCAAATGCGGAAGCCAGCCTGACCACATAACCTTCCTGTTCACCGCCGCAGCAAGATCGCTTCGTATAACAAGCCTTGGCAGCATCCTCGTCCCAGATGCCCCGGTACAAGACAGGAACCGTAACCAGCCCCAGACGATCCGCCCATTCCTCCGTATCATCCCATGACAGGCACACATTCAACTGATTCCACACGGAGAACAGCATGAAGTAGGACGGCAGCGCCGAATACGAAAGCGAATGTTTGGCATAGACGTTTTCCCCGCAGAGACGATATCCCTCCGGAATCAAATACTTGATGCCCCCATGCAGCGTCTTGACATAATGACGGGAAGGATGATCCTTGCTGTCCAGGGATCTGGCGTGGATGAAATCGGGGTACATGGTGGTGTTCTCCCCATCCATTTTCTCGGTAATGACGACCTCCTGCCCCTTAAAATGGTCGGTATTCCGCAAAATCTTATCGTCGTCGGTGTAACCTCTGGACCAGGGCAGATGCATCGTTCTGGGATATTTCATTTTCATCGTTGTTCACCTCTCTTACTTGCCGAACGTATCGGCCTCTGCGAAGAAATACAGCTGAGCCAGCAAATCCTCGCCTAACAAATGATAAATCTTGGATGCGCCGGCATCGCCTCCGTGCAATATTTCCATATGGAAACTGACAAGTTGGACGACATGAAGCACAAATTCATCCTCATACCCAAGGTCTTTCAAGGCATGACATGCCATGATGGCCGATACATGCTCATGCCCATAATAGGAATAGTATCCTCGAGCCTGCTTCCATACTTTGCAAAACGGTTTGCCCGCGTCATGGAACAGAGCCGCTAATTGCATAGCCAGCAGATGATCGCCTTCGCCTTCATAGCAATTTTGGATGTATTCCAGCACGGCAAACGTATGCTCCGACAACGTTCTCGAATGGAACGGATTCTCTTGATCAAATCCCAGCATCGTTTGAAAATAGGGGGATTGCGATAAGTAACCGAACAACTCATCGTGATCCGGCCTGCGCGTTAGCAGCTGTTCCAAATCCTCTCTTGCCAGCTGAGTTTCACCCGCCTCATGAACGAGATGCAGATCGACAAACCCTTCCCCCATGACCGGGAATTCAAGATTCTTGGCATACTTGGTCATGATCTTCTCATCAAGCCGGCGTTTTCGTCTCATGACCCTATCCAGGGCCACTTCATAAGGAGTCGTGCAGATATGGCACTCCACCCGTCGATCGCCAAACCGTTTCAGAAATTTCTGTCTTCGTTCCCGGCTGACATTCGTTGCGTCGAATACGACGTTTCGATCCGACTTCAGCGCCTGTTCGATTTCGGCGAAAGCCTCGTCAAATACCATATACGTATTTTTCTGTTTGGATTCGCTGCCAAACAATTTTTCGCGTATCGCGTCCGTCGCAACCAGCACGGCCCGCTCGCTTTTGCACAATTGTTTGGCATAATAGCTTTTTCCGCTGCCGGGTATCCCGACCAGCATATGAATCGTACTCATGAAATTCACCTCCTTTCGCGACTAGCTTAGCATGGTGTCAGTGTCATGGTTTACCTGTTCGGAGGGGCTGAGCGTTATATTCTTTCGAATCATTCTCTTTGATGGACATCGCCATTCGAATTTCTTCCCTCCAAATAATGTACCACGCTTGCACTTTGCTTGAGTAAGCAAAGAATATGTATATTCAACTTTTACATACCGAACAAAAAAGCCGATTGCCCGCAGAAAAAGCATCCGCAGACAATCGGCCTTTATGTCGTATCTACTTGCCCGATCTCGCTTTCGGAGCAGGAGCGGTCGTGTCCCGCTCCACCAGCTTGACGGGAATCAGCGCCCTGCCCGGTGTCGGTTTCCCTCTCTCCAGCCAGTTTACGACATGCTCGGCCGCTTGGCGGCCGATCTCGTAAAAGTTCTGCTCGACGGTAGTGAGAGGGATCATCACATGCTCCGTGACCGGATTATTATCAAAGCCAATGATCGAGATATCGTCCGGAATGCGGATCCCCCTCTCCAAACAGAGGTTTAGCAGGTTGGCGGCGATCAGATCATTTTCCGTCTGAACGGCCGTCACCCCCTCCGTCTTGTACGAGTCCAGCAGCTCGTTATAAAATTGCTCCACGCCGACCTTCTCCCGGTAACCCTTCATGTTCAGCCTGATATAACGGCTGTCGAGGGGAAGCCCGTGGTCCTTCAGCGCTTGGCAGTATCCGAAATACCGGTCGCGCACCGACGAAGTGGATTCAATGCTGACCGCGGTCAAAAACGCAATTTTTCTGTGTCCAAGCTCAATCAATCGGGATACGGCTTGATAAGAGCCGCTCCAATTATCCGAAACGACCGCCCCGAGCGGGAGGCTGTCAAAGTATTTATCGATGGTCACGATCGGATAATCTTCAAGGCACAGCCGATGCAGGATATCGTAGTTCGTATGATCGTTCCGAGGGTACAATATAATGGCCGCAATGCCCTTTCGGGTCAGCATCTCCAGCAGATCGCGCTCCTTCTGGGAGTCATAATCGCTTTGATGAATGCTTAAATAGTAGCCGTTCGCGTTCAGCCAGTCCGAAGCGCCGCGAATATACCCCATCGTGCCGCGGTCGTCTTCGGAAGGCAGGATCAGCGATATCATTTTTTCCGTTCCAACCGATCGCTGCTCCTGACCCCGCTGCCGGGGTTTGACAAAGCTTCCGCTTCCTTTGACGCGGTAGATGAACCCGTCCCGCTCCAGCTCCTCGAGCGCTCTTCTTGTTGTAATGCGGCTCACGCCGAAGGCCGTACTCAGCTCGGCCTCGGTAGGAAGCTGGGCCTCGGAAGGGTACAGGCCGGATGAAATTTTCGATTTTAGCTCGTCCATCATCACGCGGTACAGCGGTTTATTGTCTTTGGTCAACTTGGTTCTCATCCCATCTTTATCTATTTTCCGGTTTGATCTAGTCCAACTAAAATTATAGCGTTTGCATCATTGGCATGTAAACCGCCCCGATCGATCAGCCTGCATCCCGTCATGGTTACTTCACATTCGTATAGCGTTCATACTGCGCCCTCTTGATTTCCAGGTAACGCTGGGCCCCCATTTTGTCCAAGGTCTTAACGTAGTTATCCCAATCCGTGTCCAGACTCGCTTTACCCGTAACAAATTTGACCCGCATCTCCTCCATATATTTATTGATGTCGGTCAGAATCGCGCTGGTTTGGTTGGCTTCGTCATCCGTGGGAACAAAATCCGGCCAAAGCTCTTTGGGCGCCAGCTCATCCAGCTCGGCAGGATCCGCTTTGATCTCGTCAGCGACCGTCGTCCCGCGAGCCGCCATCCGCAGATCGTCGTCAGGCTCAACATAAGGATAATAAGCGCCATACACATTATCAACATATTGGAAGGCACCCAGCTGCACGCCACCCTTGTAATTCAATATTTCGTCCTTGTATTTCGGTTTGCCGTCCACCAGTTCGTAAGTTTCTCCTTCCAATCCAAAGGTAGCGAAGTTAATCCCTTCTTCACCGTAGAAATAATCGATCCACTTGATGGTTTCGACCGGATACTTGTTTTTGTTGGTAATCACGAAACCGAAGATCCCTTTGGCCGGCGGTCCCAGCACCCCCGCGACTCTATCGCCGTTCGGACCTTCCAGGGCATGGATGCCCACATAATTTTCGGCCGCGTCCTTTCCGATATATCCCGGCCCTTCCCATACAAACGAGCCGATCAAATTGTTGGAGCCGTCCGTAGACCATTTGGCATAATCGTAGCCGGTCGTGAAATTCTGCTGAGCCAACGAGCCGTCCTTGTACAGATCGCTCATATAACGCAAGAGCTCCCTGTATTTCGGATCGTTGAACGTCGTCTTGACTTGTCCGTCAGCGTCCTTATAGAGATACTGCCCGAAAGCCTTGGCGCCGCCTTCGCCCATGCCGAAGCTGCCGGCCAGAAAGCTCTCCAGGAAGGTCCAGTACTGCGATTCAAGCACCCAGCCGAGGCGGGAACTGTCCTTCTCCCGAACCTTCATGAGCGCTAGGCGGAACTCCTCGGTCGTCTTGGGCACTTCAAGCCCCGCTTCATCCAGCCAATCCTTATTGATATACAGGCGAACGGAATTGAACGCTTTCGAAAAATCAACGTATGGAAGAGCGTATATATGTCCGTCCGACATCGTAATCGCGCCTCTGATATCCGGGTTGTCCTTGAGCAGCTTATTTAAATTCGGCGCATGCTGTTCAATCAAGTCCTCGAGCGGAACAAACAAGCCCTGCTTGCCGTATTTCATCAGCTCGTCGGTGCCGAAGGCAATACGGTAGAACGCATCCGGCAGGTCGTTGGAGCCGAGCATGACATTTTTCCTCTCGGTTACGGCGGAACCGGCCAGCTCCTCAAACTCAACCTCGATTCCGGACATCTCCTCGTATTTTTGCCACATCCATAATTGATCGGCTGGTGGATGCACATCGGTATATCCGCGTTTGACGATCCTTAGCTTGATGTTCCCGGGGTCTCCGTCCGTTCCGGCTGGTTCCGGCTCCGCCTTTCCCCCTGATCCGCCGCAGGCGGAAAGCGTCAACGAGCATGTCAACATGAAAGCAAGCAGAAGATTCATTCCTTTTCTCATAAATCCATATCCCCTCTTTTCATGATTATGAGTTCCGAGCGGTAATTGACCGCTCCTATATCGGCTTACCCTTTGATAGCTCCCACCATGATGCCTTTCTCAAAGAATCGCGACAGCAGCGGATACAATAGCAGCAGCGGCAGCGCGGATAATACGACGATTGCATATTTCAGGCCTTCCTTAACCATCATCTGATCCGCGTATTCGGCGCCGACCGAAATTCCGGCCATTTCCTTAAAGTCGTTCTGTACCAGGATTTCTCTTAATATCAGCTGCAGCGGGAATTTCTCCCGGTCCGTCAAATAAATCATGGCGTCAAAATACGAGTTCCAGTGGCCCACTCCATAGAACAGAATCATCACGGCAATGATCGGCATGGACAAAGGCAGCACGATTCGGAACAGCATATGGTAATCGTTGCAGCCGTCGACGTATGCGCTCTCTTCAAGCTCTACCGGAATTCGGGTCTGAAAATAGGTTCTCATAATAATCATGTTGTAGGCGCTGATCGCACCGGGCAGCACCAATGCCCACATCGTATTCAGTAATCCAAGCTCCTTGTTCACCAAGTACAGCGGAATCAGCCCGCCGCTGAAGAACATCGTAAAAGCAAACAGCAGCGTGAATAGTCCCTTGCCATAAAAGCGTTTTCTGGATAACGGGTACGCACCGAATACCGTCATCATGATATTGATCGCGGTACCCACGAAAGCATAAAGCAGCGTATTGGCATACCCGCTCCATATTTCGCTGTTCTCGAATACTTTGGCATAGCTGTCCAGGTTGAAGCCTGCCGGAAAGAGCAGCAGCGGCTTGTCCCATATTTGGCGCGGATCGGAGAATGACGCAAACAAAACAAAAATGAGCGGGTACAAAATGACGATGGTCACGAGAATCGCCAGCACTAATATTATGATATCGGCCAGTTTTTCTCCTGGCGTTCGCTTAATGTTCAGCAGCACTTCTTAGGTTCCCTCCCTGTTCCTGCATCGACGGCCTTTACCATAGGCTGGTCTCCCCCGCCTTGCGCGCAACCGCATTAACGATGATCAGGATGATAAAATTGATCACATTGTTGAACAGGCCGACTGCCGCCGAAAAGCTGTACTGAGTGTTAAGGAGTCCGCTCTTGTACATGTAAGTGGAGATTACCTCGGAGGTTTCCAGGTTCATCGCGTTTTGCATCAATAGGATTTTCTCGAAGCCGACACTCATGATGCCGCCGGCACTCAAGATAGACAGGATGACGATCGTCGGGACGATGCCGGGAATCGTAATATGCCAAATTCGGCGAAATTTGCTGGCCCCGTCCATATATGCCGCCTCGTACAGGTCCGGCGAGATGCCCGAGATGGCTGCGCTGTAGATGAGCGAAGACCAGCCAACTCCCTGCCATACGCCCGACCAGACATAGAGATGCCAGAATTTAGACGGCTCTGCCAAATAATCGACCGGTTCCTTCCCCAAGGAGACTAGGATGGAGTTAAAGACGCCATTCGTAGGCGAGATGAAAAAAAACAGGATACCGACTGCAACGACGACCGAAATAAAGTGAGGAGCATAAGAAATGCTTTGAGCGAATGAGCGGAATTTGCGATTCCGAATCTCGTTGAACAATAGCGCCAGCAGGATCGGTGCGGGAATGCCGACCAGCAGTCCGTATAAGCTGATCCCGATCGTATTTTTCAGAATCGTCCAAAAATAATAGGCGTCAAACAGCCGCTCGAAATGTTCGAACCCGACCCAAGGACTGTTCCAGATGCCAAGCCCGGGCATAAAATCCTTGAAAGCGATTTGTACGCCGTACATCGGCCAATAATGCCAGATCAAAAAGTAAAGCACAGCCGGGGAAATGATGATATACAGCCCGATATTTCGCTTTAGCTGCCTCTTAACATGCGTCCACCTGGTGGGTTTGGGAGCGGGCTGTGGGGATGCCGGGTTTAATCGGGCGTCCATGCTTAATCATGACCTCCTTTATCTAATCGAATAGCGTGTAGCAGAAGTCTGAGCTGTGCGAGATCATCAGCAATATCTGCTTGGTACAGTAATATGACACCTCCCTTCTATTTACTTGTACTAACATTTGTTATGTAATTCATAATTTGTTATAACACATTTTAGTGAGGTTTTATTTTCCAGTCAATATGACATCGAATAATTGCTACTTTAGTTGTATATACGCGGAATTGTTATGACAAATTTCGACGGTTGCAGCCTTATTAACATCTTCTTGTGTACCGTAGATTGTCGAACGATCCTCGCAAGGGAGGGCCGATATCATTCCAGAAAAAAGAAACAGCTGCGTGGTTTACGCGGCTGTTTCTATTAAATAAACGAGCGTTTAGAAACGCATAGTCGATATTCATTACCTTGCTCTAAGTCTGCTTATAGATATGCTGCCAGCTTTGCAAGCACATCCGCCTGTTCATCCGTCAATTTATTGCCGGATTGCGCCCTGACCTGATTGGTAAAAGCGTTCAGCTTGCCTTGCTTAGCGGAGTCGTTGCCTCGATCCTCCGCCTCTTTGGCGCCTTGCAGCTTCGTAGACAGCGATTGTGCGAATCCCTGATCGCTTCCTGCGAAACGCTCTACCAGCCCAATAATGCTGTCATAGGTCACGGCTACCTCAAAACGAAAGACGGATTCCGTTTTATTTCCGGCCAAATCGACTGCCGTTACGGATATTTCATGGGAGCCCGGTTCGAAGGAATAGGCAGGACGTTCGAGCAGCGGAAGAGAACAAGGATTGTCAGCTAACCCTGACAGACTGTCGACGGCACTGCACGAAACGTATACGGAGTCGGTTACCGTGTACGTACGCTCACCGGTGAATTCAACGACAGGAGCTGTCTTGTCGATCTGCACGTTCAGCGTTCCAGGAGCCTCAGATACGCCTGAGAAGTTGGTGGCGGAATAGGTAACCGTCGTGACGCCTTCCTCAGTGATTTGAAGCTGAGCCGTACTCCCTTTTACCGTGGTCTTCTCTATCGGCTGCGCGCCTTCCGCAGCATATGCAATAGAGTACGCACGATCGGAAGAGATGGACAAGGACACATCGGCATTCACCCAGCCGTTCTCGTTGGGAGAAGGCGATAAGCTAACCGTCGAGACGGGCGGAACGCTGTCTTTTACGGTTACAAAGAAATCGTCATAATAGGCCGTTGCCACATTGTATCTGGAAGTTACCGCAATCAGTTTCGCATAAGCTGCATTAGCCGGAGCCTTCCCTCTGAGCGTCACTTTCTGCCATTGGGCCAATCGCGATTCATCCAAATGGGTTTCCAGTGTGGAAATCGTGGCGTTATTGCTGTCAAAGAATCGGAACATAAAGCCCGGCTGGCCCGATTCAATATAGAGATTCACGCCTGCCGTATATTCCTCTCCCGGGACGACGGGAATCGCATCACTTTGGACGGCAACGGATGCCGTTCTCAGCGTGTCCGTAATCTTCAGACTGTGCATTCCCGTGAAACTGCGTTCCGTGCTGAGATCATAGCGATAACCGTTGCCTGGAGCGAATAATTGACTCCATCCCTTCATTTCCTCTTCGAAACCAGGATTGGTGACGGGAACAGCCGTATGCGGCGGTTCTTCCACGACTTCTCCGTCAACCTCCATCCGATACAGAATCGTATTGGTCTGCATGTCTGTGAAATAGAGATTCCCATCCACATGTAAATCGAATCTGGAGGTGTCGGCCAATGTCCGATGCTCCAGCGTTTCAGGGTCAATGACCGTCAATTTGTTGTTGAACAGCACGTAAAGCAGACCATCCTCCGACCAGCGGAGCGGGTGATGCGCCCATTGGCTGAAATTCAAGCTTGGATACACTTTTTTGCTCTTCACGACTTCATACGTATCGGGGTCGATCGCAAAAATATACTCATAGGATGCTCCCCAGATCAATCCGTCCGGACCGGCCGAAAGATCTCCGATGAATATCGGTTTATCCAGCCCCGGAACCCGGAGCGGAAACTCGGTGATTTTTTGCTGCGTCTCTTCATCCCAAACAAAAATCTTCGCTTCCGCTTCCGTCGGCTCGGAGCCCAGTCCGCCCCGAATCGTGGTGGAACCGAACACCTTGCCGTCATGAACCGTCGTGCTGAGCACGCTCTGATTCTGGACGACGTTGCGATGAACGTTGATTTCTCCAGTGGCGGTATCATAAACGGTCAACGAGCCGCCCAAAGTGCCGTAACCGGAAATCGTCGAAATGTAGAGCTTGCCTTTGGAACTGGAGATATCAACCAGCCTCTCCTGATCGTTGCCCAGAACGGCCAGTCTCTTCGGATTGTTCAATCCAGGCTCTGTCGATAAATCGAACTCGTACAGTCCGCCTTCCGGGTACACGCCCATATAGACTTTATTGCCTACGGCATGAACGCTATCCGCTTGGCCGATGCTGAACGGCGTCGCGGTGTTATTGGTCAGATCGACGAGCGAGGAACGGGCCTGCGAGCCGGTGGTGATCAATTGAGTGTCCGATACGCTTTTCAACCGGTTGACAACGCCGGGCAGACCCGGGATGACCGGCGGCATCAGGTGCACCTGCTTGGTTTCGATGTTCATGATCGTAACACCGCCGTCATAACGGACGGTCACCAGATTTTTGCCCGGGTATTCCGGATTATTGGGAAATTCCACCCAATCTACTCCCCGAAATCCGCTGTTGTACTCCATGCCGGTCAATTCGACCTCATGCGTGGCAAGATTAAACGTTTTCAACTTCTTGTCGGACATGTAATACAGTTTTCCGTCAAGCGAGTCCGTCGCGTGCAGCCCCGTTACGTTCTCCAGCACAACATCCAGCCAGCTTTCCGTCTGTGTATCGTAGATAAACGCCTCTCCAGGAATGCCGCTTCCGTCCGTATATCGGGCAAACAAATAACGGTTATCAATCGTGCTCAGGTCATACACGGTGTCTTCCTTAACCGGCAGGGAAGCCGCGATATTTGTTTTCTCACCGGTCGCTAAATTCACGCGCACGATCTGCTTATGCGCGGTGCCGGCATATATATTGCCGCCCTGGTAAGCAATGGAGCGCACATATTCCTGGTCGAGCACGCCGATGACGCGGCCGTAATCTTTGGTTTGCTTCGTAGCCGGGTCGTATTGATACACTTTGCCGCCGGGATAGGTTCCGACATACACGCGCCCATGTTCATCCGTGGTAATGCTGTTCGGCACCGACTGACCGTCGAATTGGGCTACCTGCTCTGGCACGTGAGTAACGGGAGAGTAGCTCCACAGCCTGGCTCCGCCGCCGTCGGCCGCAAGGAACAAGGTCCCGTCCGGTGCCGTGGTATGTGCCCAGGAGCTTTCGGAGGGGCCGATCGGAATGCTGCGAAGCAGTTTATAATCCTCCAGATCGATCACGTTAAGATGCCCCGGCTTTCCTTTACTGGTCGCATAAAGAACGTTGCGGCCTTCTTCCTTCCCTGCCGTACCGTTGAATACAGCAACCGTATAGTTGTTTGGAACGAGAATTTCCTCCGGTGTTCCGTATGTTTTCTGAGCAAGCCTGCTCTCCCCAGAAGCAGCGGCGAGACCGCCACCCGAACAAACCAATAACAGACACAATGCCAGCATAAAGACCTGGTACTTGCCGCTTTTTGCAAATCTCATAAATGACCTCCTTAGATTTCGGTGTTGACTATCCCGAAAGACCGCTCCAATAGCTATGAACGAATCCGGCAGGCATTCAGCCTCTGTTTTTTAGTAATCCGAACCTCCTTTGGTCATGATTAGACGCAACCCGCTCTGGTGGAATATGGAAGACTAGCGGAACCGTCTGGCCGTATATTAGGCAAATACCGGGATGGTGTCAATCCATAACGATCATGCCATATTCCTCTTGTCCCTTTATTCGACAATGTGGATATTTCAAAAGAAGCAGAAGCATCACAGCAGAAAAGTTGTTATTTCTAGCAGTTAACCAAGCTCGATTCTGTCACAAAGTTAAGATTAAACGACTAAAAAGCCGCATCGTAAGCGGCCCCGCATAGGCAGCAAGGTACCGTCATACGGATGGTATCTTGCTCAATTTTATCAAGCTCTTTATGAAATTCTACAATTGGGATCATAGCGAAATGGCTGAGGAACCGATGATATCTCAAATGCGGGAATAGAAAAATAAAAGACTGCCCTTCAGCAGTCCTTCCTGTTCTTTCGTATGTTACTCTGATATGGCTGCACCGTCTTCATTCAGGCATCGAATGTAAACCCGGCATTTCATGGATGCCTACATGCCTGGCGGTACTGCCTCGGCGAAACCCCGAACTGCTTGCGAAACTGATCGGCAAAATGATTGTAACTGTTAAACCCTACGTCATGAGCAGCTTCATTCGCCGTACGTCCCGAATGGCTCATCAATAAAGCGGCATGTCGAACCCTCATCTGGTTCAGATGCTCCAAAATCGTGGATCCCGTTTGCTGTTTGAACAAGTGCGCCAGCCTGGATCCCGAAATTCCGATCTCTCGGGATAAGGCATCAATTTTGACGTTTTCTTTTAACGAACGGGATAACAACCCAAGCGTTTGCTCGACTCTGGGATCTAGCCTCTTGTTCGTCCGCTGTGCAAGCAGAAGCAAAATCTCTCGCAGGGCGTTCTCGCACAGAGCTTCCCACAGTTCTAACCGGTCCAGCGAATCTTGCAGCACCTTACGAAAGGCCAGCTCGACACGGCCTCGGACACGTTCATCGGGCAAGGTTTCGACCAGAAACTCCTCGTTCGGCAGCATCCCGTTTTCCGGAAGCCCGGGATAATGGATCCAAAGAAAGTTCCAATGCGTCCCCTGCACGGTCCCGTATTCATGGGCGATGTTGGCGCGCAGCAGGCCGAGCTGCCCGGATCCGCAGCGTTTCTCCCCGGCAGGCGTGCGGAAATAGCCCTCACCCTGCAGCGTGTAAACAATCAGCCAGTCCTGCATTCCGTTAAGACGGCGCAGGCGATAAGAATCGTCTTGCTCGAAATGATCGCCGAATATGGTTCCGGTGCTTTCTAAGGATATGGCATGCCTATCAGCCGGCGTTCTCAAGCGACCTCTCCTCCTCTGTACCCCGAATAGCAGGATTCCGGTAATATTAAGCAGAAATCATACTTCCTCTCAAGTTAAGCAGACCTTATTCTATTGTCAACAGGAAAACCATTAATTTGCGGGAGGAATTGCAATGAGAGAGAAGTTTCACGTATTGACGGAAGAACAGCTGCACCAATTCGAAACGGAGGGATATTTGATTGTAAAAGGTCTCTTCCGCGAGGAGGAGCTGTCGGAGATCGAAGCAACGTTTGAGGAGATCAGCCACAAGACCGTACCCGGCCACTTTGAGCCTGTGCTGGACGATGAAACCGTTGAACCGCTCAAACGTTATCCCCGCGTTATGCATCCGCACCGCTTTCATGCAACCGCGAAGAAATACATGCTGCATAAACCGGTCATGCAGGTATTGGCCGATTTGTACGGGGAACCGGCGCTCGCCGCCCAAAGCATGTTCTATTTCAAACCTCCAGGCTCCCGCGGCCAAGCGCTGCATCAGGACAACTTCTACCTGCAGGTGGAGCCAGGCAATTGCATTGCCGCATGGACCGCAATCGACGCGGCCGATGAAGAGAACGGCGGTTTGCTCGTCGTTCCGAAAACAAGTGATTATGACCTGGTATGCCCGGAGGAAGCCGATTCGAACGAGTCGTTTACCACTCATTTCGTGAAGCCGCCCAAGGATAGAAAGGTCCTCCCCGCGATCATGGACAAAGGGGACGTCCTGTTCTTTAACGGCAACCTGATCCACGGCTCCTACCGCAACAAATCCAACCGGTTCCGCCGCGCTTTCATCTGCCATTACGCCAACGCGTCGGCAACCAAAATCGGTGCATTTTATAGGCCTTTGTTCCGGGAAGACGGCACGGAGATCAACCTTGACGTCAATCCGAATGGCGGTCCGTGCGGCATCGAATTCGATACGGCTTATCCCCATTGATATAAAGGCGGCCAGCGTACATCTTAGAGATGCTGGCCGCACTGGTTTCCTCGAATAGAAGACCTCTTCTCATAGCAATGACCTATTTACTGTAGTACAGTCCAAGTACACCGTTGCTATAGGTTTTACTGCTGGTAAGGTTCATAGTGAATCGTTTATTTGCAAGCGCAAACAACCGTTCCCCCTGTGAAACGATTACCGGATGTATAAATAACCACAGATCATCAAATAAATCATGTTGGATAAATAATTGCCACGTTCTTACTCCACTCTCTACAGAGATATTCCCTTCTCTATTTTTGAGCATTTCGATTTGATGAGCCATGGAATTTTCACCGTTTACTAGAATTTGCTGAGAGTTTTTCCAAGTTAGATCCATTTTCGTGCTGGAAATCACAAATTTGGGGATGGCGTTTATGCGCATGGCTATAGCTCGTTCAAGGTCGTCGTTAGATGAATTCTCTGCATTTTGCCAATGCTGTGCTAATGATGAATACGAATTGCTTCCTATAATAATCGTGTTTATAGTATTATAGTACTCTAAATAATCTTCAAAGATTTCCTCATTTAATGTCATCCATTGATCTTCATCTGATACAATGCCGTCCATCGTAGTCTGCATAGTCAGAATGATTCTACCCATCATTAAGTCCTCCTCGATTCACATATTGAGCATGCACACTGATTTTATCGTACTCAACTATCCATGATTTCTTCTTAATTGCTGATTTCCACATCATTAAAAACAAATAAAACAATAACGCGATAGTCGCGGTTTCTAGTGTGTATATGTTTTTGTCTCTGGCTGTCACGGTATCTGCTTCAACCGTCATTTCAAGCAATGGATCGGCGTTGCTCCCTTTATCGGTTATCACCGGAGCTTTTCCGGTGTTTTCGCGCGTTCTGATATCGTGTTAATAACGTGTTGACAACGTGTATATATTATGTGTACAATAGATTCACTACGTTAAGGAGGTTTTGCCCATGGATACCAATCTGCACATCCGTCTATCCAAAGACCTCAAGGAGAGCTTTCAAGAGATTGCGAAGGAGAATAACACAGACCCTTCAACTCTTGTTCGCGACTGGATCGGCAATTATGTAGCTGAGCATCGAGGAACAGATGAAGATACAGCTGCCGAGTTATACTTGGCAGGTTACCAATTACAGCAAGCGCTTGGAGGAAGAGAACATGTCAGCAAGGAATTCGCCAAACAATTGCAGGAGTATTCCTTGACGAACCAGAAGGAGTTCACTCAATTGATCTTGACTACCTATATGGATCTGGATCTTACGATTCCTTCGTGTTTATCCAAGACTTATAAAGGTTACGCTTATTCTCAAATGTTTTTGTTGGGTTTAATCGGTGATAAGCCTAAGGATTTAGCATAAAGCGTTCTTTTATGAAGTCTGAGTGGCTTCATATATTAGTGCGCAAGAGAAAATCTACCCTTTCCTGCCGGTTCAACATAAAAAACCGTCTACAAGTAGACGGATCGCGCAAGCCAAACTATTTCCATTACAATCAGGTTTACAATGGATTATCAAACAAACCACTTTGTCCTCCAACCGTTCAAGCGGATTTCGAGGACTTTTTATTTTTTTTGAACAGCCATTTCCGGAGTCCATGCATGACAAACAATAGCAGTGGGAATATAAACCCGATGGTGATCGTATATGGAATCCAGGTCTTTGAGTCCCATTCCAACTTGAATGGAACATTGGGATATATGAAGACGGAAACTGCCGCAAGTATCCAGCCTAACGGCACGACCAGCGGCTGATAATTTTTGATTTTAAATATCTGACTGACGCCGATCGCAATGGCGTAAAAGTACAAAGAGATTCGGAAAAATAAAGTGATAAACCACATCACCGCCATGACTGCTTCAATACGCTGAAGAAAATTACCGATATTGATTTTTTTGGCCAACATATAACTGGGGTACATATTTCGTGCCGTAATGTCCGGGCCCAAGACCAAAATCGCTAATCCAATAATCGTAAAAAGCACCCCCGCACCGATTAGGCTACCGATATATACGGCTTTGTATGCCTCCGCCGGGCGGTTAACGGCCCCCGGGTAGATGATCATCAACACGACGTGCGGCAAAAACGCAGTACTAACGAAAGAGATTGCGGCAGGGAAGATAGGCTTGGCACCCGATTCGAAAATGGGAAGTGCATTCTCCCATTTAATCTCCGACAATAATAAAATGCTCATGGACAGAAACAGAAGAAGAAACCATGGAAACAGTATCTCCGCTGATCTGGCCAGCACTTCGAGCCCCAAACGCACTCCCAGGACAACAAGGGCCCCGAAGAGGAAAATGATCGCCTGAATCGGGGTTTCGGGCAGCATTTGTATGGTCATGAAGTCGCTAATTTCGTGTAACACCCAAGCGGGACCACTTAGGAGCAATGTAGTTAATAACAGAAAGTTTACCGTTTTGCCGATCCATTTCCCTAAAAGTTTCTCGGATAATTGCATCAAATTCGTTTCCGGATACTTTTTGGACAATTGCAACTGCAGCGCCAAGATCATGAATCCTAGACCGATCCCGACCAAAGCGGCAATCCATGCATCTTGCTTAGCAATGTTAGCCGTACCCGAAGGAACGATAAGGATAGCGCTCCCGATCGTATACATGGCAGTTAAAATGCTGACCTGGCGCAATGATATTTTGACAACGGGCATCTTTCCTGCTCCTTTTCTTATTGGATCAAACCGATAGCAGAGAGCCAATCACTGAACGGCTTGAATACGATCGTTAACATAACCATAGGAGTTGGAATATCGTTCATGACCGTTTGGACCACGCTTATTCCAATGCCTATAATCATAAATGCCGTGAACCCCCAAATTTCCCTTTGTTCTTTTTCCCGGAGCATCCTCGGCAGCTCAAGCCAGGTTAGGATGGTGGCTGAAATTGCAATCATCGCGATATTCAGCATCAATTCGCCTCATTCCTTTAGATCATTTAGAAAAGAATCATTGGTTGTTCCGGTTCGCCGGATTTTGTAATCCACATGAATATGGGTCTCGAGGTTTGGAAAATACCGGTCGTTCCACTCTTCCTCCATTGCCTTCCACGCTTTCGGATGCGAACGGCGAAAAGCCTCCCCGAAGCCGAATATGTCCACTTTAAACTCATCCTGCACTTTATTGATAACGGACTCCAAGCTTTGGGTTATGTTTTCTTCCATTTCGACTTCGAGATCCCTCACGGTTGCTGGCTGCGTCAGATCCAATCCGCTGCACTCCACAGCACCAATATTTCCCTCCAAACGAATCATGATATCCATTTCTGGACGGGATTCGACGAATCTTCCTTTTATCTTGGAATCGGTTCTCAGCGTCTCCACGACAACCTTTCCATCGTTCCGGCAGGGAATAAACGCTACGGAGCTTTTCACGTGCCCCCTTATGAGTCGATACCCCCTGCTATCCTTCTCGTTTAACCATCCGATCAGCTTGTCAAATTTGAAAACGGCAAGCCCCGAATATTTCAATTGGCTCGGTGTATCGATATTTTCTACGTTTTTCCTCGTTTTTCCAAAATCCCGATTCCCTGTTATCACCAGTCCTGTAAGCACGGGGTGTTTTCCGCTGCTGGTAATATCACTTATCAATTGATCCAGTGTCACAGCCATACTGGGTGACCAAACCTTCTCCGAGATTTGCAGGGAATCGTAAAGTTTATTGGCAGGAATCGTTTCCATGGACGTCATGATTTTCAAGGTTTCCTCCACTGTTGCTCCTTTGGTAACAACCAGGTAGAAATCGGGTCTGAATTCGTGATCCCTCGATAACAAGTCAAGTACTTTGGCTATCCCTTCCCTTGCCATCGCCTCATCCATCAGAAACATCCGTAAATGGGAAAAATATAATTTTCGCGGGCTGATCTGAGTAATCCTTCGCGCCGCTTCAAATATGGTGTCGCCTTCAGCCGTGAACAGCGTAGCAGGCGCTTGGGGACTTCCGCTCCTTTTGGCTGTGATCTGCCCGGGAATAGCGACTTGGACCGATAAACGGTAGCGGCCGTCTACCCAGTCAACCCCTGCGGCCACCGCTACGGCCAGCTCGTTCAATTCCCTCCGGTTCCAGCAACCGCTCAGAAGAAGCGTGATGACGATATGTAGGATAAGCAAGGCCAATATCCGTTTCATTCAATTCACTCGCTTTCCCGCTTGTATGAAAATTAGCTATTCCCGCGATTTCTGGGGAGGTTTGCTGTTGCTGCGCTTTACGTTATACTGATTTATCAAACGGGGGCGAGTCGACATCATCCAATGTGGCAGCCGTAAGAGCGTGTCTTTTTGCCCATCCGGAATTAGCGGCGCTAAAGGCGACATATACGGAACTCCAAACGAGCGGAGGCTGCACAAATGCAGAATTAGGGCGATGATCCCGACTAATATGCCGAACAGGCCAAAAGATCCGGCAAGCGCCATCAACGGAAATCGGAGCATCCGAAAAGCAATGGACATGTTGAATGATGGAACGACAAAGCTGGAAATGGCCGTTATCGCAACCACGATGACCATGGCCGGTGAGATGATCCCCGCTTCGACGGCGGCTTGACCTATGACCAACGTTCCTACGATGGAAATCGCCGACCCGATATTTTTGGGCAGCCGCACGCCAGCCTCCCGCAGAATCTCGAAAGTGACCTCCATGAGGACGGCCTCAACGAAGGCGGGAAACGGGATCTGCTCACGTTGTCCAGCCAGCCCGAACAGGAGCCGGGTCGGCAGCATTTCGTGATGAAAGGTGGTTATGGCTACATAGAGGGAAGGCCCAAGCAGCGAAATGAATATGCTCAGGTAGCGAAGCACCCGCAGGAATGAACTGATATCCGCGCGCTGATAGTAATCTTCCGCAGCATGCAAGAAGGAAACAAATAGGGCCGGAACGATCAGCACAAATGGAGTGCCATCCACGATAATAGCGACTTTGCCTTCAAGCAGCTCGGCTGCGATCACATCGGGACGTTCGGTATTATATACGGTGGGAAAAGGAGTTAAGGTCTTATCCTGGACCAGTTCCTCGATATATCCGCTCTCCAAAATGCTGTCTACATCGATTCGTCCAAGCCGGGTGCGGACTTCTCCGACGATTTTCTCATTAGCAATGCCTTTGATGTACATCATCGCGACATCGGTTTGCGTTACTCGGCCGATCTGCTTCGTTTCCATCCAAAGATTCGGATCCTTGATCTTTCGGCGAATCAAGGCCGTATTCGTACGCAGTGCCTCCGAAAAGGACTCGCGCGGGCCGCGGACGACATTTTCCGCCGACGTTTCCATGACCCCGCGGTCCTTCCATCCCCGTGTGCCTGCTGCGATACCTCGATCCAATCCATCTACCAGAAAAATGGTGTCTCCCGACAATAAGGAATGGAACAACTTTTTATAATCGGTTATAGACTGAATCTCGTTATTGACGAGGGAAATTTGTTCTAATATCTTTTGCCCGTCGAATACCTCAAAATGATCCGAATCATCCCTAACCCGGGATTTTGCAATATCAGCTACGACCATCATGATGGATTCCAAAATGATCTTCTGGTCGGACAAACCATCGGTATAGAGGATAGCGATATAATGTATCTCCTTCTCATCCAGCGGAATTTCCCTGATCACGATATCGGTACTGTTTCCGAGGGCTGCTCTGATATGGTTTAGATTGCTTTTTATATCCGGGCTTAAAGCATCGGGATCTTTAGTCGATGTGTTAGCCGGTCGGGTATCTTTGGTGTTGTTTTTGATGTGATGGCCGCTTCTTCTTCGATACCGCATAGGAACATCCTTCCTCTCACAGATGCTATTCCCACATTATTACCGAAGAAAACAAGCTGTAAACTTTCAAACGAATATTGCTGTGTACCCGTACAGGCCAAGAGAATTTTCGATAACCTCCACTCCCGCAGGAAAACGCAGCTAACCGAAAAATCGATTAATTTTGTTATTTAGGCAAAAAAAAGATGACATCCAGAAAGTCGATGGACTGGGATATCATCCTTTTCTTCGTCGCGCTATTTCATCATACGCTTCAGCTCTTTATACAACTTGTGATCAATATATTGAATCAGTTTAGTCAATCCATAGAAAATGATGACTATCATGGCGGTGACAACAGTCATTAGAACACTTGCACGAACGGATAAAGTTCTTCTGAAGAGCCCGATCATCATGAATATGAGATACGTCAAGATGACAAGGCATGTGCTGATCTTGATAAGACGTTTAATAACCATCTCTCACCCTTCATTTAGCGATGGAATCCAACCCGAATCGTTCTAAACATCACAACAGGTTCGACAATCACCCGACAGACTCCTAGATTATACCAGAAAACGTTGTGGCATACTTGGCTAAAAAAAAGAAGATAAACCTGTTGAATCCCGGATTATCTTCACAGCACAGACTTCGAATAGCTATGCGGAATAATTTTTGTTCTCAATAACAATAACAGACTCCGTTCCGGACCTCGCGGCAGCGGTTTGTTTTGTATGTAGAACTAGTTCACGGATATTGGCGCAGCATTGCTTCGAACCCGCGACCAATAAAGGATCGCCGACAAAACCTAATTTTAATCCTCTGGACAAAAATCCCCCGATCGTCATGATCAATGGAACGGTAGGTGAAGTGTTGGAAAACACAATAGGCTCCGCGTTCTGATATTTGTCTTGAAGGATCAGACTCAAATTTTCTAGAGCTTGAATGACAACCTTGGATGAGCCCCTTCCAAGGGTGTACACCGGATTCCCGTTTTCATCCAACCCGTGAAATATGAGTTTGCCCATGTCGGACCTATTTAGTTTATTGAAATAGTCCACCGCCAGAATTTCTTCGGTTGTGAGCTGCCGATTCGTAGGTAGTTTATTTAGATGATACGCGGCGGCCAGTGAGGTTGTGTGGGTTCCACCGTAATCATTATAAATAAATATCATTTCATGTACCCTGCCTTCATTATGTAATGAGCTTATTATTCCCGTTAATCTATATCTCATTCCTCCAAAATTACATATCCAGTTTGCTAGATTCAGCATGTTTCGAAAATAATAAAAAAAGCCCTGATCATTCAGGGCTCCTTCATTATTGATCATAATATGAAAGTATCTTAGTCCAGATAAACGGCCTTGCCGATTTTTGCGGATTCGTATAGAGCTTCCAAGATTCGAGATACAACATAAGCTTGTTCCGGGGTTACCACAGGATCTTTATCCTGGTCGATAGCCTCGATCCATCTTCTCATCTCAACATCCGGAGCTTGCTCCTTCTTGCCGTCGTAGAATGCAACCCCGCCGGAGTTCAATTCGATTTCGTTTGTATACAGGCGGCTGAATTTCTCGCCGTTGATGCGAAGACCGTTCTTCATATCGGCTCCGCCTTCCGAACCGCTCAGCGAGCATTTGGCTTCATCGACTTCAAGCGTATTGAGCGCCCAGCTGGATTCCAGCATAATGGTTGCGCCGTTCTCCATCACAATCATGCCGAAGGCGGAATCTTCCACCGTGAATTTTTCGGGATCCCAAGGTCCCCAGGCATTGGCCGCATTCTCCTTGCGGGACAGTTCATGGTATGTGGTGCCGAGTACAATCTTCGGCTTGTAATTATCCATCATCCAGAGCGTCAGATCAAGCGCGTGCGTGCCGATGTCGATAAGCGGCCCGCCGCCTTGTTTTTCCTCATCCAAAAAGACGCCCCAAGTCGGCACGGCTCTTCTTCGTACGGCATGCGCTTTGGCAAAATAAATATTTCCGAGTTCGCCGGCTTCGCATACTTGTTTCAGGTAAAGACTGTCTTCACGGAATCGGTTATTGTATCCGATCGTCAATTTCTTGCCTGTGCGCTTCGCGGTTTCCATCATAAGCTTGGCATCGGCGGCCGTTTTGGCCATCGGCTTCTCACACATCACATGTTTTCCCGCTTCAAGCGAAGCAATGGAAATCTCGGCATGAGAATCATTAGGGGTCAAGACATGGATAATATCGATGCTTTGATCCTGCAGCAGCTCTTTATAATCGCTGTACACTTTAGCTTCCTCAATACCGTACTTGCTAGCCGCTGCTTCTGCCCGATCGATTACGATATCGCAGAATGCCACGAGCTCCACGTTGTTTAATCTGCTTAAGCTCGGAAGATGCTTCCCGTTTGCGATTCCGCCGCAGCCGATAATTCCAATACGATAAACTTTAGACATGGATCATCACCATCACTTTTCGTCATATTTTAAAATTTCATAATTTCTGCTTATTCGAAACGCCTTATAAAACAAGCAGATCGTTGTATGTAATTCTGTCACAACACCTCTACGAATCTCTGAAAGGCACATCACGCTCAACAAAGAGCGGCCGCCAGTCGGCATGTGGATAACCTTCCTCCATCCGAAGGGTTGGTGTACGAACCACGTTTAGGGAAGTGGTCCTATGACTGCTCTATCCCTATGGCGTCTTAGAAAAAAAGTAACAATGAGGGAAATCACTCCTTCCGGCAGCCCGTCATTTATTTTCCGAACATCCACATATAAGGTATCACATCTTGCACATTTTTTTAGTCCAACTATGCGACAAAACATATATAAAATTACGACATCCTCATGACAACAACGTCATCTCGCAAATGCTCTCTTCCCATTCATTGTCGGTAGTTTACATAATATATTTTATGGAAAAATTGAATTTTACCATGTAGCATGAGGGTGCCTGTGTATAGTTTCAACCATATGGGTATCAACTTGCAAACCTAAATTCCGAAGCGCCATAAGCACAGCGCCGGCAGCGGCCGATAATTGGGGGCTCCGATATTCGTATTGTTTGTTTATGCCCGATTGCAAACTGTTCATCAGCTTTGATTTCATATAAGCGCAGTTTACAACACTCCCGATCCCCGTTACCGGTACATGATCCGAGTGAAAGAATGAACCTAGAATCTCTACGCCTACCATGATTTGTCTTATGGCTTCATCGCATACGCCCCGAGCTAATCGGCTTCCGGCTTCAGCCGCTGTCGTGACAAGAGGAGCCATCTCCCCGAACTTCTTGTCCCGCTCTTGGCGATCTTTTATAAAGCCCGTCGACGCCAACATTCGAAGCTGATCCATATTTTCAACTCCCCAATAGGATTCAATTTGGCGGACCAACGATTTATCGGATGAATGGATATTCCCGGCCAACATTTGATACACGGTATCATAAGATAGAAATCTCGCAGCGCTGGCGGCATAATGATGGAAATCCACATTTTTGATAGGAATCTCTTGTTCTGTTATTCCCAAAATCATAGATCCCGTCCCCGACACAACAACGATTCCTGGATTCGCCATGAATGCACCTGCGTGCGCGACAATAGAATCGTTTACGTACCATTTCGGGCAATCGAACCCTTCGATCGCGGTCAAACGAGTTACCCACTCCATATCTTGATTCGACTCGTAACCCGCAATTCCCGCATATAGACCCTTGACTTGATCCAAGTCGCAGCCCGCCGTGGTAAGTGCCGATCGTATGGTTTGCTGAACATTCTCATGCGCATTCCTGTCTTTATGGATCGAGGAGGCTCCGCCAACGGCATAGGAGAGAATATTTCCATTCAAATCGCTGACCATGACGCGCGTTTGCGATCCGCCTCCATCGATTCCAATCACGACCTCATGCTTCACATCCAGGACCTCCCGCGTTTATAATTGCTAACGGCTTACAAAGCCGGAGCTGAACCCCCGTCAATATTGATGGAAGTTCCTGTAACATAGGAAGCAGCATCGGAAGCCAAAAATACGATGACTTTTGCCGCTTCCTCCGTATCGCCGATACGCCCGAGCGGGATGTTATGTCGCGGATCCCGGGCGTACTGGTCCCAGGTGAGTTCAGGTGATTCACGTTTCCAACGCGCCTCAAGCTGTGCACTCCGTATCGTTCCGATACATACGGTGTTTACCCGGACATGGTCTTTCGCCAAATCGTGACTCATCGCTTTGGTCATGGCTTGTCCCGCCGCGCGGCTGACGCTGCTTGGCATGGATGAAGCCGGCGGCGTTTTGGCCCAGGATGTCGTCACATTAATAATCGCGCCGCCGCCGGAATTCCGCAGATGAGGGACGGCCGCACGCGAAAAACGAATCGCGCCGAACAGCTTGAGATCCAGATCGGATGCCCATGATTCGTCGTCGATCTGCTCAAACGGCTTCGCTGCGGCTGTTCCGGCATTGTTCACCAGGATATCGAGCCGTCCGTAGCGGCTGACGGTTTCGTTTACGGCTCGCATGCAATCCTCAGGTTTCGTAACATCCGCTGCGATGGTTAACGCTTCGAATTTCGATAGATGCCTGATATGATCCGCGGCAGCCCTTAACTGCTCCTCATCTCGTGCACATATGGCAACTTTAGCCCCTTCCAACGCAAACGTAACGGCGGTTTCAAGGCCAATCCCCCTGCTCCCCCCGGTAATCAACGCAACCTTTCCATGGAGTCCCAAATCCATGATCCATCAGCTCCTTTAACTGGATTGCTTGAATCTTTGCCTCTAAGTACAGCTTCAACATCAACCAGGAGTTTTCCTCTTTATTTCATCTATTACGCTGCTGATCTGCATGGCCATTGCGAATGAGCGACATGGGAAGCCAATAAAAAAAGCCGCGATACACTCGCGGCTAACTTCACTTCTATTTGTCTCCAAAATCATGATTGGATTCCCTTCTTGCAAAATCCACAAACTGAAATTTATCCAATCGATGTCTGGATTCCGTGTACTGGAAAAGCGTGGTATCTTCCAAGTGGACGTAACCTCGGACGACGACGACATGGGTATCGCTTCCAAGATCCATATAGGACTGGTCCATCGTCGTAGCTCGTTCCACGGAGATGATTTTTTTCGAGTAACTGATCTTTAGATGGAGCTCCTGCTCCAAGTATTGATAGATGGAATCGCCCGTAATTTCTCTCGTTAAACCCGTCACGATGTCGGCAAGCAAATAATCCACATCGAGGATGATGCGCTCCCCTTCAATTTCCCTGGATCGGATCACCTTCCACACGAGCATGTCCGGGCGGGTGTGCAGCTCCTTGGCGATGGCTTCCCCGGCCGGAACGCACTCCGTTTCATGCACAATCGTACGGCTTTTCCGGCCAATCCGCTCCGCCATTTCCTTATAACTGACAAGCCCCGTAACCGGGAAATTCATTCTTCCGGTATCCAGCACAAACGAACCTTTGCCTTTCACCTTATGAATATAGCCGTTTTGGGCGAGTAAATTCAATCCCTTGCGGACCGTTTCCCTTGTAATTTGATAGGTTGCCGCCAGCTCGTTCTCCGAGGGCAGCTTGCTGCCGGGCTGCAAAGCGCCGGTTTCGATTTGGTCGGCATAGTCTTTATACAGCATCCAATAAATGTTGTTCGTCATCCTTTATCACCATCAGCTATTGTACCATTTTCGGAGCAGCGATTACATGTTGCAAAGGAACCCGTCAGTGTCCATTACCGAGAGTCACTTGAAGCACTCGCGTTTCGCCAGGAAGCGCCTCGCCTTCAAACTCCGTAACGTTCTGAATGTGATCTTGGCCATCCGGAATAATGACCGGCGTAATGACCGGCAATCCGGCTTGCTGAATACGATCGATATCGAATTCAAGCAGCAGCTGCCCTTTCCTTATCTCCGCACCTGTTTCCACATGTGCCGTGAATCCTTCGCCTTTTAACGAAACGGTGTTGATTCCGACGTGAATCAGGATCTGGATTCCGTTCGTATCCGTCAAAATCATCGCATGTTTGCTCTTCTTGATGAGATGGGCGACTTGTCCGTTAAACGGAGCATACACTTTGCCTTCGGACGGGATGATGGCAATCCCCTGGCCCATTTGTTTATCGGCGAAAGCAGGGTCCGGTACCTCTGACAGGGGAACCACTTTCCCTTTGATCGGTGCCTGGACCTCTACAGCGCCTTGTTGCTCCGCTTCCACGGTTGAAGGGTTTGCCGTTTCCGTCGATGCGAACGACCCGGATTGAAGACTGCCGTTCGATTCCGTATTCACAGCTTGCGCTCTTCCATCTATGCCGGCAGCATTCCCATCCGCTGCAGCTGCATATCGAGACTGTTTGGACAACTGGTAACGCCCGAACAGCAATGTCCCCGTGAACGGAACGACCAGAACAATCGCCATGCCAATGAAGAAGACGCCCCACTGGTTAGGGAAGATGGACAGGAATCCCGGAATCCCGCCAACGCCGATCGATGAAGCCAGAACGTTGTTCACGGCCAGCAGCACGCCCGCAATCCCGGAACCGATCATACCGAAGATAAACGGATATTTATGACGAACGTTGACCCCGAAGATGGCGGGTTCCGTCACCCCCAGGAAGGCGGAGATGGAAGATGTGACGGCAAGTCCTTTCGCCTTCTGTTCCTTCATGATAAACATCATGGCCAGCGCTGCGGCACCTTGAGCAATATTAGACAGCGCCAGCATCGGCCACAAGAACGTTCCGCCTTCGCTGCCGATGAGCTGAATGTCCACCGCAAGGAAGGTATGATGCATCCCCGTAATTACAAGGAGTGCATACAGTCCGCCATAGATCAGGCCGCCCAGAGCGGCAAAGGAATCAAAAATGCTGACCAGGCCTGAAGTAAGGGCGTTGCCGATGGCAAACGTGATCGGCCCCACCAGAACGAACGCGAGGAACCCGGTCACCAACAGGGCAACGGGTGCCACGACAAGCAGCTTGATGGAATCGTGGACGCGTCTGTTCAGGAACTTCTCGATTTTGGCCAAAATATATGCCGAGACAAGGACCGGCAGCACCTGGCCTTGATAACCGATTTTCTCCACTTCAAAGCCGAACAGGTTCCAAACCGGAACCGTGCCTTCAAGTTTGGCATCGGCATACTGGTAGGCGCTGAGCAGATCCGGGTTTACCAGGATCAGGCCCAGCACGATTCCAAGCAGCGGATTGCCTCCGAACTGACGTACCGCCGACCAGCCGATCAGGACAGGCAGGAAGGTAAAGGCGGTGCTTGCAATCAGATTGATGATCGAGGCTACGTCCGCCCATTCGGGATGGACTTGAATCAACGATTGTCCTTCATAGAATATGCCCGGTCCCGTAAGCAGATTGTTAATCCCTAACAATAAACCTGCCATGACGATCGCCGGCAGAATCGGTATGAATATATCCGCAAGCGTTTTAATTGCACGCTGAAGCGGATTTTGCTTCTTGCTCGCAATGTTCTTCACTTCATCCTTCGATACTCTCGCACCGCCGGTGATAACCATCATTTCGTTGTAAACCTGGTCTACTAGACCCGGTCCGATCACGACCTGAAATTGTCCCTGGGAAGAGAACTGCCCCTTCACCAGGTCGTTCTCGTCAAGTGCCCGGGAATCCACCTTGCTGTCGTCCACGAGGGCGAATCTTAATCGGGTCACGCAATGCGTAGCGGCTTCGATATTGTCTTTTCCGCCGACTGCTTCGACAATGCGTTCCACGTTTTTGCGATCAATAGCCATAGCTCTACGCTCCTGACATTATGAATTTAGTTGTTGTGAATAAGCCACATATAGGAAGCATACGGTCGTAGGGCAACTGTTGGCATGAGCTTGGGTTCTTCCGTTGTGTTGCCGATTAACAGTTGAACCGATCGACTTTCGGTTAGATGATCATGCATCTCCTCGGGAAGCTCGAACGATACGCCCCGGTCGCTGAAATTCGAAATGACAACAAGCGTCTGCTCCTTGTTCGTTCTTGCGTACGCATATATTTCGGGATGCCCTTCATCCAAGCGAACATATTCACCGTCCGTCATCACCGGAAGGTTCTTACGCATTTCAATCAGTTTCCGGTAATGATGATAGATCGATTGCGGATTATCCACTTCGGATTGCGCATTGATCAGCGGATACCGCTCATCGAGCTTGATCCAAGGCGTCCCCGTCGTAAATCCCGCTTGATCGCCGTCATGCCAAGGCATGGGTAATCTGGAGTTGTCGCGCGAGCGCACCCTGACGATATGCGCAGCCTCCTCCGGCGTCTTCCCTTTCTCTTGGAGAATGGTGTACATGTTTAGCGATTCAACATCCCTAAACTCGGATATGTCATTCCATTTCGGATCGGGCATGCCGATCTCTTCACCCTGATACACATATGGCGTGCCCTGCAATCCGTGAAGCGTCGTAGCCAGCATTTTTGCGCTTTCCGAGCGGTAGTCGCCATCATTGGTGAATCGGGTCAGCGCCCGCGGCTGATCATGGTTATTCCAGAAGAGGGCATTCCAGCCTCCGCCCTTCTGCATGCCGATCTGCCAATCGGAAAGCACCCGCTTCAATTCTTCGAAATCGTAAGGCTTGAGCTCCCACTTATGCCCGTTGGGGTAGTCCACCTTCAAGTGGTGGAAGTTGAACGTCATGGAGAATTCGTTCTCCTTCGGGTTCGAGTAACGAATGCAATGCTCCAAGGTTGTGGAGGACATTTCTCCTACCGTGACGAGATTGTAAGGCTTGAATACTTTTTCGTTCAATTCCTTAATGTATTCATGCACGCGGGGGCCGTCCGTATAAAACCTGCGCCCGTCGCCCGGCGCCACGGAACCGTCATCATCGGGATAAGCGGGATCCTTCGATATGAGATTGATGACATCCATCCGGAATCCGCTGACGCCTTTGTCCGCCCAGAACGTGAGAATGTCCACGACCTCCGCCCGGACCTTCTCGTTCTCCCAATTCAGATCGGCCTGCGTCTTGTCAAACAATGTCAAGTAATATTGCCCTGTCCCCTCGTCATACTGCCACGCCGGGCCTCCAAACTTGGATTGCCAGTTATTCGGCGGGCCGCCGTCTTCCGCGGGATCCCGCCAGATGTAATAGTCGCGATACGGGTTATCGCGCGAGGAAATGGCTTCTTTAAACCATCGATGCTCGGTCGAAGAATGATTCACGACGATGTCGATCATCAAATGCATGTCTCTCTTTTTTAATTCGGCGACAAGTTCATCGAAATCGTCCATCGTCCCGTAAGCGGGATCGATGCTGCAATAATCCGCGACGTCGTAACCGTTATCATTTTGCGGAGAAACATACACCGGCTGGAGCCAAACTATATCGATGCCAAGTCCCTTTATATAATCAAGCTTTTCCATGAGCCCGCGTATATCGCCGGTTCCCCGGCCGGTTGTATCGTTGAAGCTCTTCGGGTATACCTGATAAACCGTCGAAGTTCTCCACCAATCTTGAGATTGGGTTCCTGGGTTCTGCATGTAACTGGGTCCTCCTCGTCATCTTGTATATACAGGTTGCATATAGGAAAATCATATACATGTATATACAGGTTGTCAACCGTTTAACAATTAATACCCACTTCCAGGACGTTTCTACTACAAAAATAATAATTTAATTGGAATTTTCTTCTGAGTTCACGTAAAAAAGACTCCTTGAAGGAGTCTTTTTTTAACATAGTATAATGTATGGATACCATCGAAAAGGTCTCCCTTATGCCGATCAAGCTCCGGGCTCCCCTGCGTGATCCGTGACCAGTCGATAGGTTAAGCCCTGTTCTGTTTCAAATGAAACTACGCCTTTGGCGGGGGCCTGTACGGGAATGCTGGCATCGCCTTGGTAAACCGCAATCCCATTTCCAAGTCCATTACTTATGCTTACGCTGCATACATTCCCCAAACGAGACATGATCTCTGCCTCCGTCAGTCTTCCATTCTTCCAGCGAATACCGACTTCAAAGCCGCCTCGTGCCCGCAATCCACGTACCTCGCCTTCCGGCCATTCATCCGGCAGAGCCGGCAGCAGCACGAGTAAGGAGCGATGCGACTGCAGCAGCATTTCCGCAATTCCCGCTGTAGCTGCGAAGTTGCCGTCGATCTGAAAAGGAGGATGCGCTCCTAATAAACTCGCATACACACCTCCATGATCGTAACGTTCCGAGTCCCCGTCCCGCACCAATCTCAGCATATTGGTTAACAGCCGGAGCGCACGGTTGCCGTCACCGAACCGGCTCCATAGCGCCACCCGCCAGCCCAGGCTCCAGCCCGTGCTTTCCTCCCCGCGACGCTCCAAAGAGGTTTGGGCAGCTGCAAACAGTTCCGGGCTTTCTTCCGCAGATAGCTGCCGTCCAGGATAAACCCCGACCAGGTGGGACGTGTGCCGATGAAATACGTCCTCATCCTCGGAGTCATGGGACCATTCCTGCAGCTGGCCGTATCGGCCGACCTGCAGAGGCAGCAAACGTTCGCGTTTGCTGCTCCATTCCTCCCGGAATTCCTCATCCACGCCGAGAATGCCGGCGGCTTCCATGCAATTGGTGAACAGCTCCCATATGAGGGAAATATCCATGGTCGCCCCTTCGCTGATGGCCGCCATCCCTTCAGACGTGCGGAATTTATGCTCAGGCGAGGTCGACGGCGAGGTCACGAGATGGCCTGCGTCGTTTTCTATAAGCCAGTCCAAAGCAAATAAAGAGGCTTCTTTCATCAGGGGATAAGCGAACGATCGTAAATAAGCTTCATCGCCGCTGTATGCGTAATGCTCCCATAAGTGCTGCGTCAACCAGATTCCTCCCATTTGCCAAAGCGCCCAGGAAGGATCGCCGTCCCCGTAATTGCCGACCGGTGCGGTATGGGCCCAGATATCCGTATTGTGATGAACGGTCCAGCCCCGGGTGCCGTAATGGACGGCGGCGGTTTCCGCACCGTTTACCGACAGGCTTCTGATCAGCTCCAGCAGAGGCTGATGGCATTCCGCCAAATTGCATACCTCCGCGGGCCAATAGTTCATTTGCGCATTGATGTTTAAGGTCCAATTGCTGCTCCACGGCGGCCGGGTTGAGGCATTCCATATCCCCTGAAGATTGGCTGCTTGCGTTCCGGGCCTGGAGCTTGAAATCAGGAGATAGCGGCCATAGTGGAACAGCAGCTGGACCAAGCCTGGATCCCGGGCACCGAATCGCTCGATTCTCTCCTCCGTGTCCATATCTTCTGCAGCCAGCGCCTCGCCTAATCGGAGGCTGACGCGGTCAAACAGGCTGCGATAATCGTTGATGTGCCGATCGCGCAGCTCTGTCCAAGACTGGCTGCATGCGGCTTTCATGGTCCCCGCAGCTACAGCCGAGGCGACAGCCTCCGGGTGATCTCCGCCATCGCGGTGACCTGGAATTTGGTCAAATCCGTTGAAGCTGGTGGCCGCGGTGAAGTAAATGACCGCTTCGCTCGCATCCAGTACATGAATGCCAGCTGCATCCACGGTAACGCGGCCATCCGTTTCGGCCACCGCCAGCCGACCGTTGAAGGCCATTGCAGCGGTATGTTCAGGATCGCCGTAACGGATTGGACGATCAGAGAAAACGTAGCTGGGCTCGACGCGTTCCGGCGCAAATCCCGACATGGCGTACATATCTTCTTCGGTCTTTACGGTATAACGCAGCGGACTTTCCAGATAGGCATGAAAGTTCAGGGCGCAAGCAGCGCTCGAGGTTAACCGCAAGGCAATCATCTGGTCCGGGCTGGACGCAAAGCATTCCCTTGTGTAGGTCACCTCGCCGATGCGGTATTCCGTTCGTTGAACGGCATTGGCGATATCCAGCGTTCTTCGGTAAGAATGAAACACGCCTCCATGATCAAACCTGAGGCATAAGTCTCCTAACGGCAGGTAAGATTCCGTATAGGGCCCCATCATCTTGCGCCCTAGCTGATCTGCCTCCATATAACGCCCCTGGCTTGCCAGCTCCCGGATCTCCGGCAGCGCTTCCCGTGCAGACGGGTTGTTCCAATCCCTGGGATAACCGGACCAGAGCGTATCCTCGTTCAAGCTGATCGTTTCACGCTCCACGCCGCCGTAAACCATGCCTCCAAGACGTCCGTTGCCGATCGGCAGCGCCTCGGTCCAGACCGTCGCCGGTTTCACATACTGCAATTTCATGTTTGCTCCCACTCGCCTTGCCTCCTTTATTTCAATTCGTCATGCTCCAAGTCATTACAGGAAATATCCGTTCCCGTGCAGGCTTCCAAAAGGACGCGTTCGTCCGTACGGGTATTCCCTGCAAGGGCGTGTTTTTCCTGCATCCGAATCACGTTATTTTGGAATATCAGTCCCTCCGTGCTTCTTGCCATTAACCAAGCTTCCCCGGTCGTTTCAAAGCGGTTGCACGCGATCCGAATGTTGCGGTGAACGGCTGCATGATATTGTTTATTCTCCGGCGCAATCCGTATCACGGCATGTCCGGGACCGCCGCAATTCACAAACCGGTTATCCACGATGCTCATATCCGTTACGGCGCCCGATTCGTACCAGGAAGATGCATCCGCTGCGACCAGTATCGCGCTCATCTGAATGTTCAAGAAGGTGTTATCCCGAATCACGATCCGCCGCGGCGTCGTGGCCAGAATTCCGCGCGTGGGAATCCGGGCGAATGTATTGCCGACAATTTCGACCTCCGGCGTCCAAGTCATATTTTCAAGGACGTCCCCTTCTCCGATGTCAGCGGGAACCGCGTTTTCCAACGTGAGCAGCCATTCGCGCGGCGACTTCATGGCGACAGCGGCGACTCGTCCGAAAGCGTAAGGGTTCAGCGTATCCGCGTTTACGAACGCAACCTCATCTTCCGGCAGAAAAGCAGAAAATCCGTAAGTCTGCGGATGCATAAACCTGACAAGCAATTGATTGGAGTCTGGTCTACCAACGATCCGAAGATAGGTGCCGTGGACATTGATCCCATCATCATGCGCCCCTGCAAACCGACTATTCCGAATCGAGACCTTCCCCCTGCAGCCCGACAGGTGGATGAAATCCGCAAATCCCGCCACCGTGCGGCCGGTTTCCGGACTCGGCGTCAGATCCAAGCGTTCAAAGGTCAGATTGGCGCTGAACTGTCCAACCACGCCCAGTCCATGCATGAAATGCAGACCCACGTCGCTGAACGTCACCCCGGAGCTTTGGGTGATCAACATGCCAACCTGGTCCCGAATGCCGTCGCGCATTTGCACGATCGTACCGGGAGCCATGTGCGGAGGGGGTTGATTTCCAAAATGAAACCGAAGCCGACGCGGCGACAGCTCCTCGGTAAACACCACCCGCTCCAGCCAATTGTCCACGCGCCAGGCAGCACCCAAATCCGCACTGCATAACTGCATCGGTCCTTCGCGAAAACGCCAGCCTTCGCCCACCCATTCGAATATGCCGTCAGCGCAATCATAGCGTGAATCCGGGTGAACGGTTGCCTCAAGATAAGCATCGACGCACCGATCCACCGTCATTTCGGTCACGGTCGGGGCGGCGTAATCCCAGTGCAGGTTGCGAATTTCAATATCCGTGCAGCCATCGAGCACAAGCATCGTCTGCTTTCCGTGGAAAACAAACAAAGCGCCGTTCCCCTCGAGCGTCACGTTGTGCAGATCCTTAAGCCAAATCCCGATCGTTTTGGTCACATCCGGATTCTCTTCCTCGCTGGTTGTATTCGTGATATAATACGCTTCCCGATCGGCCGATTGAGGATAAAAATGATAGCAGCCCGGCGGTATGTCCAGAATGACCGAGCCTTCCATTGCCCTGGCGGCTTCTATCGCGCGTTTCATGGCAGGCTGCGCATCCGGGTTATTCGAGTCCTCGTAATCCCGCAAGGATAGGATAATCGGTGCTGTAGTGTTTTGATTTCCAGGCATCTGCAGTGACAACACCTCCCCATTACTAGTAACAGCCCTTTGCAGGCTTGGTGTGACCCATCGCGAAAAATCCGCGATGTTCGCCTAATTCGCTAGCAGCTTCAGCACGCGCATGCCCGTACCCTGGCTTCGCTTATCCTTGAGTCCTGTATTGCGAACCATGACCGAAATCGACCCGCGCGCTTGAAATCTCGGAAAGTGTACGCTGACTGGCCGATAAGCGTTCAAGCACCACTCGTCGAAGGGATTGACCCGTACGATGGACCCGCCGTTGATCGAGTATTCAAAGATTCCGGTGTCGGGTCCGCATAACAGCAGCAGTCCGCTGCTTTGTCCCACCACGGTGAACGTAAACGAAGCGTCCGGATGATCGGAGTACCGGTGATCTGTCGCGTAACGCCAATTCATGAGCTTTGAACCTGACGGCAGCTCCCGGAATTGAAAATCCCCGGTATAATCGGCTAGCTCATATGGGAGCATTTCGGCATATTCGTAGTTCCCCGCCAGCATCGGTTCTACGGGCAAATGTCCGCAATGATTGAGCATCAAGGAGTCACCCTCTGTCGACAGCAGCTCCTTCAAATATCCCTGCAAAAAACCGGCGTATATCTCATGCCCCTCGTCGTTCGCATGGTATCCATCAGGTGCAAGCGATGACCAAGCGACCTCACCGTTAGTCAGCATGCCATAAATGCCGGCGGCAAAATCGACGGAAGGAATGCCGTAATGCTCGGCCACTTCTTCGTGAACGGCAATGGGATACGGCCGGATACGGGCCAGGTTTCGCTCCGACCCGGTATAAATGAAACATAGATCCGTTCCGGGTGACAGACGACGGCATTGGCGTACAATTCCCTCCATTCCTCTTATGGATTCTTCCCGGTCGCTCCCGTCATTTACGCTGAATTCCACGAATAGCAAATCGATGTTCCCGACGCTCAGCACGTGCTCTCGAAGACGGTGAGCTCCCAGCGAAGAATCCGTCCCCCCGACACCTGCGTTAATGGAGCGAATCCGCGAACTTCCGAAACGTTCTCTTAAATAATGAGCCGTTAAAGCACGCCAGCTGGTCTTATCGGCCGCTGAAGCGCCGGCTCCCTCCGTGATGGATCCGCCCAGAAAGGCAACCGTCACCTGTTCTTTCCCTGCAAGTTTGGCTTTAACATGAGGCAGCCCTTCGCGATGAACGATGAATGCGGTACGGTCCCTGCCTTTGTTATAATCCGACACATGATCACCTTCCCTCGTTTCATTCCTGTGTCTTCTCCATAGATACCCTTGAAACAGAGAAAATGCGGAGTGGCCGATCGGTTTAGACCGGCACCCGCATATGGATGTTGGAATGACTTCATGACAGCCGCAGTTGCTTAGCAATCCTTCGATTATTTGGCGGATTGATCGTAAGCCGTCTGCAAAATTTCGAGATAACGATCCAGTTTCAGATCCTTCAATCCTTTGACGTAAGCGTCCCAATCCTTGTTCAGATCCTTGTTGCCCGTAATGAATTGCAGCTGGTTTTGCTCAATATAGTTTTTAAGGTTGGTCTGAAGCATGCTGGCTTCATCGATGACGCTCGGATCGATCCAGATCGACCAGATCGGAAAGATCTCCTTCGGCTCATGTCCTTGATACAGCAGCGAAGCATTATACAATCTGCGCTCATAGCCGTCGGATGCATAAATATCGGTTCCCTGCACCCACGTATCGCGATACTCCTTCGGCATATAGAAATGGCCCATTCCGCTCCAACCCGCATTATGCGGCGTTTCGCCTTCCTTCGTCGGAATGGTCTTGACCATCGGCGTCACGCCCTCGCCGAGCGCTTGATCGCCGGGCTCGGGGTCTGTCCAATCGATCCCTTTCATGCCGGTTGCGGCATTGGTTTGGCCTTCCGGCGTAAACATGTAGTCCACCATCTTGATCAATGCTACCCGGGCTTCTTCACTGGCTTTGTTCGTGATCACGAATTTTGCGCCCGGTGATACGCCGCCCGCATCATGGGTTGCGTATGAAATTCCGTTCGGTCCGCTTAGCGGCGGAAGCGGATTGTAATGCGCCGAACGGGTGTTGCCCGGATCGATGTTCACGAAGATGGCCGGGTGCATGCCGGCACCGGCGCCGAGAATTTCAGCGTCCGCATTCTCGCCGATTTTCTTGAATGCCTCCGCATTTTGGGTGAATGCGCCCGGATCGATCAATCCCTCGTCATACAACGATTTGATATAGGTGAGCCCTTCCTTCCATTCCGGCGTGATCGCCGCGGACTCGACCTTGCCGCCATTCATCGTCAAGTAGTTGCGGTCGTCGTCGTAAACGAAGCTGTTCATCAGATAAGGGATAATTCGAACGCCGAAATCCTCCGTTGAACCGCTGAGGGGCACTTCATCCGCCTTCCCGTTGCCGTTCGGATCCTGCGTTTTGAATGCCTGCAGCATGCTTCTGAATTCCTCGGTCGTTTTCGGTTCCTTGAGATTCAGCTTCTTCAGCCATTCGGTATTGATCCACATTTTGTTGGGATAGGAGCAGTGGAAGCATTCCGTGTATGCGCCTAGTCCGTAGATATTCCCATCCGGGGCCGTAACAAGCGCCTTCATTTCCGGCGTAGCTTCCATGGCCGCTTTAATGTTCGGCCCATGCTGTTCAATCAGATCGTTCAGGGGAACGAGCACTCCCTGCTGACCGTATTTGAGCACATCCGCTTGGGAGAATTCATCGATATAGTGCGTCAGCAGATATGCATCCGGATAATCGCCGCTGGCCAGAGAAATTTGGCGTTTCTCCTTGGCGCCGTCCGAGGGATTGATCTGCCAATTGAATTTAATGTTAAACTGTTCCTCGATATGCTTGGTGAATTTGTTCACCGGAATATCGATGCCTGATTCCTGTACGGCAAAAACGCTGATTTCCACGGGTTTCGAGCTGTCCGAACTGCCGGACGCGCTTCCGCCCTGCGGGCTGCTCGGGCTTTCTGTATTTTTGCCTGAGCAACCTGCCATCACGATGCTGCTCACCAATAACAGCATGAGCATGCTGAATAGGCCTTTTTTCAAATGGAATCGCTCCCTTTTTCATTAGAGTCAACACGCAAACGACTAGCTTTACACGATACGGAGCCTCACCTCCCTTCCAACATAAGCAAGCTCAAGTTCCCTTGGCCTGATTCGGCCGTTCCCCTCAAATAGCGATCAGCCTTTCACGGAACCTACGAGCATCCCCTGCACAAAATAGCGCTGCACAAACGGATAAATGACCAGCACAGGCAAGGTGGCAACCACGATCAGCGCATATTTCAGGAGTTCGGCAAGCTGCTGCCTCTCAACCATGGCTAAAGCATCCATCGTTCCCGAACTGTTATTCTGAATGATGATGCTTCGAAGAATCAGCTGAAGCGGAAACAAGTCGGCGCTTTTCAAGTAAATCAACGCATCGAAGTACGCATTCCATTGGCCGACCGCATACATAAGCACGAGCACGGCCATAATCGGCTTCGACAACGGGAGGACGATGCTCCAGATAAAACGGATGTCGCTGCAGCCGTCCATCTCGCTGGCCTCCTGCAATTCGTCCGGAATGGAAGACTGAAAGAAAGATCGGGCGATAATCACCTGCCACACCCAAATGGCATTGGGAATGAGCAGCGCCCAGCGTGTGTCGATCAGATGAAGCTCCCGCACGACCATGTAGGTCGGTATCAGCCCCCCGCTGAATATCATCGTAAACGTAATGATCATCATCAACGCGTTGCGTCCGAAAAACGATCTGCGCGACAGCGGGTAGGCAATCATGATGGTCAACACGACACTGATGATCGTGCCAGCCGTCGTGTAGAAAATGGAATTGGCGTATCCGGTCATAATCTCGGGCGTTTTAAAAAGGACCCGAAAGCCTTCGAACGAAATATCGACCGGCCACAACCATACCCGACCCGAAGTAACTGCTGCCGGGCTGCTGATGGAGCTACTGATGATATAAATCAACGGAAACAATACCGCAATAACGACCAGAAAGAGAACGATGTATACCGTCGTCAGGAAGATGCGGTCGCCTGCGGACTCCTTGATTTTTCTTGTGCCTGCTTGTTGAACTGCCATGCGATAGCTCCTCCTTACCAAATGCTGTTATGGGTCATTCGTTTAGCCAATCCGTTCACGGTCAGCAGCAGAATGAGGTTGATCACGGAATTGAAGAGTCCGACTGCGGTTGCAAAGCTGTAGTTGGCATTCAGCAGCCCAATCCGATACACATAGGTTGCAATGATTTCGGAGTTCACCTGATTCAGCGGATTTTGCAGCAGATAGACCTTCTCGAATCCAAGCGCCATCACGTTGCCGACATTCAGAATCAAAATGATGACGATGGTCGGCACAATGCCCGGCAGATCCACATGGCGGATCTTTTGGAAGCGCGAGGCGCCGTCCACCTTCGCCGCTTCATACAGGGTCGGATCAATGCCGGCCAATGCCGCCAAATAGATCACCGCGCTGTAACCTGCCGTCTGCCAAATATCGGACCATACGTAGATGGAACGAAACATCCCGGGATCGCCGAGAAAGTTCACGGACTCCAGACCGAAAAAATTCAGAGCCACGTTGGCAAAGCCCAGCCGCGGGGCCAGAAACAGCATGATGATCGACACCATGACCACCGTTGAAATAAAATACGGCGCAAAGGATACCAGTTGGACGAACTTTTTGAATCTGCCGCCCCGGATCTCGTTAATCATTAACGCCAGCACGATCGGAATCGGAAACCCGGCTAAGATGAGATAACCGCTGAGAATGATCGTGTTTTTGACGAGCGTCCAGAATAACGGATTCTCGAAGAACAGCTCGAAGTGCTTGAAGCCTACCCAGGGACTGCCCCATATTCCCTTGATGACGTTGTAGTCCTTGAAGGCAAGAACGGCATTCAGCATCGGATAGTACTTAAATATCAGGAAAAACAGCAGCGGCGGAATCACGAGCAGGTACAGCTGCCAATGCTTCCTCAAACTCTTTCGTGCAACATGCCAATAGCCGGTGCTGGTGTTGGTATGGATAACAGGCTCCGACTCGATTACCAATGGCTTCTCCAGAATAATCCCCCCTAATGAAATGACAGATGCTGTGTCGGCATTGATTTGATAGCGTTTTCTTTATGTGTCGATCATAGGCGAGAAATCCGGCCTTTGAACAGGTACACTTCGGTCGTTTGGCGTACAAATAACCGTTTTTCCATAGGCCATCCTGTCTCGTCAGGGGCCAAATCCCGGGTATTCGCGTTTTCTTTAGCCCAAACAGCCGCATCGTCCAAAACGACAATGCGGCTTGCGAGGATCAACCCTTTACACGACCTCATGAGACTGACGGTAAGCGCTCGGGGAAATGCCGATGAGCCGCTTGAATGCCCTGCGAAACGAATGGGAGCTGTTATAGCCCACCTGAGCCGCTATTTCATCGACCGTGAGGTTCGTCTCGGCAAGCAGAATGGCCGCCCGATCCATCCGCACCTTGATCAGATGATCGGAATAATTGACTCCGGTTACTTCCTTGAACAATTGGGAGATGTATTTCTCCGGCCGCTCCACGTGCTCAGCCACGCGGTATAAGGTGAGATCCGGATGTGCGTACGTCGCTTCGGTATATTCATAAATCTGCCTGATCAGTTTGGCATGGGAGTCCTTCTTTTTATTGGAAATATATCGGCACAGCTCTCCCATGATCGCGCGGATTTCGTTATGGATCGACTCCAGCGGCTCGGTAAAGCCGATATCGATGATGCGCCTTTTTATGCTTTCAAACCATTCCGACTCCGCAAAAATTTTCTGATCCATTAACTTAAGGAACGTTCCTTTGATTTCACCTACCAGCTGGTGCTTCATCTCGACGGATAACTCCCGCTGATGGAGATTTTGATCCATGATCAGATTGACGATCTTCTCGGCTTCTTCCAGCTCTCCTGCCCGTATCGTGCTGATCAAGCGCTGCTCGGTGTCCAGCGGGTAGTAATACGTTGTATTGACGATTCGGGCTTCGCGGTACCACACCGTCTCTTTTTGATTCATGTAGACGGCATATTCAAGAGCCTGCTTGGCCTGGTCAAATGACTGCCCCGCCTCTGAGACCGAATCGAACGGATCGCCGAAACCGGCTTGGAGGAACATTTTATATTCATGCAGCACCTGCTTCGTCAGCGTTTCGATCAACCCCGTAATTCGAAGCTCTTCATCCGGTCCAGGCTCTCGTTCTTGGTCGGCAAAGAACAAAACCACCATTTTGTCCGAGCCCAGATCCGTCATGGGCAGCGTCCCGGCGATTTCGGAAAAGGCCTGCTTCATGAGAAGCCGGGCGGCGTTAAGCTCGTTAAGGATCTCCACGCTGTCCATGCCGGCATATCCTTTGATCTGCAGGATGCCGACATAGCCTTTTCCGTTATGCAAGGCAATATCAGCCTGCTGGGCAGCGGAAGCAATTTCGTCCCTCGATTCAAACTCGCCGGCAATCAGCCGTCTCAGGAAAGCATCCCGGACAAACGGCAGCTGACGCGTCAGCTCGTTTTCCAGCTGTTTGTTTTTGCTGATCATATTGGAAATATTCCCGCTCAAAAAGTCGAATTCATTGCGCTCCGTCACCTCATCCCTGCCGAACTGCTCTTTCATGATGCTAATCATTCGATGGATCGGCACGCTGTTCCGATGAGCCAAATACAACCCGAACAGCAGCCCGACGATCATGGCGCCTCCGGTAATGAACCAGGACGCTTGTTTAATTTGATCGGCATTCTCCATTAGGGCGCTGCGGGGGATGCCGGCCTGATAGACCCAACCGCTCTTATCGGAGCGCGTGGTGATCACAAGGTCATTCTTGTAGAACTGGCTGGTTTTGTTCTGATCGAATGCCGGATCGTTCATGATTTGGCTTACATCGGATTCCATGTTTCCTTGAAGAGCAAGCGTATTCCCGTTCCCGTCGTGGATGTGCACCCAGCCGCCGTAGTTGTCGGTTAACCCCGAGAATAATCCGGCAATCGTCCGTGCATCGATCACGACCACAACATTGGCCGGGGAGGAATCGTTAAAGCTGTCCAGCGGGAGCGATTGCATGTACGTGATGACCGAGGTTTCGTTGTCCCTTTCCGAAAAGGAAGAGAGCGGTTTGATTTCACTGCGATGGGCTTTCTCCAGGATCTGTTGTTTCCATTCCTCAAAACTGAGATCGTCATAATGAAAAAACTCATAATAATGCTCCGGCCGATAAGAAGAGCCCGACGTTACGATCAAGTCGTAGTTCGCCAAATAGATGTAGTAATGCTGAAGAAAATCGTTGGTTTGACCGAAAGTCAGCACATTGCGCATCGTTCTCCATATGCCGTAAACATCCCTTTGGGCAAGATGATCGTTGAGAAGCACGTTAAGGTCTTGATTGATCGCCAGCTGCCGCGTCATCCCTTCCACTTCCGCCATCCTGTGTTCCAGCAGCTCCTGGCTTTTCTCGAGCTGAACGATGCTGTTCTCTATCGAAATGGATTGCGTTACGGAGATGGAGGTTAAGTAGGATATGTATCCTCCGATGGTGGGAATGAGCAGAATGGCAATATAGGAGATGAGAAAGCTGCGAAAAACCTTCGATTGCTTAAGAATAGATATCCCCCCTTATGTGATAGCGTTTTCAAAAAATAACGACTCAAGTTCTCCCGCCAGCTATAAATTTGATCATAATGGATATTTGCGGCGCAAGGGTAGGTACTTCTGCGTATGGCAGGGTACATTTTTCCATACCAGGCCTGCATGCGGCTAAATGACGGAAAGTAACTCCATATTAGGGGAATCGGCAAGCTGGGTAAATATCCGATTGTTAAGGTTCATGATGCTTTATGACAATAACGGAAAATAACCATGCCTTTGGATATTTTGACCATTGTCCACATAAAAAAAAGCCGCGTTTTCACGCGGCAGCTGACGTTTAATCCCACCAAAAATACCAGATATCGTGCTTCATTAAATAGTCCGCATAATGTCCAAGCGTCGGAAACCCGTCCATGATATATTGGCAGAAAATAAAATGCTCCTTGGCGAGCCGTAATGCTTCTTCAAACGTATGGGGTCGTTTTCCGGCCTGAAGAATCCAAGTATCTTCCGAAACGGCCACGATTTTAATCTGATACTTCTGCTGAAAATGCTTAAAAATCACCGACTGATGCTCGGGCAGCGGACATTCGTTATAACCTCCCATCGGAACCCACAGCGGTGCTTCATATCCGGCTTCGGCCGGCAGCGTCAGCAGGATCACCTGCTCGTCCTCTTCCACCTTTCCCTGCACCCATGACGTATTCCAGTCAAAGGGCTCGGCATCCGATTCGCCAAACTCTTCGTTGAGCATTTCGCTGCCTTCCCATAATAATGAATAAGAACGATATAATTCCTCAAAGCTCTTGCCTTCTAATTCTTCCGGTTCCAGCGCAATATCCGTATAGGATAATCGCGAAGCCACGATTTTTCCCAACACATCTTTCATGCTTAACCGCTGAACCTGCTCCAGCTCCTTGTTCACGTATTCAGAAAGGGTTTCTTCTTCGCAGATCTCCTCCATCATTTCCACCAGATTGTAGCCGGGAGCGATGAGAATCTTGTGCTCCCCTTCCTTTGGGACAGGGAGCGTTAAGCCATCCAAATCCAAAACTTCAATATCACGTTCGCTTAAATAATTGGCAAGCTCTTCGACCATATGTACACCTCGAATATAGCAGATTTTGAAACCAGTATAAGTTCTTACCCTTAATTTTACAAATGATAGAACCACTTAGATAGTCACTTATAAACAAGTTCAAGAGGACGAGCTTTACGCTCGCCCTCTTGTATATGGACAGACATGTCCATGCTGTAATGGATTAATTGACGGTCAGGGCCGCATCGGTTTCTCCTGCCCACTCGCCTACCGGTTTGAGGGTATACGTCGATCCCGGCTTCAATTTACTTTCCTGCGTCAAATCGAATATGCCTACGGCTCCTTTTCGGCTTGAATATTTATAGGTCGCAATGTGTTGATTGCCGTCAGCGTCGGTCAATTCCACGCTCCGGCCGGAGAACAGCTCATCCCCCGGATCCTCGGACAACGTGATGGCAATGGAACTGTCGCTGACTGCCTCGGCTTCGATGATGTCCAGCGGAGCAACCGATCCTGCAACGAATGACAGGTTGTCGATCTGTGCCCAGTCCGAAGAAACGGTGTAGGTAACGCCCGGCGTCAACGTCTGGCCTTCCGGCAATCGGAATTTCGGCTCTTGCTTGCCGTCGGTGGATTGGGTGAAGGGTACGTATTTGGCCACGATGGGTTGTCCGCCTGCAGGCGTAATCGTAACTTCCCTGGCTTGACCAGAAGATATGATCTGATAGACCTTGCCATCGGCGCTGTTATTCTCATCCAATACGAAGGCATTGGCTCCGCGGCCTCCGCTATAAGCGGAAATAACATAACCGTAGTCGACGACGCCATTCTCCTTGAGCGCCTCCAATTCAAATGTATCCTGGGTGACCTGTCTGGCCTCGGTCATGTCCAGCTTCGTGCTGTTTCCTGTAAATGTACCTGCTGTTTTCCCTTTATAGGTCAGCGTATACGATGTCCCCGGTTTTTGAACGGAAGTTGGAACGATATAGGTGGAAATAGAACCCGTCTTCAGACGCGGCATATTCGTCAGGGCAAGACCGTCGTTAAATTTAAAATCTTCTTTGGCTTTGGCAAACGCCTCATCGTCCGATGTCAATGGAGCATCAAAGGTGACGATCAAGGTGATGGCATTCAGTGCGCGGACGCTCGTGATTTTTGCTTTTTCCGACGGTATTGCGTCATGTGCAATGCTGATCAAATAGGCAGCCTGACCTCGAGTGGCATGGCCCTCCTCGGAATAAAAACGTTGCGCCCAGTAATCCACGGACTTCGCATCTCGTTTCAGAGCCTTAGACACCATCTGTACCAGTTCAGCATGGGTAACGCTTCCCCTTGGATCAAAACGTCCGTCCGGTGCCTGCATAATATCTAGTGCTACCAGCTCAGTTGCGTACCGCTCATACCACGCGTTAGATTTCACATCCGTGAAGCTTGGCTCTGTCTGCCCTTTGCCTTCAAGACCAAACGCAAGCACCAGCATTTTCGCCAGTTCTGCCCGTGTGATCGGACTTGTTATCCCCATCGTGCCGTCTTGGTAACCCTGCATCACGCGCAGCTGGGACAGCCCTTGAACGGCTTGCTCTATATCTTGGGCAGCGAGCGGCGCTTGTGCAGCTTCGGCCTGCAGAACATGAAACGGAAGCGTCGCCGTTCCCAGTGCGGCGGCCAGCATCATGGCCGCCAGTTTATTCGAATACTTCTTCATAAGTAAGTCCTCCCTATCTTCGATGAATATGAACGATAATCGTCATATCTCCATGATAGATGAGAGTCCTAAACTCCCAAGAAATCCGGGATTAAACGTTTCGAAAATATTTATTAACAATTTCTAAACTCATTCAGACCGAAAAACGATAGCCCGCTCCCCATACCGTTTCAATGTACTGCGGATTGGATGGATCCAGCTCCATCTTTTCGCGCAGCTTTCGGACGTGAACGGTGACGGTAGCGATATCCCCGCTGGAATCCATGCCCCAAATCCGTTCGAACAATTCATGTTTGTTGAACACCCGGTTCGGATGGCTCGCCAGAAATTCAAGCAAATTAAATTCCCGGGTCGTAAACGCGACTTCCTGATTGCGTACGAACACCCTTCGCGCCGTTTTGTCGATGACCAGGCCCCGGATATGAATTTCCGAGCTTGGACTCGGACTTTGCTTGCCCAGAAGCCTTACATATCTCATCAAATGGGCTTTGGCTCTTGCGACTAATTCGCTCGGGCTAAAAGGCTTGGTAATGTAATCGTCGGCACCGAGATTAAATGCACGGATTTTATCGATCTCCTCATTCTTGGCGGATACGATCAGAATCGGGACCTCCTTGTTTTTCCTGATATGGCTGCACAACTCGTAGCCATTCATGCTGGGAAGCTGAAGGTCCACAATGATGAGGCTGTAGTCCTCGTTAAGCGCAAGCTTCAAGCCCTCGTCACCCGTATGGCATAAATCGACGGCAAAACCGTTCAGCTCAAAATAATCCCGCTCCAACTGGGCGATGGTCGTTTCGTCTTCGATGATGAGAATGCGTGTGGCCATGGGTTACCGCGTCTCCTTCCTGTTCGCTCGTTTCAGGGTAAAGTACAGGCTTGTTCCGACGCCAAGCTCGCTTTCAGCCCAGATTTGGCCCCCGTGTCCTTCAATGATCTGGCACGCAATCGCAAGACCCAGACCGCTGCCGCCTGTTGAAGAGTTGCGGGATGGCTCGGCCCGATAAAACCTTTCGAATATATAAGGGATCGCTTCCGGTGCGATGCCTGTACCGTTATCCCGGATTTCAACCGTTACCCATTCCGGAGACAGCCGGATCGAGATGCCGATGTTTTTTTGCCCCTTGTCCATGAAATTCTGGGCATTTCCAATGATGTTGAGCACGGTTCGCTTTAATTTCTCAAGGTCGGCAATGACTTCGACAGGATCACCGGGGCGTTCCTTCCACTCCAGCCGAATGTCCTTCTCCTCCAGAACATAGCGCTGCTCATCGATGCAGTCGTCAATGAAACCGATGATATCGACATGCTCGAACATAAAGGGCACCTGCTTCAAATCCAGCTTGGAATACAGAAACAGCTCATCCACGAGTTTATCCAGATCGATGGTTTTGGTGTAGATGATATTCACGTATTTATCCATCTTCTCGGGCGTATCCGCGACGCCGTCTCGAATGCCCTCGACATAACCCTTTATATTCGTTATCGGTGTGCGCAGATCGTGTGAGATATTGGAGATCAGCTCTTTTCGGTTCTCTTCGTCCCGGAGCCGGAGCTGAATCGATTCGTGCAGCCGCTTTCGCATATTCTCAAACGTTTCGTTCAGCTGGCCGATTTCGTCCTTCGAATGCATATCCAGGGAAAACTGAAGATTCCCCTCCTTGATGTGTTCGGCCGAATTTCGGAGCAAGTCAAGCGGTTTGACCACGCTGCGCGTAATCCAGCGATATAACATCACGTTCGCAACCACGATGATGCCGACGAGACTCAATACAAGGATGGGCAACAGCTTGCGCGTTACCTCGCCGAAAGGACTTCGCTCTCGGATCACGTATACGCTTCCCTTCGTCTCGTCCGAGAACCGGAAGTCGAATTTGGCATAAGCATAAAAGCGTTCCCCGATGCTCAGCGTATTGCGGATTTGATTGTTGTTCAGGTCGAATGGAGGGAGATTCGCTTCCAGCTCAGGCTGGTTTAACGTATTGGACTCGTAAACCTGAAGGCTTTCCTTACGCACGTACAGGCCTGCCCGCACGGTTCTCAGCTTAAAATCATATTCCTTCAGCAGCTCTTGATCCAGCAGACCGTCCGGTTCGTTCTTGGCAAGATATTTTAATTCAAGGAAGATAGACTCCTCTTGCTCGGTCAGCGGGTTAACCTGGTAGTGAACTTTATAAAAATCCCGAACCCCGCGAATGTCCCCGGTAGCCGCGACGGTAAACAAACTGGCAGTCAAGACGAACACCAACAAGCTGATGACCAGCATGCCGGTAAAGGACAGCAGCAGCTTGATCCTGATCGACATGCGTCGCCTAAAGCGAACCGGAGACGATGCTGCCCTTAAACATCGTCGCCACGCGCTTCGATCTTCTGGCAATGGCTTCGGCGGAACAAGAAGCTTCGACAAACACGATGCTGGCGGCGTCCCCGACCTGCGGCCATATCTGCTCGCCATCCGGACCAAGCGGCGTCATGCCGCGAGTGATATATTGAAGCGTACGTGCCAAAGAGCGTTCATCCACCCATCGGGACACCTCAGCCAGCCGGCCCGCGCGTTCCAGCACGTCCCCGTTTCCGAAAGGCGACCACACGTCAAAAATGTTATCGCATCCGACGGCTACCTCTACGCCGCACTCATGCAGCAAACCGACCGGCGGCATGTTGCGACCGATCGGCACGCTCGAAATAATGGCAACCCCTGCATCAGCCAGCATTTCCCCCATTTCGATGGCTTGCGACGTCGGGATATCGCCGAGTCCGAATGCATGGCTAATCGCCACTTTGCCCTGCAGGCCCGCCTCGATGGTCAGCTGTGCCAACCGCTTCATGGTGAAGGTTCCCAGATGATGGGCATCGTGCAAATGCAGGTCAATTCCCGCATTCGCCTCCACGGCAAGCTCTACCATTTCCTGCAGGGAAGCTTCGATATCACCATCCACCGTCGCCGGGTCCACCCCGCCTACCAAGCCTGCTCCGCCGCGAAGTGCTTGTCTCACCCATTCCTTTGACTTCGAGCGCAGCAAACCATGCTGAGGAAAAGCTACGATCTCGTAGGATAACTTTCCTTCAAATGCGCGTAATGCTTGTTGAACCGCTTCAAAGTTAGCCAAACCCGCTTCCGGATAAATATCGACATGCGTTCGTACATGCGTCACCCCGGACTCCAGGTACATCTGAAGCAGGCGTTCCGCACGGTCCTGCGTCCGGGTATCCAGGGCCGGAAGCGTTGCTTTCTCGATATCCAAACGCTCGAAAATGCTGGAGACCGGCGTTACGGATCGCCACCGGTCACCGAGCAGCGTTTTATCCAAATGGCAGTGCTTTTCGGTAAAGGACGGCAGAAGCAATACACCCTTCACGTCGTGTTGCGGCCATGAATCCGTGATGGTCTTGTCGGATGACACGATCTTCGCAATGTTCCCGTCCTCTATGAATACGTGGCAAATCTCCGTTTTTGTTCTCGTAATAACGCCTTCTTGAACTTCATAGCCGCTCTCTAAACGAGCATTCGTTAACCAAAATGCGGTACTCATATCCATCGTTCCTTTCCTTGCCAGATATACGATTATGCTATCATAGGAACATCTATATGGATAATATTAAAAAAATAGGATTCACTTAAGTTTTACATATACATATAAAAGAAAAGCCACCCGTTGAGGATGACTCTTCTGGTGAAGACATGGAAGTAGGCATGAGGTTAAAGCTTTATGGCTCTTGTCGCAATAAAACTGTTTGCATAACGGTCCAGCAATTTCTCGCCTCCGAAGGAATCCTCGTATAGCCCGGCAATCATAAATCCGGATTGAATCTGACCTCCCATTTGCTGTTCCAGCGTATGTCCGAATTCCAATGCTACCCCGCTTCTCACAATCTCTTCTTCCGTCGCATAATCCAGTTCAGAATAGGGAAGGTTGTGCTTCACCCGAAGCGTGCCCTGTTCTTCCAGTTCCCAGTCGAATAAATAAAAGACCGGGTTCATAAAGCCGCTAATCATTATGCCGCCAGGCTTCAACACGCGATATGCCTCCTGCCAGACCGGCTGGATATCAGGCACGTAAAGGTTAGATACCGGATGAACCAACAAATCAAAGCTCTCCGATTCAAACATGCTTAAATCCGTCATCGAACCGAGAACCGTCCGAATGGACAATCCGTCCCGTTCAGCAACAAATCGATCCTGCTCCAATTGAGATTCGGAGAAATCCAGCACGGTTACATTTGCTCCCGCAGCTGTCAATACGGGTCCCTGCTGCCCTCCTCCAGAAGCTAGGCAGAGCACATTCTTTCCGTTTAGTTCCGGAAACCATTCTTTGGGCACAGGCTTGGTTGAAGTGACGATAATAGACCAATCGCCCATTCTGGCTTTCCGGATTTCTTCGCTGCTTACAGGAACAGTCCACTGATTTTTCTGTTTGACTTTAAGCTCCCATTGGTCTTGGTTATGCTTGATAATCTCCATATGCAGATCTCCTATTATTGAATCATGGGCTTTCAGCTTGTATTCTCGGACCTTTGATCCAGCCAGGCTTCAAACTGTTCCGGCGTGCTTACGTTGTCTTCGAGAACCGCTGTATAAATATCGAAGCTTCGTACACTTTTTCCATATTCAGCAAGGCTTGCCCAACGATTTTTGATTCTCAAAATAGCTTCCCGGCGTTCCTGAGTCAGCCGTCCAGGCATCGTTATGATATGTTTCAAGTCAGGTTGTCTCTCCGGTTCATCCACGAACCAAATGTCCAAGGCCCATTCGTTACCGCGCTGTGATTTATATTTTAGTCCGATGTACAATCCATCGGGATACGCGGGATCCGTATTATAATCACCGGTATCGTTGATGAACTTCAGCTCCCGTACACCGGCTTGCAGCATGAGCTCCGATGCGATGTGTGCAGTTAATGGTTGATTCAGCCGGGAACATTTTACCGTCATGTCCAGGTCTCTCCATACCATCAATCCGAGGGCTGAGCTGCCGACACGCACCGGTTCGCCTGCTTGACTTAACAACTCGTAAAGTCGAAGTTCATCTGCTACCTCAGAAGCTTCCTCCTGGAGAGCCTCTTGTTGTAGTTGAAGTTCGCTTTCCGCCATACGGTGTTCACCTCTAATCATATCGTTGATATCTCATATGGTATCACCCGATCAGCGTGCTTTCCAAGGGATTGAATGCTTATAATTATCTTTCACGGATAAAGTGTGATTCGACATCGAACTATACGGAATAAAATATCCGTGCACCCGACAAATAAGGCGTGCAAAAATCGGCGCATAGCTTCGGCATTCGTTCACGCATCCATGCATGCACGGATTCATTCTCCATCTGAAAGACATAGTAGCCGATAATGGCAAGCAGCATGAAACCTTCTAATAAAACGAGCTTATGTTGTCCCGTATGATCATTGCCATAATACCCTTTCAGGAATGTATCCCGAAGCTGTGAAGGAACCATCATGGCACCCATGGCAACATCCGTGTAATGGTACCCTGGTCCGAAAAAACCAAAATCGATAAAACTCAGTTCTCCATCTGAGGTCATGATGATATTCCCCAAGCTTAAATCACCGTGGATAAGCCCCCAGGCCTCAACGTTACCACTGTCCACAAGGCGCGCGTTAACCAACGATATCGTTTCTTCAATAACGGAAACATCGGAGGAAGTAAACAAATCTTTCGCCAATCCTTGCTTTATAACTTCAATCATATATAGATTGTAGGCTATCCCCTGACTCGGACGCTTGTCCAAGCCCTCCTGCTCGTATGAGCCATAAAATTTGTGTAGCTCTGCAATGCGAGTCCCCAGCTTCTCGACCAGTACCGGGTCGCTTACGTCATCCTTCTGCAAGTCTCTTCCTTCCAGCCAGGTAAGCACGGAGCTGTTCCAACGCTTCCCCTCGTGTTCGAAAATCGTGATCAATTCACCTTTCCGATTACGCATAGGCCTCTGGACAAGCAGATGATCCCAGCCTGACAAGTGCTCCAGCATATGCAGTTCGCCCAGCAGACCGTCGTAGGTATGCTGCTGACCAGCCATGCCTTCTTTTAGCGGTTGATGAATGCGCATCAGATATGTGCTTCCGTCATGGCCTTTTACCTTGTACGTTCGATTTTCATTATGCCGAATAAAGGCAATTTCCGGTTCCCGGATGTCGTATTCATTCAAAATTTCCTGCAGCTGTTCAGTTCGCATTTGAAACTTCTCCTTATACTTCTGAAATGGAACCCGTCAGCCCTCCAGGAACGTATCGTCAAAACACGCTTTGAAATCCGGGTACAAAAATACTAGCGACTCTTTAAGTTCGGCCCGATCCGTGTGTTCTTCATCCAGATCAAACAATATTTCATGTTCGATCTCATAGATGGCTCCGATTCCCTCGCCGGCCTCTCCACTTACATCGATACACCAGATCTTGCCGTATTCGGAATCCCAAGTGAAAGGGAGATATCCCAGCCGGCACAACAAGGGATTGTACATGTTCCTGACGTTCTCCAGCGGCTCGTCTACCGGCTGTTCAGGTATGACGTCAAAGTAATGATGGTACGTGGAGATGAATGCTTTATACCACTCGGGAAAATTCAATCCATACGCTGCTTCCATCTCCCCAATCTGATCTTCGCTCACAATGGAAGGGACCAATTTCCATATGGACCATTCCTCATCGGTATCAACGGTCTTCATCTCCGCGGGAACGTCCGGCCGCATCCACCTGCAGAACCCATCCTCCGAAATTTCGCCGTATTTAGCGTAATAGGCCTCAAACCCTCGTTTGATATAATCGCGTATTTCCATGTATAAAGTCTCCTTATGTAGAAAATCGTCCCTTTTTCATATATTACTATAATCTATTTTCGGGTTATGATTAGATTCAATCTATTCTATTTTGTTTACAATTCAGAAACAATCCGGAGATTCTATCGATATAACTCTCTTATATACTCAATAGACAGCTAACGAGGAGGGACTACACATGCGCAATACTTTTATCAAAACAATCCTGCCATCCGTCATCATCGGTTCAGTCGTAACAAGTTTGGCTTTATCCGGGTTCCCGAACGGTTCCGGCTTGGATAAGGCGGAAGCGGCCGCAGCATCTTCTGCCAGCCTATCATTTTCGAAGTTTTTGGATAACAACGCCCCTAAACGGACGCTGAGGTCGGTTAACGGGATAAATACGGTCACCAATCTGTCCAGCACGGTTGTGCTCGTCAACAAACAAAGAAATCTACCATCGAATTATGTACCGCAAGATTTGGTCGTACCCCAAATTCCGTTCAGCTTCTCGGGACCAAGCCCCAAAAAGCAGATGAAAAAAATAGCGGCGTCTGCGCTCGAAAAGCTGTTCGCTGCTGCCAAACGGGACGGGATCGACCTCAAAGCCGTATCAGGTTATCGTTCCTATGCAACCCAAAAAGCCATATTCGCGCGTAACGCCAGTATCAAGGGCGAGGCTGTCGCTAACAAAACAAGCGCACGCCCGGGGCAAAGCGAGCATCAGACCGGACTTAGCATGGATATTTCCAGTGCTTCCGTAGGCTATGCCCTGGAGCAAAGCTTCGGAAATACGAAGGAAGGCAAATGGCTGAAGGCCAATGCACCGAAGTACGGATTTATCATTCGTTATGGAAAAGGTCAGGAGAAATTAACCGGATACTCTTACGAGCCTTGGCATGTACGCTATGTGGGCGTCTACATTGCCGGAGAAATTACGAGACAACAACTGACGCTGGAGCAGTATCTGGGTCAAGCCCGGTAATCGCAAATTTTATAAAAGCGGGCCCAAACGGGTCCGTTTTTTTTCGTATGAAGTCTTCCGGTCGCGCCTTCTGAGGTACATCCGCATATTTTGCAGCGTTTCCTGCGGACAATGTACTCCGCTTGGACGAAGCACGTACATTAACAGCAGTAGACAGGTTAGTTAGAGCTTACGATTTTCGCAAACGGGGTGAACAATGTGCCTATCAAATCAGGGAAACAGTACATCGAACGGATCGATCGGCAAAACATCAACCTTCGGTATAAAGGGGAGCTTATCCAGGGACCTTTATCCAAGCACCCTGCATTCCAGGGTATCATTCAGACCCAAGCGGAGCTTTACGATATGCAAGGCGAAGCGTGTTATATCGAGCAGATGACGTACCCCTCGCCCGATACCGGAGAACGGGTGGGCCTGTCTTTTCTCCCGCCGAGGAATGCCGAGGATTTGCAGAAACGCAGATTGATGATGGAACTTTGGGCCAAGAGGCACAACGGCTTTTTAGGCCGCTCTCCCGATTATATGAACACGGCGATCATGTCGCTGTACACGGCTGCCGATATACTGGAGGAACACAATCCGAAGTACGCGGAAAACCTCAGGGCCTATTACCGGTACTGTCGAGATCGTGATATTACGTTATCCCATGCCTTCATTCAGCCCTATGCTTGTAAAATGTCCGGACAGCAAGATGCTGCAGAGGACACGATTGCCGCCAAGGTGGTTGAGATCAACGATCAAGGCATGATCATAACCGGAGCTTTCATGATGGCAACGCAGGGAGCCACGTGCGAGGAAATGCTGGTATTCCCGTCGCCTTCGCCCACGTTGTTCCATAATGTCAATCCAACCGCATTCGCCTTTGCGGTACCGAACGATTTGCCCGGAATGACGTTTATATGCCGTGAGAGCTATGGTGCCGCTTCTTCCTATGATTATCCCTTGAGCGCCAGATACGAAGAGATGGACGTTCTCGTCATCTTTGACCACGTATTGGTCCCGCATGACCGGATCTTTTATTATGGGGACGAGGCCTATGCCGGACGTTTATTCGGCGAGAGTCGCTTTCACACCCATATTGCCCATCAAATGGCCACCCGTTATATCGCCAAAACCGAATTTATGCTTGGTTTGCTGGAGAGCTTGGCAGACGAGCAGAACGTTGGGCTCGAGCCCCAAATGATCGCCAACGTTTCAAAAATCATTGCATATCTCGAGACCTTCAAAGCCCTGAGATTGGCTTCCGAACTGGGCGCCAGCCGGGATAGATTCGGTTATTTCGTTCCATCGGCGGGCCCGCTTACCGCATCCAGCATGTTATTCCCCCAACTTTATCCCGAGATGGTGGAGATGATACAGCTGCTGGGTTCCAGCGGCCTGATTATGATCCCTTCCGAAATGGACTTCCAGTCGGATTCAGGTCCTTACCTGAACCAATATTTAAAAGGCTCGACCACGGAAGCGTTGGATCGAATCGCCTTGTTCCGCCTTGCCTGGGAGCTTGGCGCAGGCTCTTTCGGGGGCCGTCAAACCCAGTTTGAACGCTTCTTCTTCGGAAATGCGCAGACGGTAGCCTATCGCATGTATAACCAGTTTGAACAGCATGAGCAGCTGCGGAACAGGATTCAGGATTTTATCGCCAAGAACGATACTTCATCATGATTTGACGGTTTGGATGATTAGGCAAGAAAAAAAGATGCGAGCCCATAACTCACATCTTTCCGTTTCATTACAAACACAATGAGCTTACGAATGGGAATGCAGGCTCAAGCGGAACCGATACCTCATGTCGTCTTCGAACCACATCATAAAGTTTGTCCCCCATACGTTGTTGTGCAGGTTGAAATGAAATCCGCCGGTCAACGGAGCATAGGAGTTGTCGAATTGCAGCAGCCTCGGTTCCCCCGGGCACACAAGCGGCGCGTCCAAGGATTCAATGACCGCCGTTCCGTCCGCCCCCTCATAATATAAGCCCGAATTGATGCCATGCATGTTCCGGTTGCCGTCCTTGACGACGGATAACGGAGATATCCGCATTCCCAGCTTATCCATCGACCATGCGTGAGGATTATCCACAAGCGGCACAAACGATAACCAGCTTGCTTCCGGTAGACGGCATGCCGGTTTGCCCATCCAGCTTAGGCATACCTCAATGACGGGCTCATTCGCATGGAACGAATAGAATACGTTAATTTGGCGTGGAGCCCCGTACTGATTGCTGAGAACCTCCGGCAGCTTCATTTCTGCGGTCACGATATCATAATCGGCATGCCTCTCCAGGTGCAGTGTTCGCAAGGACGCGGTGTACCGCTGATGCTCCGGCCTCGGTTTGACATACTCGATTCCCGGCTTGCCGAAATCGTTGTCCGCCCAGCCATGATGTATATCCAGATTCGTCATGTATTCTTTGAAGAAACGGTTGTAGTTTTCTTGGCCGAAGGTTTCATACATATAAGTGCCAAGTCTCTGATGCTCTCCCGCCCATGCCTTTCCGGATCGATCCATCAATCGGTTAATCGAACCGTCGGCAGCGAAGCTCACCTGAAACTGGCCTAATTCGTAAAGCTCGTTCGTTTCGATCGGCTGTTTATGCTGCACCGGCTCCGAGTTAAGGACGGTATGCTGCGGACTCATCCGATCCAGCTCGGTTCTCGCTTCAGCCGCTAGCGTCGTGGGCAGCGATTGAAGAGCTTCTTCAAGATAATCCCGCTGCTCCTGCCAGGAACTCTCGTAATGGCTGTACGATCTGGTGCCGTTTGCCTGCTGGCATAGGTAATCGAATTTCTTCCGTGTATTGTCTTCAACAATATCCCGTGCTCTTGCAGCGGCTAGATCAGCCGAGGAATAATTCACGAAATCGACGAGATACACGGAATTGTTCAGCCCCCAAGTATGCTCGGGAATCAACATCAGACGGTTGCAAAATCGAGCGTACGCCTCACTGTCCCTATCCAATCGACCAGCCTCGATCCAGCGATCCCGAAGCCTTAACAATTCGCGGTAGCGGGCGATTTTCCAAGGATCCGAGGCAATCCCGTGTATCCAGGAGTCCCCGATCTCTTCGCTGACGACAGGCAATCGGTCTTTCACCGCTTGAAGCCGCGCGGCAAAAGCATCCAATGTCGAGGCCATGATCTCCGCCCCCGGATATTCCCTTCGCAGCTGTTCGAATAATGCCCGGATCTCCTCCATCGTGGATGGACCATGATTATCGTGGGTATGGGCAAAATACAAGGCATCCTCCAGCCCTTCCATCTGATAGGGCTTACCATAACTATCCGCATAATGTACGATAATCTCCGAGCCGTCGGAAGCACGCCATACAAACATCTCCGGCACCTTGGGATTTTTGGAGACCATGTTAACGCCTAAATGTAAATATTGTATGCCGTGTTTTGCCAGCAGAGGCACCATGGCTAGGGTATGGCCCGGAACGTCCGTCATTTTTGCGGCAATCGTGGTTTTTCCGTACTTTCGGTCCAAATCGCCCGAAATGGACAGCCCGAATTCGAATAAACCGGCATCCATGATCTCGGTATGCGTTGTAAACGGCAGCCCGTGCCATACCATGCGTCCATCCCCAATGGCTTTTTCCATGCGCGCCCGCATGTCGGGAGAAGCCGTTTGCAGAAATTCATGGATTAACCATGAGCCGGTGGTCCATACGAATTTTACATCCCCCTCTTCATTCGCCAGCTGTTCGGACAGCTCCAAGGCCTGGGGTATGAAATGTTCCATATATCGGTCGATTACGTTCTTTCCCAAATCGGTAAACCCGATGTCCAGATGGGTCTTGAATACGACATGAACTCTTTTGATTGATGCTGCCATGCATGACCGCCTCCTTCAACAATGATCGGCTAATGCCGAACTTTGAGCCCATTTTACTAGAGCGCATCGAGCAAGTCTTTGCATGATAGGGTCATGCTTTTGCAAAATAAGGACACCTAGCGTGAATAGAGCCAGAGTACGGGCAAGCCGAAAAGCCCTCTCATTTCGGCTTGGAATGAGAAGGGCTTGTAAGGAAAATGCGGATATCAGAACGTGCTCGCCTTCGTTGTGTCCGGACACCATCTGGCCGGTCGGTAATATCGGATCAGGACCTCCATCGCTTCGGGTGTCCGCAGATGGGTAAGCGTTTCGAAGGCATACGCCCTGACGTAACGATCCTTGCTGAGAAGCGCTTGCTCTAGCGAATGGATGACGATGGGAACATCCTGTGGCGAGGCCGTTCGCAGCAATGACAAGGCTGCCGTATATCCGAGTTTGTTCAGGATATAACTTTGCTGCGTGTTGTCGTTATCCCGGGTTTCCGCTGTTCCGTCCCCCTCTTGCAGTATCGACTCTTCCAATATGTTGGCCAAGGCCTGGCACATTTCGCCTGCCTCACTCCCCATCATGCCCAGCGCTTCGATTGCGTTTCGACGAACCCAATCGCTCGGGTCCTGTAAGCATGCAATCAATGCAGACGAAACCTCACGCGTCGAAGGCACAATCGCCCCTAACGCAAAAGCAGCAAGCGCTCTGCGCTTCTCGTCCGAATGTTCGAGCAGTGTCAGCAGTCCTGGAACGGCTCCAGCGCCGGCACTCTGCAGTCCGTAAGCCGCTCTTTCCGCGATTTGCCTTGTACCTTCGGACATAAGGCGCAGCAATTCATCGGTTCCTGCGGATCCCAGCCGGCCAAGCGCATAACCGGCATTCAAAGCTACCGGCTCCTTGTCATTTAACATTCGGCCCAGTTCCGGAGCTAAGGAAGCGGCCTTCTCTCCTAACATTCCAACTTGATCCGCCGCCCTGGCGCGAATGACCTCGTCCTCGGATTTTAATTCTTCGGCCAATGGCTCGATCGGGACTTCGTCTTCCGTTGCCGAGAGGTTCTCCTGACCCGGTTCGCCGCGCATCCAGTTCCATACATCCCTCCAAAGATTCAAGTGCGCGTAAGGGGTTCCCCCCGTTAGGTTCATTTCGGTCCCTAGATGATTCCAGCTCGGCGATTCCGGCGCACGCAATCGAACGAATTGAAACTTCAGCATGTATCGATCCATGCCAGACACATTAAGCGAAGCTTTGTGCCACAAATCAAAATGCACCAAAACCATCGTCCCCGCTTTGCCGGTCGGGAGTATCGTCTCGCCTTGATCGCCTACGAACTTATCGTAGTATGCGGTACCGGGCATGATGGCGGTAGGTCCCATTTCCTCGGTGATATCCTGCATGTAATAAAATATCATCGCCCACCAAGGTCGGTGACTGCGCATGCTGGACCAGTAACCGTCTTTATGCCACTGCCCGCCCCCCGGCAGCGGATCGCCTGGCTGATTGTAATGGCAATGCCGATGCGGATGCATGTAGTATTCCGGTCCGAGCACGCTCGTCAAAGCCCCTTGAACGACCGGTGTTTCGAAGAACTGCTGAATCTCGGGTACGCGGGGCAGGATGTTATTGCCGGGATTTCCTTCCTCGTGCAGTACGGCGTTGATTTTATCCCTGACTTCAGCATGCAGCTGATCCGGCAATTCGTTATGAAGCACCACATACCCCTTCATGATAAACTGACAGATTTGTTCATCCGTCAACAGCCATTGACTGTCCAACATCTCAATTCCCTCCTCAAGCATGAAATGAATTAGTGTTAGTATAGCAATGGCCGCGATCCCTGTATTTACATAAACGTCAGGCTTTTGTACAATCGTCATGCGAATATTAATAGAATCTTTTCTTGAAGGATGTGGAAATGAATACGTGGATTTTGCCGTCTTCCATCCCTATGTGCTGTATGCCACCAGATACCCCTTTTCCAAAGGTCAAAGCAATAACAACCGCCACTGTTATTCGTCATCCCTTTATCTCATTACCGAGGGTCGGGGCATCGTTCGCACCCGTGGGCGAACGCACATCACCGACCCAGGTTCCCTTGTGTACATACCGGCAGGTCAGCCGCATGATTGGATAGCGGACAGAGTGGATCCCATGGTCCATGTGTGCTGTTATTTCGACTGGGCCCATGTGGACCGCAGGCATTTGGCCGATCACCCCAGCGTAATATGTTATGACATGGCCCAACTGAATCCTTCCTATGTAGGTCCTGCTTTTCCTTACGCCCTACCCGAGTTCATGAGAGTAGAGAAAGTCAGCCTATGGAGCGATTGGTTTGAAAAATTCTACACCGGGAACCAGTATGAAAATGAGCATACCTATATGCGCAGCGTGAAGACGCAGAGCCAATTCCTGCAATTCATTGAATACTTCCTTGCCTTCGCCCTGCAGGACGAGGCGATACCCGATCACAGAATGAACAAGCTGCTGCAGCGTTTGGATCAGGATATCCTTCACGGCAAACTGCGGCCATTGGAAGCATATTATGAGGAGCTCCGGATCAGCAGAGGTTATTTCTTCGAATTGTTCAAGCGTTCGACGGGGCTGCCGCCGACGCAGTATATTAACCAGTTTCGCATCCATCGTGCCAAGGAGGATCTGCGCAATACGGACATCAGCATTACCGAGATCGCCGAGAAGTTCGGCTTCTCATCCATCCATTATTTTTCGAAGCTGTTCCGTCAACTTAACGGACTGTCGCCCCTGGAGTATCGGAAACATCAGATGGAAGCCGACTGACGAACGAACTTCGCCCCAATCCGATGTATACCTCGATGCGTAACATCGCTTATAATGTACGATAATCAGGAATGGCACACGCTCAGAATGAGGCGAAGGACCTAAACAGGAGAGGTTGGAATATAATGCGCTTTTTATCGAACCTCGGCTCCTTTATCAACGCATGGCGGGATTACCCGGCTGAAGAGAATACGGTGCTGGGGAGTCGCTACACCGTCCAAGAAATGATTGGCGAAGGAAGTTACGGCATCATCTATCAATGTCGGGATCAACAGAGCGGTCATATAGTCGCCGTCAAACAGTCACGGCCAAGCAAAGGCGATTACGCCAACGAATTGCTGAATCGGGAAGCCGTGATATTAAGCACCCTTCAGCATCCGCAAATTCCGGCATATCGGGATTTTTTCACGGACAGCCGCCATTCGTATCTGGTCATGTCTTATATGGACGGGGATACGCTGGAGGATTTAATATTCGAACATGGCATGAAATACGGGGAAGCCGAATGTTTCCATATCGCGCTGCAGCTTCTGGAACTGGTCCGTTACCTGCACGAACAAGGCTATGTTCATCTCGACCTGCGGATTCCCAATGTGCTGTTTAAGGATGGCCGTATCCATCTCATCGATTTTGGGCTGGCACGTAGGATCGGTGAACCCCCTCCTCTCCGGCAGCCTGCCCGAAAGAAGTTCCGGCGCGGCGGCACGAGCTCCTCTGTTCAATATAAAGAGTCGAAAGAAATCGAGGATCTCCGCGACATCGGTCACTTTATGTTGTTCATGCTCTATTCTGCCTATGATCCGGACGACGACCCGAGCGCAATCGGGGATCGAAGCTGGCAGGAAGAACTGCAGCTCTCGGATGAACTCCGGGATATGATCAAACGCTTGCTGCAGTTGAGCAGACCTTACTCCGGTTCCTTGCAATTCATGAATGAGCTCCAGACGCTCGCGAATGCAAAAAAACCGCCCCTCTGATAAGACGGGCAGCGTTTTATTTGATTCCGGGGTTTCATTTATGTTACGATCCGATTAAATGATATGGAATGATTCCGAACAAGAAAGGAGGAAATTCCACATGTTACGAAAAATCATGAACAAATTTCTCCACTCGACGTCCCACAGTCATGGCCGCAAGCGTTACAGCAGTTCCGCGAAGAATTACGGAAGAAAATACAGCAGCAGTCACGGGTATTCTCGCCGCAAAGGATCGTCTTCCGATTATAAACGCAGGCATGGCAACCAAGGTCATGGCTATTATAAAAACAGAAGAGGCAGCTCAAGCTAATCATTCAACATCATATAGCACACTACCTCCTTCAACGTGGTTGCATGTTGAGGGATTTTTTTATCGTTTCACCGAATCGTGAAGTTGACGCCGTAATAGGACAATGCCAATTTACCGGCCACTCTCTGGGAAGAAGCATTATCCCATGAGGTACTGTACAGGGGCAATGCTCCCATTTTCCGCACCTCGATTGCCCAACCGGCAGCAACGGCGGCCGCATAACCTCTCCCTCGAAATTCGGCTAACGTCTCCAGTCCGGCTTCGTGCGCTTCCGCAGAAACGCGAACACTCCGGCAGACCGACACCACCCTCTGATCTTGAATGATCGCGACACAAGGCTGGGCGTAGTCGATTTCCGCGTTCAGCCATTCCAAACCGGCGAGCGAATACTCGGTTACATTGTCTCCGGTGATCGATACCGCCTGCATGTTCGGCGATGACGTTGTGATGTCAAGAATCCGATAACAAGGTCCGCTCGTATATTGATCAGCAGCCAGCAGATTCATGTAGTCATCGAAGTGCTTGGGTCTCGTTTGAAAATCTTCGTTAAGAGACGGTTCATTTTCAACCAGCGCCGTCAGTTGCTCGGCAAGTTTGTCCTGAATATCATAACGAAGCCGGCAAACGGCTGAACCGTCGATCGTTCGACCCAAGAAAAATCGGGGAGCCGGCTCCTCTCCCGGCCAAGGCTCGTTAATGGTTCGCATCCGACTATCCAGGTCATGCGTAAACATAACCCGTGCGTGCATCTCCATCAAATCCTTAGCGGTTGGCTCATGTCCTATCCGCTGGTTCATGCTTTCACCCCCATAAGAATTTCAACCATAGTTTCGCCTCATCCATCTCCATCGTAGCAGATTTTTCGAACAACGGGTTGGGCACAAATGAATATAAACGATAAATAAAAAGACCCTGTCTCCCTTTGTATCAGGGAAACAAGGCCAACATGGGATCGTGCCTATCTAGGATCATGCCTTCCTGCCAAGGGAGTTCCGCTGCAATCGCGGTATCAAAGCGTACGCAAACGTGAAGAGCGGGCTCAGCCACAGGAAAGTTGCATAAGGTGCGTACTCGATGACCGGTACTCCAAGGGTCGTGGCAAAAAAAGCACCGCTGACGCCCCATGGAATTAAAGGGTTAACCAGCGTTCCACAATCCTCCAATGTGCGTGACAGCGTCTTGGCCGGTATGTTTCGGCGAGTATATTCCTCCTTGAACATTTGACCGGGCAAAAGGATCGATAAATACTGCTCGCCCGTCATGCCGTTAACCGCGATGGAAGATGCACCCGTCATCACGACCACGCTGCTGCTGCGCTTCAGCGGCTGCATGACTTTACGGAAGAAGGCTTCGATGACGCCGCAATGCTGAAGCAGCCCTCCCAAGGATAATGCAATCAAGATCAGCGATACGGACCACATCATGGATTGCAATCCGCCGCGGTTGACAATGGAAGCAACGGTTTCGTTGGCAACCGTGCTCTTGTAGCCGCTCTGCATCACGCTGAACCAGACATCGACGGCTGCCTGCTGCTGAACGAAGGCCGTCACGATCAGTCCTGTTACAATGCCTGCGATGAGCGTCGGCAGGATCGGCATGCGCTTGACGGAACAGGCGATAACGGCAAGCGGCGACATCAACGTCAGCCAATGAATATGGAATCCGTCATGAAGCGCCGCCTTGATTAGATTAATCGAGGACAAATCCAGCGCGTTACTTGTGGGCGCAAGCAGGAAAAAGACCGTTGTCACCACAAGGGCCGGCACTGTCGTGTAGATCATATTGCCGATATGGGTGAATAAGGATATGCCGGCGACCGCGGGAGCAAAGTTCGTGGTGTCGGAGAGCGGCGACATTTTATCACCGAAGCAAGCGCCGCAGATCACCGCTCCGGCAGCCAGCGTCGGAGAAATTCCTGTCGTTACCGCGATTCCCATAAAGGCAACCCCAACCGTACTGACTGTCGTGAAGGAGCTTCCGGTGAACATCGAGACCACGATGGTCACATATAATGCGCTCACGGCAAAATAATGCGGTTCGATATAATCCATGCCATAGTATAAAATGGTCGGTACCGTGCCGCTCATCATCCATACCGCAATCAAAATGCCGATGAGCGAAAGAATGAGAATCGGCATAATCGCCGTTTGAATTCCTTGAATGATGGCGGATTCGAGCTGCTTCCAGGAAAACCCGAAAAAACGCAGCAAGGCCGCCGTACCGACGGTGGTTGCCAAGAGCGGAAGATGCGGTTCTGCTTTCAGCAAAAAGATGGAGACAAACAGCAGCGCCAGAATAAACGCGATAAGAATGATGCTTTTTGAGAAACTGAGATGTCGTTCCATGATGCTAAGACTCCTTATCCATTGTCGTGGCGGGAGAAACCTCCCGTCCATTGATGATGAATGTTTGACTTTTTTGCTTTTATGCTTTTCGGCTTTTTGGCTTCTTTGCATTGAAGCGCAGAGTAACACTATAAACGATATGGGCGGACGCCGTCAATGTAGGAATCATGAACAATCACCAAAAAAAAGACGACTGCTTGCTGCAGTCGTCTTTTATCATATATAGGATGTATCGTTATTTCGCTTGAATGTAACCTTCCGCTTTCAACAGTTCCGCAATCAGAACGGCTCCGCCGGCTGCACCGCGCAGCGTATTATGCGAGAGGCCCACGAATTTATAATCGTAGAGGGAATCCTCGCGCAATCTGCCAACCGAAACGCCCATTCCGCGCTCAATGTCGCGATCCAGCTTCGTCTGCGGCCGGTTCTCTTCTTCGAAATACGTAATGAATTGCTTAGGCGCACTAGGGAGTTCCAACTCTTGCGGTCTGCCTTTAAACCGCTGCCAGCGTTCCAGGATTTCCTCCTTCGACGGCTTGTTCTCGAACGAAGCAAACACGGTAGCTAAATGGCCATCGGTTACGGGAACGCGTATGCATTGCGTCGTAATCAATGGGGATTCAGCTTTCACGATCTCCCCGTTCACAACGCTGCCCCAGATGCGAAGCGGCTCCTGCTCGCTCTTCTCTTCCTCGCCGCCGATATACGGAATCACGTTGTCCAGCATATCCGGCCAATCGGTGAAGTTCTTGCCGGCCCCGGATATTGCCTGGTAAGTGGAAGCAACGACATTCGTAGGTTTGAAATCAAGCAAAGCGTGCAGCGCAGGCACATAACTTTGAATGGAACAATTCGGCTTCACCGCAATGAACCCGGTTGTTGTTCCCAGACGTTTGCGCTGTGCGGCAATCACGTCGATATGACCCGGATTGATTTCCGGAATGACCATCGGAACGTCAGGCGTCCAGCGATGGGCGGAGTTGTTGGAGATGACGGGCGTGCCCGTTTTGGCATAGGCCTCTTCCAATGCCTGAATCTCGTTCTTCTTCATGTCGACCGCGCAGAATACGAAGTCAACCTCTGCGGCAACCTGTTCCACCTGCGATGCATCCTGAACGACAATGCCTTTCACCTGCTCGGGGATCGGCGTAGCCAGCTTCCAGCGGCCCTGTACCGATTCTTCATACGTTTTGCCGGCCGAATTGCGGCTGGCTGCAATGGTGGTCACTTCGAACCATGGATGCCCATCCAGCAATTGCATAAAACGTTGACCCACCATTCCTGTTCCACCGACTATACCCACTCTAAGTTTTTGTAACATTCGCTACTCATATCCTTTCAATAATGGCGTCATGTTCCCATACATCGATGTACCGTACGGACAAAAGCATGCAATAAATAAGCTACTACTAGATAATTATTCAATCCGGCAAGATCCGTGTAGGTTTCCCGCCTTGTACCATCGTATTTCTTTAGATATAAGAAAAGTTTACTTTCTCAGAAGACGGACCGCTTATATCAGAACGGTTACTTACGATATAAGAACGGCAAGCCACTGATGTCTAACCTTTTTGATCACTTAACAAAAAAATCCCACCCCCAAGACCGTAAGTCTCAGGGACGAGATTGTTATACTCGCGGTACCACCCCAAATTTGCCAATATGTCACCATATTCGCCTCATCGAGTACGGCATTACACTGGAATGCAGATACTCTAGCTCTGTAACAGGAGCTCCTGGCACACCATCCCCCTCCGTTGAGAGTTCCTTGTGCTGCTCAGAGTCTTTTTTCAATAAAGAACGCTTCGCCCCTTTTCAGCTGCCGGAGCTCTCTGTACAAGAATTCGTTTATTTACTCGTCTCGTCATCGCATTTGTTATGATTATTATATATAAAACCATTTCGTCGGTAAACCATATTTATAAAATTTTCACGAGAATGATCAAGATGGTTAAGACCTGTTCCTGTCGTGACACCTACTCGGCATAACCGATTTCCCCGTTAATGACCGTCATTCTAACCTTCGTCTCCAGCAACTCGTCCGGATCCATCCCATCATGCAAGCAGCGATCCACCACCGTGAAATCGGCATATTTGCCCAATTCCAGTGTTCCTCGTTGATCCGCTTCTCCTGCTGCCCCAGCGCTGCCGAGCGTAAACAGCCCAATCGCTTCCGTCAGGCTGAGCTTCTCCTCCGGCAAATAGCCTGCGTGATGCTCCTCCGGCTTGCGTCTGGTAATGGCAGCATGAATCCCGAGCAGCGGATTCAGCGGCTCTATGGGAGCGTCGCTGCCGCCGGAACAAGGCAGCCCCGAACGCAGCCACTTCTTCCATGCATACAAACAGCTTGTCCGATCAGGACCTACGCGCTCCAGCACCCATGGAAAATCGCTGGGCACAAACCGAGGCTGCAGGTCCACGGCCAGCTTCAGCTTGCTCATTCGCTTAACCGTATCGGGATGTACAATTTGGGCATGAATGAAGCGGTCGGGAAGCTTCGCAGCTCTGCTAAGCGGAAGGATTTCAAGCACATCCGTCATCATCTCTGCCGCGCCGTCACCGATCGCATGAAAAGCAACGGGATAACCCAGCCTGCGCGCCCTGCCAACAATCTCCCTTAGCTCCTCTGGCGAATGCATGGCCAGTCCGCGGGTATGCGGCGCATCATGGTAAGGCTCCTTGAGCAGCGCCGTTCTTCCTCCAACCGCCCCGTCCGCGAACAATTTAACCGCTCCGATGCGATTCCATTCGTTCCCGCTGCCTGCCTTGACGCCGAGCTCCTCCATTTCATCAAGAAAGCCATGGAACATCAGCTGATGGGTACGGAAGCGCAGTCCCTCCTCGCGCAGTTCACGATGGATCCGCTGCATCGCTTCCACGCTGCCCAGCAGGCGGAGGTCTTCCGTATGCGCTGCCGTCAGGCCGAGCCGTAGGGCATCACGGCATGCCTGAAGCATCGCAGCTTTCAGCTTGGACGGGTCAGGCTCCGGCTGGACCATGGTAAAAGGCACCGAAGCATTCTCGTAGATGCAGCCGTTCAACCGGCCATCGGCATCCCGGCCGAAAGCGCCGGACTCCGGATCGGGCGTGTCTGCAGTGATCCCCGCTCTTCGAAACGCTTCCGAATTACCGAGGAAAGCATGGAAACAGGTTCTCGTCAGATATACAGGATGCTCCGTAGTGATGTCGTCAAGCTCCATCATATTCGGGATTACCGGGTCCGGAAAATGGTTCTCGTTCCAATTCAGCCCCATGATCCACTCCCCAGGCGGCGTTACCGCAGCCCGAGCTCGCAGCATAGCCAGCATCTCGTCTTTCGAAGCCGCCTCGGTGAAGTCCAGCATGCCCAGCTTGAGTCCGTGCATGCCGAGATGCATATGGGCATCCACCAGGCCTGGCAGCACGAAAGCCCCCTCCCAATCCACCGTTCGATAATCCCGTCCCGATAACTGCAGACGCAGCTCGGCCGCACTTCCCATGGCACGAATGATGCCGTCTTCTACATATATCGAATCCGCAGTCGTTGCAGCGTGCGGTGAATAAAGAAGACCGTTTGTAAAAAGGACAGGTTCCATGTGTCTGATTCCTCCGGATTTTTCCCATCATTATACCAGACATGCCTTCAGCTCGTCAGCCGGCGCAGCCCCAAGGCAACCCTCCCCAAAATGAAACAGGCGGTCCCAAACGGGACTGCCTGTCCAAGCTTAATTGATTTTGGTGAAAGCCCACTTCTGCGCATCCGTGCCATTGTCCGTCCATTGCTGAACGGCAGCCCCGTCCGCGGTGGAGGCACTGGCTACATCGACTGCAAGCCCGCTCGCTTTGGACACAAGTTTATAATAACCGCCTCCAACATCAATGATCCTCCATCGCTGTGCATCCGTACCATTATCATTCCATTGCTGCAGCTGAACGCCGGCGGAAGTGGACGAATTCGGCACATCGAGAACTTTGCCGCTATGCACGGCCGTGAGTTTGTAGTATCCGTCTCCCGTGCTTTCCACCCGGAACCTTTGGTTATTGGCGACGTAGTTGGTCCACTGCTGGATTTTGGCGCCGCTGGCCGTGGACACATCCACGACATCCATCACTTTGCCGCTCGCCTTGGAAGCGATCGTATAAATCCCGTCGCTGATGACATTCGATGCACCCGTGTCTTGGTACACGCGTACGTAATCCACCAGCATCTGCGATGGGAACGGCGTGGAATTGTTCGGACTACCCGGCCAATTTCCGCCAACCGCCAAGTTCAGCAATAAGAAGAACGGACGCTGGAATTCCTCGGTATTGCCCGTTCCGTTCTCAATATAAAATTCATTGAACTGCTGACCGTCCACAAACCAGCGGATGTATTTAGAATCCCACTCAATGCTGTAGACATGGAACTGGGAAAAATCCAGATTGCCGGATACCCGACCGAATTCGGCGTGACCTCCTGCATCCCAGTGAACGGTACCGTTCACGTATGGATTCAGATTTACCCGTTCCATAATGTCGATCTCTCCGCTCTTCGGCCAGCCGACCGTGCTGATGTTGCTTCCGAGCATCCAAAACGCCGGCCACAAACCTTGGCCCGACGGCAGCTTGATTCGAGCCTCCACTTTCCCGTAAGTAAAGCTCTTCAAATCCTGGGTTTTGATCCGGGCAGAGGTGTAATTCATCCCGCCATAGGATTCCTTCTGCGCCGTAATGACAAGGTTACCGCCGGAGACCTGCAGGTTCTGTGCGCGATCGGTATAATACTGCAGCTCATTGTTTCCCCATCCGCCGCTGCCGGTACCGATTTCCGGCGTCCAATTGGATCTGTTGAGCGAGGTCCCGTTAAACTCGTCACTCCATACCAAATTCCAGTTCGGCGCCGCATTGGTTTTGTTCACAGGCAATAGAACGACCAGAAGACTAAACAGCAGAACTACACATATTCCTTTTCTTAGCATCATGTTCCCTCCTATTTTCATCGGATTCAGGTTTCATGGATACCTAGTGTGCCAGCATCGTGCGGACCGTCTACTGAAGCTTCGTATCACCTCTCTTTCTCGTTCTCTCGTCTTGCCTTAAACCAATCTATGATGGAAGATTCACTTGTTGTTCTCCTATAAAGCACCGTAAATAATGCGCTTACATTTCCATTATATTCCTGTAGTATGCCACTATCAACCTAAATTTATATTATTTTACATTCGTATTTTATTTCTTACATTAAATTCCTTACGCTTCTCTCCATATCAAAAAGCCGGCTGCTAGAGCCGGCTTCTGTCACTTCCCTATTTCCTCGTACAAATTCTAACTTATTCACGACATATCATGAGTTTATTCCCATCGGGATCCTTCACGACGAACCAATGGTTGTGCTCGATTTCCGTCACGAGTTCCACGCCGAGCTTTTTCATATATTCCAAAGAACCTTCCAGGTCCTCTGTCATCAGCATGAAGGCGGGAGTATCGATAGACGGTGCTCCCTCGGGCTGATCTCCTCCCCACTTCGGCATCGTATCCAGAATCACGCCCGTACCTTCCATGGGCAAAGGACATAAATGTCCGTTCATAATCTGGCAATCGGCCTCTGGGATGCCCAGCACGCGGCAGTACCAGCTGCGCGACGCTTCGATATTCCGTACCGGAATGAATATGCTGCCCACCTTGTTCTTAATGGGGCTTGCCTGTGTATGGTTGTCCGTATTCTGTATGGATTCGTTCATGGTTTTTCCTCCCTGGATCATCTTTAGCACGCGTGGTGCCTTAAACGGTCGATACCCTTCCGGCAGCTCTTTTCCGACAGGCCATCTGCTCATGAGCTCCCTCCATTCTTATGTCTGCTGCTTGATTTTAACCGGAACATAACACTTCGCTTGGATCATTCCATCATCTGACGCCCCCTCCAGGTCGTAACTGGCATACCACCGGCGTTCTGGATCCGGCGTAAACTCGCTTGAAGCATCGAGCCATCGATAAATTCGATGAAGTACGCCTGTCATCGCGCCATAAGCACCTGATTCCAGGCAGGCATAGGTACCGCCTTCCAACTCAACCTGCATGTCCTTATCTTCAAGGGTTGGAAGGAACTCCTCCGGCGGAACTATATAAATCTCGTAGGCGGAGCTTTGCTTCAGCAGAGCGTGGTCACAGCGCATGAATACGCGAATACGCGAGTCGCCCCTAAACCCGTTACGCGATAACCAGGCAATCGAAGCTTCATCCGCTTGTTCCACGCAGTCCGGCCCCTTTCTACGAAAGGCTATCGCCTTAAGCGTGGACAACTCCACAATTTCGATCTTTCCCATCAACTTGCTTCGTTCCACGGGAAGGTAAAGCTTCATGCGAACGATTTGATTCTTGTTCAGTACATATTCTTCCATGAAATGATGCTTTCCTTGCTCAAACACGCTGCTGGGCAGCCATTCGGAGAACAAACGGTTCCATGTGTTCTGAATGCAGTCTTCCGCCACCGATGGCGTTCGGACCACTGCATACAGCCCGCCATCAAGAACGATGGCTTGCAGTTCCGGATGATTCATCATCCGGGCCCGCTCCTTCACGTCAACAGCGAGCAATTGATATCCGCACGGCTTGCTTTCATCCTCCAGATCCACGTTCCAACCGAAGATCCTCAGCTCATGGATATCGATATGGTGAGAAGACATAAGCGTCCGGAAATGCTCGATCGCAGCGGTTTCTATCCCTTTCTCATGCTCTGCAGCAAACAGGCAACCAATCCCTTTCCGGGGAAGCAAACGGGTAACCCTTACTTCAGGAAAGCGTTCAGAAGCATCCCGCTCTCCCATGAATGTTGTCCGTTCATTCAGGTTCATCCGTTCAAAACTGTAGACCAGCCGAGCTTTCCGGTATGCTCCTGGAGTTAGTCCTGTGCACCTTTTAAAGGATTTCATGAATGCCGGGTAGGACTCAAATCCACAGCGGTACCCGATATCGATGGTTGGCAGATCGGTATTGCGCAAACAGCTGGCGGCTTCGCTGATCCTGCGTTTTCGTATGTACTCCTTGACGGGGTGTCCCGTTATACTGTGAAACAATCGGTAGAGATTCGGCAATGACATGGCTGCCACGCCGGCAATTTCCTCGAGTGCCAGCGGTTCCGTGAGATGATCTTCGACAAAATCAATGGCGCGTTGAACGATTTCACCGGTCTGCATTTCTTGTCCTTTCTCTCACTTATGATTGTAGCTTCCTATGAAGACATCATACCAAATTTCAGCGAAGGCGAACTGTACTTTTTTATCAAAAACTCGATCTCGTCATGGCAAAATCAAAAAAGCAGCCTCTTCATTGACAGCAAGAGAACTGCTTTCCATTCAAATTGTTAACTTGGTCGGCTTGCTTGGAGATGCTGCTCCCGTAGATCGCCATAAGTGCGACGGGGCCCTTTTTCCAGTGAATGTTTAGCCCCATGAGAAGAAAGTAAAGATTGCCTTTTTTAACTCGAGAAAGAGCCCATCCTTCATCCATCAACCTGTGACTCTCGGCTTCGTCGGATCGCAGTTCGGGCTCTGTACTTCGCCCAGAGCAGCCAGCTTGGACAGATAGTAGCATTCTTCCCGATACATATGATCCGGCATCAGCGGGTTGATCCGGTCCAGCACTTCCCCGCGCAGCTCAAGCTCCTCGAGTTCCGACAGAAAGTGCATGAACACTCTCATTTCCAGGTTTACATCGGCATGAAATTTGCGCAGGGCGGGAAAATCCTTCAGGCGGGTCCGCAGGTACCCTGTCATTTCAACAGCCTTCAGATAAAACCCTTCAAAATCTTTCTGGAACGCCATGCTTTTGGCAATCAACGGCTTCTCGGCAAAATCCAGATCGGCGGCCAGACTTGCCGCATGACCAAAGGCATCCTGCAGCCAGACCATATCATAATGCAAAGGATGGAACAGCGGCACTCCCTTCCCCTCTTGCAAGGCCTGCAAAATTCGCAGGTATTCCTCCAATTCATTTACCATGTGGTTGATAAAGGACGGGGTCAGGAGAAAATCTATGGTGCCTGCAAGCTGCCGTTCTAATAAATTCAGCTTGAATTCGCGCAATTCTTGCGAAGCACGAAGGGCTTCTTCGTTCAGTTTAGCGATGAATGTAGATGCATCCGGTCGCCGAGATTCACTGAGAAGCCTATCAAATCTGGTCATTAAGGATTCTGCGGTAGCGATGTCCGCTTTTTCCTTAGGCGACAGCGCAGTAAAAATAAAACGGCAATGGTCCCCAAGAATCTGCAACCAAAACCGGTGCTCATACAATGGATCACTCATTGGCCTTGCCTCCTCCGGCAGCTTTATTCTCAGAAAATATATGCAGCTGCCGTGGGAGTAGAACGATTGACGACTCCAGCCGGAGCAATCGCTTGCCTTCGTTTAGACTACCGACAATCTACGCGTTACGGGACCATCTTAACGTTCACGATTAACCATATAGTTCAATAGATGCTTGAGAAACGCCGTATTGCGCGGCATTTCCTGCAGCGCCTCCATCGCCTGGCAATAATGATCCCACATTTCCCGGCTGGCCCCTTCCTGCCCCAGAATGCTCACGAAGGTCGAGGTGTTGTTCTCCGCATCCTGTCCCCCGGGTTTGCCAAGCTGCTCCACGTTCCCCTGCACATCCAGCAAATCATCCTGAATCTGAAAAGCAATGCCTGCGTGGTAAGCAAATTTCTTCAGGATTGCGATTTCTGTCTCCTTCACCTGAGCCAGAATGGCGGGCATAACCAGCGATGCCTCGAACGCGATCCCCGTTTTGTAGTAACAAACCGTATTCAACTGCTCCAAGGACAAGGCCTTTCCTTTTGAATTCAAATCCATCGCCTGGCCGGAACACATATCTCCCGCTCGCTGGGACGAATACCGTATCAGCTTCAACACCGTTTTCGGGTCAAACCCTTCCAGGGAGGACTGCTCTTCGATCGCTTTCTGTATTAGGAACAAACCGGTAATTTCCGCCGTGGCGCTATCGTGAACCTGATGCAAGGTCGGCCGCCCTCTACGAGTAGAGGCGTTATCCTGGGAAGGCAAATCATCGAATATCAAGGATGCGGTGTGCATGTATTCAAGCGATCTCAGCAGGGGCACGATGGCTGATGCCTGCAGTCCATATTCCTTCACGGCCATTACCCAAGTCAGAATGGGTCTCAGGCGCTTGCCATCCCCTTCGAGCGAATAATTGGCCGCATCGATCAGCGACTCTTTCATCGGCGGTATGCCGGGAGTCTTGTCGATTTGCAAATGTTGGTTAATCTCATCTCGAACGGATTTAAACGTATCGATAAAATAATCCTTCTCTTTCCGCTCGTTTCTAAGTACGGTTACCATCTGGTCACGCAGCAATTTATCAAGGAAATCCACCTGATCGGCTTTGGAAACCATGTGCTGGATAAGACGATTGAATTCCGGGTTCCCGGAAGCGAAAATATCCATAATTTCGTTGTATTTCTCGGTGCCGACACGTTCTTTGCAGCGCTTCAGGCCATTGATGGCCCGGTCGAGCATCACCTCTCGCGTCTTGGCGTCCGAATGGTACACGTTATGAATCAGGTGGGAAATCACCGCCCAGTATAATTCAAAAGGATTGATGAGGTCCTGGCGTTGGCCGCGATATTTTAGATAGTAAGTGTAAGGTGTTACCGCCCCGTCATTCATGTCTTGAAACATATCGGCAAAATCATCGGCCAACTGGTTGTAGATCCCATAATAGAACGTTCGGTCCTCAAAGCCTTCATCCGCCGCTGCGCTTATAACGGAACGGACAATTAATCGCGAGGAAGAGGATTTCAGGATGATCGGCAGATATAATTCTTCATTGGTATAATCGGGATTCGCAAGGTCCTTGATACGGTCAATATGCTGCGAATGAAAAAACACGTTGGATTGCTCGAAAAAAGTTTGCTGCGTTTCCGGGCGCTGCCGCCCTTGAATATACTCGAATGCATCCCGGAGCTCCTGATGCACGAAATGAACGAGCTCCATGTTTTTACCGCTCCACTGGCCAAGTTCCGGTACTTTCCCGGTAAGCAGGGCCTGCCGTATCATGTGGGAGTACTGTTCCTTCTCCTGGGCGTTCAAGACCCCTGAATCGAGCAGGTCGTCTATGAAAGGATAGGTTAATCCGTAGGAATAACCCAGCCGGATCGCATCGTCAAGACGCGCTGAGCGTTCCGCTGGCGATGTTTCGCCATTCAAATCTTCCATAACATGCATGACAACCCCGACGATAATTTTGATTAATTTGCGCTGGGCTTGCTCTGCATCCATCTTGTCCGGGATGTGGGAGGCTACATGCTTCAGTTTGTTGATGACCCAAATCACGGCTGTTTCAATGCCTTCCTTCTGCGCCCAACGGTACAATCCCGCCAGACTCATAAAATCCGGCGTGTCTCCCTCTTTTGCTCCGTTTGAGCGAACCAGAAGTTTTCGGGTATTCGCAACAACGCGTCGTATTCTCTCTTTCGTATCAGGGGAATCCAGCGCCATGCCCAGATCCCTCATATAAATATAGGAAATGCTTCGATCCAAATAATCATCCAATTCGCCTGTATAGTTGAGCCATCCGATGTATCTATGATAATCCCGGTTATCCGGCTTTTTCTTCGCCGGCAAAATAGAGGACAGCCATGATTGACGTTGAACATGCTTTCTTTTCCATATGAGAATGTCTTCAGTCAGTATAGGCACATAACTCTTATCCTTTACCTGTACATGGAGCGATGCAAAATACTGAGCAGCCTTCTGCTCAGCCTGCCGATATCCCGTATCGGCGTAATCTGTATATGCCACATTCATATGATGGAATCCCTCAACTTCTTTAAATGTTAAACATGCATCCATGTTTATAACCTTTATACGCAGAAGTTTCAATCGGGTTACATTTCAGTTACAGGGAATCATCCATAGACTGAAGCCAACGCCCCATGGCTTCCGACACTTCGTCCAGCTGCTCGGCATCGGTGATGGCGGGTTCATGGTCTCCTTTTTGCATACCGTAAGCTCCGAATTGCCCGTGATTTCCGCCCTCAATCTCTACATAGGTGGTAGCGTCCGGCAGATTCTTTTGGGCAGCCTCCCATTTCGTTCGATCAAGAACGCCGTCCTGCGTACCGGTGATCTGAAGCGCGGACAGGTTTAATCCGTTCAGACTACCTCCATCGTCAGCGTATGAGGCCATGAAATATACGCCGTCAATGACATCCGCATGTTCCTTGGCATATCTCGCGGCAAAAACGCCGCCTAGGGAATGCCCACCGATAACATATCGGTTGTCTGGATGCTCCGCTATGAAGGAATCTGCCTTGTTCTGTCCGAATATGGCAAGATTCAGCGGCATGGAGGCAACATACACGCGATGCCCTTTCTCCGCCATTCTCTTGGCAAAAGGCGCGTAACTTTCGGGCTCCACCAATCCGCCCGGATAAAAAATAATGTCGGGCTGAATCACTTGCCCATCCACGGGCTCCAAGCGATAGCCGTCTTGGAGACGTTCAACCGCTACCTTCGCGTCGCTTTGAAATACCGCTTTCGCTTCATCCAGCGGCTCGTAAGTAAGTGAATCCAGTATGGCAAGACCTGCGATAATTATGATGGCCAAGATGGACAATATCCAAACGAATGGCCTGATCCATCTTTTGCTCCTCGGTTTATGGGTTTGCTTCATGTCTATCACGGTCCCTTCAATCCAAAATATGATATCATTTCAAATTATACCGCAGGGTTAATTAAATTCCTACGCGCCTGTTCGGAAACCCTTACATCCTTCATAACGAAACCAAGCTGCCGAGTTGATCGGCAGCTTGGTCTATCTCGCAAATTATGAATCTGTTCGCACAAATCGGAACCAGCCAAAATCAAATTGGCTTCCCGGCAGGAAGATGAACGTCACCTTCTGTTTGCCGGCCACGGGCTCCAGATCGAATACCTGCTCTTCATATTCGTAGGCTTGCCTAAATTCGACCAGCCGGTTGCTTTCGCCATCCGGATGCGCAAACCGAATATGAATCGTATTTTTATCTAAGGCGGATCTGCCGTACACCACCAGTTTCGATGCACCGTCGGCTAAAAAATCCATCTCGTCAAACTCGAGGGAGACGTTATTTCCTATCCCTTGAACAAACCTGTTGTCCAACACCGTAAAGGTATCCCCGTAAATCCGGTCGCAATCGGCGGCAAAGTTGGGCTCAAAGGCTCGATTCCCCGGTTGAAAATAAAACCCTTTGATGTGCACCTTCTGGCGAAGGACAAAGCAAATCGACGTAATGCCGCGCAGCTTCTTGGACAATCGGTAGGTTTCTTCCTGATACACGTTCCATTTGGACTCCTTCTGATAAATGCAATCGGCCAGCAGGGAGCTGCCCTCTTCGCCAGGCATGCCCTCCCAGATTTGCAAAGCGTACGCTTCGCTTGAAAGAGCGAATATCGGAATCGTAATCGTATCCGAGCCATGGGGGCCAAAATCGATGTCCCGGAACCCGACCTGCGTCTCGCCGTCTCTGCTCGTGGCTACGCCTCTTTCGTTTCCGTTCCCGACTTCACCTTGACTGTAATCATATAATCCTGCAGATATGAAGGAGTATGGATCCTTGTATGCTGCACCCAAACCGTCGACCTTAAATTCAAGCTGGGAGATGAGCCGGGTTTTACCTGTCCCGTTCCGGCTCGTACATCTTAATCGAAATTCCCCGTCGCCAAGGGCTGTTACGATGGCAGCATGGCCATTGGCCTCGACGCTCGCAATATTGGATTCGATGCCGGCATCGTTTACGACGGCCCATTCGACTTCCTGATAAGAAGCTGCCAGTGGATGCAATATGGCCCGAACTGTCATTTGTCGATTCGCCGGATCAAAGACCTGACCCTTTTCGCTGATCAGCTCAATCTTACGAAGCGGAATCTCGTCCCTGTTTCCCGTCAGGCATGGTCCCTCCTCATTCCTCATGCTTGCGGATATTCCTTGCGTCACATCATCCTGTACGGGTATGGAAGTCAAATGAAGGGATTGACGCTCCATGCCTGTGGAGGACACCTCGATCCCGATTCCGCCGGGCTCCAACGTCGAACCGATGATCGCCATCAGCTTGCCGCTGAACAATCTTCTGCTTAGGCCTTTGTACGGATCGTAATCCGTGCTGTCCCCATTATCGAGACCCAGCAGCCGTCCCGCCCCCGTGACATGGACCTCCACCCGGTTATTGGCATTCTCGACGGAGTGCCCATCCTCATCTTCCATGGTGATCTCAACGAAGATGAGATCTGTTCCATCGGCCCTCAGCTCTTCTTTATCCGGACGCAGGACGATCCGCTTGGCATCGCCAAACGATCGTTTTGCATCCGTGGCTACGATACGGCCTGTTTCGTCATAAGCGATCGCTTTCAATTCGCCTTTGACGTAAGGAATCTTCCACCACCCAACCAGTTCTCTTCCTCGTGCATGGTCAATGTCATGCGTACCCACGGTTTCCCCATTGAGTCGTAATTCTACTTTTGGCGCATTGGAGCAGATGCGAACATCTATCATCTGACCGTCATTGAAATCCCAATAGGGCAGCAGATGCACCATGGGCTTCGTTTTGTAATCCGTCCAAGCGGCTTGATAGATATAATAGGAGTCCTTCTTGAAGGTTGCCGTATCAATCTGTCCGAAATAGGAGTTTTTAGTATGGTACGGCGTAGGCTCTCCAATATAATCGAACCCGGTCCATATGAATTGACCGAGCGAGAAGGGCGTATCCCGTTCAGCCAGGATGCATGCCTCCGCCGATTTCGCTCCCCAGCTAGTCGAGCTGTTGCCGAGGGAAGAACACTGCTCGTCATCATCGGCCAGGATGGATTTTTCGAACGGGAAATGGTAGATGCCTCTGCTTTGTACGACGGACGCGGTCTCACTGCCATATATGATCCAATCCGGATGTTCCCGGTGATGGTTCTCGTAATATTTCTCGGCATAGTTATATCCTGCTACCTTGACAATATCGGCACATTGCTGCGCGATCTCCCAAGGCATATAATTCGATCCGATGGTAACCTTTGCATTTTGCTTGGGATCGTATGTATAAACCTCATCCATCAGCATTCTTGTGATGTCCTGGCCCCTCTCGTCCGCATGAGTATCATATATCTCATTCCCGATGCTCCACATGATAAGGCTCGGATGGTTGCGGTCCCGTTTGACCCAGCTCTTCACGTCACGCTGAACCCATTCCCGAAAGAACCTGGCATAATCATAAGGCGTCTTCGGCCGCTCCCACATATCGAAGGCTTCCGATACAATCAGCAGCCCCATTTCATCCGCCAGCTCCATCAGCTCCTTGGCCGGCATATTATGGGCGGTGCGAATCGCGTTAACCCCCATTTCCTTCAGAATCTTAAACCTTCTCGCCAATGCGGTTTTGTTAAAGGCTGCTCCCAAAGCGCCGAGATCATGATGCTCGCATACGCCGTTCAATTTGAATTTGCTGCCGTTCAGCAGGAACCCTTGATGAGGATCCAGCCGAATGTGTCGGAATCCCACGCTATGAGTGACGGCTTCCAAGATTGCATACTGCGAAACTGCGGAACGCTTGGTTCCGCTCAGCTTCATTTCGGTCACCAATTGATACAAGTTAGGTTCTTCCGGACTCCAGAGCAGCGGATCCTTGACAGCTAATGTTTGCGTATTTATGATGCTGCCTGCACTGCTGCACGTGCGATTGGCGTCGACCCGGTCAGAAGCCTCGGCGATGATCTGCCCATCCTTCAAAATCACATGCTTGATCAGCACATCATCCACGACCTTCATTTCCGTCTCGACTTCAACCAGCCATCCATCTTCCCGATGCTTAGTCGCTATATAAACGCCGTCCGTGACGATGTGGTTGGATTCCCTTGTCTTTAACCATACATTCCGATAAATGCCTGCCCCGGAGTACCATCGGCTGTTCGGGCTTTGATGCACAACCTTTACGACGATGACATTCTCACCGTCCCGGAGCGCATCCGTGATCTCGTGTTCAAATGAAGAATAGCCATACTTCCATTCGCCCATAGGACGACCATTGACATAGACGGAAGAATCCATGTACACACCGTCAAAACAGAGGAAGACCTGACCGCCGTCATTATTCCGCAACCATTCCTTCCGGTACCAGCCAATGCTATTCTCGTATAAATCCTCCGTGTTATGTATGAGCCAATCATGAGGAAGATCAACAGGCTGAAATTGTAGATTCTCCGAATCTTCAACGTCCAAACCGCTTTTTGCAAACGTCCATCCATCATTAAACAAAGCTCTTTTATTCATGGGTGATATCACCTTCTTCGTCTATTTATTAATCAATGAGGACCGCATATTCAGTCAATCTTACTATATCAGGATGCTTTATCATTTGAGCCTTCTCCAAAAAAGTTCTAAGGTTTTCAAAGGATGATCTTTAATTTTTGTATATTCTTGCACTGAACAAAAAAAGAGCCCTTCGCATGCAGCATGCATCAGAGCCCTTGCTTCATTATATTGCAGATGTGCCAAAAGAGACCAAGCGTCCCGAATCTCTTAGGATATCTTAATGTTAATGCAAATACCCCGTCTCCACCTCGTCCAAGACTTTTCTCGCTTGTTCAACCCACATATCGTCCACCGAGGCGTCAGGGTCGATCGGCGACTGGAATTGATCGAAGAGAGCTCCCAATAAACGTGGTCTCGCATGCTTATCGGTCCCCTTATTATATATATGCCTGAAGACAAATGGTCGGCCAAGCTTGATCGTTGCATGGCATCCGCCGCATTCGCCATCCAAGCTGCCCTTGGTTACGTGAAAGGGAATGCGAAGCCACACCATCCGCTCCTGATCCAATCTCCTATCCAAATAGCCATGCTTGTAATCCCAATTGCTGGCTAACGTAAAATCGTGTTTGCATAGATAAGTATCGATGTTTACGAAACGATCCTCCATATTCTCCAGTCGCGATTCCAAATTAATCATGTTAACGCCCACCTTCACATTTTAGTTCTAGGATGGACGCGAACTCCCGCCTTTATACGGTTCGCTGCTGCTTGCGGTATCCTGATGACCGATTGTGTTCGGGTGCTGAAGTCGCTTATGCTTGCCCACTGTCTTAAATTACTAGTCATGATGACATAGCTCTCCCATTCTGGATCGCAGCTATTAAATATAATGCTGACCTTTCCCAAAACAGTGACACTGGACCAACCAAGCGCCAAAAACGCAACTTTCTTCCTGAGCTGTTAGCCTTATTCTTGTTCATATTCATATAATTTATGTCATTTAGTTATATTATTCCATTTTGTATCTAGTTCCTTTTATACCGATCACCCGTTCGATTGATTGGTGACTATAATGTCCTGTAAGAACTTGGGCTCATCTTTTTTTGAACTATCAATGCTATAATAACCCCGTTTACTAAACAGAGAATACGTGGAGTTCTCGCAGAGAAACGGAGGGAAAACATGAAAGTGAAAGGTTACCAGAAGCTTGCTAGCCTCTTGGTTGTTATGCTTCTGGTGGGGCTGCATACCCCGGCTTACGGCGAAAATAATTCAAAAAAAGCGACTTGGATATGGCAGACGGACCTGATACAGGATGGCGGCGAAGAGCTGCTTGATTTTTCCCGCGAAGAAGGCATTAATCTGATCTACTTGCAGATCGATCGTCAGCTGTCGTCGGAGATATACGAGGCGTTTATAGAGCGTGCGCATGAGGACCAAATCGCGGTCCATGCCTTGGGCGGAGACCCTAGATGGGCGCTCACCGAACATCTCGATGACATGCTCGGTCTCGCTGATTGGGTAATCGACTATAACGGCAAGGTTGCGGCAGGTGCCCGATTCGACGGGATTCATCTGGATGTAGAACCGTATGTGCTTGCCAAGTGGCAAACTGAACAGGACCAAATCATCACCACCTGGGAACAAAATCTTAAGGCGTTCCTGAGCCTAGCTTCCGGAAAGGGACTCGAGCTTGGGATCGATATTCCTTTCTGGTTTGACCAATACGCCTTGGCGGATGGAACCGGACTTAATGAATGGCTGATCGGTGCGTTTGACCATGTTACCGTCATGGCTTACCGGAATGAAGTGGAATCCGAGCATGGGATTCTGGACTTGACGCGGGCTGAGCTTGAGCTTGCCGACAGGCTTGGGAAACAGATTCTGATCGGAGTTAATACCAAAGAGATGCCAGGCGAGTCTTATACCACCTTTTATGGACACGGGAAGGACAAGTTGAATCAGAAATTGGATCATCTCTCCAGTGCGCTCGGTTCTTATCCATCCTTTGCCGGTGTCGCAATCCACGATATTCGCAACTGGCAAAGCATGTCTGCTGATGAGATCGTTCCCCCTGGAAGCACGGATCCCGTTTCCCCGTCACCGGCCCCGAAGCCGAATCCAGAACCAGAACCCGGTGAAGGCGAGCGCGTGCCGGATGCGGATCCGGTGACGAGGGATCCTATGGTAAGAGGCACTTATATATGGGAAGCCCATGAAGTCGTTCAAAACAGTCAGGAAATTCTTGATTTTGCCAAAGAGAAGAAATTGAACTGGCTATATGTACGCCTTGATCTGGAACAGCCGTACAGCTCGTACTCGTCGTTTGTTAAACAAGCGGCTGCGGCAGGAATCGAGGTTCATGCCATGGGCGGACATCCGATATGGGCCCTTGAGGAGAACCGGCCGAGAATGATGCGGCTCGTCAATTATGTGAAGAGCTACAATCGCGCCGTTGAAGGCGATGAGCGTTTCCACGGCATTCACCTGGACATTGAGCCCTATGTGCTGCCGGCATGGAAAGAGGATTCGCAGCAGGTTATTTCAGAATGGACCGCGAATCTGGATGCATTCGTTACGGAATTGAAAAAGGATTCTTCATTGGAAGCCAGCATGGATATGGCCGTGTGGCTGGATAAATATAAAGTCACCGGCGAAGACATGTCGCTCAGCAAGTGGATGATCAATCGTATGGACCATGTTTCCCTCATGGCCTTCCGGGATGTAGCGGAGGGGTCCAACGGCATCGTCGGGGTTTCCAAGGAAGAGATTGCATTTGCCGATGAGCTGGGCAAGCCCATCAAGATATCGGTAGAGATCAAAGCCAGTCATGAAGGCGATCATATCACCTTCCACGAAGAAGGTGCCGCCTATATGGAGGAAGAACTTGCCAAGCTGCCTGCTTTATTAAAGGATTCACCTTCCTTTACCGGCAGCGTCGTGCATGCTTATGCGTATTGGAAAAGCGCGAAGCCGTAAAATGTAAGAAAGAACATAACCCCATTGCTCATAAAGGAGCGATGGGGTTATTTCATTGACGTTTCAGCCGGTGTGACTTGACTCTCTTCATTGCATCGTATATTTTGCTTGTACGGATGGTAGTATCGTGGCCATCTGGATCATCAAACCAAGCATGGCATATACCAGATGTATGAAGGAAACGGAATCCAGGATATACACCTGAACCATAATCCAGATGATTAACTCAAAACCCGAATATAAAGAAAAGGTCCAGGACCAATGCTTTTCTTTGAAAATATTGAATCTTTGAGCTGCGTCCCACTCCCACTTTAGAATCAGTCCGGAAGCCGTGATCAGAGGCAGGATGCCAAACACGCAGAATAAAAGAATGCCTGGAATTAAATAATCAGGAAAGAAAGAGTCCTGCAATAATGAGCTGGGCATCCCAATGAGTTCACCACTAGGATCCGTTATAAGCATCGTTCCCCCTGCCAACGCGCCGATCGCCAAGAATGCTTGAAGGCCAATCAATGCATGGGATCGCTTCCCTTTGATATTGACCATCTCCTAACAGCCTCAATTCTCTTTAAGATTCGAAGGTCGCCTACATCGAATCTATTCCCTCTTCTCTAAGTAAGAAATAATATTTGTCACAACGCCACGGCAGCTGGTCCAAGACTCAGAGAATAAAAAAAGCCTGATTACTCAGGCTAAATTGATATTGCTTATAGAAGCGCAAGTCCGTGATTCATTACGCAATGCGCAGTTACGAGGCTCGCTGTTTTTTGTTAAGAAGATGCTCGCCCCTGATCCAGCTATGAAAGAAATACTCAAATGCCCCCGCAAGTACTGCCAGCAGCAGAATCTCCGAGAAATCAATGGTCCAGTTGGCAGCGGCGCCGATGATCCACAGCATGACAAATACCAAGCCGGCATCCGCTATCGTGGCGATCATATTGCTGGTGCGAGGCAGAATATATAAATCCCCTACCAAGTAAGCAATGATGGCGATCCCCACTGCCGTCAATAGGGCACCGATGAACGAAGCATCGGTTAGGGAAACCAACAGAGCCGTTATCATAACCCCATGCACCAATAACTTAACAAGCAGTTTCATAATGATACACTCCTTTTTACGGTAGTGTATCCAGCTTGCGCAATGATTACTCCGGGTTATTCCCGGCCGTGAGGGATTTGACGAGCCTCGGGAAACCTTGGCCATCGTCCGCATAACGACCCTATCTGGAAGGATAGCCTTTGTCTCTACGCAAGGCGAAGCTTGATTTCCGCTATCGTGCCTTGGCCAACCTCGCTGCGAACCTTAATCTCCCCGCCATGGGCGATGACGATATCACGTGTAATAGCCATGCCAAGCCCCGATCCCTTATGGAGCTCTCCCGTATTCGTCCCCCGGAAATAACGGTCGAAGATTCTTCCGAGTTCTTCCTCCTTAATGCCTTTCCCATTGTCCTCCACCCGAATAAGAATATGATCCTCGTTCTTCTCGACTTGAACCTTGATCGCAACATCCTCGCGGTTATGAACGATTGCATTGAAAATCAAGTTGCTGATCGCCCTGCGGATCAGGATATCGTCAACCTCGACTTGAATGGCTTCATGGCTGCTTCCAAATTCAATGTCCCGATTGGAATAACTTGGGTTATTCAAGGTATCGATCACGGCATTGCGGACCAGACTAACAATGTTTATATGCTTCTTATTCAGCATCAGCTCTTTGTTCCTCAAGCGGGTCGACAGATTCAAATCCTCAATCACGTCCCGCAAATAGATGGATTTACGTTCAATGATCCCGGCATAATCCCTTATTTCGTCTTGCGAGAACTGGTACTCCGTATCCTTCATCATTTCGGCATAGCCTTGAATCGAAGCCAGGGGCGTTTTGATGTCATGCGAGATATTGCCGATCCACTCTTCCCTCATCGCATCCAATTTTTTTCTTTCCTTCTCGCTTGCTTGCAGCTCTTGGGATAGAAGATTGATGTTGGCAAACACATCCTTGTACACCCCTTTAGGCTGGTGATAGATGTGATAATTACGGTTCGCCAGCCGCTTAATGCTGTCGATCAGCATAAACATGGGTTTGGTCAGCCGCTTGCTGAAGATATATGCGATACATAAGGCGATGAATCCGTCAACGATGATGAGGATCAAGCTAAAGATCTTGAACGTTTGTACAAAATTTCGAGTGTCGATCGTGAGCACTTGCCGCTCCAAGTATGGAGAAGTGAAGCCAACCAAGTAACTGAAACGATGATCGGAGTATGTTTTCTCGCCGATAAAGACGGTTGATAGCACGTCCTTCTCGATGTACTTATAAATTTGCACCATATCAATCGGAGTGTATTTCGTTTTCGCTCCTTCAGGAGCCCGATAACGGTAAATTTCCCTGCCATCCTCATCCAAAACCTGAAGCCAGGCCTCATTCTGCTTCAGAATGTCCTTGCCCTTCTCGCTCACGGAAGCACCGGATTCCGAAATCACGATATGCTCCCTGAAGGATCGGGAAATCGCCTCTGCCGAGGTTTGCCTGCCGGTGGTCAGGAAATCCTCATTCATCGATTGCATAACAAACAAGCCGATGACAACGATGATATTCATAATAATCACGATGACGACAATAAGCACGACGGAGACCAGATACCTGCCGGTAAGCTTCCACCTCATGCCTTATTCTTCCTCTACGGCCAGCTTATAGCCAAGGCCTTTTACCGTCAGCAGATAACGCGGATTCGAGGGATCCTCCTCGATTTTCTCCCGCAGTCTTCGGATATGCACCATCACGGTATTATCGAAACCGAAAAATTCCTCGCCCCACACCTGATCATATAAACTTTCCTTGCTCATGATCTGGCCCGGGTGCTTGAGCATCAGCGTCAGCAAGCCAAGCTCCTTCGGTTTCAGCGGAATGACCTTGCCGTTCTTCTTCAGTTCGATCTTTTCCTCATCTAATTCAAATGGTCCTACTTGAACAAGACGATTCGGCTTTTCCTCTTGCTGAGGCATTTCCGGTCTGCGAAATCGGGCTTTTATCCGGTACGCCACTTCTTTGGGGCTGAATGGCTTCGTAATGTAATCGTCACCGCCGATGGCAAAACCCAGGATTTTATCAATCTCCTCTGTCTTGGCCGACAAGAAGAATATCGGGACATTGGAGATGCTGCGAATTTTCTTGCACACCTCGTAACCTTCTCCGTCGGGAAGCATGATATCCAGGATAACGATATCGGGCTGACGCTGCTGAAATTCAATCCATGCTTCCTCTGCCGTAGCTGCGGTGTACACCTGATCGATCCCCTCTTTGATCAGCACGGTTTGAAGCAGCCTGACAATATCGGCTTCATCATCAACCACTAGTACTCTTTGATCAAACGCCATTTGATTCCCCCCTTGCTATAACAACCATCTTTCCCACTTGGTAAGCTGCTATTCAATTAAGCCAGCCTGCTTGAACTCGTAATGATATCGGCACTTATTCCGCCGAGAAAAACTTCGACAATGGATTCTCCACTTGTTTATCTAACAACACCTTCCCCGTCTTGTCCAACACATAGTACTGATAATAAGCGCTCGTGAATCCGAGTGATTCCTGCATTTTTGCCATGTACGTCTCCATGGCCTCGTCTGTTATATGATCACCATTCCAGAAATAGTGCAGCAATAAGCGATTTTGATTAAATGGATGCTTGATCACGTACGCTCCGGAAGCACTCGGTTGATTCATGGTATCCTTCCAGGCAAAGCCCATTTTGTTGGCCCGATCGACGATACCGGATTTCAGGGCTTGGATCACCCCGTTCGTTTTACCGTTGCCGATCACGATCAGGTTGTTGGTCCCCAGTTCCTTTTTCATTTTCTTTTTTAATACCTGGCGATCCCGAATGACCTCGTATTTCACTCCGCTGATATCCAGAAGCATCGAGAGCTGGTTTACCATGGCTTCTTGCTGTTTGCGTGTTCGCCTGCTTGCTTGATCGCTCAGGACGATCGATAACGGCTCTCCCTGAAGAGCCTTATCCATGATACGGCTCATCGTTTCGTAGGGCAAATCTGGAATTTGGGTTAAGGCCGATTGATACAGCAATTGAAACTGGTCATGCATATAGGCGGTTTTCTCTTCCTCTGTCAGCTGGTATTCTGGCTTTAGCACAAAACCCGGTTGATATAGTGCGGCGGCCATTTCGTTTCGCGCCTCATTTCCGAGCACGTCGTCTATCGTTTGGAGCAGCCCCTCAATCGTAGCATTTTTATAGACATAGCGTTTGAAATATTCCCTCATCATGCGGTCAAACTTCTCTTCGCCCACGGAACGATACAATTGGTAGATCGCTTGGCGGCCTTTATCGTAATATACCGGACTAGCCATATCCCCCACCTCGTCATTGTTTGACGCTATAGCAAGTTCCAGCGAGGAATCGTCAACTTGAATGGATCTAAAGCCATTCAGCTTATCCCCCTGCTTCTCGGCAAAATACACCTTGGAAAAATCGGCGAAACCTTCATCGAGGAAAGACTCCGTCTCCGAATCGTTCCCGATCAGCGCGTGAAACCATTGATGAGCGATTTCATGAACGAATACCGTATCCTGCGCCGGATCAGCCTGCCCCTGAACTTGCCCCATTTGAATGACACGCGAATATTCGATAGCCACGCCCTCTACATATGACTCCACGATGCGAAAATCTGGATATGGATATGGGCCGTATTTATCACCAAAGAATTGAATGGCCTTAAATGCTTGATCAATATACCGGTCAATGATCTGTTTCTTTCCCGGTTCGTTATCAAAATAAAAATATTCGATCGTCAACCCGTCACGCGTAACGCTGTCCACCTTGAAATTGGGACTGGCAAAGAATACGAATTCCCTTGTATTATTGGCAACAGCCGAAACGACTTTGCGGCCGGGTTTCACGTCATTCCGTGTCGTTATCGTGCCTGGCATCGCCACTTGATAAGCATCAGGAACATTGATATCTACTTCATAATCCGCAGAAGTATAATAATCGGTCTCGAACGTTGAACTGTAAGGGGTAGTATTCCATTGATGCTTATCCTCGTCATAGACCGACATGACCGGAAACCAGTGAGCGCCATTCACAATATCCCGGTAATACGATAAGCGCTGTGAGCCATACGGAATCTTCAAAGAAAAATCCATATATACCGTGATCGATCCGCCAGGCGGCAAGGGCTGCCTCAATTGAACGGTCAAAGCCTGTTCTTTATCGCTGAAATCAAGAGCTTGACCGCTGGAGGTCACATTCTCGATATCAATGCCGCCAAGAAAATCCTCCGGTTGTTTATCCGGATGGTTCTTGCTGATTTCTTCGTTTGATCGTTTAAACATGGACGTCTGCGTTGATGCCGAGCGGTTAGCGTTGGCATATGTATGGAACGCCAGCTCACTCAGCGTATCTTGGCTGGTGTTTCGATACGTGATCCTGCTGCTTCCCTGCATGGTCATATCCTTCTCATTCAGCCTAGCCTGAATATCGTAATGAATCGGTGCTTGCGCTTCAATATCCGCGGCGATTGGCGCAATCGTTGAAGCTGGCGCAGCTTTCGCCGCCGCACTTCCCGGTCCGATGACCGGGCCCGCCGCCAAAGTCAATGCGAGCGAGCCGATGATCGTTTTTTTGGTCAAATTCGCCGTTCTACTTCTCAATGAATTCATCATGTTATCCCCCTTAGATACGATCCCTTATTTCCCTAAAGCATCAAGCTTCAGCTTGGCTGGTCCCGGCAGCTCGCTGGCCTGTACCTCTTGATAGGAGCTGACGCCTGTTTTTTTAACATAGACACGCAAGTAAGCTTCCTTACGCAGCTCTTTATGCGCTGTAAAGGTTAACGTCTTTGCCGCTCCCTCTTTATCAAAGCCCTCCAAATTGTATTGATAGTAGACGTATTTTTCTCCATTATCAGACTTATCTTCTACTCGCGTCCCTTCTTGAACTTGCACAAAATATTGATCCGTACCGAGACGGTTCATGTTTACGTTCTGAATGAAGATGATGAATCCGATTAGGAGGACGGCTAAAACGCCGCCGAAGATCATTGTTTTTTTCATGGTTACTCTCCTTTTCTTGATAAACCTATTTGTTTTTCGTTACGATTCTATAGTAGGCATTCACGGTGACTACATAGTAGATGAGATAGATGCAAGTATATACGCCCATACAGATCACGACCGGTATCACCAGATTCATGTTTAGAAGCCTGGACAAGGCTACCAATGCTACCGAGCAGTGGGCAATGCCGGCGATGAGCGGCAGCGCAAAGATAAACAAAACCTGGTGGGCGATGGTTTTTCTGACCTCGCGTTTGTTCACGCCGATTTTACTTAATATCCGGTACCTTGCCTTATCCGAGTTCGCTTCGGTTAATTGCTTGAAGTATATGATGCTGCCGGTCGCCGTGAGGAACACGAGCCCCAGGAATCCTCCCATAAATATCAACAGGCCCGACGATTCCATTCCTCTTGCATAATCCTGATAATAACTGGCGAATCCCGCGCTTTCCGGCAGGACGCCCTCAATTTCCTCCGTTATCTGCTTTGCTTGGTCCTGATTCGATATGCCGTATGCTTCCAGGCTAAAAGATTTATTTGTCTCCTTCTCCAATTTCGCAAATAACTCATCGCTTAAGACGATGGTGGAGTACACCGTCCCCATGTTCAGCACACTGAATTTCTTCAATTCCTTAAAGGTGATATCATGCTCCTGGTTGTTCTGCATAAGCTTCACCTTCGAGCCCACATACGCCGGCGATATGCCTTCGTAATAAACCGGGTCCAGCACAGCAGCCTCATCGCCCTTTAATTCCATGGCTTCCTTGCGGCCCTGCAGCTTCGCCAGCTCGTTAAAATCCTGATTGGATATGGCGCTGTAGATCTGCATGTCATACGAAAATGCCGCATCAAGTCCGCTGACATCGGCATCCACTTCAAGGACAGGCACGGTTGCATGGTACAACAGCCCATGGTCCGATGAGGAGGCGATCAGCTCGTCGATTCGTTTGGTTGTCACGTCATCGCCGCTAATAAACGTCATGCTGTTCGGGTTTGCTAGCGAGGCATTAGCTGCATTGCTGTAATAAAAGCTGTAAGCCGTTCCGACGGCGGTAAGCGTCGTTGCGCTTAGCACCGCAATGATGGTTAACGTACGAGCATTGCCTTTGATGCGATATAGAAGCTGGGAGATGCTGATGATGTTCATCCCGTTCCAAAATCTGTTCTTGTTATTCCTGGATAATTTCAACAAGGTTACGGTCAGGGTGCTGAACAGCAGATACGTGCCGATAATCACCGTTATGAGGATGACGAGCGGCGTCAGCATGAATCCCATCACTGCCCATACCTTGGATTGCAGCAAATTCTGCAGGGCCAGCCAGTAACCGACGCCAACGAACACCAGCGACAATATGGCGGTAATCCATGAAGCCTTGGGTTCCTGTTCTCCCTCCTGATCCGCATGAAACAATTCAATCAATTTGAACCGGTAGATCAATCGGTAACCCTGCAACGACGTAATAAGCGTTATGATCATGAACACGATGGTGGTGTTGATGATGGCCTCGGGGGATATCGAAAAGCTCGTTATCGCGTCGTAACCCATCACCTTCATTAACAGGGAAACAAAAAATCTGGCGAGCACGGATCCGAGAGTTATCCCAGCCAGCAAAGCCAGCACGCCCATCAGAAAGTTTTCATAAAATAACATCAGCCCGATCTGTTTCTTCCTAACGCCAAGCAGCGAATACAGTCCGACTTCTTTCTTGCGTTTGCGGGTAAAGAACGAGTTGGAATACCAGATGAAAACAGCCACGAAGATGATCAGCACGACGGCGGCAGCGCTAAAGGCCGAACTGATTTTGGTCGACCCCTCCGCAGCGGACTGTATCGCCGTATCATATTTCAATGAAACAAAAGTGAAGTAAATGACGATACTAAAAATCATCGAGGCGAAATACAAAAAGTAATTTGCGAGATTTTTGCGGATGTTTTTTCTGGCAATGCTAAACAGTGTCATCATGTTCACCCCCAAGCGCGGCCAGCACTTCGAGTATTTGATCAAAAAACACCTTGCGCAATTGGTCTTCTCGATGGAGCTCCTGGTACAGCCGGCCGTCTTTTATGAAAATGACGCGTTTGCAGAAGCTTGCCGCATAGGCATCGTGAGTGACCATCAGGATGGTGGAATGATGAAACTCATTCAGTTTCTTTAAACTATGCAGCAGGCTGGCCGCCGACTTGGAATCCAGCGCCCCTGTCGGCTCGTCCGCCAGGATCAGGCTAGGATGGGCAACGATGGCGCGCGATGCTGCGGTGCGCTGCTTCTGGCCCCCCGAGATGTGATAAGGATATTTGCCTAAGATATCGCGAATGCCGAACGTGTCGGCGATTTCGTTAACCCGCTTCTCAATCTCCGCGGCAGACACCTTGGACAATGCCAGCGGCAGTACAATATTTTCTTTGACGGTCAGGGTATCCAGCAGGTTGTAGTCCTGAAATATGAATCCAAGCTGATTCCGGCGAAAATCGGATAACTGCTCCTCGTTCATCGACAGGATATGTTGTCCGGCAATGGTAATATCGCCTGACGTCGGTGTATCGATCGTCGAGAAGATATTCAGCAGCGTGGATTTGCCGGCCCCGGAGGGTCCCATAATGCCGACAAACTCGCCTTCCTGAATCTCAAGATTGATATCTTGCAATGCCGTATATGAATTTCCTTGGATACCGAATATTTTTTCTACATGTTTTGCCTGTAATATGGTTGTCATATGGCTTCTCCTTCAAGTCGTCGTTTGTTAAGCACAGATGTAATTATAGAAGGCGAACCTTACACGATTTTTATACGAACCTTACATAAAGCTTAACAAAACAGCAGTAACGACTCGGACTCATCAATATGTATCCATGGAGGGGTATAAACGATGACATCTCCCGACCTCGAAGCCATCCGGCAGCGGCTGCCGGAGTGGCTGAAAGCAAGCTCGCCATGCTCAGACAGAGGTAAAGTCGCCTCTTACATTCCCGAACTGTCCAAAGCTCCACATGATGCCTTGGGCATTACCCTTCTAAGCGCTCAGGGAGAATCCGTCACAGCCGGGGACTGCGGGCTTCGTTTTACGATGCAAAGCATCTCCAAAGTATTCACGCTGATCCTGGCACTGATGGACAATGGAGAGGAAACCGTTTTTGGCAAGGTTGGCATGGAGCCGACCGGAGACAACTTCAATTCCATGCTGAAGCTGGAGCTGGTTCGGCCCGGCATTCCCTTCAATCCGATGATTAATGCAGGCGCGATTACCGTTTCTTCCTTGATTAACGGAAGCAGCCCGTACGAGAAGTCAAGTAGAATTCTTCAGTTTCTTAAAGAGCTATCCGGGAACGTCAACTTGGATTATGATATGGGCGTTTACCGCTCGGAATCGGATACCGGAAATTTAAATCGTTCCATAGCGTTCTTTTTGAAAGAAAACGGGGTTCTCAGCGGAGATGTTGAAGAGGTGTTGGAGGTATACTTCAGGCACTGCTCCATTGTTGTGGATTGTGCCGATTTAGCCCGGATGGGCTTGGTCCTGGCCTGCAGCGGTTTGGATCCGCTAACCGGCAAAACGCTCATTCCTCGCAGGTATGTTCAAATCGCCAAGACGTTCATGACGACATGCGGGATGTACAACGCGTCGGGCGAATTTGCCATTCAGGTAGGATTGCCGGCCAAAAGCGGCGTTTCAGGAGGCATCTTAACATTAGTACCGGGACGTTACGGCATCGGCGTGGTAGGCCCGGCACTGAATGATAAAGGGAACAGTTATGCCGGCGTGCATCTCCTGCAAACCTTGTCCCGGGAGATGGACTGGAGTATGTTCTAAATAAAAATCCCCCTGAAGCAAGAGCATATGCTTAAGGGGGATTGATTCGCAGCCTTTTTCTCAAAAATAATAACGATAACATTCCTGCCATCTTCGTATGAATCCAACTGCTATTTTCTGAAAAACAATCTGCCGATCCGATCCGCGAATTCCTGCATGTTCACGCTGGATGGATCAAGACGGTAATATCCGTTCTTCACGGCTTCCAATACCCAGAGCGGCAGCTTCTTGCCCTCAAGCAGCGGATATACATTGTCGTAAGCCCACATGAGATGCTCCCATCGCTTGTCGTTGCCATCCTGAACATACTCGGATACATCGAGCACTTTCCCTCTGCCGTCCTGCAGCAGTACATTCTTCAAATGAATGTCCCGCGGGTTCAAGCCCTTGCTACGCACGAAGGAGCGTGCTGCTTCGACATCCTCTATGACCTGCCTAGGAACGGGCACACCATAGAGCAAGCAATCGTACAAGGTTAATCCGGATTCATGGCTGATCGCTACATAACGCTCGCCTGTCCCATAAAATACAGGAAAATAAGGACTGCCCATCAGCTCTTGATAGACCTTGATCTCCGCTTCCTTCTTGGGCAGCGCCTCCACAGCATACAATTTATAAGCATATGCCGGCATAGGTTCATAGACGAATACCGCAGCATCCGTGCCGATTCCGACACAGCGCAGGTCATCCGATTCGCCTTCAATCGTTACCGGGTCGTTGGTGCCATTCTTGATCACTTCCATGCAAGCCAGCGCGGTTTCTGCCTGCTTCCATTGTTCGTTATTCATGGGCCACCTCATTTGGTGATTATGGACTTAAATCAGTATGATCGTACCATAATCGAGCCCTAAAAACATCTTTGCCGCCTTGCCGTACCATACGCACAAAAAATTACAAAGAAACCGCGAAAGCATTCGCGGTTTCTTGCTTGCTAACCTGAATATCGTTACTCAGGCTTCACGAAATATCCAATGCCAGCGGCATAATCCATCATCTTTTCAAAAAACGGCTTGTCCGGCACAGCGCATTTCACGCCCGTGTTACGGAGGAATTCCGAAGTTTGCGGACAAGTATACCGGTAAACGGAATTCTTCGCCCCGTCGCCTTCAAACTGTGCCATGGCCAGCTCCAGGCCTTCCTTGTTCTTCGGCTGCTGCGGATCCAATAACCAGGCCTCGTATTCCTTCCAGTCCATCAAGGCAATGTCATATCCATAATCTTTAAAATGCTCCACCATGTCCTCGTAAGGAATGGCAACCGGATTGCAGATATGGAATACTCGGCCGACGGTCTCTTGCTGAAGCAGCAGCGCAGTAATCGCTTCCCCCGCATAGTTAATCGGCGTAATATCCACTTGCCACTTCACGCTAGGCGCTTTCTTCAACAGCACCATCGCTTTCAGCATGCGATAAAACGCGTTGTTATCTATGTTCTTCTGAAATATTCCGTTCTCGGAGTGACAGGACAAATTGCCGACCCGGTATACCGCTGCCGGAATGCCTCGTTCCTTACCGGCTTTGATGACCAGCTTCTCGGCTTCCAGCTTGCTGTTCGTATAGACATTCTCGATGGACGACTCCTCGTAGCCCGTTCCGGCAACGATCGCCTCCCATTGGCCGCCCAGCGCCAGGTCCTCCGGAATGCCAAGCGTAGATATAAAATGGAAGCGGGTATTAGGTTTCTTTTGGGCCAAAGCAAGTAGTCTGTCCGTGCTCTCAACATTAACTCGGGCAAAATAGTCGGCATCCCCGAAATGCTTCACCTCAGCTCCGCAATGAATGATGGAATCGATGCGCCCTTCAATCAGGGCCAGGTCTTCTGCCCCAAGCCCCAGAGACTCCTGCTCCAAGTCGCCCTGAATCGCGATCACCCGCTTGTCCATTCGAGACTTTATGTCTTCGCCAAAATATCCCGTCATGACCTGCTCCAGGCGGATATACGGCTCCATCAGCTTTGACGGCCGAACCAGGCAATATACGGTTGCGGTGGATTGATACAGCAGTTCGTGCAGCAAATGAGATCCCAAATACCCCGTTGCGCCGGTTAGCAGAATATGCTGCTGGGTATACACTTGTTCCGAAGCATGATTGACAGGAAAAGAAATCGGATACTCCGCCAAATCCTGAATCGGCAGATCCCGTTCCTCCAATGGATCGACCAAGATATCCTGGCTGCCTAATTCCGCAACTCTCTCCGCTAGTTTCGCTATGGTTGGAAAGACAAAGAAATCATTGATCTTCAACTGCGGATATCGAGGCTTAAGGAGGACCAGAATCTCCAGGATTTTCAGCGAATAGCCGCCGATATCGAAGAAATCGTCGTGGATGCCGATTTTGGTTTGTCCCAACGCTTTTTCCCAGGCTGCGGCGATATCCCGCTGGGTATCGTTAACCGGGGCTTCGTATGGGGAGTTATCCTCTTCCGCCTCCATCGACAGGTCGTATATAGCCAGCTTCTTGCGGTCTATTTTACCCGTCGGGGACAACGGCATTTCTTCCACGAAACCGATGTATTTAGGTACCATGTAACTCGGCACTTTCCGGCTTAAGAATTGTACCAATTCCTTGGCGGGGACGGCCTGTCCATCATGTGAAGTGTAAAATGCCGCCAGCATTTTGCTTCCGTCCTCATCCGTTCTCGGAATGACTGCGATGTCCTTCACGCATTCATGCTTTGCCAGATTGTCCTCGATCTCCCCGATCTCAATCCGGAAGCCTCTGATTTTCACCTGTGAATCTTTTCTTCCCCGGTATTCCACCTGCCCGTTCGGCAGCAGCCGCACCAAGTCGCCCGAACGGTAGTACTGTTTGCCTGATTCGGGCGTTATCGGATCCGGAATGAAGGCTTCCTTGGTCTTCTCGGGCTGATTCAAATATCCCTTGGCGACGCCTACCGAGCAGATGAGCAATTCCCCCGTTACGCAAGTCGGACATAATTCATCATGTTCGTTTACGATATACAATTCATAGTTGGCAAAAGGCGTACCGATATACACGGTGGCCAGATCCTCCGAAATCGGATAATCCACGACATGCCCTGTTGCCACGACGGTCGTTTCGGTAGGGCCGTAAAGGTTCACGATTGGAATCGGAAGCTTCTTCCGGAACATGCGAACGGTTTCTCCCGCCAAAGCTTCCCCGCCGACCACGATCGTCTTGATGTTACGGTATTTGTGTGTGTCCTCCATCGGCAAATACGCTGCCAATTGATTGAAGAACACCGTAGGCAATATCGCGACGCGCGTTGCGTTGGTGTCTGCCACCGCTTCCGTAAAGGCATCTATGGAGAAGCGCTGCTCATCCGATAGGAGATGCAGACGCGAGCCGCAAGCCAGTGAGCCGAATATATCGTAAACGGAAGCATCAAAGCTGAATGTGGAATATTGAAGAATAATATCCTGTTCGCTCATCTGCAAATTCTCCCGATTGGCGAGTGCCAGATTCACGACGCCTTGATGGGCGATCAATGCGCCCTTCGGTTTGCCTGTAGAACCGGACGTATAAATGATGTAGGCCAGATCATCGCCCGTCACGCCCACGCCGCAAGCTTCTGCCGGATAGGAATAGACATGGTCATCGAGACAGAAATATTCCGGTTTGGTTTGGACTTGGGCCAATAGTCCATTCAGTTTCGCCGTGAAATCCGGATGCGTCAGAATGATGTTTGATGCCGTATCCTCGATAATATAGGCATTTCGTTCATCCGGATGGGAAGGATCCAAGGGGATATAGGCTCCCCCGGCTTTGAGGACGCCGAGCATGCTGATAATCGTATCGAGGCTTCTCTTCATAAATATCGAGACGAACTGGCCTTTGCGCAGCCCCTTGGCTATGAGCATATGGGAAATTTGGTTCGACTGCCTGTCAAGCTGTTCGTACGTGATCTGCTCCTGGCCGGAAGATAATGCAATTCGCTTCGGATATTTCTCCACAACCGCAGCGAACATTGCCACGAGCGTCGGATCTTCCGGAAGCTCCATCTTCGTGTCGTTGAGGATTGCATAGGCATTCCGGTCCTCTTCCGTCAGCATAGGCAGACGGCTAACCGGCATCTCCTGATGTTCAAGAGCGGCTGCCGCAAGCAGCTCGAAATGCCTGCTGAATTTTTCAATCGTTTCTTCTTCGAACAATGGCTGGGCATAGGAAACATAAAGTGTCCATTGATCCCTTTCCTCCTCCTGAACCACCCAGTTCAGCCCGCTTTCACCGTAGGCATAGCCGTTGCCGTTCCGGCCGTAAATCGTCCGCAGATGGAGCGGCTGACCGATAAAACCTTCGATGTCAGAAAGGGAAAGGATGCTTGCTTCAATCTGCTCCATCTTGGCCGAAATTTGCTCATACAAACGAGCAAATGAATCATTTTCGCTTATGCTCACTCTTAGCGGAAGCAAATTGCCCTTCTCATTGTTCACGCCGATCAGCAAATCCGAATCGTGCGTCATGCGGTACAGAAACACCGCATAGCTTGTCAGCATCCATGACTTGATGTTATACGCGTCGCGGAACCGCTGGATTTTACCGGTTTCGATACGAAGGGGAATCGCCATGCGATCGAAATCTTGATGCTGAAGATGCGCTGGACCATCGGTGTACAGATAGAATCCCGGTAAAGGTAGCTGCAGTTCATTCAACCAATATTCTTTGCCTTGTTCGATCATCAACGTAGTATTCAAAGGTTTCAGCTCCATCTTTTTCTATGCTTTTTCTATTCCGGCGTCATTACACTCGCAGTCTGTTTACGAGAGCCTCCAGTTCGGCGGACACCTGATTGATCTGCTCGGCAGACTCGAAGATTTTGGCGAAGGAAGCCTGCTGCTCCTGGGCGCTGATCCGGATCTCGCCCGACACGGTCGAGTTCTTCTCTGCGAGCTCAGCCAGTTGTTTAATCGCAGCGGTGATCTGTTCGGTCTCGGCCACCATCTGCTGGGTTGCTGCAGACACCTCTTGAATTTGGCTGGTTACCGTATCCGTGGCCACCAGCATGCCTTTGAACAGCTCGCCGGTTTCTTTGACAACTTCCATTCCCTTGGCGACGTTGTGTTCGCCTTCGCTGATGGCTTCTACCGCGGATGCCGTCTCCTCCTGGATGTAACGAACCAATTCAATGATTTGGTCTGCCGATTTTCTCGATTCCTCCGAGAGCTTCTTCACTTCGCTGGCAACGACGGCAAAACCTCGGCCCTCTTCGCCCGCTCTGGCCGCCTCGATTCCTGCATTGAGCGATAACAAATTCGTCTGAGAAGCGATCTCGGTAATAACCTGTACGATCTGTCCGATCTCATGGGAGCGGTTCTGCAGCTTTTCGATGATATGCACCGAATTTTTGACCGAATGATCAATCGAATTCATCTGCTCGATCACCTGTTCCACATTGTGGTTCCCTCGTTCCGACTGCGCCTTCATCTGGATGGATATTTCGGATAAATCCGATGTATTGCCGGCAATCGTCGATACGCCGGATGAGATCTCCTCAAGCGACACCACGCTTTCCGTAATGGAAGTGCTCTGGACAGCGACCCGATCGGACATTTCCTCCATGTTCTTGGTAATCGCCGAAGAATTGTTATTGTTGATTTCCACGGCCGAGAAGAGGAACTTGGACTGCTCAGCGGATTGCTCCGACACCGATTTGATCGTGGTAACAAGCTCATTGATATGATTCACCGTCGTATTGAACTTGGCATTGACCTGCCCGAGTTCATCGTCGCCTGCTTTTAACTGAACCGTGAAATCGCCTTTGCTCAGCTTGTCCAGCGCTCCCATTAAAGCCTGAATCGGGGCGAATGTGCGTCTAATCGTGAAGTACTGCAGGGCCAATACGATCAGCAGGGTGATCAACAGCGCAAAAAGCGTGTTGGAGAGCAGTTCCTGCTTCCCGGAGGCGATCAAGCTGGCATCCACGTCGATGCCCATGTAAGCGAAAATTTCTCCGTTCGAATTCTGGAAGGGATGCAGCACGGTGATCCACGTCCCGTAATTGTCTGTATACGCTTTGGTATAAACGATTTTTTTCGTTTTCATCATTTCACGGACCGCGTCGGCATGAATATTCGGCTGTTCATATAGGTCGCCCAGATTCAAATTCTCTTCGGCAAACATGTCGAGCACCGCCGTAGGCATAGCGATAATCGAGGTCTTGTTCCCGTCCTCCAGCTCAGGTCCAAAAATATATCCTTGCGCGATGTTAGGATACGTAACGGACAGCTCATCAAACGTGCCGGTTAGCTTCTTCTGGATGTCCGAATTCCGGTCGGTGGAGCCTTTAACCGCTTCAGCATCTTGAACGGATACGGACTTGACCAAAGTATCCATGATTTTCCCCGAATCGGATTGCAGCTGCTTGGTCAGCACGTTGTCCTGGATATAAAAGCTTGCACCAATGACGATGGCGCCCGTGATCATGATATAGAGACTTGTCCATATCATGTTTCTTGTAACAATGCTAAGATTTTTGAAACGCATACCTTTAGAGAACGTTTTTGTCTTACTCACTCGGTGTCTCTCCTTTGATAACTCATATGTATTTTCATATATAACAGGGATCCCTTTTAACTCACTTTTCGCATCACCTACTTTCCTGGATACAATGAAAATTTCAGGAATTTTTCGTTAATACATGACCGTTTTCAAAATTATTCAGATGTAAAGAAGCGCATTTCTTCCTCCGTTATGATTCTGGTAAAGGGGTGTTTCTCGAAAACGTCTTGTTATGCGAAACGGGGAACAACGATGCATTTGCTCTACATGGTTCCATAAACCTCACATCTTTTGTACTATTAATAGATCGGCTATTCCATGTCGATTTTTAATACTTTAGTAACATTCGTGTGCAAATAAGTCCCGGTTTCCGACAATTATTCGAACTTTCATCCGTAGGGATTGCGTGAAGCAGCATCACAAAACAAACGCAAAAAGGCGAAATTCCGGTAAGTCAGAAGACTTTGGAATATCGCCTAATGCATTCATTGCATGAAAAAGAGGCCTAGTTAACGAAATTCATGATTTGATTTAATTTTCGCTCTAACTCCCCGAACTGTACGAATCGATCTTCCCTCACAAGCTCTTTGCCCTCTACGAATAGGAGGAGCGCTGGTGCGGTGAATATCAAAAATCTCGAAGCGATTTCCCCTACCGCTTCGGCCTGGATACGGCCCAACGAGATACGCGGGAACTGCGTTAACAGTTGTCTAAGTTTGGGTAATATCGCATGGCATACGCTGCAATCTTCCCGGGATACATATACAAAACTGAAGGTGTGATCTTCAATAAATCGTTCGATCGCCTCGATGGATGTCAGTTCTTCCAGATCTTTCATGATGAACACCTTGCTTTCCGTCGACATGCAGGCTGTTGTTCAGTCCAGAACGGCTGTGATGTGCTCCGTTGTTACCGCCCAATGGGAAGCCGTCCAGTACTTCGCTTGGTCCTTGACGTAGATGATTTGCGGCGATTCATGCTTCACGTTCAAATCCTCGGCGATTTTATTGGAAACCGGACGGGATTCGATGACTTTGACCAAGGTGTAATCCACATCGCCGTTTGGCGTCTTTTTCAAATAAGATTCAAACTCAGCCAAAGCGTTGGCGCTAACCGGGCATGTCGTGCTGTGCTTCAAAATGACTTGACCGCGTTCGGAGGATTTTTTCAGAATGTGGTCCCATTCTTCCAGTGTCGTGATTTCATTCCATAACATATGATTCTCTCCCCTTAGATGTGATATATCGCATTGCATTCATTATACAACCAATAGCTATTATACACATAGATTCCGCTATTTTTCATATGAAGGTTCAATTGAGCCTGAGTCTATGCTGGTATTACTCCTCATCCGACACCCGAACCGTGTTCCGACCGGAGCGTTTGGCTTCGTATAGCGCGCGATCCGCCTGCTTCAATACCTTCTTTAATTCAGTATCCCACCAAGCTTCTTCTGCTTCCGCATCGACTGTGCCGTTATGGGAGCTTGTCTTTACCGCGGCAACGCCGAAGCTGGCTGTAATCATCAGCGGTCCTTGCGGCGTAGTCATCGGCTGCGTTAGCAGCTTGGCACGGATCCGCTCCGCAGCGGCAGTTGCCTCCGATGTCGAGAGACCGGGCATGGCAACGGCAAACTCTTCGCCGCCATAACGGGCGAACAGGTCCTCAGCCCGCAGAGTCTTCCGCGTTAATTCGACGATGTGCTGCAGGGCTTGGTCGCCAATATCGTGGCCGTAAACATCGTTGATTCGTTTGAAATGGTCGATATCGAACAGCAGGAAAACGAGCGGCTCACGATTCCGAACCGCCTGATTCAGAAGGGCGTAACTGAGTTTCATAAAGTGCGAGCGGTTATAGATTCGGGTCAAACCATCGTAGTAGGCCATCTGTCGCAGCTCCTCCTGAAGACGCGCCTTATCGGTCACGTCGATCAGGACGATTAATCGTCCGGCCTCTCGTCCTCTCTGGTTGCGAACGGTAGAAGACCTGATCTGATAATGAAGCGAATGGTTACCTAATTGCCAGCGAATCTCTTCAATGTCCGCTTCCCCCGTATCCGGACCTTCCCGTTCCACCATACCGAAAATGGGCTCTGCGGTGTGAAGCTGCCACATCTCATGTAACGGTTCTCCAATGGCCGAAGGGCTCAGCTCCGGCATCATGGCTGCCGCAGCCGGATTGAAGTCAACCAAACGGTTGTCCAGATCCAATACGAGGACGCCCTCCCGCATGCTCGTAAAGAGATTGTCCCTTGCAATCGGCGCAACATGAAACAAACCCTTGGATGTCAGCGCCCAGAGATAAAGGGCCGAGGTCAACGTCATGATGACGGGGATCGGGTCCATTCCATCGGGCGTGAGCCCGCCAAGATAGAGAAAATCGCCGATAAGGGGCAGGACAAGACCCATCAGCATCGTGCCCAGCTGAAAGCGGTAGGATGGCATCTTGCGCCAGCTTCGAAGCAGCAGTACGACCCCGCCTATCAAGCAGGCGAAAGTGTAGGCGCCTTGAATGATATACCAGGGTCCGGCCACGATATCCACCTTCAAAGCGGAAACGTCCGGCCGTAATAGGATATCCCGATAATATAGATGATGTCGTTCGTTGGTCATAACAAGCAGCAGGGTTACGACCGGTATGATAAACATTGAAATCAGCAGGCCGGGTCTCAAATATCGTTCCATGCCCAAATAAGTCAGAATGATCAATAAATTAAGGGGCGGTAAGAACGGCATCCCTAGATATTCAAACTTGATCCAGAACTGAATCTCTTGAAGCGAACGGCTGGACAATTCGAGTGCAGCACCGAATGTATAAATCGCGGCCAGCATGCTGAAGATGAAGAAGGTTTTTACCGTTGCAAGCCTAGAGCGTCCTGTCAGCACGTAAAGACCCATGATAATGTTCAATACGCCTGCCGTGACGATCAGCGTAATAACAGCGGAGTAAGGTGTTCCCATTATGTAGGCTCCAAATCTGCGTGTGGTGAATCGGCCATGATCACCGATCGAATCTTATTCCGATCGTACCATAGTACACCTATCGGAACAATGTTCCATCTGTTGGAAGCTTGATACCTACTGTTGCAAACGATGCGCTCTCGTGAAAGGTACCGCTGACTTCGGTCCTCTTGCCCGACGCTCCTCCATGCGGGTGAATAGCAAAAAGGAACCGCAGGTTCGCGGTTCCTTTTTGCTATTTTGATTTTCGGGCTTTCACGATCAAGAAATGAGGATTCGTCATTAATCGCTCATACCATTTTGCTATCCAGGCCTCCGCCTCCGGCTTGTCTTTATGCTCTAAGCTCGGCTGCGGCTCGACCATCTCTTCGATGCTGAAACAGGAGGAGGTCACGTTGATGATTTCTTGCATCGGTCTTCTGTAGAAAGCGACCTCGACGGGACCGGACTCCGGTTTGTTCCAAATCTCCGTCAGCAACGCTCGCGCAAAGTAGTCTTGCCGGTCAAAATGCTTAAAATCCATAAAGGGATGATGCACGGAGAAAATCAAGCGGCCTCCGGGTTTCAGCACCCGCTGAAATTCGCGAAAGGTTGGCAGCCACTGCTCAATGTAATGAAGCGTCAATGAACTTACGATGTAATCGAAAGCTTCATCTGCAAATGGCAGGGTCTCGGTCAGATCGCATGCAGCGATGGTCGCTTCACTGCCCACTCGCCTTTTGCAGGCTTCAATCATCGACGGACTCAGATCGATCGCCGTCACCCTAGCCCCCCGTTGAATCAACTGCTCCGTATACCACCCGGCGGCACATCCGGCATCCAATACGGACATCCGCTCCATGTTCTTCGGCAGCATCCGGAGCATGGCCGGCCTCTCGTAAAAGGCATTGTGCCCGCTCTGCGAATCCACATGCCGTTCGTAGTCTCCAGCCAGCTTGTCGTATGCCTTCAAAACCTTCTCCTTCATGGCTTCATAACCTCCATATGTACCTGCTGAATTCCTACCCATTGCTGCCGCACTAACTCGTTTGATTACGATCAGCTTGAGTACAGGGAACAATACGTGCGCTCGAAATTCTTGGCCAGCAGATCTTCTTTTCGAATGAAAAATTGCAGTTCTCCCGCATCCCACCAGCAAAAACCGACATCGTCGTCCGAATCGACAGCCAGCAGCAGCACCGTATCCTGAATTTCCTGCTGCGCGCGTTCCGCGCTGCCGCCGCAATGCTTGGTGATCTGCTGCATGGCTGCATCCATAGAGTAATTGTACTCTGAACCGGTTAAGAGCATTAATGCAGCCTCAAACTCACAATCGCCGTGCTGGGTCGAAGGATAGCCAAAGATGGTCCCGAGGTCGCCGGAATTTAGACCCGTCAATTGAAAGCACAGCTCCTCGTATGATTCATAATCATGCTCCTCATCCTCGATAACCTCATCATCCACATAAGCATAATTAGGAGGCTCAAGCGTGGCTCGGGCCTCCACACGGTAGCCGGTGAACACCTCATCTAACGCGGTTTCCTCGGGAGCGCGTCGTCGAACCGCTCCCGAACTCTGACCCTCGGGAAGATAGAGCACTCGGTGCTCAATGTTATAGGCGGGTTCATCCACGCCAACGAAGAAATACAGCATTCCGCTTGTCGGCAGCGAGCTAGTGGCGTCCTGAGCTGCCACATCCTTCAACTGGAGCTGTGCCAGAAACGTCATTGGTAGTCCCTCCGAATTGAGGGGCCACTCCACCGCTTCGGGAAGATCCGGGTCACCGCCAAAGCGCGAGTTGTTTGACTCGGCATAGTCCTCCAGCTTCTTTTTGGATAATCGTACGCCTTGCCGCGTATGCTCGATTAAATACTCTGCGGCATGTTCGAATTGATGCTCCTTGATGATATTCTGCATTTTGCTCAAATTTTGTTCGGTTAGCTTCATCGTCCGGTTCCTCATCTTTTCATGAATTTTATTCTGCCTTGATTACAAAATTGCCCTAGTCTGAAGTCACCTGCTATTCTTCCTTAAAGAGATCTTGAATGATCGACTTATCATAGCCATTGGTGATCCTGTAGGTCCAGGAATATTTCTTATGTATGCCTCTATTCGGAGAAATCCGGACGATATCCGGTTCCGTATAATGTATTTGAAAGGGCTTGTATTCGACATTAATCCAGATCCAGTAATCCGTCCCTCTTGGGTATTGCTCGATCCTTTGTAACTTCGCATCGGAGAAGCTATTCATGATCCGTTCAATGGTCGCCGGATCGGTAATTTTTAGTCGCTCCGCATCGTAAGAACTGTCCCTTTTCTCAATGACTATCTGATCTATCTTCTGTGTGTCATGGATCTGATCGCCCATCAACTCCTTGTAGGTCGTTCTGGATTGAACTAATGAAAGGACCGCTCCCGACAATATGATCAACGCCACGATTGCAAAAAAAATCCGCCATGACCTGTCACTCATCGCGATACCGCCTTGATTTCCTTTAGGTTACGGGCGATCTTACTCACTTTTATCATATCCCCCTTCACTAATGAACGTTAATCGTGCGGCGCTCTCATAATATAAACCCCATCGGCCAAGGTTTAGTTGCCGGATAATTTAACATCTTTTGGTTTGATCTGTCAATCCTCTCTTCGAAAGTACGCCAAATCTCTAAATGGACATGAATGTCCTCTTGGAATCCATGAAAAAAGCGGCAGACCGAACGCCTAGCCGTTCAATCTGTCGCCTCATGAAAAATCGCTTCGGGTGGTCGAAGAACCCTCAGCCCTTTACTTGAACTCGATTATAAATGGCTGTTGATCCGTGGGTTCGACCGCAACCGGTCCCTTCTCTTTGGAATAATTTTTGCGGCCGTTCACGAGCAGCCGGCGATGGTGCGGACTCCAATACATCTTAGAAGGTATGACCCCATGATAGATGGGCTCTGCGCTCAGTACATTCTTCCCTTGAAGCTTACCTGCATAAATCGTATCCTCCCCGTTCTGGGAATAGGCGACATATTTGCGATCCTGCGAGAACTCGAAGCTATCCACCTTCTCCAGCAGAATGGACAGCTCGTGATTTCTGCGGTCATATACGTACAAGGTTCCCTCCGTTCCTAAAAACACGAATTGGTCGTCGTTCAACCATGCGGCTTGGTCTGCCCCGATTTCATGCTCATACTGAACATCAATCGTATTGCCGTTGACGGCTCCCATAGCAATTCGACGACCGTGACCGTATTCATCCAGAACGATGAGCGCCATCTTCCCGTCATCCGAGACAATCACTTTCAAGGGAAGGGCTTCCGTTTCAAGACCCTTCAACCGATGAACACGTGCCGATTCCGATTCCGTATCATAAATCCCGATACTGGACTGCCTTTTGTTTGATTCCATCACCATATAGCTTACGAACCGGCTGTTGCCGGACCAAGCCGGCTCCTCAAACCATAGCTCCTGATTGGCTTCCGTCGTAGCTTCGAGGCTTTCCACCTCCCCGCCCGGATATGCTGTCAATTGCAGTACAACGCCCTCATCCGTTTTGGCAATTCCTGAAACATATTTTCCATTGGGGGATAATTGATACGAGAACTTATTCATTTCAATCTCCAACAAATGGTCGGCTCGCTCGTACGGGGGGGAAAAACGCTGCAAGCTCAATTTCGCCGCATTTACTGCTTCGGTTTCATAAAAAAGACCGACCACCGACTCGGATGATGACCAGCCGAGCAATTCCCCTTGTTCCTTGGATTCTGGCATTCGATAAATCGTCTTCACTTGGAATGGCCGGCTTCCCTCAACCACGGCTTGATCCGTTTCCGTGCCGGGGATGATGACGGTCTCTGATTGCAGTCCGCTTGCACAGCCTGTCAGTATAATCAAGGCAATAGCAATGCATAAAACAAGCTCTTTATAACGATATCTCATTGGACAGCCCCCGCCTTTACATAAGGAATTTCAACGTAGACGACAGTATGAAAATTCTCGCTGATGATACGGATGATTCCGCCGTGATCATCGACGATGGATTTAACGATACTGAGGCCCAGACCCACACTGCCCTCTTCCTTCTGCTTCTGGCTCACCGAGTAGAACGGCTGAAAGACGTTTGCAAGCTCGTCCGCCGGTATGGGCTCTCCGGGATTATCGAAGGTATAACGAACGCTTCCGTCCGAACGCTCAGCCTTGACGGTTATTTCCGATTGGGCTGCACTATATTTGATGGCATTATCCAGAAGATTGATAAAGAGCTGGCGCAGCCGGTCTGGCTGGCCAAGCACGAAGGACCCTTCCTCTGCCTCGCAAACGATGCTCTTTTTATAGCGCTTGGCCCGGAACGACATGGAGTCAACTACATCGCGCAAAATTTTACCCGAATCCACAAGCTCTACATCCTCTTCTCCAGGGTTGTGCTGGGATACTTCCAGCAGCCTTAGCACCATGCCATGCAGACGTCGGCTTTCTTCAACGATGTGATTCATGCCCTTATCGAAGAACTCCCGATCGTCATCCCCTTTCTCCCGAATGATCTCGGCATAACCCAGAATGGAGGTGAGCGGCGTTTTGAGTTCATGGGTCACATTGTCAAAAAAACGTTTCTCTTGCGCATTAAGCTCCTTCAAGCGATCCCGATCACGCTCAATCGTGGATATCTGGCTACCGATCCGGTCGATCATGTCATTGAAATTCAGAGCCAGTTCGCCGATTTCATCTCTTCGCCGAAACCGGATTCGAACATCCAGGTTCCCGTTCTTTACTTCAGTGGAAGCGCGGGTAAGCTTCACTAACGGTATGGTAATATTCCTGGACAGCAGGTACGAGAACAGGAACGCTGCTCCGAATATGGCCAGCGCAATGTAAAATATAATGTCCATGATCCGGCCGCTTTGTTCGTAGAGCAGGGTAAAATCCTTGGTAAATCTCAATATGCCGACCTTGACTCCGTCGATGATAACCGGATATGAATAGAGAACGGTTCCGCTGTTTCGGCCATAGGTGATGGTATAGGCCGTCTTTCCCTCGATCGCTTGGCGAAGATCCGCATCCGAGGGTCCCGAGAATCGTCTCTCGTCCGATGAGAACAGCAACTTGCCGTCGACGGTGTACGCACTGACATGGCTGGAGGTAGCATGCTTCAAATCATTCACCATTTCCTCGGCCATCTGCCCGAAATATAGCTTATTGTTCGTAAAATGATTGATAAGGAAAGCTTGCCTTACATATACATTGCTGTTGTTTTTAAGTCCGACCAGATCGGAAGTTACGATCTTCTGATTGCTTGTCCGAATGATCTCCTTGACGGTTTGATTAAGTACGAGGAACGACAGACTGAAGATCACAAAAAAACCAACAATAAACTTGGCTCTGATGGTCCGGATCATCTCTTATTCCGCCTGCTTCTCGAACTTATACCCGATGCCGAATACGGTTGTGATCAGATCGCCGGCATCCAATTTTTTGCGGAGCCTCTGAATATGCGTATCCACCGTCCGCGTATCCCCCATGAAATCATAACCCCAGACTAAATCCAGCAGTTCCGAGCGGGTATAAATCTTCCCCCGGTGACCGTACATGGTCATGAGCAGGTCGAATTCCTTCGGCGTAAGATCGACCGTGCTTCCGTCTTTCCTGACCAGTCGCTCTTCCGTTACGATCTCGATGCCCTTAAAGCGGATCACGGCTTCCGGCGCCCCTTCCCTATCCCCCTGGTTCGCCTGATCCAGCCGCCGGAGGATCGTGCGAATTCGGGCGACCACCTCCCTCAGATCGAAGGGCTTCGTAATATAGTCATCGGCACCAAATTCAAGACCGAGCACTTTATCCGTAATGTCGGATTTTGCCGTAATCATGAATATGGGGATGTTGTAGTCCGTTGTTACTTTTTTGCATATATCGAGCCCGCTTTGGTCGGGCAGCATCCAATCCAGAAGCAGCAGATCGGGACGAAAAGCCGCAAGCTCCCTAAAGCCTGCGGCAGCGCTGGACGCGGTACGGGTTTCAAAACCCTCCATCGCGAGGCCATAAGCCAGCAGATCGGCGATCGGCTCCTCATCTTCGATAATGAGAATTTTTGTTTTTATCATGAAGTCTCCATTCTTTCCATTGACCTGGTTTAATGAATCGATTTTAGCATATACGGGCTGCTTATGATAAATCCATCTATAGTAACAAGTTCATTCAGGCTGAGATTCAGGCAAATGCAGCAGATCTGGTACGGTGACGAATGAATAGCCTTGGTCTTTCAAATCCGGTATGAACAACTCCAGGGCTTCAAGCGTGTTGGCAAGTTGATTCTTCCCGTTGGCGGTGTGCTGAAGAATGATGCCTCCGGGCTTCAACTGCGTGTCGATGATCCTCATGATCTCCTGTGCGGACACCCCTGACCAATCCATCGTATCCACGGACCAGTTCACGATCGCTAATTCCATATTCTGTATAGCCTTCTCCTTGTCCGCATCCAAAGCGCCGTAAGGAGGCCTGAACAAGGATGGCCGATAACCGATAATATGGTTCAGTTCTTCCTGCGTATCCGTTATCTGCTTCGTCGCTTCCTCCATCGTTAACTCCTTGAAGTTGGGATGCGACCAGGAATGGTTTCCTATCGCGTGCCCCTCCTCTGCAATTCGCCGCACGGTCTCGGGATGTCTCTCCGCCCGGTCTCCTAATATGAAAAAGGTAGCTTTAATATGATGCTCCTTTAGAATATCAAGGATTTGGGGCGTAACAACGGCATCCGGGCCATCATCGAACGTGAGGGCGACCTGTTTTCCGTCTTTTGCCGATCCGTTAAAGTGCACCTTCTTCTCCATGGATGGGTTCCCGGTCCCGTTTAAAGTGGGCCCGGGCGGTTTATCTAAATCCCCCTTTGCTTGCAGCTCATACGAAAGTCGTTCCGAGCCCGTAAAGTAGTCTTTGAGCCCTTCCACGATGGCTTGTGCCGCAAGCTCTTGTCCTTCATCGCTCAGCAGCAAACGTTCATCCTCGGCATTGGTCAGATACCCCGCTTCGATCAGCACGGCTGGCATCGTCGGTGTAGACAGCACTTTTAGCTGCTCTTCCTTTACACCGCGATCACGCAGGTCGAGCGCCTTCACTACATGCTCCTGCAGGGTTTGGGCCAAAGGAATGCTGTCCTCATGCCGGTATAAGGTTTCGGTCCCCGACGTCATGGGGTCCGTATACGTGTTGCCATGGATGGAGATCATGGCGTCCGCATTCCAATCATTCGCGATCGCTGCCCGTTCTTCCAGCTCGATGAAACGGTCATCCGTGCGCGTCAAGAGAGGCTCAAACATAGGATCCTCCTCAAGGAGGGCTGCAATCCGTCCGGCAAGGGACAGGTTGAACGCCTTCTCATAAGCGCCGCTGACGCCAGTAGCTCCGGGATCTTTGCCTCCATGGCCCGGGTCGATGACGATCCGAAATGTCCCTTGATGATTGGGCATGGCAGGAAGTGTTTGGTAGGGCTCCGCGCGTTTGGCAGATGATGCCGGTACCATTTCCACCGTGGATGCACCTGTGTTGACTACCAATCTGAATCCGACAATAAACATGATGGCAATGAGCAGAACATAGAATAGGATGGGGAATTTTTTGCGTTTCTTGTGATCAATCATGGCTCCTCCTTCTGGGTGATCGTGCTAGATACGATTCCATAAGAAGAATATAAAGGCCGGATGTGACAACGATTTTGCCAAGATGTCAACAACTTGTGTCCGAAACAAAACTGTGAAAACTATTTTCATAGGTTTGGAGCTGATACATCCTACAGCACAAAAAAAGCCGCACAAGGTGCGGCTTTCCCGAAATTCATATCTTAATTATATCCATTAAGCCAGTGCGACCAGTAATCACCCGAAACGTCCAACGTGATATCGACCTCAATCGAACCGCCGAAGGTTTGAATCTGCGGCTGCTACACGTTCAGCGAGTAGGACGAACGGGCGATCTCCGTGGCTTGAACCATGTTACGAAGGGAGGCAACCGTTTCTTCCTTGCCGCGCGTCTTGAGGCCGCAGTCCGGATTGATCCAGAACAGCTTCGGATCCAATACGCGCAGTGCCCGTTCGATCATGCCGGTCATCTCTTCCACGCGAGGCACCCGCGGACTGTGGATATCGTATACCCCGAGCCCAATCCCCAGTTTATACGTATTCACCTCGAAACTATGGATCAGCTCGCCATGGCTGCGCGAGGTTTCGATCGAGATGACGTCGGCATCCATCGCCTCGATCGAATCGATCATGTCATGGAACTCGCAATAACACATATGCGTGTGAATTTGCGTGGTCGGCTGCACCGTGCAGGTCGTCATGCGGAAGGCTTTTACAGCCCATGCGAGATACTCGGCTTGATCTTCTTCCTTCAGCGGCAGCCCTTCGCGGACTGCGGGTTCGTCAACCTGAATCATCCCGATGCCGGCCTGCTCGAGCGCCTCGACTTCCTGTCTGAGGGCATAAGCCAATTGGTACGCAATCTGTTCCCTTGAGATGTCCTCGCGTACGAACGACCAGTTCATGATCGTGATCGGCCCGGTCAGCATTCCTTTCACGGGACGGCTCGTCTTCGACTGCGCATATTTCGTTTCTTCTACCGTCATCGGCTGCTCGAATGCCACGTCGCCGAAAATAACAGGAGGCTTCACGCAGCGGGAGCCGTAGGACTGCACCCATCCAAACTGGGTGAAGGCAAATCCTCCAAGCTTCTCTCCGAAAAACTCCACCATATCCGTTCTTTCAAACTCGCCGTGCACAAGCACATCCAGACCGATCTCTTCCTGAAGCTTGATCCAAATTTCGATCTGCTCGTGAATGAATTGCTCGTACTGCTCGTTATTCCAGTCCCCCTTGCGCCACGCCTGGCGAGCCTTGCGCACCTCGGCTGACTGCGGGAAGCTGCCGATGGTCGTCGTCGGGAATATAGGCAGCTTCCACTTGTTCTGTTGGGCGACATGACGCTCCTCGAATGGAAGACTGCGAGCCGGATTCTGAGCGCTAACCTCGGCTACAGCTCGCTGAACATCGAGCCGATTACGCTCTTCCGACTGCTTAAGCGCCTGAAGCGCAAGGTCGTTATGTTCCAGTTCATTCGCGATCCGGGCAGCTCCCGTGGAGATGGCTTTCGTCAGCAGATCCAATTCAATCAGCTTCTCGTCTGCAAAAGCGAGAGCGTCCTTTAGTTCAGGCTGCAATTTCGTTTCCTTGCTTACCGTCACCGGTACATGAAGCAAGCTGCACGAAGACTGCACGATCAAGCGCTCGGCGGCCACATATTTCGTCAGCTCCTCCAATTGCGACAGCTTCTCGCGAAGCGAGGCCTTCCAGATTCCGCGTCCGTCAATGATCCCCGCACCCAAAACTTTGTTCGCCGGAAATCCGGATTGTTGGATGGCTTGCAGATTGCCTTTGTATCCGTGCACCAGGTCAAGGCCGATGCCGCTAACCGGCAGCTGGATGATGTCCTGGTAGTTTTCCACCGATTCGAAGTAGGTTTGCAGCATGATGTTTAGGCCGGGTGCCGAAGCCGCAAACGTTTCATAGATGGTGTTTAATCGCTCCAGATCGGCTTCGCTTAATTTCGTAACCAGGATCGGCTCGTCGATCTGTACCCATTGAACGCCTTCGTGTGCGAGCTCCCGAAGGATCTGAACGTACAGAGGCAGCAATTTATCAAGCCAGGCATCCGTTTCCGAGGCTTGGTAGCCTTTGGACAATTTCAAGAAGGTGAGCGGACCGACAATGACCGGCTTGCCTTCAATGCCGAGCTTCTCTTTGGCCTCCCGATAGGCTGCAAGCGGCCTATTCTCGGTAAGAACCGGAACAGCTCCGTCCAATTCCGGCACGATGTAGTGATAATTGGTGTTAAACCACTTGGTCATTTCACTTGCTGTAGCATCCTTCGTGCCGCGTGCAATCCCATAGTATACAGACAATGGAACAATGCCGCCCTCATATGGGAACCGCTTGGGTACGATGCCGAACATGGTGGCCGTGTCCAGGATATGATCGTAATAACTAAAATCATTGACGGCGATCAGATCAATTCCGCTCTCTTGCTGCTTGCGCAAATGATTCAACCGAATCTCCTGCAGCTGCTTGTGAAATTCCGATTCTTCGAGCTTGCCCGCCCAGAACGCTTCTAAAGCTTTCTTCCATTCCCGATCAGCGCCTATACGCGGATATCCCAGTACACTGCTTTTTGCCATCTATGTAACACTCCTATACAAATTGTTACAAGAAAGATATCACGTATTGCCCGATATAGTGTAACTCAAATAAGCTATATCTAGTTATAGCCTGCGGCTATAGCGAGAGAGCTGAGATGATGAATGAAGACTCTCCTTCCTTCTTGCCGATCATGCCTTGTCATATGAATGATCTGAAAAGAACCAACACAAAAAACCGCGTTATTACGCGGTTTCTCATCACGGTCTTCCATGCGATTCTATTATTTTAAATAAGATGACTGTGATGTCTATGCCGAATCTCGGATCCAAGCATCCAGCAAACGAAACGTTTCCTTCGCCGAATCGATGATTTCATCGGAATCCTTCAAGCCGCTCGACAGCAGCGCTTCCCGGAATTCGGTCCATCTTGGCTTGGTCTCTTGACCGTATGCGTGGAAATAGCGAATGCCCGACTCTGGACTCACGGGCAAGAACTTCATCAGTTGTTTCGTGATGATTTGGCCACCGAGCGTGGACCCCTCCATCACATAGAGATACCCCCATATTTGCGCAGGCGTGCCCAGCTCGGGCAGCCGGCTGCACAGCGGAAGCTGATTTATTTCATCCTGAGTCATATCCAGATGCATCAAATCTTCTTCCAAATGTTTCGACTTCATCCGAATCGACATATCCAATCCCATATCGTTAACGGCATCCTCTGCCATAAACTTCGTTTCGGCCGGTTTAATGAATCCGTAAAACTTCGCTAAATACGATCGATATTGATCAATCGTCAGGGTCTGGTCGAATGCAGCTTTCGCGTATGGATTCTGTTCGATTTGTTCATGCTGCGCTGCCGTCTCTTCTCTTAACCGTTCTAAAATCCGTGTGCTCAATGGATAACCCCCTATCATGTTTGGAGCTGTGTTGCTGGATCAAAGCACATCTTCAGCAAACCTTATACCGAGGTGTCTGACGGTCGATGAACCCTGCGATAAATATATCATAACGAGATTCATATGAATACATAGCAGGCTCCTCGGTTTCGGAAGCCGGGAACGAAAAGAACGAGAGGCGATCATTATAAGTTGTCTATGCTGTTCAGCACCAAAATCAGTCCCGCAATGCACAAAACCCACGAAAGCACCGATCCGGAGTTCTGGGCGATTTTCAGCCGCAGCTTCTCCAGCGGACGCTGCATGTTGCGGCCAAATGCAAGGTGTGCACCGAGCAATAGGAGCGGAGGAAGCACCATGATCACATTATACGCAGCCAGGAGGGGTACCCATTGAACCGGCGTTAGTTGGCCGATGTCATGAGACCGATCGCCGCAAAATAGGGCAGTGCCGTTGCCACCTCCAGCAGGGACGTGGTGAAGCCCAGCCCGATCATCGCCCCGAGGCTTTTGGATCTTGGACGCCGCGGTTCCGTCGTCCTTTTCGTTGGGACAAAAAAACTGGCTGCAAACAAAACGCCGCCGGTAACAGCCATAACCCAGCTTACCGTTCGATTCTGAAAAATGCCTGTTACGCTCTGAAGAACAGCATCCAAACCGAGCATCAGTGCGGCACCAACCAGGAAATAAAAGCCTGCCACCGTAAACAAATAGACCCATAATCGGGTGATCAACCGATCTCGCTCCGTCAACAGCAAATAGACCGTTACGCCGAGCGTGGCGGGGCTCAAGGTATCCAAGAGCGACAACGCACCTACGGAGAGCAGCAGTTCCGTTGTCATGATGTCTCCCCCTCTTCGTCTAGTTTTTCTTCCAGTCCTGCAGCATAGATGTTAAATGCCAGCTCCATAAACTGAAGAAGCTCTTCCTCAATGGGATACAAGCCCATCTGCTCGGACTGCGCAGGAGATTTGCGGATCTCCCACAATTTATCCACGAAGGGGTCTTCGCCTTCAAAATGCTCCCGGCGTTTTTCGTCCATGCGTCTGATGATCCTCTGTACTTCAGGAGAACCGGGTCCGTTCTCCATGCGCTTTTTAAGCTGTCCCAGCAGAGCGATCCATTCAAGCGAATCCGGATCTGTGCTGTTCATATTCGGGAGAAGGTCCAGCAGCTCTTCTTCGCGCCTCTCAAACATTTGTTGTCGGAACGCATGCTTTAATGAGGGGTCTCTTCCTGAGAGATGGATCAGCTTCTGAATCACATCCCAGCTTGTCTCCCCTTCCACGGCGATGCTATGCAGGACGGCGCGGAGCGCGGATTCCATTTGGTTCAGCTTGTTTTGTTCATTCTTCACGAAGTCCAACTGATTCATCAAACTGGATGACCAGTTCCATTCCGGGTTCGAAATCATATCCGAAATTTCCTGCAAGCTGAAGCCCAGCTTTTTCAGAAACTGAATTTGCTGCAGCTTCTTTAGCTCCTCCTCGCTGTATATCCGGTGTTTACCCGGAGTCTTGGCTGCCGGAATCAGCAGGCCGATCTGATCATAATAGCGAAGCGTTCTTACCGTAATGCCCGTCTGTTTGGACAATTCTTGAATGGGAATCGATTTCATCACCTGCTTTCTTGAGTTCTCCGGTAACTCCACTATACAAGATGACGCAACGTCACTTTCAAGTCATTTTCAAAAAAATCATGTCCATGCAGATAAAAAACAAAAAAAGCCCCGGCTTTCGGGCTTTTTCCATACCATGCTGGTTTCATTTCAAGCTGAGGATTTTCGTTCGCGTTATCCCGACCAGATAGAGGACGATGGGAATCACGATCAAGTGGAGGAGCGCATAGCTTGACCATACGTTCTGAATGATGTCGGCGACATAAACGGTGTTGATGTATGTATTCCAGGCCACGATGACAAACAGCACGGACAACGGATAGATTAACGAATTCTGGTCCTTCAGACCGAATACGGTTTTCATGCCTTGAAGAATCGAAAGATACAGGAGAGAAATCTTGATAAAAAAAGTCAGGATCCACAGCGTAATCAATATGCCTTCGACACGTTGAAAGAAGTTTCCTAAATTAATCGTCTTCGCAAGTGCATATGCCGGAAACGTGCTGTTCTCCGTCTGTTCAATCCCCAAAATTAGCACGCTGAGCAGGACGGTAATGCTAAGGACGAGCCCGCCTGAAGCGGCTCCCCGCATCATTGCCCTCTCCCCTTCCTTCTCTCCTTTGACCAAGGGCAGGAATACCATTAACACAATCAGCTCCTGGAACATGGAAGAATGGAAACCGGCCTTAGCCACGGGCATCCAGCCTTCCTCCAGCATCGGCTTGATATGGTTCCAATCGATCTGGGGCATTAGCGAGAGGACAAGAACCATAAACAGAAATACGATCCACGGAAACATCAATTCACCGACGCGGGCCAACAGAATGATGCCCATTCTGGCGCACATGACGGCCGCTATCAAGAACAAGATTTGAATGGCCTCGATCGGGGTCTCCGGCATCATTTCACTGCTCAGAAAAAAGCCCAAGTTGCCAAGCAAAGTACCTGTTAGAATCAAAAAATAAAACAGATAGATCAGCGAGAAGAGTTTGCCCAGCAGCTTCCCCAGCACCTTTTCGTGGATCTCGAAGATCGATTGGCCGGGATAGAGGCGCGCAATGGCTATATACAGCACGACCATGAGGAGGTTAATGAGCAAACTGAAGAGAGAGGCCATCCACGCATCTTCCCGGGCGGTATGCGCTAATCCGGAAGGCGTAACCAGGATCGAGGTACCGATGGTCAAACCGAATGCCAGTATATAAAATTGCCGCGGTGCGATATCCTTGTATTTGATCACGTATTACCAAACCCTTTCTCATTATGAGATCAATCCGCTCAGGGGCTGCACCAAGGCGCCGATCCAGTCCAGCGGCCTTAAATAAGGCACCTCCATCATATCTCCGATCAAAGCCAGCAAGGTTGCTCCCCATACCGCATAGAATACGATGATGTCCCGGATGGAGCGAAGCTTCAGAAGATGACGGGTTTCCGTAACGAAGACGACGGCTAGAAAGAATATGAATAACCAATGCCAATTCACGGCTCATCCACCTTTTGGTTTAAGGGTTGTATGATGGATCCGACCCGGCGGATCGCTACATCGGTGTCCACCCGGATACTCATCGTTTTAAAGCTTTCGCCCCAATGATCCCGGTATTTTTTCCAAACGTCCGGATATTTTCGGTGCAGAACCTCGCCGAATCCAAAAACGTCGGCTCCATAACGCTGCTGGACCAGCCCGATGTGCTTCCGAATATTAGCATTAAATTTATCCTCGATGTCCTTCTCCAATTCGTCGATGACCGCAGGTTGACTGATATCAATCGCGCATTGAACGGCATTCACGTCGGCCTCGATCTCCAATTCGGCGGAAAAAGCGGGGGTTCCATCCGCATTGAGCTTAACGTCCAGCGTTGTGTCCGCCCGGTTCACGGCGAATCCGACAATACCATCGTCCGGACATGCAATGAATCCCGTCGTGGTGTCGACTCTATTCAGGACATAATTGACGGCTTTGCTGGGAGGTTCCCCCAGCCATCCGACCAACCGGTCCCCCTTGAACACGCCGAGCCCCGTGTGCTGAAGAAGCGTGGAAGGATTGATTTGCTTCACGTTCTCCATGGACTGGCCTTCAGCTAAACTGCCGCTTAATTGGACTCCGGATAATACCGGGTCTGACCCGCTGCGCTTTAGCTCCGTCACGAACTGCTGCAAAGTGACTTTCCCCGTCGCCGCCCATTTTTTTTCCGAGATCAGAATGGAGGAATAGAGCGAATTCGCCGGAACATATTCGAATGGCGTAACGACCTCCAGAATCTCCGCAGCTTTTCCATTCTTGGCGACGAGCATAAAGAAGTCCGTTCGAAGCTGATGATTCCGGGAGATATAATCGAGGACATCGCTGACCCCTGACCTGGCCAGATCTTCACCGAATACCAACACGCGAACGTGGGACAGATACGGCATCCGGGGGGCCATGCTCAACATGCGCTGCAGGGCGTCGGGTATGGTTTTGCCGACGGACTTATAGGTTACGGCCGGAAGACTGCCCATCGATCCGCCTTTTTTGGAGCCGGCCTCGGCGGAGTTAAGCACCTGAGCAGAAATGGCATACCCATCCTCATGGGTGTCGATGCCAAGCGCCATGACGACGGCCAGCTCATTCAGTTCTTTTCTGCTCCAGCATCCAGGGGTGAAGGTCAAGCATAATACGAGCAGGACTGAAAGTAGTATTTTTCTTTCCAACACGATAACCAGTCCCCTCTGTATGAAATAGAGACTTCGAATGCAAGTCCTCGTTATTTGACGGCTTATGTCTTGGATTTGGTCAAGTATTTTTTCATGCTGTGACGGGACAATCGCAACAAGGCATCCTTCTGGCTCCGCCATCTTATGGGGGCGAATGAGGTCATATACGGAACCCCCATGGACTGGAGGCTGCATAGGTGGAGGCCGATGATGATCATGCCGATGATCATCCCGTACAATCCGAATGACGCAGCGATTCCCATGAGCCCGAATCGCAAGATCCGAACCGAGATTCCGATATTGAAAGCCGGCAGGGCAAAATTCGCAATCGCCGTCATGGACACAACGATCACCATCGCGGCCGATACGAGACCCGCTTCCACGGCGGCTTGCCCGATGACCAGCGTACCTACGATGGAGACGGATTGGCCGATCGATTTAGGCAGCCGAATGCCCGCCTCGCGCAGAATCTCGAACGTAATCTCCATGATCAGCGCTTCGATGAATGCAGGGAAGGGAACCCCTTCCCGCTGTCCGATTAAGCTGGTCAACAGGTTGGTCGGCAGCATTTCCTGATGGAACGTGGTAATCGCAATATACAGGGAGGGAGTAAGGAGAGCTATTCCGAAGCATAAGTATCGAAGCAGTCGAACCAAGCTGGCAAAATCCCACCGCTGGTAATAATCCTCGCTCGATTGAAACAGCTGGACGAACAGGGCGGGAACCACCAGAACAAAGGGCGTTCCTTCTAAGAAAATAGCAATGCGCCCTTCCAAAATGGCAGACGCAATGACGTCGGGCCGTTCTGAATTATATACCGTAGGAAAAGGGCTGTAGCGATGATCCTGAATCATCTCCTCGATATAATTGCTCTCCAGGACGCTGTCCAGCTTGATTCCATCCAGTCTTCTGCGCAGCTCGTTCAGTACATCGACATCGCATAATCCTTCCATGTACATCACGGCCAGCTGCGTATTTGTGTGCTCGCCCACCGTTCTCTCTTCCAAGCGCAGTTTAGGGCTTTGAATTCTCCGCCGGACCAAAGCCGTATTCTCTCGAAGCGACTCGGTAAAGCCTTCCCTCGGACCTCTTACCACGGATTGCGAGCTGGCTTCCTCCACTCCACGCTGTTTCAGCGTTTCCGTTCCCACATACAGGGAGGTGGCGGTTCCATCCATGAAAATGATCGTATTGCCGGAGAGCAATTTCTTTTCAACCTCTTGAAAGGTCCGGGCTTCTCCTACTTTTCCCATCGTGATCGTCAGTTCCTGCAGCATTTTCATGCGTTCTTCCGGACGCTGGTCGGGGAGATTCATGAACAGCGGCATATCGGCATGAATCGCTTCGATTAGATATCGGGGATCTCCCATCCCCTCAATATAGACCATGACCGAGGGTATGGCGCCTAGTTGAAGCTCGCGGTAAATAATATCTCCGCTTTGTCCGAAGCGGTTCTTCAAATCGTCAATAAATATCGTCAGGGATGCCGGCAAATTTTCTTGCGGGGCTTCGCCCGGCGTTAAATTCTTCATCATCATGGAAACGACTCCTCGTGCCTGCACGGCCAGCTTTCCCTACAAGGAATTCAAGTTACCTTCAGTTATCTTTTCCTCTACTGTTCCCGGAGTTGGATATATTATGCTTTTTAAGCATTTTGACATAAACGAGGTATACATTTCTGACATTGGCCTCCTCTTCCAGGGCACGTCTAACAAAAAAGCGCGGCCAGAGATTCTCTCTGGCCGCGCTTTTTTAACACGATGAACTGAAAATTATCCTGTCGCTGTGAGCTACTTGTCTTCTCCGTCCTGAACGAAATTAAGCACAGCTTCGTCCACTGCCGCGGTCTGTCCAAGGTCCGGTTGATCTGACAGTTCTGCTTCGCAGCATTCGGGACTGCCGTGCAGTTCAAAAAGAACCAGCTCGTTTTCCCCTTTGCGCAGTAAAGGTCCGGGAATATATAATGCCTTCTGCGGTCCCGCCTTCCAGTACCTGCCGAGATTAAAGCCATTGATCCAGGCGACGCCCTTCGTCCAGCCATCAAAGCGAAGAAACGTATCTCCGATCTCCTCCACCTCGAAGCATCCACGGTAAAACCCTGGCAGACCCGCGTCGCCCCTCTCCGGCATGGACGGTTCTTCTTGCCGCGCCTGCCCTTCCTGCGTAACCGGCGTATACGAGAGCGATGACAGTTTTTCCGGCTCGAGCGGCAGGGTCCGGATCGTCCAGTCGTACAGGAACTGGTTATCGATTCTCACGCCTTCCGTGATTCCCTTGGGATCGCGAATCAGGGGCCCATAATTGACCCGACCCATATTCTCGACGAGAATATCCAGCCTCGCTCCGTCTGCAGGTACGGTAATATCGAGCGGCTTTGAATTCCAGCGTTCGACGACCCCAAGCGGACGACCGTCCAGGAATACCTGGGCGCGATCACGAACCTCCTGAATATGCAGCTGCTGTCCGTGCCGCGGTCCTTGGATAAATGTGCTGTACATGATAAAACCATAGGACTGTCCGCATTTTTCCATCGGCTGAATGCATACGCTTTTTATCGGCTCTGATAAATGCTGGAGATTGGATTCCGTAAACAGGCCGGCCGTTTCAGACAGCGCAACCTTTCCGTAGGCTGCTTTTGGAACGGGCTCGGGGAAGGCACAACCCGGCGCAAACCCATGCTTGCTGAGCACCCTCCGGACCGCCTCGTATTTCTCCGTTTTATCCCCCCATTCCGTCAAAGGGGCATCATAATCGTAGCTTGTCGTCGTAGGCTCATAGGCCTGGATGTGATTCGCTCCACTGTAAAAGCCGAAATTGGTTCCCCCGTGGAACATGTACATATTCATCGAGGAGCCCTTCTCCAGCATTTCATCCAGGACGCCGGCGACATCCGCGGCATCCCGCACGTGATGGTCCTCCATCCAGTGATCAAACCAGCCGTTCCAAAACTCCATCACCATCAGCGGCTCTTCCGTACGATATTCCCGGTATTTGCGGAAGGATTCTTCAACCCGGGAACCAAAATTCACAGTTGCGTGCACATCGCTAAGCGTCCCGCCGAGCAGCATTTCGTCGGTTGGCCCGTCGGAAGTAAAGAGAAGCACGTCGACGCCGCGCCGCACCAGTCCTTCGCGCAAATACTCCAGATAAGCGTGATCGTTGCCGTAACTGCCGTATTCATTTTCAACCTGAACAGCCAGAATCGGCCCCCCGTGCGTGGATAGCAGCGGAACCAATTGGGGGATCAACACATCGTAATAATGATCCACCTTGCTCAAATAGAGCGGGTCGCTGCAGCGAAGCCGTATTTCTCCATAACCAAGCAGCCAGCCCGGCAACCCACCAAATTCCCATTCCGCACAGATGAAAGGGCTGGGTCTGACGATGACGTGCAGGCCCAGTTTCCCGGCCAATTCGATAAACGATGCGACGTCCGCCATACCGCTAAAGTTATATTCCCCCTCCCGGGGTTCGTGCACATTCCATGCGATATAAGTTTCAACGGTATTAAAGCCGCAGGCCTTTAATTTTAATAGCCTGTTCTCCCAATATTCAGGGACGACACGAAAATAGTGAATCGCTCCCGATATGATCCGGTACGGCTGTCCGTCCAACAAGTATTGTCCGTTCTCCCATGTCAGCATTCCCATTCAGCTTTCCTCCACCTCATGTAAAAATCCAAGGCTTATTGCCCGCAATAATAAACCGCGATGTTTTTGATTCTCGGGCTTGCCGCCGATTTCTGTACCCGTAAACGCACCTTCAAGGCAGATACCGGAGCGAAGGCATCGATTTTCTTGTGTCCGATCGCGCTGCCGCGTGTAAGCTCAAGCCACTCTCCATCGATGAAGGCCTCCAGCACATATTGGCTTACCCGTTCCCCGTAAGCAATGTCCTCCATAACAACGACATGATCGATCACGCATGCGCTAGGAAGAGACAATTCAACGACCTCGCCCGATCCCGAGCTTTCAGCCAGGGCATGACCAAACCGACGCTCAATCTCACTGCCAAATGCCTGAAGCCGTTTTACATCGGCTTCCGGAAACAGCCCTCTATGGTCCGGAGCGACATTGAGCAGCAGGGTTGCCCCATGTCCAACCGATCGATAGTAGATATCCATTAACTGTTCCACGGACAACAGCAAGTGTTCTTCGTCCGGATGCCAGAACCAGCGGTCTTTTCGAATCGGAACATCGCATTCCGCGGGCACCCAGCCCGGCGTCTCGGGCAGCCATTTCAACGATTCCTCACTGAACATGCTGCCCCGCGATGAATCGGCCGTGTTCCAGCAAGGATACGGCGCCACCCCATCCTCATTGCCGACCCAACGAATCGTAGGAGCCCCCATGTTAAAGACCATGGCACGGGGCTGATATCGTTTGACCAGTTCCATGATTCGAGGCCAGTCATATTCGCGGCCTTCCGACCCCGCGCCGTCAAACCAAATTTCCACTAACGGGCCATAGCCTGATAACAATTCTTCCAATTGTCTGCAGTAAAAGTCATCATACTGTTGCGGGTCGCCATAACTCGGCTCGTGCCTGTCCCAAGGGGATACATAAATACCGAAGCCGATGCCCTCTTCCCGGCATGCATCCGCGCATTCTTTAACGACATCGCCCCGACCTTCCCTCCACGGACTCGAGGCTACGGAGTAGTCCGTCGTCGCTGTCGGCCACAGGCAAAAGCCGTCATGGTGCTTGGCCGTCAATATGAAATAACGGAATCCGGCTTCCTTCGCGGATCGGACCCACTGTTTGGCATCCAGTCGGTCCGGATTAAACAAAGACGGAGCATCCTTGCCTTCCCCCCATTCCTGGTTGCAGAACGTATTGATACCGAAATGACAGAACATCCCGAGCTCCAGGTCCTGCCAGGCTAGCTGCTCCAGCGAAGGAACAACAAGCTGGTCCTTAAGCTTTCTTGAAATGGACATAACTTCCCCTCCAACTCTCACCAGTCGTAAAAAAAGGGCTTGGGGGAAGCCCGTTAAATGGCCCCCCGAAACCCGTTTCCTACCAGGATTCTCATACCTCGTGCATTGCCCCGTTACTTGACAACGCCTTTTCGTTAATGATTTTGGTGGCTTCATCGACCATCCATTGTTGAACCTCATCAATCGGCTCGTTGCTGAGCATGAATTTCGCAAAGCCGTCATTAATGATCTTGGTCAATTCCGAAGTATCCGTCATCATGACTTTGGCTGCATCCAGATACTGGATTTCATCGCTAAACAGCGTATATTTCAACGACTCCATATCGTACTTATCCTCTTTACCGGCAACCAGCTTTGTCAACAATTCTTCGTTATTCGCTTTCTTGTAGCCAGAGAACTCGAGTCTGCTGTCCGAATCGGCTGTTGTCATGAATCTCATAAGCTTGAAGGATGCTTCCTTGTTGGTGGAATTGGCACCCAGCGCCAGCATGTTGCCGCTGGTGAAGTATTTTCCTTCATACTCTTTAGGTTCCGATCCCGCAGGAGGCACAGGTACAGGAGCGAAAGCTGTTTTGAAATCATGCGGATATTGCTCGGTATTGCCCGGATCCGCTACCGTAAAGTTACCTGTAAGAATCATAGCAGCTTCTTCATTGAAAAATTCAGTACGGTAGTTCAGCTTCGCGGCAAGCACGTCACTGTAAGGTTTGGCCGACTTATCCGTCTCCTCCATATCTTTGCGGAGCTGGAAGAAGTATTTGTAGGTCGGATCTGCCAGAATGGTCGTTCCGTCCTCATATACGAACGGATCCTTCATCATGGTTTGCGCCGGAGCGTTCATATAAAGCTCCCATGTATGGAAGTAAGAACCGTAACGCTTGTCAACGCCTTCGCCCTTGGTCAGCTTTTTGGAATAGTCGCGGTAATCATCCCACGTCCAGCCGAATTTCGGAACCTCAAGTCCCGCTTCATCCAGGGCATCCTTGTTGAGCATCACATAGTTCGTGCTCTTGGTGTACTGCATGCCATAATACTTGTCCTCTAGCTTGGCATTGACAAAGTATTCGTCTTCCGGAACGAGACTTTCCTGCTCATAGAACTCGTTCAGGGGAGCAAGGGCTCCACGTGAGGCCCGTTCGAGAACTCCGCCCAAGCTTGGGAACTGAATAACATCGATCGCTTCACCGGATGAGATCAGGAAATCCAATTTTTTCAACATTTCCACGGAATCGCCGGGAACCAGAACCACATGCTCGACCTTGATATTCGGATTCTGATCCATAAATTCCTGGAGCATGGCGTCCGTACCCGCCTGTTGAGCTTCGTTATCCCAGTTGTAATACTTGACGGTAACCTGCTTGTCAGTCTGACCGCTTCCACCGTTCCCCCCGGCACTCGTTTCCGACCCGGATTTCCCGCAGCCGCTTAATACCAGGGTGCTCGCCAGGATCGTGCTAAGAATGACGGATAATCTGTGTTTGCTTTTTTTCTTCATCTTACTTCCCCCTGCACAGATAAATTAGTTGTGGTGCTGTTTTCATGTTCATTATAGGCACCAGCATGGCCGATCAAGTGCACAATTTTGAGGTTCTAGGATTACATTTTTGACTTTCCGAACTTCTGAATTTTGACTTTAGACTTCTTATCAACCTTTGACCCCGCCCAAAGCAATGCCGTTTATAACCTGCTTTTGCAATGCGATGAACACAATGACCAGCGGAATGATTGCCGAGACTGACGCCATCATCATAATGGCATAGTTGTTGGTGTAGTCATCACGGAACAGCGTCATCCCCAGCGGAATCGTGTATAAGTCCTTGTCCAGCAAGAAGATGAGCGGATTCTGGTAATCGTTCCAGGTCCATATGAATTTAATAATCGCCACCGTAGCCAGCACAGGCTTGCACAGCGGAACCATAATGGAAGCAAATGTCCGCAGATGACCCGCTCCGTCAATTCTCGCCGCTTCCAAGTATTCATCGCTGATCCCGTTCATAAATTGGCGCAGCAGGAACGTAAAGTAAATCGAGAACATGCTCATGAAGATGATGGCCTCATGCGTATTGTAGAGTCCAAACCAGCGAATGAGCAGAAACCGCGGAATGAGCGTCGCCTGATCCGGAATGATCATGAACGAGAGCAAGGCCATAAAAACAAGATTCCGTCCCTTGAATCGTATCTTCGTTAGCGCATAACCTGCCATAGATGAGATAATCAGGGTGATTAGGGTCGTAATAATCGCTATTTTAAAAGAATTGAAATAGAAATCATAGAAGGGAACTCTTCCCATCCAGACCATCTTGAAATTGTACGCCAGATTCACCTTTTCCGGTATCCATTGAATCGGGAATCGCATAACATCCTTCTCATATTTAAAAGCCGCGGAAATCATCCAGATGAGCGGAACGAGAAACACAATGGACAATGCCCCCATGATAAAGGTGACTACCACTTTGGACGCGTTTTTTCGAAGCAGCTGCATGTACATTCCTCTCCCTCCTTATTCTTCATTTCTCATTTTCCAGGTGAGCGCGGTAATCAGGCCGATAATCGCGAACAGCAGCCAGGAAATGGCCGAAGCGTATCCCATATTGTAATATTGAAAGCCTTCCTCATAGATGCGGAATACAAGCACGGTAGAAGAATTGTTCGGGCCGCCTTCCGTTAAAAAGGCAATGATGTCAAACACTTTAAACGAGCCGATCAACATCGTAATTAACAGGAAGAAGGTTGTCGGACGGAGCATCGGAACCGTAATCGCAAAAAACTTTTTAATTGCACCGGCACCGTCAATATCCGCCGCTTCATAAATTTCATTCGAAATGTTAGTAAGCCCGGCCATATAGATAATGATCGTGTAGCCCAAGCCCGCCCAGGAACTGATAATCGAAATCGCCAAGAGCGACGTTTTCGGATCGACCAGCCATTTCGGCGGATTGCTGATCCCGAGATCCATCAGAAACTGGTTGATAGGACCCAGCGATGGGTGGAATAATGCGCTCCATACCGCAGCAACTGCGATAATCGAAGAGATATAAGGAATGAAAAACGCGACTTTAAAGTAACTCTTGAAGAACACGCTGTTATGAATCAAAACCGAAAGCACAAGAGCGATGGCAATCGGGATCGGCACCGTAAGAACCATATAGATCAAATTGTTTTTTATCGCTTGAATAATGGTCGGATCATGGAACATCTTGATGTAGTTATCAAATCCGGTAAACTCGATCCCCTGGACGCCCGACAGCATATCCCAATCGGATAAACTCAAATACAAAGAAAATCCAAGAGCAAACACGTTTAGTAGCAGCATCCCGACGATTTCCGGGGCCAGAAACAGCCACCCGATCAAAGCCTCTTTCCGCTTGGGAGTCCAAAACTTCCGCCGGCTCTTCGGCACTGGTTGTTGTACAGCCTCCATGCAGCATCACCTCGACAATTAGTAAGTTGTCATTATAGTAATACATCCGCCATCGTCAAGAAGGAGGGATTATGACCAGCCATGTGCAAGATTTTGACCTAAAAAAAGCCCCACAAAGTGGAGCCTATGCTTCGATGCTTATTCCAAATACTTTGCGGGGACCCCAGTACAGAAAGCCCCACAAAGTGGAGCCTATGCTTCGATGCTTATTCCGAATACTTTGCGGGGACCCCAGTACAGAAAGCCCCACAAAGTGGAGCCTATGCTTCGATGCTTATTCCAAATACTTTGCGGGGACCCCAAAACAAAATGCCCCACAAAGTGGAGCCTAAACTTCGGTGCTTATTCCGAATACTTTGCGGGGACCTCAAAACAAAATGCCCCACAAAGTGGAGCCTATGCTTCGTTGCTTATTCCAAATACTTTGCGGGGACCCCAGAACAAAATGCCCCACAAAGTGAAGCCAGAGCTTCGATGCTATTCCAAGTACTTTGCGGGACCCCAAAACAAAATGCCCCACAAAGTGGAGCCTATGTTTCGTTGCGCTTTGCTGAAAACTTTAAAAAGCCGCCCTTGCCGGGCGGCATGCTTCTGTATAAGTAATGGAATGCTATCGGTCCTCTTATTTACGCGCGGTGTACTTCGCTTTGTATTCGCTCGGCGTGGTTCCCACGTATTTTTTAAACACTTTTGAAAAATACGTCCTGTCCGAATAACCTAAACCCATGGCCAACGTCTCCAGATTTTGTCCGGACATTCTGAGCATTTTGGTGGCCATCTTCATTTTGTACTGATGCACGTAATCCGTGAAGGTCAGTCCCGTCATCCGTTTGAAATATCGCGAAAAATAGCTCGGATTCAAAAACAGATAGCGTGCCATGTCGATCGACGTGATGTTATCGTCAAGATGCTGATCGATATACTGCTGGATCACCTGCAGCTTCGGCTCATGAGCGTGGTTTCCCGCCCCCGATTGCCGGGTTCCCGTCATTTGGGTCAGCTTTCTCTCCACCAGTTCCATCATATCCTCCAAGGTGCGGACTGCAGCAAGATAGGCGAATAGATCCTCATCGAATTTGAGACTGGAAATCATCAATTCGATGCCGCGAAGCATGGAAGACAAATCCCTGGCAAAGTCTCCTGGATCAATGGACAGTTCTTTTGCTGTACCGGCGATCTTCTGAAGCGTGCAACGTATACCGTCTAGATCCTGCTTGATGAGATTTCGTTCCAGCTCGGATGCGTAGCCGTCAAGAAACCCTTGCGGCGCGGATTGGAACCACCTTGATCGGATTTGAGAAACCTCGGTTATCGTATAATCGGTATTTTCGTAAAATTCGCACCTGCCGTGCACAATTTCCTGATAGATGGAGCCGATCGAGCTTAATTCCATTTTGTCCGTGACCGCGATAACGTTCGGTTGAATTTTGAGAAAGTGGACGCATTGATATCGCAGCTGCCGCAAATAATTGTGCAGATGCAAACTGGCATTCTGTGCGAGATTCACCCTGAAGTTATGCAGAATCACAATGTTCCCCTGTTCCATGAACGGCGTAATGCCTTCAAACGATTCCGACAATTCCATCGCGATATTATAGACTGCGTATAAAATCAGCGGCAGCTCCGTTTTTCTGAAACGCTGGTCAAAGCTGGAGAGCCGAATGCTGACCAGTCCCAGCATAAACCACGGATACGTCCAGGAGATGCCGATCTGTCCCGCATAAGCCAAAGTGGACTCGGAAGGCGAGCCGTTGATTACCCTTTGCAGCAAATCCTGCCGAAAGAGCTGGCTGTTGTAACTCGCCGCCTCGCGATGAATCAGACCGGCCCGCGTTTTTAATAAGTGCATGGATTTGCCAAGGCTCTCTTCCAGCTGCTCGGCCGTCAGCTGGTCTTTGATCAAATAGTCGTCTGCTTGCAGTTTTACGGCTTGCTGGGCATAATGAAAATCTTCATGGCAGGTCAGGAAGATAATCCGAACCTCCGGCTTCATGCGAATAAAATGTTCTGCCAGCTCCATGCCGTTTTTTTGCGGCAGCCCGATATCCGTAATGACGATGTCCGGCCTCACTTCCTCAAACATAAGCAGCGCTTTCGCGCTGGAATACGTACTGCCGGCAATCTGCAGATTGTTTGCTTCCCAGTCAATCATCTGCTGCAATACCTTGAGCATGGGAACGTCATCGTCGATAAGCATTACTCTATACATCATTCTTCTTCTCCCTCCGGCAAAAACCCATGATGATGACTTAAGGGCAAGTACAGCGTAACTGACATTCCGCCATGCGGAAGGTTGGCGAGCGTCAAACTCGCTTCCGGTCCGAAGGTCAATCGGAGTCTTTGGACCACGTTCATCAGACCGACTCTCTCGTAGGCTCCGTCCTGCTCTTCGCTTGGTTTCCCCAGCCTGCGGTTAAGGCATTGGAGCAGCTCTTCATCGGCCCCTGTACCGTTGTTTGTAATCTCAATCCTGATCCCGTCCAGGCTGCTTCGGGAATGGATCTCAATGCGTGGAGTCTGATGGTCGACAAGCCCGTGGACGATGGCATTCTCAACGATAGGCTGCAAAATGAGTTTCGGCAAAATAAGCCCCTCGGTTTCCGGTTCCAGGTCGACCTCTAAATGAAGCGGGATTTCGTTGCGGATTTTCATAATGTCGACATAATGGCCCAGCAGCTTGCATTCCTCGCGTAAAGTGGCCGGCTCATTAACCTTGAGATAAGCCCGGAGCAAACTCATCAGGGAATCGATAATGCCGCTGTGAAGCGTATCCTTCGTCAAGATCAGGCTGCATTTGATCGAATTCAGCGTGTTGATCAAAAAATGGGGACGGATTTGCATAAACAAGGCTTCGAGCTCCATCACCCGCTTCTGTTCCTGCTCCTGTTCGATATCGTGAATCAACCGCTGCAATTGATCGAGCATCGTATTCAGCGTCTGCCCCAATTCGGCGATATCATCCTTGCCCTTGACCTCCAGCCTGACATCCAGGTTTCCCATCCCGAACTGGCGTACCACCCGCTGCAGCTTGTGAATCGGACTGTGGAGCCTCTTGGCCATCAGGATGGACATCCCGGAGAACACCAGAAACAGCAGAAGAACACCGGCAAGACCGGTATAAAAAGTCCGGGAGATCTGCCCCGACCACTCTTTCTCCGAGGCCTCGTAAGCCAGCTTCCAGTTCGATTTCAATATGGTTCTGTCCGTTCGGACGCTGCCCTTGGTTTCCGTATGATGCGGAATCAGCCCGGTATGGCCTGCGATGTATTCGCCGTTAGCGTCAAAGAGCGCCACCTTGCCAAAGTCGATCGTACCCAGCAGCTTGTTGAAGTACGTATCGGAAATGGCGCTGAGCAATACGGACACTTGCCTCTTCTCGCGGCTGTCATAGATGACCCTGGCTATATAATAGCTTTTTCCGTTTCCTGCCGAGTCGCCGCCGGCCATCCCAAGCCATTGCAGGGTTTCAGGTTTACTGAGATCGACGCGCTCCATCAGCTTGTCGAGGCTTCCGTTGATTGCGGTCAAATCCTCCGTGCCGGAAGAGATGACGAAGTGCTGACGGTTGACCAGGTACATGCGGACGTTATTATTCAGCGGCTTCGAATTTATCAGGGAGAACACGTCCTGTATCTGTCTGAAATGCACGTAATCCTGATAAGTAGCCAGCCGTTTGGTGTCTGCAAACGACTTCAGGATATTGCGAACGTTCGTATCGTTCACGATAAAATGGGAGGCAAACGTGACATCGTCAATCGTCTTGCTCAGCTCGTCGGTCATGACGTTCAGGACATTCTCGTTGCTGAGCTGCAGCTTCTCTACCATCGTATTTCGGATCAGAACAAATGAAATGATAGAAACCGCGATCAGCGGAATAAAGATCAGCAAAAGGAAAGACAGCTGAATGCGTTTGTAGAAGGTGAATTTGAACATTTTTCTCTGCGCCTCTCTTATGCTCTAGTCCTCTTTATTCTATCAGTCCTTTGTGCCGGCGGCATTCATTAAATGATGACAGTTGCTTGCTTATTTCTGCCTTGAAGGGTCATCAGAACAACCTCCCCGAAGATCTGCATGCCCTCCACCACATAAGAGTCATAATGACCGGACGGCGCACGGTGACTAACAACGAGAATAAACTCTTCATCCATATCCGGCAGCTGAATCCCGCATGCTTCCGCTTGCCCGTCATGAACCCGTTCGCCCGTTTGGCGATAAACAGGCACTTTACGGACTCGCGGCAAGGCCGTATCGCCTGCACGATGAGGATACAGCACCTGCATGATGCTGATGCATCCTTTCCCGGTTCGGGAGTAAGCCGCATTCGCATTCGGTTCCAGCAGGTTATATTCGCGGGAAATCATGCCTTCGCCGACTTCCCCACGCAGGCCGTCTGCAGCTACGGGGATAATGGAAAGATTCGCCTCCCCAAGGGTGGTTGTGCGGCAAATCAAAGACTCCCCTTCCATCCGGACTTCTCCTGGCGGGTGCGGAAAATGAAAATGCTGAGTAAAGGTATGCTGCTCAAGGCAAGCCAAGCTGTCGATCAGCAGCCAAAAATAAGGCTTGATAAAGATGATCCTTCTGCGCGGATACAACGGATCACTCCCATAGAGATAGCCGTCATGCGCCCCCTCGACATAATCGAACTCCGGCTTGCTGATCCATCTGCAGCCCAGTGGCCCGGCAATCCGGTCGAAAGACCAGGTATCCTTGACCCCGGTAAACCCGATCCCGTCGACGACCGTAGTATTATGGGCTGAACTCTCCTTTAAAGCTTTTCTCAGCGGTGTATGGTCGCTATAGTTATACCTTCCGAGATCGGTGAGCAGATCCCGGCCGTACGCATGGAGATCCATGTGCAGCATATCGGCGTGGCCATGGCCTCCCCCGAGCGGGCCGCAGTGAAAATAAAGGTACAGCGCATCCTCGCCCCAGCCCGTTCGCATCGTATAATGGCCGGAATGGGGAAAAGCTCGGCTTAGGGATGGCGGCTCCGCGGGCACCATCGCTTCGTAATCCCGGATGCCCGACATGCCGAACAGCCAGGCATGATCGTAATCCGGCAGAGCATATCCGCCAAAGCGCAAAACGGGATCCTCAAATAACCACGCGGCGTAGGTCAGAATGGAACGGATATCGCTGTCGTCGCTGTCTCCCAGCATCGGCTGCTTGTGGTTCGGCTTTGCCCAGTACAGGGAGGCTTCGGCCATCTCGCGTACCTTATGCCGGAATAGGCCGTCAAGCTCCAACCCGTTGAGATTGGCGAGGTGAACGCAGTCCAGATAACAAGCCAGCACCTCATGATGGTACGTTGGCGACTGCTCCCAGTGAATGCCGTCTACCATGATCTGAAGCCGGGCCGTCTCATTCAGTCTCTCTTCCCCTAGTTCCCGCCATCGTGCCGAACTCTTAAACTCAGGGAAGTACAGTGCGATATGGTATAAACCGCACGTTTCCAGAACGCCCCAGTTGCTGATATGCTTCCAGCTGGTGAAGGAAGCAGCCAGATACTCCCCGTGCTCGTGAAGCGAAATCAGGGCTTTGCCGAGCAGCAGCGGAGTCAGGGATGGACTGCCGATCATGTATCGAAGTGACTTGATCCAGTTCGCGCTGCGCAGACCGGCTTCGATTGGTCGCCATGTCAGCGTATCCGTCGTTGGCTCATTGGGGACAGGATTCCGATCGATCCAGTCTTCGAGTTGGCGGCAAAACGCTTCCGCATACTTCTCGTCGCCCGTCATTGCATACGCTTGTCCCAGCGCCACCCAATAGCGGTGGCGATTCAGCATGTAAGCCCACTCCGCGTCTTGATCGGGAATATGGGACCAATTCACGCTTCCCTCAAATGTAACGGGAATTTGGCTCCGTTCCATATCCCACGGAAAACGGAACAGGAACGTCTGCTGCACCACTTCTTCCGCCGTCTTCATCACGGTTTCCAGTCCATCTGCGCAATATTGCTTCACGTAATCGGTGATATACTGCTTATCCTCGCCGCTCATCCACCATCCGGGTGTCCTCCGGCAGGTGAAGTATTGATGCAGTTTACACAGTAAATCGTGCCGATGACCTTGATCGTCTGCATCCTGCATCGAACCCATAGCGGGATCCTTCAGGTTCAAAATCTCCAAAACAGCATTCGCCGAAGCTTCCATGGCATCAGCGTTCATACCAGTACCCCTTGCTGCCGGTCTCCAGCCGAATTAAAGCTTCCAGATAAAAATAATCACCCCAGATCATGAAATCATCCGGGGACAAGCCGCCGCGCACATGATAAGAGCCATGCTGCAGCAGACCCTCCGCTTCTTGGCCGATCGTGGAATAGTGGCGGACCAGCGAGGTCATGGAATCCTTCAATCCTTGTTCAAATCCGGCTCTTTCGGGATCCCCCTCCTCCAAATGTCCAATCAGTTCCAGCAAGCCCGCTGCCACGATGGCGGAAGCCGAGCTGTCGCGGTAAGTCTCTGCGGTTACGGGGGCGTTAAAGTCCCAAAGGGCGACATGATCCTCCGGTAAATGCTTTAGGAAATATCTGGCCATTCGTTTGGAAGTATCCAGGTATGCGTGATCTCCGGTGTATCGATAAGCCAGCGCGAAGCCATATACCCCCCATGCTTGTCCCCGCGTCCAGGTCGAACCGTTCGTATAGCCTTGATGCGTGGCACCGCCGATCGGCTCCCCCGTATTGGGATCGAAGAAAAAGGTATGGTATGAGCTGTCGTCTCCCCGTACGAGATAGCGCCTTGTCTTCTCCGCCTGCATGATTGCAATTTCCCGATATTGGGAATTTCCGGTTTGCTGTCCCGCCCAGAACAGCAGCGGCAGATTCATCAAACAATCGATAATGATGCGGCCGCCTTCCTGTTCGTCTCCTTCCGGACCCCACGCTTGAATATATCCTCCGCTTGGACGCCGGCGTTTCAGCAGCAGATCCGCAGCCTGAAGCGTCAACTGGCGGGCACTCTCGTCCTTCTCGACGATCCATTCCGCTTTCGAGGACAAGGAATACAGGAACCCGATATCGTGATGATCAAGCACCTTCTTTTCTGCAAAGCGGCGGCGAAAATCTTCCACTGTTCGTTTTGCTCCCAATCTAAAGGCCTCGTCGCCTGTGTATTCATAACACAGCCAGAGCAGGCCGCTCCAGAAGCCGTTCGTCCAGTCGTCATTGTCATTCAGCAAATAAGCTCCGTCCCTGCTGACGTGGGGAAATCTTGCCCCGAAGGCATCCATGTTCTTCCGGATTTTCTCTACGGCATCTTGAATCGCATTGCTCCACATAACACCTTGCTCCCTTCAAATCGATCCTGATTACGATTCATGATAAGGAGAGTCGCCCGGTTCTAGTAGAGCCGATTTTTGCCTTGATGTGCATTATTTTGACTTTTGCAGCCTTTAGTCGGTAAAAAAGGAACCAGCCTTCCCATTCAGCTCTAATCCAACCAAAAAAACGATCCGAGGTAAACCTCGGATCGTTCGTTTTGCCCTTGAAGCGGTAAAGCGTTACGCGACGAACTTTTTCCACTTTCTGATCTTGGTTCTGAAGCTTTTGAAAGGGGCGACGGAATTGATGTGCAGCCATTTCCACATCGGCCAGTTGGCGCTGGTTACCGTCCATTTTCGAACGCCCGGACGAAACAACTCTTCCTCGGTCAACCGGTTGATCCATTCGCACCATTCATCCGTCCTCTGCTTCAGCATGCTACGCAATTCTTCCAAAGAATAGCCGTCATACGCTTGGTAGAAACGCTGATACAGCGCCCCCAATTGATTCCATTTATAGTCAGGGGCCGGCGTCGTAACTTCGATGCCGGCTCGTTCATCCCGCTCCCAGCTCAGGACGAGAGACAGCCAACCAAGCTGATAGGCGATCATTTCTTGCGGCGTTCTGTCGACTTCGCCAATGCGATGATTCTTTTTATCCTCCGGGACATCATCAAATTCTTGGTCAAACAGCTTATACGTTCGTTGAATTTCAGCGATGAAAGCCTCTTTGCTCGGGTACGTTTGCAACGGTACTCTCTCCTTCATCATTAACATGTACCGCTTAACAGGCACATCCAAATCATACCATGGTTTGGGGTCGCACACGGTGACGAAGATCATCCCGCTCCCTTTGCGGAAAGCGGCAGCCACAACGAAGAATTAAAATTCTTTTGACTCTATCTCGTTCCGAAGCCGTTCAATGACTTGATCCATCGCGATCTCGCCAAGCTCGCCCTCGCCCCGTTTACGAACCGATACGTGATCGGAGTTCATTTCCTTCTCGCCAAGGACAAGCGTGTAAGGCGTTTTCAACAGTCCCGCTTCACGGATTTTATAACCCAGCTTTTCATTTCGGACATCGACGTTCACCCGGATGCCTGCATTCTCCAGACGCTTCTTCACCTTCAAGGAATAATCGATATAGTGATCCGACACCGGAATGATCATCACTTGTACGGGAGCAAGCCACATCGGGAAAGCCCCGCCGTAATGCTCCGTAAGGATCCCGATAAAACGCTCGATGGATCCAAACACCGCCCGGTGAATGACAACCGGCCGATGCTTCTGATTATCTTCTCCAATATAGGACAGATCGAACTTTTCAGGGAACTGGAAATCCAGTTGGATGGTGCCGCACTGCCAGCTTCGCTTTAAGGAATCGAGGATATGAAAGTCGATTTTGGGTCCGTAAAACGCTCCATCCCCTTCATTAATCCGGTACGGCAGTCCCAATTGATCCAGTACCTGCTGCAGCGAAGACTCCGCTTGCTCCCATAGTTCCTCGGAGCCCATGGAATCCTCCGGCCTTGTCGATAACTCGATTGTATATTCAAAGCCAAAGACTTGATACACTCGGCTGATAAAATCGATAACCCGTTTGATTTCTTCCTGGATCTGATCGGGCCTTACAAAAATATGCGCATCATCTTGACAAAACGTGCGCACCCGCATCATGCCGTTAAGAGCGCCTGAGAACTCATGGCGGTGAACCTGACCGAATTCGGATATGCGAATGGGCAGCTCTCTGTAGGAGTGCAGCGAGTTTTTGTAGACCAACATATGTCCTGGACAGTTCATCGGCTTCAGCGCATACTCCGTCTCGTCTACTTGCGTAAAATACATATTGTCTTTGTAGTGATCCCAGTGACCGGACATTTCCCACAGGCGCTTGTTCATCATCAGCGGAGTCCGCACTTCATCGTAATCGCGATGGAATTGAAGCCCTCTTGCGAATTGCTCCAGCTCATTGCGAATGATCATCCCGTTCGGCAAAAAGAAGGGCATGCCGGGCGCTTCTTCCGAGAACATAAAGAGGCCAAGCTCTTTTCCCAGCTTCCGATGATCCCGTTTCTTGGCTTCTTCTAGCAGCAATAAATGCTCATCCAGCTGCGACTTCTTGGGAAACGCCGTTCCGTAGATTCGCTGCAGCATTTTATTGTCGGAGTTCCCCCGCCAATAAGCACCCGCCACACTCATTAATTTGAACGCTTTGATTCTGCCCGTGGATGGAAGATGCGGCCCTCTGCATAAGTCAACGAACTCGCCCTGCTCATATACCGAAATAACCTCGTCCTCCGGTAGTTCACGAATAAGCTCCATTTTATACGGATCATCTTGGAATATACGTTCAGCCTCCTTACGCCCCACTTCCTTGCGAAGGATCGGCAGGTCTTCCTGAACGATCTTCTGCATTTCTCGTTCGATGGCAATCAAGTCATCGGCCGTAATGGAATGCCCCAGATCCATATCGTAATAAAAACCATCCTCAATGACCGGTCCCACCCCAAGATGAACAGATTCACTGCCGTATAGCCGTTTCACGGCCTGAGCCATCAGATGGGCCGTACTGTGCCGATATACGTACAATCCGTCCTCGGAATCCAGTGTAATGATGCTTACTTCCGCATCTTCGCGAAGCTCACGATTCAAATCCACAAGTTTGCCATCCACTTTGGCTGCAACCGCATTTTTCTTCAGTCCTGAATGGATGGATTCCGCGATTTGGATCATCGTCGTTTGTGCGGGATACTCCTTCTTGCTTCCGTCCTGCAGCGTTACTACAATTGACATGGTGATCCCTCCATCAAATTTAGATTGAACGCAAAAAAGCACTCGATCCCTAAGGGACGAGTGCGTTCAGCTCGTGGTTCCACCCTAATTTGATCCGATAATGGCAAACGCTCGTACTGCCGCGCGCTTTGTCGGATCCTCATTCAGACATCCGGTAACGGGGATGATTCGGTGTTTTCTAGTTCCATTTCGATTGTCGAACGACCGATCTGGGTTCAAAAACACAGCTACAAAGGGGTAATTCAAGAAACAAGCGCGGAAGAAGCTTTCACCAATCGCTTCTCTCTCTGGACAGGTCGTTTCACGAATCATGTCTTTGATCGTTGCTGATAGTAAAGTACTATAAGTCAGTTTTTTCTAATTGTCAAACCTAATTTCAAAGATAGTTCGATGTTAATTTGGATAACAAATCCTTCCCTCATGTATCCTATGTCAGCATCTTTTCCATGTTTACGATTCCTCGTCCTTCAGGGTCATTTTGACCAAATATCCAATACCCAAACCGACCAGAACACCCGGAAAAGCATGGTCTAGCGTTAAACCGATCCCGGCCCCGATGATGACGCATGCGTAAATAATGATATCTCCCTTTTTCAATTCTCCCATCTCCCTCTTGTCGATATGTATGACATTCTCCGTGATTTTCGTTGACGAATTATATCTTACAAGATGACGCCGCATCACTTTCAAGCGTCTATTGAGAAGTTGTCAAATTCACGAATGAATCCATAACTGAAAACAAAAAAGCCGCTGTTAACCAGCAGCTCTCATTCATAAAGATCGATTATTGAATATTGTTCATTGCGTCAATGATTACCCTAACCGGTTAAATCTCCCTTGTTTCTGCGCGAAGCGAAAACGTTTAATAACTTACCAATTACACTGCTTCCCAAGGAGGGTTGTCCATGGATATGTTTATCGATTTAGGAGTCAAACTGATCATCAGCTTTTTCGGGCTATGGATCATCACCTTTGTTACTGGGCGCAAAACCATCAGTCAGCTTACACCGCTTGACTTCCTATCCTCCTTAATCCTGAGTGAAATCGTTGGGGCAAGCCTCTATGATGATAAAGTAAAATTGTCCCATTTGTTATTCGCTCTAGCGTTATGGACAACCATGTCTTTCCTCTTCGAGAAGGCAACCACCCACTTTGTCAAGTTCGGCTATTTAACGGAAGGGCGGGCGGTTCTTCTGATCGATAACGGAAAGCTCAACCAAAAGCTGCTCGATAAATACGACATGGAATATAAACAGCTGCTGTCCATGCTCAGACGGCAAAATATTTTCTCATTAACCGAAGTCAAATACGCCATTCTGGAAACGGACGGCTCGCTATCCGTCATGCGCAAACCCGAATACGAGCCGCCGTCGGCCCAGGATCTTGGCATCGAAGCCAAGCCGGATCCCTTCACGGTAACGGTTGTCGACAAGGGAAGACTGCTCGAGGAATCCATGCTGGGCAAGCACATCGAACACAATGAGATTCAATCGAAAGCGCGGGAACAAGGTTTTGAATCCTTGGAAGATATCGCATACGCGGAGTATGGGGATGACGGAAAGCTCTATGTTTTCTCCAAAAAAGAGGTTCAGGATTGAATTTATACCCTTAGATGATCGAAACGCAAAAAAGCCTGGTACCCAGGCTTTTTTGTGTGTTTCGTATATACTAACGACAAAGCGAATTCGACGATATTCTTCCGAAAGCACCAAGCGTTATCCCTTTCTCAAAAGAAATCCATGAGGTAGGTTTGGCCTGCAGGAATCATCGTTTCCAGCTGTGCTGCAGCCTTAGCATCTCCGGTCAGGCGGTGGATGGAATACAGTGCCTGCGGTCTTTTATATCCGGTAAACAAGGCCGACAGTGTCTGAATGTCGGTAGACAGATCCGCCTGCTCCCCTCGATCGGATGGGAGCTCCGACAGTTCCGCTTTCCCCTCTCCATTCACCGACAGCCTCCACAGGCCTGCATTCCAAGGCGCTGCGGAATCCTCCACCTCGATGGTCAGGACAGCTTCCCGCCCCGCTTCAAAAGCATACTGCTCCACGAAGGATTGTAAATCCACGATACGGGCCATGAAGTAAGGAACCGTTTCCCGGGTAACGCGGGGATCCGGCAGCATATAGGGCAGCTGGTCATCCGTCGGCACCATCGTCATGGTCACCTGCTCGATCCTGGAATCATGGTTTGCAAAAAAAGTCCAAAGCGCGCTTCGGGCTTCTTCATTCAGGAAAACAAATTCGTCGCACACCAGTTCTTTGTCTTTTAGCTCATATAACGCATAGCCCGTCGGTTTGCCCTCGGCAGAATAAAACACAACGCTGTGATTGTCTCCCTGCAGGACGAATCTTGTCCACCATGCCTCTTCGCGCACTAGGGTACCGTTATACCGGCTGACATAGGCCTGATACATGCCATCCAGTACAGCAATGTCGTTTACATCTCTTACAACGCGGCCCGGCACCTCCACTTTACGCGGAAATTTGGACACCGGAATGACGTACTTATAATATTCCGCGAACAATTCCCAGCCAAACTTGCGATAAAACGGGATCGAGAACGGATGCAGGAAGGAGAGGGTCTGTCCCTTGCCCTTCATTTCTTGCAATGCATGCTTAAGCAGCGTCGAGACATGTCCCTGTCTGCGGTTCTCCGGCCATGTTGCCACGCCCGCAATGCCGCCCATCGCGAAAGTGTTCCCCTGCAAATAGACCTGCAGCGGAATGATGGTCAGTTTCGCCTGCAGCTCTTCCCCGTCAAAAATCCCCCAGAATCGCTCTGGTTTAAAATGCTTCTGATTGGACTCCCGCTGCTCCGGCGTCAGCGTATATTGAAAGGCATATTCGGATAATTTCGTGCTGATGTCAAATTCATCCGTTCTTAATTGTCTAAGTTCCATTCTTGCTTCACCTCTCCAATCTTCATATGTACGTTAATTGCTGAATGACGCGTGTGATCCCGGCACGAAAAAGTGGGTTCCAAGGCACATGACCAGTATAACATCGCAGCTGTCTATGTGGTACAAAACACCGTTCGATTTCAGGTGAATATCCACCCGTGCATGAATACAAAAAAACTTAGAATATTTTACACAAACTTTTAGTAAGCTGCTTGACAAAGATAACCCACTAAGATTATGATTAGCTCATGCAAAATAACAAGCACACCATGATCACAATATATTCAGAATAATCGGGAGGTAAGAACAGTGTCCAAATTGAATATCGGTATTATTTTAGGCAGTACCCGTCAAGGTCGTTTAAGTCCGCAAGTAGGTGAATGGGTTAAACGTATCGCTGACGAGCGCGGAGATGCAAACTACGAAATCGTAGATATCGCGGATTACAAGCTTCCGCTTTTGGGCGAGGCCGACGCGACTGAACAAGCAACGGCTTGGAATACCAAACTTGCAAGTTTGGACGGCTTTGTATTCATCGTTCAGGAGTACAACCACAGTATTTCCGGCTCATTGAAGAATGCACTCGATTATGCCCGTGAGGCATGGAACAATAAAGCTGCAGGCATCGTGAGTTACGGTTCTGTTGGCGGCGCACGCGCTGCCGAGCATCTGCGCGGAATCCTGGGCGAGCTGTCCGTGGCGGACGTTCGCGTACATCCTGCCCTCTCGTTATTCACTGATTTCGAGAACGGCTCTGTGTTCAAACCGGCAGATCTGCATCTTGTCAACCTGAATGGCATGCTCGACCAAGTGCTCGCTTGGAGCGGTGCTTTGAAGACGCTGCGCTAATCTCTAATAAAAAGGACTGCATGCCGCTTCATCTTCCGATGAGGCGGCGGCAGTCCTTTTTTCTGGCATCCACTGCTTCATGCCGAAAAACCTGCGCCTATTCGATATCAATATGAAACGTTTCGTTTAGCCCTTTCCTGCCCTCGGGCGTGATTTTAATGGCCCTGGTTTTTGGCATCCTTTGTACCCATCCTAATTCAAATAGTCTTTCCAACAGCGCATGGCCCAGCGCCCCGGCAAGGTGATGACGTCTTTCACTCCAGTCCAGGCATCGGTGCGTGAAGGAGCGGCGTTTTCTCTTCACGCGTTCCAGATCGATTTGAAACGCCCTGAAGAAGCCTTCTCCTTTTTCGGTAACCGTAAATTGATGATCCACTTCGGATAAAATCCCTGCACTGAGAAGCGAATCCGTCAATAGAATTCCCAAACTCCCCGCAAGATGATCGTAGCAAGTCCTTGCATGGCGAATGGCTTCGTGCTCCAAAGCTTGGTTGAATGATCTTATTTCAACGGGAGGCGTTATCGATAGAAGGCTCTCCATGATCCGGGCAACCTCCTGGTTCTCTATTCCGTAATAACGATGCCTTCCCTGTTTTTCGACGGCCACCAGATTCGCCGCAACCATTTTGGATAAATGAAAGCTAGCCGTTTGCGGTTTGATATTTGCCATGTACGCCAGCTCTCCTGCCGGGTGGTAACGACCATCCAATAAGACGGTCATGATGGCCGCTCTCGATGCATCGCTTACGAGTGAGGCTACCTGTGCTATGTTCGGACTCGCATTCATCTCCATCCCTCCTGATGTAATCCATATTTCGATGAGCATCGAACCTTTTCTATTCTACAATGATTTGGGATAGAACCGTTAATGGGAGGAACATTTTATGAAAATAACCGCTCAAATGATCGACACTGAACTAATTAAACCGAAAATCCTGTATTATGGAACTCCGGTTATTTTGCTCAACACCCTGAATGAAGATGACACCGTCAATATCAGTCCCATCTCCTCATCATGGGCGCTGGGAGAACATATCATTCTTGGCATCGGACTCGGGGGGAAGGCGATTGAGAACCTGGAACGGCATCCTGAATGCGTCATCAATATTCCGGACCCTTCCTTATGGGAGAATGTTGAGCAGTTAGCCCCTCATACAGGAAAATATCCGGTTCCTGAGGATAAGGCAAAGAACGGTTTTACATATGAAAAAGATAAATATGCAGTATGCAGGTTAACGCCTGCGGATTCTGTTGCCGTAAAGCCTACTCGCATCATGGAGTGCCCCATTCAAATCGAGGCCACCGTGAAAAACATCCGGATTCCTGACTATTCTTCCATGTTTGCTATTGTCGAAACACAGGCGATCCATATACACGCCCATAGCAATATCATTTGGAATGACCATCACATTAATCCCGACCAATGGAGCCCGCTAATCTATAATTTCCGGCATTATTACGGCCTTGGCAACCCGTTAGGCAAAACATTTCGGGCCGAAACTTAAGCCAGAATGATGAATGAAAGAGAGGCCATCCCAAAAGTAGATTTAGGTGCTTGACGTACGGCTCTCAAAAACAGAAAATTGTCAAATAAAGCCATGGCGGTGCTCAGGAAGTTATTCCCGACACACCGCTATGGCTTATGTTTTGATCAAGGGGGCCTCCCGCAAGATCTAAGATCTTTTGGCCCCTATTCTTGCACTCGTTGTTATGGCTGAACCGGAATGGTCAGTTCCAGATCCGTCAGATATGTTTTATCTCCGAAGCTGTCCTTCCCTTGACCGACAACGCTCCAATCCTTCTTGTTTACGGTCAGGGTAAACGGTTTAATCGTGATGGATTTCGGAGTTCCGTTTACAGGACTGTACAATTGATCGATATGATATTCGGTCTCCGGCTTGCTGTTAAAGTAATCAAACTTCCGCGGAGTCAGCACATTCCCTTGATCATCCACCAGCTCATAATAGACCATGCTCGCGATGTAATCGCCTGTTTGCTCTGCAGAAGCCGGCACCTCGCCTTTACTGTCCAGAACCAAGCGGGTCGATACCGGTGAAATATCCAATTGCTTGACGGTATAACTGAATGGTCCATCCGATTTCGTAGCCTGGTCCGGCTTCACGACAACCGATTTATTAGTGACATTCACAGGGACCCTGAATTCGTAGGTTTCGTTCACTTGAGTTACGTTGGCCTGAATGGTCAGCTCGAATTGATCGGGTAATTTCAGACCTTTGGTAAGCTCAACGATATAGGCATTGTCCTGTTGCGGATAATCTCCAAAGCTCCCTTCGCCCATCGCCACTTCTTGTCCGTCTACTAGGATTCGCGGTCTTTCGATATAGCCTTTTTCCTGATCTTCCTTAGCTACTGTCCTCGACTTAACATACTCGCTATCGGGATTACCGATGAATTTAGCGTCTTTGCTAAAATACGGAGAAGCTGTACTCGGTAAATCCACGCCCTCGCGCTCCAGGATAAAGGACAACCGGGTTCCGTCATATAGAACGTCAGCTACCTTCAACGTCACGCCATCGTGAGTTACACTCAAGTTAGGTTCGGATAGAATCCCTTGCTCTATAGCAGCTTTCACAGCATCTTCGCTGGTTCCTTCAAATAACACGCCGAGCACTGGGATTTGCTTCAGGGTTGCTGCCATGACCGGCGATACAAATCCTGACCCGATTACGCTTCCTCCCAGCACAGCAGCTGCGGAGGCAACGAGTATTGTTCTTTTTAAAACGTTCGGTTTTCTTTTGGAAGATGTTCTTGTCCTTGTCATTTCACGTTCTCCAATCCTGTTCATAATTTGATAGCTCATGCTATTCTTCGGTAAAGACGATTCTCGAATCATATCTTCTAGTACGTTCATTTCAGCGAATTCCGTTTGTTTTGGCGATTGTCCCACGTGCTACCTCTCCTTTTTGGCTTATTCGGTCCATCAGTTTACGTCGTAATCGTTCATACTTCTTTCGTATCGTTGCCGACTTGAGTCCCATAATGTCGCTGATTTCCTCGAAGGTATACTGTTCAACGGCCTTCAGCAGCAATATGTGTCGTTCTTCTGCCGTCAAGTAGGCTAACAGCTCGTACACAACCGGCTCGTGCTGAGATATTTGCATAACCGGCTGTTGTTCCTTGTAATGCTCAATCAGGTTAAGAAAACGGCTCTGCTTCTTTTTGATATTGATCAAATGATGATAGGCCATTTTATACAACCAGGCGGAGAAAGACACCTGTCTCTTGTACTGATGAAGATGTTCATAGGCACGAATAAATATTTCTTGCACCGCATCTTCGGTTTCCGCATGATTCTTCAGAATATAGTAGCAGTACGTGTACATCTGCCGCTCAAACTGGAGGATGATCGCTTGGTATGCGTGTTTATCTCCTGTTTTGACTTGTTCTACAATCGCTTCAATGGCTTCTCTCTTTCCTTCCGCTTCCCCGGGGATGGTTGGCTGCAAGCGAGCTCACCTCCTTCTGTGTTTACCTATATAACAATTCCAACAAGCGATTTTGTGACACGAATTGTTTTATGTAGTGAAATAACATGAACGAAGATCTTGCCTTGTAATAGAGCCTGGATGCTGGGTATGAGCTTCATATCGCGCCCGTTTGGCGGCTACAGCTTCGGGTAACTTTTAACGTAATTCAAGAATCGTTTCGTTGCCGGAGATACTTCCCGCAAGGAGCTTACCGCAATGCCAAGCGATCTGAAACTCTTCTCCTTCAATTCGATCAGCCGTATATTCCGCCGCTGCCCTCGCAGCACAAGTTCGGGAAGAATGCTGATGCCCAGGCCCTTCTCCACCATGGCCATAATGGCATAATCGTCTCCAAGCGTATATTTGATATCCGGCTTGGTCGGGGCTTTCTCCAGCACCCGGTTCACATCGTAATCGGAGCCTTTGCTTGGCATAATAAACGGTTCATTCTCAATTTGGGCTAAGGCAATGGAGTCCTCGGAGCTAAGCGGATGTTCCATTGGCAGCAGTACGAGCATCGGGTCTTGATGCAGAGGAATCGCATCGAATGTATCCCACGTCGGAAGTGACAGAAAGCCGCAATCAATTTTGCCCTCCGCGATCCAATCCTCAATTTCCCGATAATCTCCTTCGACCAAACGAATCTCGATATGGGGATAATCCCGCCGGAAATCCTGGATAATCCCAGGCAGCCAGTGAACGCCGACGCTGGTAAAGGTGCCGATGTGAATGGTTCCCAGCTCGATTCCATGAATGGAAGCCACCTGCTGCTCCAAATGCTCGTTCCATTTCAATATTTCCCGCATCGTCTTCACGATCTCCTCGCCATTGGTCGTCAACTTCGCGCCTGAACGGTTTCGAATCAGCAGCGAGAAGCCGAACTCATCTTCCAGGCTGTTGATCATATGGCTGACGCCGGACTGCGTAAATCCCATCACTTCGGCGGCTTTGGTCAAGCTTCCGAGCTCGACGACCTTTACCAGAACTTTGAATTTATTAATACTCACAGGGAATCCTCCGGTTTATTTTATACATGAATTTTACTCATGTTTATTATTAAGAACATTCGTTTTACTTGTCTATTGTACGTGAGTATACTGATTCTGTTCAATCACTTGAAGGAGGAAGAAGAACTTGAAACCGCTGAAGGCCGATCTTATGATTTTGTTTATCACCATGTGTTGGGGCTCGTCCTATCTTTTTATGAAAATGGGACTGGATTCGCTCGGAGCGTTCAATTTGATAGCCCTACGATTTGGATTGGCCTTTATGCTTGCAGGAGCGATTTTTTTCCCGCGCTTGTGCCGGGTTAACCTGAAGACGATCCGTTACGCCATGCTCCTGGGCTTTATTTTGTTTATCATGTTCACGGCCTTGACCTTTGGCCTGAAAACAACGACAGCATCCAATGCCGGGTTTCTGATCAGCTTAACGGTGGTGTTTGTCCCATTGATACATACGTTCCTCTTTAAGAAAAAAATAGAGAAGAAACTGATGATCAGTATTTTGCTTGCCTTAACGGGCATCGCGCTGCTGACCATCCAGCTCCCTTTTGCATTTAAAATCGGGGACCTGTTCTGCATAGCGGCGGCATTATGTTATGCGCTTCATATCAATATCGTCAGCACGGCTGCGCAGAAGGTCGACGCGTTAAGCCTCGGCATCCTGCAGCTGGGATTTACCGGATTGTATGCGTTCCTCTCGTCACTTCTCTTGGAAACACCGGCGTGGCCAAGCTCCACCGACTCATGGACGGCTGTCCTGATCCTCAGCGTCGTATGCAGCGGATTGGGGTTCATCTTCCAGACGATCGCCCAGAAGTATACAACCGCCACCCGAACGGGTCTCGTATTTTCGCTGGAACCTGTATTCGCCGCGCTTTTCGGATACTGGTTTGCCAACGAGGTCATGGATTCCAACCAGTATGCAGGAGCTGCGCTTGTCTTTCTTAGCGTTGTTCTATCCAGCGTTGATGTGAACTTCAGGAAACGGTCGGCCATGAAAAACAGACCCGTTGCGTTGGAGTCCTATTCTGCTGAATTCAAGTAAAAAAGCTTGACTTATCTCTAAAAAATTTATATCTTTATATCACGGCTTAACTGAGGGCGATATCAGTTATGCAGGAACGTGATTAAAGGGGAGTAGCTGTCACAGCAAAGTCGTCATTACGGGAAATGTCCCCGGCTTTGTTGGCAACGATTCGTTGTTTGCGAGACCTTTACCACACACTCTGTGGTGAAGGTCTCTTTTTGATTTCAAAAGGCCTTCACCTGCCGGTGGAGGTCTTTTTTGTGCCTTCAATAATACAACAAGGAGGAAATGGCATGGAGCTTTTATTGGAGTATGGATGGGTGCTGTTAGTGCTCATCGCACTGGAAGGATTGCTGGCGGCGGATAATGCGCTGGTCCTTGCCATCATGGTCAAACATTTACCGGAGAACCAGCGCAAAAAGGCTTTATTCTACGGGCTGCTCGGAGCCTTTGTGTTCCGGATCGGATCGCTGTTCTTAATCTCGTTCCTGGTGGATGTATGGCAGGTACAAGCCATCGGCGCACTCTATCTTCTCTACATTTCGATCAATCACACGTTGAAACACTTTATTAAAGGCAAGAAACCGACGGAAGACGCAAAACCGAAACCGGACAAGCCCAAGAAGCAATCCGGCTTCTGGATGACCGTCTTCAAGGTCGAAGTGGCGGACATCGCGTTTGCCGTAGACTCGATCCTCGCAGCCGTTGCGTTGGCTGTCGCATTGCCGCCAAGCGGATTGGCGAACATCGGCGGCCTGGACGGAGGTCAATTCATCGTCATCTTCCTGGGCGGATTCATTGGTTTGATCATCATGCGCTTTGCGGCATCCTACTTCGTGAAATTGCTGCAGCAGCGTCCCGGACTGGAAGTGGCGGCATTTCTGATTGTTGGTTGGGTAGGCGTCAAGCTTGCGGTGATTACCCTTGCACACCCTGATGTAGCCCTAATCGACCATCACTTCCCTGAGAGCTCGATCTGGAAGGCTTCCTTCTATATCGTTCTCGTGCTGATTGCCGTGATCGGATGGTTTGGCTCTTCGAAAGAGAAGGTACAGGATGAAGACAATGCCATCAAGGAAGTGGAAGAACAACAGCCGGGCAAAACGCTGCAAGGCTAAATCCTCTTCCGCGTGCAATGTATACCAGGCACGAGGCAACTTCATAACATGATTCATCAAACAGGACAAGGCGATTTGCTGACGGTGCTTCAACCGTTCACAAATCGCCTTTCTTCTTGCTTAGATTGTCAATTGCATATGATATAAATTCGCGTAAGCGCCTTGACGGGCAAGCAATTCTTCATGCGTGCCCTGTTCTTGGATCCCGTCTTCGGACAATACGACGATTCGCTGGGCATTCCGTACCGTTGTCAACCGATGAGCGATGACAAGCGTTGTTCGATTATCGCTTAACCGTTCCAGCGAATCTTGGACCGCTCTCTCGCTTTCATTGTCCAGGGAGCTGGTCGCTTCGTCAAATATGAGGATCGGCGGGTTCTTCAGGAACACACGCGCAATGCTGAGCCGCTGCTTCTGTCCTCCGGAGAGCTTGACGCCGCGCTGGCCGATATCCGTTTCATAACCGTCCGGCAGTGCCATGATGAAATCATGGGCATTCGCTCTTTTGGCTGCTGCGATGATCTCATCCTCGCTGGCCTCCATGTTGCCATACCGGATGTTATCGAAGACGGAGCCGGCAAACAAATATACATCCTGCTGCACGATCCCGATATTTTTTCTTAAAGAGTGCTGCGTAATCTCCCGGATATCGCCTGCGTGATCGTCTCGGCAAAATCGGCATCCTCGATATCGGGCTCTACCTCCAGGATCTCCATGAACCTGTCAAATCCCGTAATGCCTTCCTGGTACAGTCTGGCGAAGTTAACCATGCGCTGGATCGGTTCGATCAGAATGCCGATGCATAAGAAAAAGGTCAGCAAATCCGCCAGTTCCAGCGAGGCTTCCACGATTGCGGCTCCGCCGAACACAATAACGGTAATCGTAATAAGCTGGGTAAAACCGACCAGCCCTTCGTGAAAGTATGTTTCGCTCTTATACCCTTCCCTTCTGCTGTCAACGAACCGCTTGTTGGCATAGGCGAATTTCCCCTTCTCTATATGCTCGTTCGTAAAAGACTTCACCACGCGGATACCCGAAAGAGAATCCTCTACCTGTGCATTGATATCCTCGATCCGGTCCTTGCTTACCCGCAACGCCGCGTTCATCTTCTTATTATAGTAAAAAGCAAACGCGGCCATGACCGGGAGAAAGAGAAATACGATCAGGGTAAGCTTCACGTCGATATACATTAAGATGATGAATGCTCCCAGGAACTTCAGAACGGAAATGACGATATCTTCGGGACCATGGTGATACAATTCGGTCAGCGACAGAATGTCATTGGTGGTCCGTGTCATTAGCTGCCCGGTTTTGTGCTCATCGTAGAATCCAAAGGACAGCTTCTGAAAATGGTCAAACAGCTCCCGTCTCATGTCACTTTCCATATAAGCCCCCATCATATGTCCTTTGTATGAAATGAACATATCGCACAGAGTATGGATGATGACCATGGCCAGCATGACGGCACCCACCGCATAGATTTGAATCAGCTGGCTTTGAGAATTCCCTTCCAGCACGTTGATGGTGATGTATCGTATACAGAGCGGAAGCGTCAGCGTAATGGCCGAGACAACAAAAGCACATGCCAAATCTGCAAATAATAACCCCAGGTACGGTTTATAATAGGATAAAAATTTCTTGGTCCGAGAATTCAAATCGCTCTCCTCCATTATGCCGGAGGGTTAATTATTCATATCCCTCCAAACTTGATTCATGATAAACGCCATTGTTGTTCTCATCGTAAACACCCTTCCCTGTACTTGATAATTTCATCATAGCCGATAATTGACCCCAATCCGGAGTGTAAGAATGATTTAGAATTAAAAAATCCCCTAGGAACGAAAAAGCAGGCTTGGATGCTAACCAAAGCCTGCCTCTCGTATACTCACAAATTAACGATTCCATCGTTCGTTAAGCAGCTCGCCGTTGATGGCGGCCGCTGCCATGGCTCCCATCGAAGCGGCCGCAATGGCCTGATACATCTCGGTGGCTGCATCACCGGCGCTGTAGACGCCCGGCACGCTCGTTTTGCCGAAGGCATCAATGACCACACTTCCACCTTCGTTGATATTACAGCCTACAGCCGCCGGCAATTCAGAACCAGGGACCAGCTTCGGCGCGAAAAAGATGCCCGTGCACGGAATGACCGCTCCATCCTCCAATACGACTTGCCGTACCATCCCCTCGTTCGATTCAATGCGATGAATCGGGGAGTTGAATAGAGGGACGTCATGATCCTTTAATTCCTGCCGTTGTTCATCCGTCAGTTCATCCGGTCCGTTTGTACAGATGGTGTACCGATCGCTCCACCCTGCAATCACTTTGGCAAAATGCAGCGCCCCCGCACCCTTGGCAATGACGACGAGCGGTTGATCCCTCAATTCCCATCCATCGCAGTATGGGCAGACGAAGGCACTCTTTCCGTATACGTCGGCTAATCCGTTAACATCCAGCGGGCTGTCCTTCTTCCCAACGGCGAACAGCAGCTTTTTACTCCGGTATATCGTTCCCTCTCCCGTGGTAATCCGGAAATCACCGTCGACTCCCTCTACGGCGGCAGCTGTATTCTCTACGAAGCGGACGGAGGGATAGGCGGTAATCTGTTCTCTTGCTATACGGCGAAACTCCGATGGGCTTGTGCCGTCTCTCGTAAGAAAACCGTGGGTTTCCCGCGTAACCCTGTTTCGCGGCTTTCCTTCGTCAATCAACACCACGTCTTTCCTCGCTCTTCCCAATACCAGCGCAGCATTCAATCCTGCCGGACCTCCGCCGATAATAACGACATCATGCAATTGCTCCGTCATGCACACCATCACCCTTCTGGATCTTTAATGTCCATATTATGAACGCAAGACGACATGACTCCTTGTCTATTTCTCTTTGCCCAAGGAAAAATGCCAAGGACAAATCATATTATGGACTTATGACATCCATTATAGATAAACAAGATCTGTAATGCAATGCCCTCCTGCTATAAAAATTTTAAAAGTTGGTCGAGTCGTAATGCCGTTACCTCTATTTATACTTTACATACTCTATTGTGATATAGAAATTATCCTCATAGATAAGGAGAGTGATGGAATGGCAGCAAGCTTCAACAATTCATCCAAAACGCAAGGCGTATCCATTATTACCTGTACGAATCGCCCTAATTATATTAAAAACTTGTTCCATAATTTCGCTAGACAATCCCATGCCAAGAAAGAGCTCATTATCGTTGTCAACGATAGTACAATCGCCCTCTCCCCTTACCAGCAAATAGCCAACAAGCATCGAAACATACAAATCTACCGCATGCCGGAGCATGTCACTTTGGGTGCGTGCCTAAATTACGCCGTAAGCAAAACGAAATACGGCATCGTTGCCAAATTCGATGATGACGACTATTACGCCCCCCACTATTTGTCGGACAGCCTGAAGTCGTTAAGAAGATCGAACGCCGATATTATAGGGAAACGTGCACATTATATGTATTTACAAGGCTCCAAAACTCTAATTCTACGCTTTCCTAACGATGAAAATCGAACCGTAACCATGCTGCCGGGGGCTACGCTCATATTTAAGAAGCACGTCTTTAACAAAGTACGCTTTCCGAATCAAAGCGTCGGTGAAGACGATCTTTTTTGCACAAGAAGTAAAAGCAAGGGCTTCAAAGTCTATTCCGGCAACAAGTATCATTTTACGGCAGTGCGGCGGAAAAATTCATCCGGTCATACATGGATCATTAGCGATCAGGAACTCATGGCCAAGCACCCTAAAGTTCCGAATGTACGAGATTTCAAAAAATTCGTACAGCGGACGACCGGAGGCGGTCGAGCATGACGCACCGGTCATCATCCCCATCACAGCCTGCCGTATCGATCATCACCTGCACCAAAAGATCGGAATGCCTGCACAATCTGTTGGAGAATTACGCCAGACAGAATTACAGGAACAAAGAGTTAATCGTCATCTTAAATCATGGCAGTCTCAAGCTGCCGGAATATCAAATGGCAGCCAAGTCATATCGCAACGTCAGAATATATAGCAAACCGGAACGATTATCACTCGGCAGCTGCCTTAATTATGGAGTCAAGGTCTCCAAACACGGCCTCATTGCTAAATTTGACGATGATGACTATTACGCACCTGATTATTTGAACGAAAGCGTCCGTCTCATGATCAAGACTCGCGCTGATATTGTAGGAAAGAGAGCGCACTTCATGCAGCTTGCCGGACAAAAAGCTCTTCTGCACCGTTACCCTAACATGGCCAATCAATGGGTTCGCCTTGTTCAAGGGGCGACCATGCTGGTTAAACGGCATGTATTCGATCAAGTAGCGTTCCCGAATCAAAATCGCAGCGAGTGCGTCCAATTTTGTGCTGATTGTATAGCTCGTAACTATAGAATATACTCGGGAAGTCCGTATCATTTCTTAGCGAATCGAAGACGCAACTCCACCAATCACACCTGGATCGTCAGTGACAAGAATCTATTGACTCAACATGTTAAAAAGCTGAACGTAGACAATGCAAAGAAATTCGTGAGCAGAGGCTAAGCGCTGCATGAATCTAAAATGTGGCGAGCTCGAGTATGGCGTGTAGTTTGTTTAACTGAATCAGAAGAACGGTTAAGAGCCACTCCATTGGAGCGGCTCTCATTCATGCCTAGCGAATCGAACGTCTCATTTCAAATAAACGCCATAATCCAAGATGACATTCCCCAGCTCGTCCGGCATCATGAAACGGACTGGATGATAACGTTCAAAGAACCACGGGTTCTCGCCTAGGCTCCAGCCTTGTTCGGCGATTTTCGCCATGCATCGTTTATGAGGCTCCATACCGAACAGCTCCCCGTTATCCTTGCCATATAACCAACATATCCCCGCAGCGCCTTCTTCCAGCTCCGCATGGTCAAATCCTTCCGGCACTTCGATATGCTTCGGGAAAAGCATACCGATCCAATATTCAAACTGAATCCCGTTCATTCGCATAAGACCATAAGAAGCACCCTCCGATTCCGGCAAACAACCAAGCTGCCCGATCTTTTCGAACCAGCCATTGGCGAACCATTCTTCCCACTGGTCCGCGAAGCTTCCTGCCGCATTTCGATGCTCGTCCGTATACCGTTTGCCGATCAAGCGCGCGGACGGGATCTGTTCTTTGTACACACTGGTAATTTCTGCTGCCATTTTCTTAACCTCCTGGGTTCATCTTTTTGAAATATTACTTAATCAAATTCTCGTCAACGCAAGGGAATCCTGCAAGGGAGCAGCCCGGTTTCAACTTTTGACTTGGATTATGATAGTTGAGAACAGCGGTGTGAAATTGTTCAAATCGGAAGAGAACGGGTATGTAAGTTGTATTGTGTTGGAAGCATGTTTTCATTACAAAACTAGAAATTTTTAATATTGGATTTTGAAATGTTGATTATCCGGGAGGCGATCATTATGGAAAAGATCAAACCGATTCCGAAGGAAGAGGGACTTGATCATAGCTTGAATGTGCTGCGAGAAGGCTATTTGTTCATCACGAACCGAACCATCGGCTTTCAATCCGACATATTCGAAACCCGTCTATTGGGGGAACGTGCCATCTGCATGCGCGGAGAAGAAGCGGCCAGGCTGTTCTATGACCGGGATAAGTTTGTGCGAAGCGGCGCAGCCCCGAAGCGCGTGCTGAAAACCCTGTTCGGCGAAGACGGGGTGCAGACGCTGGATGGCGAAGAACACCATCATCGCAAAGCCATGTTTATGTCCTTGATGTCCAGGGAAGCTCTTCATGACATGAGAGCAATCACCCGCAAACATTGGGAGTTTGCCGTAAGCCGGTGGGAATCCAAGGATAGCGTCAAGATTTATGAGGAGGCCCAGGAAATTCTCTGCCGTGTGGCTTGTGAGTGGGCGGCCGTGCCGCTTCCCGAAGCTGAAGCAGAGGAGAAAACGGGCTGGCTTGCTGCCATGATCGAGGCTACAGCGGCTTTTGGCATCAAGCATATGAAGGGAAGAAACGCCCGAACGAAGGCGGAAAAATGGATTCAGGAGCTCGTTGTCGACGTACGCAGCGGAAAAGCGGATCCGCCGCAGGGCAGCACGCTGCACACGATGTCTTGGCATCGCGATCTTCGCGGCGAACTTCTGGATAAAGAAACCGCAGCGGTAGAAATCATTAACATTCTCCGCCCGATCGTCGCCGTTGCCATTTACGTAAGCTTTACCGCCTTAGCTGTCATTCAGCAGGAGCATGAGCGCGAGAAATTGATGACGTCCGACGAGAAACGGCTCACGCATTTTGTCCAGGAGGTCCGGAGATTCTACCCATTCTTCCCCTTTGCCCCAGCGCGTGCACGAAAGGAATTTACCTGGAACGGATATGCATTCGATAAAGGCGTGCTGACGATCCTTGATTTATACGGAACGAACCATCATCCCGGCCTATGGGATCAGCCGGAGCTGTTCAAGCCGGATCGCTTCGAACATTGGAACGGAAGTCCCTTTAACTTCATCCCTCAAGGCGGCGGAGATCATCATACGGGACACCGCTGTGCCGGGGAATGGATTACGCTTGAGATCATGAAGGAGAGTCTGGACTTTCTGGCTAACCGGATGAGTTATGAAGTGCCCGTGCAGGACGTAAGCTTCAGCTTTCATGAGATGCCGTCTCTTCCTCACAGCCGGATCGTCATTCGAAAAGTAAAGGCCCTACATTAGGATGCGATGAATCCAAGGGCGCTTCCGAAATCGCATGTGGGATCCATAACCCACATGGCTGCATGGGAGAGAAAATTAAAGCTTGTACATTGCGCCGTCTGCATGTCACAATACACTAGAGACTGTCAGCATGAACCTATTCATCTAGTCGTTCGCTAACACGTTCTCGGCTGCCCCTGCATTATAGCGCGGCGGCCGTACAATCAACCTATTTTGAATGGGAGGACCGCAATCATGAAAACGATGAAACTAGGAAGCAGTTCACTGGAAGTACCTGTTGTAGCCGTTGGTTGCATGCGCATAAATTCGCTGGAAAAAGCCGAAGCCGAACGTTTCGTGCAATCCGCACTGGAGGAAGGAGCCAACTTCTTCGACCATGCCGACATATATGGCGGCGGAGCTTGCGAGGAGATTTTTGCAGATGCGATACATATGAATGCGGAAGTCCGCGAGAAGATCATTCTTCAATCCAAATGCGGTATCCGTCAGGGCATGTTCGATTTCTCCAAAGAGCATATCTTGAATTCCGTCGACGGCATTCTCAAAAGACTTCGTACCGAATATCTCGACGTTCTCCTGCTCCACCGTCCGGATGCTTTGGTTGAGCCTGAAGAGGTGGCTGAAGCATTCGATCAGCTCGAGAGCTCGGGGAAAGTGCGTCATTTCGGCGTATCCAACCAGAATCCGATGCAGATCCAGCTGTTGAAAAAAGCGGTGAAGCAGCCGCTCGTAGCAAACCAGCTGCAGCTTAGCATCACCAATACCACCATGATACAAAGCGGAATCAACGTGAATATGGAGAACGACGCCGCGGTTAACCGCGATGGCAGCGTTCTGGATTTCTGCAGACTGCACGACATTACGATTCAGCCTTGGTCGCCTTTCCAATACGGGTTCTTCGAAGGCGTATTCCTTGGAAGCGACAAGTTCCCTGAGCTTAACCAGAAGATCGATGAAATCGCTGAAAAATATAACGTTACCAATACGACGATTGCCATTGCTTGGCTTCTTCGCCACCCTGCACAAATGCAGCCCATCATCGGAACGATGAATATCAACCGTTTGAAGGACTGCATCAAAGCAGGCGATGTCACGTTGACTCGCGAGGAATGGTACGCCATTTACCGCGCGGCCGGCAACATCCTTCCTTAAGCCATAACTGAAAACGGCCTCCCATCGACTTCGATGGGAGGCCGTTTCATTATTATGGCTGGGGAGAAGATGACAACGATAAGGGTCCTTTTGCACAATTTTCCAAGGATGGACGACCTCCTGAACCTTACAGTTGTGCAATGCTCCGCCCCGCCTGCCTTCCCGTAAACAGGCAGCCGCCCAAAAACGTTCCCTCCAATGCACGGTAACCATGAACGCCCCCACCACCAAAGCCGGCCGCTTCTCCGACCGCGTAGAGCCCGGGAACCGGTTCGCCGAATGCACTCAGCACCCTCCCTGAGAGATCCGTTTGAAGCCCGCCCAGTGTTTTTCGGCTAAGAATATGCAGGCGCACCGCAATCAATGGACCATGGGCCGGATCAAGAAATTTATGCGGCTTGGCTACGCGCACCAAACGATCGCCTATATAATTCCTTGCTCCCCGGAGCGCCGTGATCTGCAGATCCTTGGTAAAAGCCTGGTCCATCTCGCGGTCTCTGGCGGCAAGCTGACGCTTCAAATCGTCCAGCTTGACCAGATCGCTGCCTGCAAGCTTATTCATGCCGTCCACGAGCTCGGGCAGTGAACCGGCGACAACAAAATCCTCGCCGTGATCCAGAAATGCCTGCACAGGGCCCGGAATGCCCGAGCCAACTCTTCCCAGCACTTTACGGATGCTCTTTCCGGTCAAATCCGGGTTTTGTTCCGAGCCGGACAGGGCAAATTCCTTCTCAATGACCTTTCTGGTCAGAAGAAACCAGGAATAGTCAAAGCCCGTATCCTGAATGGCTTTCAGGGTTCCCAGCGTATCGAAGCCCGGGAAATTCGGAGCAGGAAGCCGTTGCCCCTTGGCATCAAGCCATACTGACGATGGACCCGGCAGTATCCGGATGCCGTGCTTGGACCATACCGGGTCCCAGTTCTTAATCCCTTCCGTGTAGTGCCACATCCGGTCTCGATTGACGACCCGCCCGCCGGCTTGCTCCGTTATTCCCAGCATCCGTCCGTCCACATGCGCGGGAACGCCGGAGAGCATCGCTCGTGGAGGCTTGCCTAACCGGGACGGCCAATGCTGCCTGATCAGCTCGTGGTTGGCGCCGATGCCTCCGCTGGAGACAACCACAGCCTCCGCATAATATTCATAGTCGCCAACGACCTCGCGGGAGCTTTCCTCGCCCCGGCCGGCCGAACTCGGTGCAAGTACCGAGCCCCTTACTCCGATGACGGCATTCTCGCGCGTAATCAGCTCATCGACTTGGTGACGCGGACGATAATCAACTGCGCCGGAACGGATGGCGTCTCTGACCCTGGACTCAAATGGCTGTACGACACCTGGCCCTGTTCCCCACACAATGTGAAAACGCGGCACGGAATTGCCGTGGCCCTCGGCGAGATATCCGCCGCGTTCCGCCCAGCCAACGACTGGGAAGAACCGAATTCCTAACGAATGCAGCCATGCCCGCTTCTCGCCGGCGGCAAAGTCGACATAGGCCTCGGCCCATTTCCGCCCCCACAAATCCTCGTCCTCCTCCCGATCGAAACCAGCGGCTCCCAGCCAATCCTGCCATGCCAGTTCACGGGAGTCCCGGATCCCCAGTCTTCTCTGCTCAGGCGAATCGACAAGGAATAAACCGCCAAAAGACCACCATGCCTGCCCGCCAATAGAGCTTTCCGGTTCCTGGTCAAGCAGCAGCACCCGCTTGCCGGCCTCGGCCATTTCGGCGGTAGCCACGAGACCCGATAAGCCGGCTCCTACCACGATGACGTCATATTTCATGCGTCTCCCCCGTTCTTTCCCTTTTCTAAAACAAGTAATTTCAACTTCACTCCAGCTTGATCGTTACAGATGGCGTTAACTTGATATTCTTTGCGGTGTAAGCGTTTTCCTCTCGCGACGGCATAAAATCGGCTATTCTCGAATGCCGGGTCCGTATTATTGTATGCCTACCCATCCCCGCTAACATGTTCCACAGCAAAATAAAGTGAACCCCAAATCAAGAAGGGTTCACTCCATGGTTAAAAGTATCTTCGTATCGTTCTAGCGTAATTGTAGGCTGCGCATCTCCTCATGTCTGCACAAGGGTTAACCGGTCTTCTCCTGCGCCTCCGCCGCCAGTTTCAGGAGCTGCTCTCGGACCCGCACCACTTCTCCAATGATCAGCAGGGCCGGATTTTTCACGTTCATCCGATGAGAAATCCTGTAGATGGTTCCGAGCGTACCCGTGAAGATTCTCTCTTCTGCCCAGGTTCCCTGCTCGACGATGGCAGCGGGAGTCCACGGCTGCTTGCCATGAGCGATCATCTCTTTACAGATGCCGTCCATTCTGCTGACACCCATGTACACCACAAGCGTATCCACGCTGTGCGCCAGCAAGTCCCACCTCACGCTCTGCTCATTACCATGGCAGCTCGTTCCGCTGACAAAAGCAACCGAGGTACTGGCTCCGCGGTGAGTCAGAGGAATTCCTGCGGACGAGGAAGCGCCCACAGCCGAGGTAACGCCTGGCACGAATTCGAAGGGAATGCCGCGTGCAGCCAATTCGCATGCTTCCTCTCCCCCTCGACCGAAGATCAGCGGATCGCCTCCCTTGAGTCTGACGACATGATGACCGTCAAGGGCAAAGGCCACCATGTTCTCGTTGATCTTTTCCTGCGGAAGAGAATGGCGTCCGGGTGCCTTGCCGCAGTATACAAGCAAAGCATCCTTCTTCGCGTAACTCAACAGCTCATCGTTCACAAGCCGATCGTACATGATGACGTCCGCTTCCTGGATACGCCGGAGGGCTTTCAGCGTAATCAGCTCCGGGTCTCCCGGACCTGCGCCGACGATATACACCATGCCCGGCCTCATCGTCTGTTCTCGACGGAAACTGCCGTCGCCTCCATTATTCCGCGGCCTGAATAGCCGGTCGCCATCCGCGCAACCCCGCGTCTCTTGCCGAATCCATATTGGGCAAAGTACAGCATCGCCCCGGTAAATACCGATCCGCCGATAAAGCTACCTATAAGCACGGGGATTTGATTCCAGAGCCACGCCTTCTTCTGCAGAACGGCTAACGGTAAGAGCGCAAAGCTTCCGGTGACCAGCTCTAAGCCCAGCACTACAATGATGACGAAGCCAACCGGAAATAGGAGCGCGCCCGCCATCGGGATATTCGTTTGGGTCGAAGCCGTAAATGCTAGCGTGGTGGCGCATGCCAGGATAGCGCCGGACAGTATGCCGCGAATAAGCATCTGCGAAGTCTTCAACCGCGCCTTCGCGGCCCCAGCCTCGATCATGTCATGCATCACCTGATCCGGTTTCACGTAATCCATGTCGGTCTACTCCTTCTAATGAAATCAATCCTTAACATTTATGACAGCCTCAAACATGACAGCGGAATATGACTGACAATGCGTTAAGCTGTACGATCCAGCAAGTAAATCGCGCCGCTTGCCGGATCCACTTCTATCTGATAAGTGTTTACATGACCCGTGTCCGGCTCTTGAACCTGTCCGCTGCACAGATCGATTTTCCAATCATGCAGTGGACAGTGCACTTGCTTCCCGCACACCATACCTTCCGAAAGCTTGCCTCCTTTATGCGGGCACTTGTTTTCGACGGCCAGAATATTCCCGTCCGACAAGCGGAACAGCGCAATTTCCGTTCCCCCGATTTCAATAGTTCTTGATCCCTTAGGATCGATTTCGTTCACATATCCTACATGCAGTTTCGCCATATTGGTTCTCCCCCTATTTCGTCACAGCTTCGGCGTCAGGCAAAGGCACGAAATTTTTACGAAGCCCGCTGTCTGACGTAATCTCCTTCCACGGATCCTTTTGCTTGCTTAAAGCCAGCTTTATTCTGGAAACAAGAGCGGCGCGGTCCTCTTTCTTCTCCAATGCTTTTTTCACATGGTCCAGGCCCACTCGCTCGATCCAAACCGACGTCCGTTCATTCCATTGTGCGTTTTCGCGGTAATATTGGATAAAGGCTCCGGCCCATTCGACTACCTCGTCTTCGGTCTTTACGACGCATAACAATTCCGTGGCCCGGACATGAAAGCCTCCATTGCCGCCGACGTGCAGTTCCCAGCCGCCATCAATTGCCACAACGCCAAAATCCTTAATGGTGGCTTCCGCGCAGTTCCGAGGACATCCGGAAACCGCCAGTTTCACTTTGGCCGGGGTGCTCAGCCGCTCAAATTCTTTCTCCAAACGCACGCCCATACCTATGGAGTCCTGCGTGCCGAATCGGCAAAACGTGGACCCTACGCAAGTTTTAACCGTGCGGAGGGCTTTACCGTAAGCATAACCGGAAGGCATATCCAGCTCCTCCCACATCCTCGGCAGATCCTCCTTCTTGACGCCGAGCAGATCGATCCGCTGTCCGCCCGTAATCTTGACCATCGGCACATCGAATTTTTCTGCAATCTCGGCGATTTTCTTTAGCTCCGAAGGCGACGTCACCCCACCGTATATCCGAGGCACCACGGAATACGTGCCGTCCTTCTGAATGTTGGCATGGTACCGCTCGTTCGTGAAACGGGATTCCTTCTCGTCCACGTAGGATTCCGGAAACAGCATGCCGAGATAGTAGTTCAGCGATGGACGGCACTTGGAGCACCCCTCCGGATTGTCCCATCCCAGCACATTCATCACTTCTTTCACGGTACCCAGTCCAAGACGGGTGATCTCGGTGATAATTTCATCTCTCCCCAGCGAAGTACATCCGCATATCCCTTCTTTTACCGGCTCCCCGGCAGCATCCCCGGCGTATAATTGAACGAGTCCCTCGACAAGAGGTTTGCAGCCGCCGCAGGATCCCGAAGCTTTGGTACAAGCTTTAACGGATGCGACGGTATTGCAGTTCTTCGTAAGAATGGCATCTTTGATCGCTTCTTTCGATACGCCGTTACAGCCGCAAATGATCTCATCATCCGCCAGCTGAGCCAGCCGCTGCTCCGGTGATACAACGCCTGCATTAGGCGCGAAGCCTAACAGAAGCTCTTTCTCTCTGCCCCTGATGGATTCCCCGCTCTTCATGAGCGAAAACAGCTTCGGTCCATCCCCCGTATCGCCGAACATAACAGCCCCGATGAGCCGGTCTTCGCGAACGACGATTTTTTTGTATACCCCTTCGACCTCGTCTTGATATCGCATGGATCTGGTTCCTTCCGGGTCTGCAAAATGACCTGCGGAGAATACATCCACGCCGGATACCTTTAATTTCGTTGACGTGACGGAACCGGCATATCCACTAGTCTCCACACCTGCCAGATGCTTGGCGAGTACCGCTCCTTGTTCGTACAGCGGGGCTACAAGACCATAAGCGATGCCCCGATGCTCCGCGCATTCGCCCACCGCATAGACGCCGGGTACGTTCGTCTCCATATAGTCGTTAACGACGATCCCGCGATTAACCTCGATCCCGGAGGACTGTGCCAAAGAGACGTTTGGCTTGATCCCGACGGCCATCACGATCAGATCGGTCTCGACGCTGCTCCCGTCCGTAAAATGGAGCGCCCTCACCCGCTTCCGACCCGAGATCGATTCCGAATTTTTATTCAGCAAAAACGTCATTCCTTGTGTTTCGAGTTCACGCTGCAGCATTTTGGCTGCCGTCTCGTCCAATTGCCGTTCCATTAAATAGGGATTCAGGTGAACCACGGATACATCCATGCCCAGATGCAGAAGACCTCGAGCGGCCTCCAGGCCCAAGAGGCCTCCCCCGATGACCACCGCTTTCTTATATTGCTGCGACGTCTTCACCATCGTTTCGCAATCCTGGATATCCCTAAAGGCGATCACGCCTTCCTTGTCGGCACCCGGCAAAGGCAGCATAAACGGATTGGAGCCGGTCGCAATAATCAAAGCATCATATGGAGCGACAGCTCCTTGTTCGGAGAATACTTTGCGATGCAGCGTGTCGATCCGGTTCACCGTATGTCCTGCATGCAATTGGATCCGGTTCTCCTTGTACCAATCCCAGTCATTAATCATGATTTCCTTCAGATCGGTTCCGCCTGCGAGGACGGATGACAGCATGATCCGATTGTAGTTCGGATGAGGCTCCGCTCCGAATATCGTAATCTCATACGCTTCGGGCGCAAGCTTGATTAAATGCTCGATAGCCCGTACTCCTGCCATGCCATTCCCGATCATCACTAACTTCTTTTTTGTCATGGTTCGCTCTCCCTCCGTCTAACACCTTCGATATACTCATCCATCAACAAATCTTAAAAAACCAAAATAGCCTGCATTCGATCCAGTAGAGTTGGCACACTCTTACCGGGAACGAAAACAGGCTTCTTTGCCGCTAATGGGATACAACGTTGTATCCGGGAAGTATAAAGTTCTTGAGGGAAATATACACTACGCATTTGAGTTCTGTCAACATATTTGACACGAAATTAAGAAAATTAATTAATTATCGACATCCGCTTGTGATTTATGTTATATAAATTAACATAGTTTCTGTTTTGTGCTAAAGCTTAACCTCTGACAGGATTTCATTTATGAAGGGAGCGTCAATCCATGCGTTCATTGCTGGTTATCCACCATCCGGTCCCTGCTTCAGAGCGAAGTGACACAGCTGCCAAGGCGCTTCTTCCGGAATTTATCCTTCGTTCATACGGCTATAAGATCCACCTTGCTCGCAATGAGAAGCAAGCGTTGGCCGGAATCATGGAGGCTGACGGAACGGTTCTCCATCTTCCGGTCTCCTCGATCAAGCCATGGTGCAGTACCCTTGAACAACAAAAGCGCGTGCCGGTTCTGTGGTGGTGCAGCGATCATGCCGCTTCGCAATCTCTCGAAGCATGTGAAGATGATGTTACAATTGATGGACTTTTATTTCCCTCCATGAAGGAGCACGAGCTGCATTGGACGCTTCATTTTAGTTCAAAGCATTTTTACGAACGTCAACAGTGGCATGACGAAAAAACGCAGCTCCTAGCCCGCATTGAAGAACGAAAATGGATTGATATGGCCAAAGGCATTTTATGCGAAATGAAACAAATTTCGGAATCCGAAGCTTACGATGTCCTGCGCAAACAGGCGATGAATGAAAGAAAAAGAATGGTGGACGTCGCCACCTCGATCGTTAAGCTGTATCAATTGCTGCAAGAGACCGGTACAGGAGGTGCCAAAAAATCATGATCCACTTATTGAAAGAAGTCGGCCGCGGCAAACGCGGCGCTCGGGACCTGACTTACGAGGAAGCGCTTCAGGCTGCAGCATCGATACTAGGTGCACAGGCTACTCCTGCGCAGATCGGCGCCTTTTTCATCGCTGAACGCATCAAGATGGAAAGCGTGGAAGAATTGGAAGCCTTCGTGAAGGTCAGTCGTGAATATGCGGACCGTTCGTTTCTACATGCGGGTATCGACTGCGCAGGTCCTTATGACGGCAGAAAGTCATCTTTTTTCTCGACGCTAGCCACTGCTTTTGTCCTCGCGGCTGCCGATCTCCCTGTTACGCTGCACGGGACTACATCCCTCCCTCCAAAGTGGGGGATTACCTTGTCGGATATACTAGCGGCGAAAGGAATAACCGGACCGGCATTGGCAAAAGACTCATGCATCCGGGCGGCCAAACGGACGGGCGTATTATATGTAGATGCGGAAGAATGGTGCCCTCCGCTTAAGCACCTTCGCCCGATTCGCGAGGAACTGGGGATGCGGACCGTACTCAACACGGCGGAAAAGTTTGTCGATTATTCCCATTCCCCTTATTTAACCTTCGGCGTATACCATAATACGGTTTTTGACCGGTTAAGCCGACTGATCATGAAACTCGATTACCGTAAAGCGATCATTATTCAAGGCAGTGAAGGCTCCGATGAATTATTCATTCACCGGCCAACGCGGACATACCGGATCGAGAACGGCAAGGCCAGCCTGCAGATCATCGATCCCGAGGCGTTCGGGCTAGATGTGCCGGTTCCGGACATCGGCTGGACTCCTTCCGAACAAGCTGACGCTACGGCGGAGGTTCTGCTGGGCAAAGGGGACCTCGCATTTATCTACCAGGTGCTGCTGAATGGTGCGGTACGTTTACAGTTGGCGGACAAAGTCAGCTCCGTCGAAGAAGGAATATATACCTGCAAAGCATTGCTGGACTCAGGGAAACCGTGGGAGTTATATAGCAAATGGTTGTCCTTGCTCATAGAATCCGATGTGGTCTCGCCAATGGGAAGGCATGCCTCGCAATGAACGGAAGAAACCCGCACCGAGTAAACGGTGCGGGTTTTTGTCATAACCTATTAAACTCCAAATCCGAATCCGAAAGCAGACAAGATGATGACCAAGAGAATAAAGAGAACCAGCACCGCTCCAACCGATCCGTATCCTCCGCCATTGTAACCGGCAACTTCACCCATGGTTCTAACCTCCTTTATTTTCGGAACACAATATCCTATGCTTGTTATATGAAAGAGTTTAGACTTTAGAGCAAAAAATAAAAACATGGGTTATTGCATCGACCGGATCTAATGCAGAGCTTCTATTTTTGAGCAAGCATATTTTGGGCATAGCGAAGAATATCAGACTTGACGTCTTCCGCCCAAATGCTGTAACGAATCTGTTGCTCCTCATCCACCCAATCCAGGTGATCCCTTCCCTTCGAGTCGGCGGTGTAGACACATTCGACACCGTTAATGACGATGGTTTCCTTGGATTCGTTCGGTTTCTCCTGCGGTACGGGCGTTCCGCCTATCGGCTGTTCGGGAACGATATCACTCGCTACGACTTGAAGCTTTACTTTGCCTTTTTCATAGTTCAGAATCGCAGCGGATGCTTCATTTACCTTCATGATCTCGGAATACACGAACTTCTCGCCGTTTCCAGCCTTCCCCTTCAATTCCTTGTCCAGCTTCTTGTACAAGCTCGACGTTCTTTCAGGACTCTTTAAGTATACAACCGCGTTCTTGAAAGTGTAACCTTTCGGCAAGGCTGCAGGCTTGGTCAGGGACGGTGCACTCATTGCCTTCGACTTCGCCAAATAATCCGTATACTTAGTGAAAGCAAAGCCCTTGGATGCGAAGTAGATTTGATCTGTCCGGTTAAATTCCTGATCGGCAGCATAGTAGGCAATCATCTGACCTGGCTTAAGTCTGTTGACCAAGTCCGTGATTTGATCGTCATATGAAACGATTCCCTTCTCCGGTTTGGCAGATATCGTCTTCGATATCGATGCGCTTTCGGTACTGGCTGCGTATGCGTTGACGGATCCGACCATCATCGTGGCTGCGAGAAATAATGCGACTTTCATCTTGTTTTTTATCATGTTACCATTCGTGCTCCTTTCGGCGGCAAAGCCTTTTGAGTTTTATTAACATCTCATATAACACCTTGCCGTCATCAAAAGGGACATTTTGTAAAAAATCGGATGCCTTTAGGGAATAAGCCCTGCCGCAATCTTCGCAAACTCATCCTTGGACAACGGATCCTTTGGGTCATCCGTAATTATATACAGCACCTCTTCATTGTCGCTTAGCCAAGTCAAGCTGCGCGAAGGGCTGGATGGACTGGCTGACAGAATCATTTCTTTCCCTTTCACCTTTATTTTTACGGCTTGGTTTGTGGGCACCCCGGCCTTGGAGCCCTTCTCTCGGGCAAAAGCTACCATCTTGATCCGATTTTCGCCTTTACGATATTCCATTCCTGTAGATGCAATCTTGAACCAAGGAACAATCTTATAGAACAGTCCCTGTTCTTCATCCGACTTCTCTGCCTGCTCTTTGAGTTCGTTCAGAAGAGTTTCATACTCCGGTGTGCCCCATACGGGATTGTTCATAATTTGAATCTGTCCATAATCATAACGATACCCTTTCGGTACATATTCAGGCTCTTGAAGCACGGGAGCGCCTTTTTCCTCGATTTCTTTTGCGAGTTCCTGATAATTTGAATGCTTAGTCAACATATAAAAATAATTCAGAGGTTGTTCTTTGACGAGTGGCGTCATGTGCAGGTCCTTGATATAAAATACCGCCTGTTCTCCCGGCTTTAACCTCTTTCTCAGCTCTTCTTCCGTCTCTTTCACACGTTTGGCGTTATATTCCGATTCGGAATATTTCCATGGCTTTATGGTAGACAGAATGACTTCGCCTTCCTTGTTCTTGATCTGTATCAAATAATGACTGGCGTAAACACTAAGCGACGAAAGAATCAAAATCGCAGTAAGCATTGCAATCATTAAGGTTTTCTTCCGATTGCCGTCATTTCTTCCGTGTTTCTTCCGGTGAATTCGTCGCACCTTTTGCATGATGGCGGGAGTCACGTCTACTTCTTCATCCACGGAGTGCATTTCCATGCTTCTCAGAATTCGATCTTGCTCCGGCTGTCCCGAATCTCGCATAACCCCGCCCCCTCCTTCTCCTGGATCAGTTGGATGACTTTCTGTTTCATTCGAGCATATTTTTTCTTCACCGCGCTTAGATTCTTATCCAGAATCTGCGCAATCTCCGTAAATGGTTTATCTTCAAAAACCCGCAACACAAGCAGATTTCGCTCCTCTGCCGAGAGCTTGGTCATGGCATATTCCAACGGTTCGCTAAACCACTTGCGCTCCAGCGTCTCTTCCACGCTATCAGCATAACCCGCCGGTTTGATCAGTCGGCTTACTCGCATGCGAACCCGTCGCTTACGAAGAATATTGAGACAATGATGATATCCAATCTTGTATAACCATGATGAGAATGAAACTTTGGCTTCATAGGTATAAAGCTTGGTAAACGCTTTGATGAAGATATCCTGGACGGCATCCTGCGCATCCTGCTTGCAGCCGAGCATTCGGCAGCAATATAGGTAAATCTGTTTTTTGTACGTTTCGACGATAGGCTCGAAACAATCCACCTCTCCGGCCTTAACACGTCTCACGTACTCCTCGATCGAATCCAATTCGAAGACGCACCTCCGTGTAAATCTTATTTACGTCTGTATAACCCCTCATCTTCCAAAAAAGGGACACCCGAAAACATAAATAAAAAAACAACTCATACCTCAAGTATGAATTGTTTTTCCGCCATGTCGATCACTTCTTTTGTTTAGAAGACATATATGTGTGTCGGACTTTACACCCGCGATGATACAAACTGAAAGATCAGCATCTCTTTGTCGTCCCTCGTTGCAACAAATTCCTGCATGGGAGAGGGCGAAACATAATTGTGCATCGTCTTTCTCCAGAATGCCTGAGCCCGCTTATTGCGATCGGTGGCATTCGTCTGGACTTCCCAGCTGCCGGCATGCTTCCCGAACACTTGCGATGCAGCATTCTCAGCAACATGTTTGCCCCGGAAGGGTTTCATAACAAAAAACTCATTCATGTAAAATTCACTGCCAAAAGTGTATGGCGGGGTTGCGACGAGGGCGAACCCTGCCGGAATACCTTCCACTCGAATCAGATAGGGAAACAAAACCGAGGGCTTCTCCCACCATATATCAAAAACTTGATTCTGGTCATATAAGGTTCTAGTATCGTCATCCTCAAAGACGCCGTATCGATTCGGCTTCCACTCCCATATCTCCGATAAATCATGCAAATATAGCGGATATAGATTGTTAATCATAAATTTGGCGGAAGCGTCGGTTAACTCCACGGTAACTTTCATATAATTTCCTCCATCCTAGACATATTCCAAACGCTTGAAATACTGCATTTTGCTATCTATAAAACCTTCATCAAAGTCGGCAATGCCCACATATTCCGAATCGCGAAAACATAGACCAAAGAGCCAAAGCTGCCGAACGGCAACAAATACAGGGACGGCAGCAAGATCATTTTCGCTGAGAGATCTGACGCTACAATACCCTCTCAGAAAGGCGTCCCACAATCTTTCCACTTCCTCCGGGTCATGTCTGCTATGTATTTCTCTGGCCAGCCTAAACTCCGCAATATCGTAAGCTCTCCAGCCGTAACCGCATAAATCAAAATCATAATGGGTCAGCTTTCCGTCCTCTGTCCATGCAGCATTCGTATTGCCGTGCAAATCTCCGTGGCACACGCCCCAATCTAAACCTTGAACCTTGAGGTCCGAAATTCGTTTCTTTAGTTCCGTTGCCATTTCACTAAGGTAGTTACAATCGGTTAACCGATGCTTCATATAGGATCTGATGATGGATAAAGGCTGATCTATAAGAAACTCCATATCCAGCCGTTCCCTTGCAAACCGACTTTCAAATTGATCCGCCGCCTTATGCATATGGCCAATGGATTCACCGAACCGGTAACTGTCCGCTGCGGCGTGAATCGGCATCTCGTGTCCTTCCGCATATTGAAATAGAACCCCGTACCGGGTTCCCTCCATGACGTTAAATCCGCTAAGGTACGCGCCGTCTTTTCCCGGAATGGGCTCTGACACGCTGATCCCGTTCGCACTGAGAAACCGCAGCAATTCCAATTCAAACTCGATGTCAGGCCGGCTTCTTCGATCGGCCCTATAGATACGGAAGATATACTTATCAACATCTGTTTCTATTGCGTACGTATCGTTCATCCCCCGCAAGAAATACTGAATTTTCACAACGGAACCGATCTCATAATTGCGTTGGATATGTAACCCTACCGCTTGTTTGGACAGAAGCGAGTAAGTGACAGGAAATAAACTCAATCCAAATCCCTCCTTGCACTCAAGGGTATCATCCTCGACAAACTCTTATATATAGGCCGTATGATTATAATTAATTTTTATATAAACAGTTGCACGTCATAATGACAAATGACAATTAGATCTCATGATTTCTGACGAAGCACGCAAAAAGAAGCAGCCCGATGACTGCCTCTTTTTATTCAATAACCTGCATATCCGAACGGATGCAGACTTAATGATTTAAATCGTATAAACCAGGTGCGTGCTCGTTGGCCAGCTCCGGCATCACAGGTAACGGGAAACCCTCCGGCGGTTGAACCACTTGTAATTCTCCGCCGTTTCTGCTAGGTGTTTGACCGCTGAAAATTTCGCCGATGCGTGTGTCATCCAGCCTGAAATTGAACTGAGCGTTATGGAAACCCATATCAACGTATTTCTGACATTCCGGGTATTTATGGATGTCATAATTCGGAACGGGAAATATTTTGCCCCATTCCACGCCAAGCGTCTCCAACGCTTTTGCAAAAGCATTTTGATGTGCATTATCCCGTACGATGAGGAAAGCCAGCGTTTCGCGGAAGGCCTTGTTCGTGCTCATCTCATAAATTCGTGTTTTTTGAAGCACTCCCGTAGATTCAAGTACAATATTATCGAGCAAATTACCAACCAGATTGCCGTGATCGTACACGTAATTTCCCATCCACGGGTTTCCGGCGGCGTCCACAGGCAAAGAACTTTGGGCTCCCATAATAAAATGATGCGGATTCGCATGTTGGATCGCTTCGTTCAGCGGGGCCGCGTCCATCCCGGAGTTTCCCGCTCCTTCTGCTCCAGCACCGGTAAGCAGCTGGTTGATTGTATGTTGGACCAATTCGACATGGCTGATTTCTTCCAAAAAAACACCGCGGATCAAGTCGCGGTACTGCGTTGCCTTTCCTCGAAAATTGCTGCTCTGAAAGAAAAACTGCATCATCGTCCGCATTTCGCCGAACCGGCCGCCTAACGTTTCTTGCAGGACTTTGGCAGCTGCGGGATCTGGTTTATCCGGAACGATCAGGTTGATCAGATCCTCTTTATAAAAATACATATGCATATCCTCCGCTTCTTCTAAATTGTCATGTATCAAGTTTGCCTAGGCCTCTCTTTTTCCATGCGTCTGCACCCGATACAATGATTTCCTGCAAATTCTCCTAGAACTTCAATCTGATTTTTTGAAAGAATGAAACAATGACCTCCTGTACATAATGACTCTGTTTGGATAAATATTAAAGGAGCGATTGGGATGGGTATATTAAGCGGCAACCCTAAGGATGAACCCATGCATTACGGGGAGATTTTTAGCGTTTGGGAAACCTCCATGCTGGCAAAGGGCATGGTTTCCTGCTACGAGGCTTATTTGAATCACGCGGGAGATAAAGACCTAAAAAAAATACTTCATGATCTGCTGGATCAGGCGAAACTCGAGATTAAAGAATGCGACGAGCTGCTAACCGACAACGGAATCCCGCCTGCACCGGGGCTTCCCGAAAGACCCCCTGTCAAACTTGAGGATATTCCGGCTGGCGCAAGATTCACGGATCCGGAAATCGCGGCCAAAATCGCAGCGGATACCTCGCTCGGACTGGTATCATGCAGTCAAATCATGGGACAATCGATCCGTGAGGATATCGGTGCGTTATTCGCTAAATATCATCTCGCCAAGACGGCCCAAGGTGTGCGAATCCTTCAGATGAATAAAGAAAAAGGCTGGCTTATTCCGCCGCCGCTTCAAATCAAGAGACCCGAATAAACATGGCGTTAAACACCAAAACACTCTGAGCTTTATCAGCTCAGAGTGTTTGCTGTTTCTAACTTCTTATTGCCAATTGACTGGCGCCCGACTACTAAGCCTGCTGCTTCTTGACAGGCTGATGATCACGCAGGAGCCAGATGTGAAAGAAATATTCAAAGATCCCGGCTAACACCACTATGAGTAGAATCACCGGGAATTCCAACGTCCAGTTCGCCAATTCACTAATAAGCCACAGCAGGACGAGTACAAGTCCTGCGTCCGCGATGGTTGCAACCATATTATTGGTTCTTGGCAAAATTAATAGGTCACCCACGAGATAAGACGCAACGCCTATTCCCAGCGCGGCAATCGCGGCTGATGCAAACGTGGCATTGGATAGCCCGACGATGATGGCCGTAATCATCGCGCCATGGACCAATAGCTTAACCAGTACCTTGTCCATTCTGATCACTCCTGTCATTGATTTATGTTTTTTCGCTTGTATAATCTATAACCCAATTTTATCCTTTCAAACTTCTCCTTTGATGAATACAACCCCCAGCAAGCGGTCTCTCAGTCAATCAGACAGTTGGCACCTGAATCTCTTGAAACGCTGAGCCTTGCCGATCCACAAGCAAAGCAGCGATCAACGCTGCTTCTTTTTGTTAATCTATTCCCTCACTCCAGCGAGGCTTCCATGTTCCGACTGAAGCTGTTTGGCCGACGTAGGGCTTATGGCCTGCTGCCTGCCAATGAGGAACATACCGAGAACGACCAGAATGCCTCCGCCCCACTGCTCCCATCCTGCGGGTTCTTTTAGTACCATGACAGATAACAATAGAGCCGTGAAAGGCATCATGCCGGAAAAAGCGGCAGCTGTTGAAACATGGCAGCGCTTAATGCCGGCATACCACATGATGAACGCCACGGCCGTCACGATCGGACCATACCATATCAGTGCCAGCCATTCTCGTAACCCGATGGCGGCCAAAGAATTGACAGGATCCTCGAAACCTGCGGGAATCAAGCATAATAGGAAGGCGATCGCCGAGACGAGCGTCGTTTGGACTACAGGATGCATGGCATGGTTTGGGGAAGCCGTTTGCTTCACCGAACCGATACGGGATAGCAGGTTAAAGCCGGATTCGCTTAGAGCCGCGCAGAGCACCAGCAAGTTCCCATATATGTGCTGCACCTTGAAAGAAAGGCCGGGCGTGAGCATTCCTTGTAATACGAGGATGCCTCCTACCGTGCTGAGAATGCCTGCCAGCTTGCTGCCGCTAACCGATTCCTTCAGGAGCATGAATGCCAACATCACGGTAAAAGCGGGCGTAGTCCCCGTGAGTATTCCGGCTTCTGCCGTGCTAGTATGAAGAAGGCCATGCAGTAGAAGCATCCGGAACAGAAACATACCCAAGAGCGCCTGAAAAAACAGATACCCCCATTCGCCCCATGAAAGCCTGCCAACCGTTCTCCTCAAATCCTTCATGCTAAAAGGAAGCATGCATAACAGAGCCAGCAATAAGCTGGCCGCCGTTATAGTAAACGCACCTAACTTTCCGTTCAACAGCCACGCCGTGATGACAGAGGTTCCTGCCAGCGTGAAAGCCCCCATTAAATAAAGCATCCCTTTCCATCGTTCCAACATGATCACATCCCCTTAAAAATCTCCAATCGATGGCCGCTAATCTATGCTACAATCATAGGAAATTAACTGGTATGATAAAAGAGCCAGTTGATCACAAATATAAGCATACCAGTCGGAGGCCGAGCCAGCATGTGGGGAATCAAATTAGATCGGAACAGCGAAGTTTCGCTCAAACGCCAAATTTATTTGGCCATAAGGGATAGGATCGTTCAAGGAAACCTGCAGTCAGGAGAAGCCGTCCCCTCTTCCCGTCAATTGGCCAGGGATCTAAACGTATCTCGTGCCACGGTCAACGAAGCTCTGGACATGCTGAACGTCGAGGGCTATGTGGTCAGCAGGCAAGGAGCGCCGACGCGCGTAGCCTCAGGCATCGTGCTGGATCCTCCGACTGACGCCGCACCGCGGACGCAGAAAGAAGGTCCTCCTGACTTTGCAGCGGATTTTCGCACGGGCCAGCCAGAACTGAGGTTATTCCCGCGGTACGCATGGCAGCAGATTTCATCGAAAACCCTTGGCGGCATGAGCTCCGCCCTGCTGGGTTATACGGGTCCCCAGGGCCTGCCGGCGCTGCGCAATGAAATCGCTTTATGGCTATTTCGCAGCAAAGGACTCAGCGTGGATGCCCAGGATATATACATAACGGCAGGCGCGACGCATGCGCTCAGCATCCTTGCCGATTTGCTCTTTCGGGACCGTCAGGAGATATGGTTTGAAGATCCTTGCAATATCGAGATGCTGCAGACGTTTATCAATAAAGGGTATCGCATACGTCCAGTTCCCGTGGACGAATGCGGCATGCAAACAGATCTGCTGGGAGGCAAATCAAGTGGTCCCGTGTATGTCACCCCCTCCCACCAATTTCCACTTGGCGGTATCCTGCCGGCCGATCGGCGCGCTGCCCTTATTCGTTACGCCAGAAAGAACGACAGCTATATCATTGAGGACGATTATGACAGCGAGTTCAGATATTACGGGGATTCCGTCTCGCCTTTATATGCCATGGATCCCGATAGGGTGGTCTATGTCGGCACATTCAGCAAGGTTCTATTCCCTGCGCTTCGCATCGGTTACGCGGTGGTTCCCCGTCGGCTTCAACAAAGCTGGGGCCGGTTACGTACCCATACCGATGTGCAAAATCCCCCTTTTGAACAGGCTGCTTTGGCCGAATTTTTACATACCCGGAAATTTGACAGGCATATCGGGAAAATGCGTAAGATCTACGGCGAACGCAGGCAGGTCCTCTTGTCTTCATTACATGAACACTTCGAAGATGATTGGCGTTCTTGGGGAGATGCAGCCGGTTTGCATCTTGCCGTAGAGTTTCCCGGGGCTGTCTTTGACGAGGCTTTCAGGCAGAGGATCAGGCAAGATCGAATACGCATCACGCCGCTGGATTATCACAGCATTCAAAAAGGTCTCCACGCCAACAAGCTGCTGTTTGGCTACGGCCATCTTGAGCCTGGTGAGATCCGTGACGGAATGATGCTCCTGCATGCTTATTTAAAGGATCACGGATACATATAAAACAGGCTGCCATCAGGCAGCCTTGTTCATGATACATTCCTATTCCGCTAATCCACTTCGTATAGGCTCTATATCTGAAGTCTCCGCCATAGCCAAGTTCTTCGCAGCCGTTTCGGCTTCCTGAAAAGCCTTCTCCAGAATTTGACTTCGATCCAGAATGGCATTCCCTTGTGCCCGGATGATCTGATAATCCATGATCCCCATGAAATTAAACATGGATTTAAGGTACTTATGTGAATATTCCACCTCGGTATACCAGTCATTATTCGTGTAGATGGCGTCACTTGCCTGAATGACCAGCAAACGGCGGCCATCCGTTAGCAAACCTTCCGAACCGTTCTCCGTGTATCGAAACGTCTCACGCGCGATGAGGATGTTGTCGATATAATCCTTAAGCTTGGACGGTACGTTGAAATTGTGCAATGGCATGGCAATGACATACTTCCGCGCATCCTTAAACTGCCTCAGGATGACGGACATCCGGTCCGTGATCTGCTGCTCCTCTTCGTTAAGCGGCCCCCCTCTTCCCTGTTTGCTCCATGCCTCAAGAACCCTGTAGTCAATCGCAGGTATATGATCGCGGTATAAATCTACCTGTTCGATTATCCCTGCTGGATTCCATTTCGTGTACGCCTCTACAAAATGCTGAAGCACCTGTAAACTGACAGAGGCCGCTGCTTCCACCTTCGGATGAGCATTAATAATGAGCATTTTTTCCATTCAATTTCTCTCCTTTTCGTCTATTCCAACATATAGACAAATAAGGCAATGCGATTGTGACATCAGCCGGCGTACTTTTCTTGCATAAAGCAGAGGCTGCAATGGAAATGATATCTAACATTAAGTATGGCGGAGGAGCGGATGCAGATATGAACCTCAATGAAAGCCTGGCTGAATATTTCAAAGCGAATGCCGATTATTTCAATGTTGAAGTTCGATTGCTGCAATATCATGTCCAGGTGATCGGTTTGGATTCATTAGTGGATATTCCCCAGAGCATCGCATCGCTTCAAACCCAAACCTCGAATCTAACCGAAACCGCCCTGCCGCCCGCTGATCTGCTTAAAATCGTGGGCGAGCTTGTTGAACCCAAATTGGAAGTGGTTGTTCCCGACATCATGAAGGGCCACCTGATCATTCTGGAACCTGCGTCCGGATCCTGCAGCGCCGTTCTTCCGATATCGAAAGCTGTCACCCGCTCCGTCGCATCTCCCGAAACCGAGAACACATTATACGGCTCCAGCAGCGCCTTTCTGGAAGATATCAATACGAACATCGGCATTCTTCGAAAACATTGCACCGGATCTTCCTTGCAAGTGGAAACGTACACCGTCGGGAAGAGCCATCCCAAATCTTTATTATTAATTTATCAGGAAGACAAGATCAACCACCGGTTATTACAATCCATTCAAGCAAAAATCAAATCAGGTCTGGATCAGGATGTTCATCATATCCAGCAACTCGAAAAGATGCTTGGCGTCAACACGTGGTCGCTCGTAACCAACTTCAACATGACGGAACTTCCGCAGAATGCAGCCCACTCCCTTCAGCAGGGCAAGGCCGTGTTAATGCTTGACCGTTATCCGTTCGCAATCATTATCCCCAGCCTTGTCATGGATATGTTCTGCATGAAGGACGATCATAATTATCCCCTCCCCTTCATGTACCTGATCCGATTCTTGAGAATCCTCGGCGTATTGATCGCGACGATTATTCCCGGACTCTATGTTGCCCTGGTATCCGTCAATCCCGAGGTTCTTCGGCTTCAACTGGCTCTCTCGATTGCTAACAGCCGGCAAGAAGTCCCTTATCCCGCCTTTGTCGAGACGCTGCTGCTCCTTATCGTTCTGGAACTGATCCTGGAAGCCAGCGTCCGTCTACCCAAAAGCGTGGGTCCTACCATTACGATGGTTGGCGGCATTATACTTGGCCAAGCTGCCGTATCCGCCAAACTCGTCAGCAACCTGTTGATTATTGTGCTGGCGGGTACAACCATAGCTTCTTCTACGGTGGTAGGTTTCCAAAACTCCGTATCCGTGCGAGTGTTCAAGTATCTGCTGATCATACTGTCCGCCATCTATGGCATGCTGGGATTACTTGCTGGAATCGTTGTCATCTGTGCTTATATGGGCCATCAGAAAAGTATGGGGATTCCTTACTTGTCGTTACCAATATTGAATCAGAAGGATGAGCGAAATGGATAAGAACGGTTATCAAGCAACCATCCTGTACGTGATTTGTCATATGGGACTTATTTTTTTCCTCTATCCCTCCGACATGTTTTCCGGCATGGACACGGGCCACTGGATCGGAATCTCCATCAGCTATGCGCTGCATGCAGCTGCCCTATATATGTACATTAAAGGTCTGAAATGGGCCGCCCAGCCGAATGTCGTGGATATGTTCCGCAGCACCGGCAAATACCTGGCGTGGATCTTATTGCTTCCTGCATTCTTTTACTTCGGCATCGCTATCATCGTAACACTTAGGGCCTATTCCGAGATGTTAACTTTGGTCTTCTTATCGAGCACGCCGTTGTGGGCGGTTCAGCTGCTATTGATTGCGATTGGTTTTCTCATGGCGTGGCAAGGAATGTCCAGCATGGCGCGAACCAGCGTCCTGTTGGTTGTGTTGTTCATGTTCCCCATTTTGTTTGTTCTCTGCCTAGGCTTTCAAAATGTGGACTGGTACTACTTGCTGCCGCTCATTGACCGCGAGCAAACTTTTAATTTCATCGCAAAGCCCGATTTTCTGGTCAGTTTATTCGTTTACGCAGGCGGCTCCTTTTTCCTGGGATTGCTGCCTCCATCCATACATATCAGTCTCAAGAAAATGATGCTGGGCTGCCTTCTGCTGCTGCCCATGTTCTTCTTATCGGTCTATTTGCCGCTTTTGACTTTTGGCCAAGCCACCGCCGAGTTATACCAATTTCCTATGCTGATGACCATAGATACCGTGAATATCACCTGGCTGTTGTTTGATCGGATCACGATTTTCTTCTTATTAAGCCTGATGGCGTTTGCGCTGATGTACTTGGGAGTAACCCTATGGGTCCTTGCGACCCTAGCCCAGAAGGCTGTCCCGAATGTCCCCGGCATCTACCTGTTGATTGCTCTGACCGCTGGTCTGTTTGCCATATCCTTGGCCATCCCCAACTGGAATTACCTCAAGAATTTGCAGGTATTGATTATTCCTTTGCGATTGTATATTTTCCTGGTGCTTCCGCTGATCACGTTCCTTATCGGATGGCGGCACAAGCACAAAGCAAACCGTGCAACGGAGGTAACCTGAAATGGACAATCCGGTCAACATCCGCCATCCTTTGAAATGCTTTCTCATGCTGGCTGCCCTGGTCCCCTTGCTTGCAGGCTGCTGGGATAACAAAGACATTAACCATCGCTCGCTTCCGGTGATCATGGGCATTTCGTTAACGGAGGAGAATCAATATAAGGTGTTTCTGGACATTCCGGCCACGAATGAAACCAGCACCGTCAATATCGTTTCGGATACGGGCAACACCATCAATGAAATCATCGATCATATGAGCATGAACATGGAGACTCAGGTGGATCTGCTGCATTTAAAAATCGTCATCGTGGATAAGAACTTTGCCAGCAAGGGCATGGAAGACATTATTTCAGCGTTTAATCGGTCAAGGGACATCTCATCCAAAACGCTTTTAGCGATCTGCGATGAAGAGCTTGATCAATTCTTTTCAAAGGTGCAGGCGAAATCGGAGCACAGCGGCAGCATCGTTTATGATTTTTTTGAAAAAAACGCCGGATGGAACCCCCAGTTAGCGGACACGCGCGTATGGCAAATGTTTCGAAGCATTCATTCTTATACGCATGACGTGATCGTCCCGATCATTCGCTCAGGCAGATCCACCAGTATCGAATGCGTAGGCTCAGCCATCATCAAGAATGGCAGGATGACAGGCCGAATCGGGCCCGACGAAACCCTTGTTGCCAATGCCTTTTACGGAAAAAGCGCATTCGGGAAGGTCGAGGTTATGAACAGCGCCACCGTTCAAATCATTAGCAACAGGCTGACTCATCGCAGCTGGATGAAGGATGGAAGACCTTACCTTCGAAGCCATCTCAGGCTGAAAGTCACCATCCTGGACTCCAGGGGACACCCGACGGAAGAGCAGATCAACGGGAAGCTGGAAGAACTGCTCACCACCAGGCTGAATCAGATGTTTAAGCAAACGCAAAAAGAACAAGCGGATATACTGGCCCTGGGACAACATTTCAGAAACCACCTGACCCGCGAACAACTGCAGGATTGGAGAACGACGTATTATCCCGATCTGGATTTCAAGCTGAGCGTTACGACCGTCATTGAGAATCGTGGCAATCTTAAAAACCTGTAGGTCCCGGAAAAATGGATCAAAAACAGATGGAACTCAAAACAAAAAGAGCCGCGCCTGCGGCTCTTTTTTAGTTTTGGATGAGCTGGTTGCTGCAAGATTATTGACGTGATCCTTGCCTCCCGGGTAATGCCTTTGTATTCCTTCTTCAACGGTTTATGTTGAATGGACCAGGATCTCGCGTAAAGCGTCCAGCAAACCTTGATTTTCTTCCGCGGTTCCTACCGAAATCCGAATATGACGCGGAAGCCCCCACCCTTTGGCTGACCGGACGATGATCCCCCGTTCCAGCAGTTGATGGTATATGATATCTGCATGTTCGCCAAGCTCTGCCAGAATGAAATTGCTCATGCTCTCGACATAAGGAATCGATAATCGGTTCAGTCCCTTATAGATTTGGTGCCTTCCTTGTTCATTCATCCGGCGGGATGCATCGACATGTTCTTCATCTCCGAGCGCGGCCGCGGCCGCTGCCTGTGCCAATGCATTCACGTTAAAGGGCTCCTTAACCTGCAGCAGCGTGCGGATGATCCCTTCGGAAGCAGCGCCGTATCCGACTCGAATGCCCGCAAGCCCGTAAATTTTAGAGAAGGTGTTGAGGGTGATGACCGGATAACCCGACTTGATGAAATCGATGCCGTCCGAATAATCGGAGGCCGTGGCATAATGGCGGTATGCGGTATCAATGACCACCAGCACGCGATCCGGAAGGCTGTCGAGCAGCTTTCTCATTTCGGACTCTGGCATGTAGGTGCCTGTAGGATTATTCGGGGTGCACAGGTAAACGATTTTGGTACGTTCCGTCATAACGGCCAGCATATCTTCAGCAGAGAAAGCATATGGCTCGCGCAGCGGCACCTTAATGACCGTGCCCGACATGAGAAATGCGCCAAACTCGTATTCGCTAAATGTCGGATCGGGCACCACAATCTCGTCGCCAGGCTCCAGATACGCCCGTGAAATCAGCATGATCAGCTCATCTCCGCCGTTCGTCACGATGAATTGATTCGCTGCCAATCCCAGGTTCCGGCCAAGCGCTTGCGCAAGAACCGACGAGCGTTCATCGGGATAACGGTGCAGGTCAGGCAGCTGATTCTGAATGGCTTGCAATGCTTTTGGCGAAGGACCGAGCGAATTTTCATTGGAAGCCAGCTTAATGACGCGATCCAGTCCGTATTCTTGCTGCACTTCCCAGATGGGTTTACCCGCCGTGTAAGGCTTCAGACGTCCTAGCGCCGGCCGCGGCGTTATTTGAGGCTCCGACCCTTCCCCTGCTCTAGTCAATGTTTTCTCCCCCTAACATGATTTATGGTGCCATTGCTTATGGGCCACTTCTATATCTCGCTGTAATCGATCTCCAGAAACTGCTCGACTTCCTTCTCCCAGCGATTCTCGACAAAATCAACATGCTGAGGATGCACATTGTAGGCTTCATAATCGGCTTCGCTCGCAAACTTCATGGAGAAGCCGAAATCGTATGTATTTTTGGGACTGATTTGCTTGAATACCTTAAACTCCTGAACCGTCGGAATCGTGCTGAGGGCAGCTCGTCCGTCCTCCAGGAAACGATGCTCCTCCTCCGAGCCTTTCTCATGCTTAAGCGAAAAAATAACGGAATGAATCAAGCGGTTTGATGACATATTAGTCCAACTCCTTCTCTTTTTCTAGGCAAGAATTACATCATATTATAACGGCAAAGGCCAAAAAAATCGCTACTAAAAAGGCACCCTTTTCCAAAAAAATCGGAACAGGGTGCCTAGCACAGGCAGATTCATCGGCAGCACTATTTTGCCTTTTGATTGTGATTCGCCAGCAAATCAAGCAAATAGGCTTTCAAGTCAACCATACGTAAATGCGGAGGCTTCTCGTTTGTTCCGACAATGATCAGCGGAACAAGCGATTCCATGTGGCGAATCGATCCGTGGCCCCCGCCCCCCTCATGGGTCGGAGAGCTTCGGTCCGCCAATTCGTATCCCGGTTTAGCCGTGACCACCAAGAATTGCCCTTTATGGGAGTTCAGCGCCCCTGACAATCTCGCCAGCACATCCGGATATTGCCCGTAGTCCAAAGTGCGAGTCTGGGCATTCAATTGAAGGTCCAGCACTTCGGCATCCAACTTCACGGTCCACGCTTGTTTATAACGGTCGATCAGGCTGCCCTTCTCTTTATATTGGAGCTCCTTATACGTGGATCCCTGCATGGCGTGAATCCATTCGTCTTCTTTCCATGCAACAAAATCAATGCGGTCATCCTTGCTTATGATTTCGGCCAAGCTTCGCAACGTACGATCCGGCTTGAACTTATATACGTAAGCCATCGTTTCATTCACCGCCAGCGCAATCTCGGTTTCATCCTTAAGATCCTCACCCGGCTTTAATATGCGGATGCCCTTCAGCATAGCAGGCAAATCAATCTCCGAACGCTGCTCACGTGGAAGAAGCTGCGTCATGCCGCTATCCCCGGCAATGACGAATATAGCCTCTTCGAACGCTTTTTCCGGCGATCCGAACGACTGCAGTAAGGATTGAAGCTGCTGATCCACCTTTTTGACGCCTTCGAGCTCCGACGGCCCCTTTTTATGAAGCTTCTGGTCCAAGTCCGGCAAATATACATACAAAAAATCCGGCAGCTTATCAGCTTGGATCAGATAGTTTACGGCCCCTATCGCGAACTTATTGTTCATCCCCATCCGTTCGGTGAGATCGTCAGGCAATTTCTCGTTACCGTCGAAGGGATTGGACAGAGCTCCCAAGGTTAAAAAATCCGGGCCTTTAACTTTTATATTTTTCTGCAGCGACGTCGGCCCCTGTATCCAATCCGGGATCGTCAGCGTATGCTCGGTCGTTCCGCGATATACCAAGCCGTTGATCGACCCCGATTTCAAGCCCCTGCGGGCTAAATCTTCGTGGATCGTACGCGAATCCGCATGTAAATGCTTCCCGTTCAGATGGATTAACGCATCGGTCAGGACCGGATTGATCCCCTGCCTTAAGATTTCCATCGGTCCGGTGCCGTAATTGACCATTTTTTTATCGTCGGTCGAATACCATAACAGACCCGGAACGCCATGTACGTTCGGATAGGCTCCCGTTAACATCGTGCTGTCGATCGTAACGGACATCGTAGGAAAAGAGCTGACCAGATCCTTGTAGTATTGCCCATGTTCAATCAAGGTTTGAAAGGTGGGCAGCTGCTTTTGGGATATGCCCTTATCGATGGCCTGAGCCATTAGGGAGTCGATCATCAAAAATATGACTTTCTTATGCGTCGCTCCTTGTTCGGATTTTACCCGCAGCAAATCCTGCTCGGCAGGTTGTTTGTGCTGGCATCCCATTACCGTGATCAATACAAGAGACAGCATTCCGAATAAGATGTTTTGTATACGCATTTCCATTCACCACCTTCGTACATTTTGTCACAGAGATGGGAATGTCATGCAAGGGATATTTTGCATATTCGCAGCATGTTCAAACTTAAAAAAAGAGAGGACGCTTATCGCCCTCTCTCCCATGGTCTGTATCAATAATCCGCTGCCGTCCCCTGCGTTTTCGTCAGTTTGAAGAACGATCCCGCACCCAGCACGGAGGTGGCAAACAGGATGGCACCCATCGGCACGGCGGTGGATTCGTTAATCCCGACCAGCGGTGACACCATCGAACCCAGCATTAAGGGAAGCAAACCGATGACTGCGCTCGCGCTTCCAGCCCGATGACCCTGGTTCTCCATGGCTAGCGTAAATGTACTGGTAGCTACCATGCCGATCGTGATCATATACGTAAAGATCAAGATGACAATGACCGCAAGAGGTCCTTTGAGCATCGTCATGATCAGCAGCAGCAAGGTTGCACTTACCGAGACCATAACCCCGATCCGAAGCAGGCTCCGCTCATGTATGATGCCGCCAAAACGGCCAATGATGAAACTGCCTGTTATAATGGCGATTCCATTGATTCCGAACAGAATGCTAAAGACTTGCGGCGACACTCCGTAAATGCCTTGATATACAAAGGGAGTACCGGAAACGTAAGCGAAGCTTCCGCCGTGAATGAAGCCTACCGTCAACGCGTAACCGATAAAGGAACGATCCTTGAACAGGCTTCCCATCGTACGTACCGAATGGGCCAGGGAGCTTGGCGTTCTTCTCTCGCGCGGCAACGTTTCCTGTAGCCGTATGGCCACGATCAATACGATGACTGCCCCGAACAAACTTAAAAAATAAAAGATGGAATGCCAGCTCGCTCCCGGCATTAGCAATATGGCCCCGCCGGACATCGGCGCAACCATGGGGGCAACCGCGTTGATGACGGATAATAAGGCAAAAAACTTCGTAAGCTCGCGGCCGCTGAACACATCCCTTACAACGGCGCGCGAGATGACCAGACCTGCCGCTGCGGTAAAGCCCTGCAAGAATCTGGCGATGACAAGCGCCGTAATATGGGGTGCCAAAGCGCAGAACAAGGAGGAAAGGGCAAACAAGACCAGGGAAATGATGAGCGGCTTTCTTCTTCCTTGCGCATCGCTGATAGGTCCCACAATGATCTGGCCGACCGCAAGGCCGATCAGGCAGGATGTCAAGCTTAACTGGACGAGCGATGCACGCGCGCCTAAGTCATCGGCGATTTCGGGAAAGCTGGGCAAATACATGTCGATATTGAACGGTCCTAATATGCCGAGCAAGCTAAGGAGCAAGGCTAATCCGAGGCGTTCTTTTCCTGTCGGGTTATGAAGCATAATGTGTCAAACACCTCTACTCTATGATTTTGTATTACATATCCTGTCATTGACTTGTCCATAAAATAGTAAAACTGCAAGGCTGAACTCCCTATGTATCCCAGCCGACAAAAGAAAAGCCCGGTTCGAATCAAACCGTGCTCTTCCCGCTTTTATAGAGGATCCGATTAACCTTTTCGGAGCTCAGCATCATGATCAGGGCAAACAACAGGATGACGACGGGAAACAACCCGATGGATATCTGGGCTGCAACGATCCCAAAGAGCGGGGGCAGTATCGTTGTGCCTGTGTAGGCAACAGCCATTTGATACCCCATGATTTTGGATGATTGGGCTCTGCCGAAGCGCGCCGGCGTTTCATGCAGCATGCAAGGAAATATGGGCGCTAGGCCGAGTCCGATGACAATCAAACCGATGAGGGACAGATAGGGATGCAGCGGCAGCAATAACAGGACGGCCCCTGCAATAGCCGTCACCTGCCCGGCCCGTATGAGCGTGAGATTGTTGATCTTCAGCGTCACGAATCCGGTTATGAAGCGGCCGACCGTAATGCCTCCGTAATACATGGATACCCAGACTGCCGCTGTTTCCAAAGGGAGCCCCCTGGTCCCTACCAGAAAGCTTGCTCCCCATAAACCAACGGTCACTTCAACACCGCAATAGAACAAAAATGCCAGCAAGGTAACCTTTACCCCTTTGATCTGCAGCGGATTGCCGCGTTTCTGGACCATGGCTTCCCCTCTGCTCGCGGAGTCGGTTCCCGTGTGTACGTCCTGCATGCCTTGAGGCTGATGTCGGCTCGCCACGATCTTCCATAGCGGTAACGTAAGCAGCAGGATGAAGACCAGCGCGAATTGCAGGATCGATACGGTATAATATCCGTCTCTCCATGCATTGCCGGTCCCCATGGAATAGGACATGATGATCGGTCCTAACGTTGCGCCGACGCCCCAGAAGCAGTGCAGCCAGCTCATATGATGGGCCTTATAGTGGTTTGCCACGTAATTGTTCAACCCTGCATCAACTGCTCCTGCGCCTAGACCAAGGGGAATCGCCAACAGAATGAGCCAGAACAACGATGGCGCAAACGAAAACCCGAGCAGCGCGCTGGCCGTCACCAAGCAGCTGATAAGCGTAACGATCCCCGTCCCGAAGCGTTCGATCACGCTTCCGCTGACCAGGCTGGACACGATCGTGCCTCCGGTTACCATCATCGACAGTAAACCCGCGGATTCAAAGGCCGCTCCGATATCCGGCTGCATGGCCGGCCAGGCGACACCAAGCAGCGAATCCGGAAGCCCTAAACTAATGAAGGCAAGATAAATAATAAGAAGAAAAAATGTTACCACCATGAAGGTCCTTTCAACGTTGATATCAATATGGCAATATTCATCTATTCTAAACCTTGTTCGGTCTTATGAAAAGGCCAGGCACGGCTTTTGTCCTCGAAAGCGGCGCGCTGAATGAAATGTCAGGAATGGAACGCCTTCCAGAATTCACCTTCGGTATTGATGATATCCCGGATCTGTGCGAACGGAATGGTGAATGTCGGAAAACCCGCGGCGTAAGGAGCAATCTCGTAAGGCGCAAACACCAGATGAATCGCATGATCCGTCACATAGAAGGACTGGTCGGGAGCGATTCCCGTATAACTGTCCGGAAACACGTACGAATACTGAGGATCCTCCTTGATCTGCTTGCCGACGATCCGGCTGAGCTCCTGCACATAATCGCTGCCTGGCTTAAACAAATCCTTCAGCAAATACATGCTGCCGTTCCCCAGGTTAATCAAGGCAAAGGTTCGTGTCGGCATGCCATGCGCAGCACCGAAGGGATAATGATAACCGTTCAGCTCGAGTACTAGCAGCTGCTCCTTGTAGAATATGACGTCAAAATCGCCTGTATAAGCATATTCCAGCTGCTGGTCGGCCGGGATGGACTTTACTTGAGACATATCTTTAAGCTTGTTATTAACCGCTTGCTCGGCAGCCCGATCCCTCATTCCCTCGATCTGAGGATAATAAACTAAGTAATCCGGATTGGGTTTATACTTCTCCTCTGCGACCTGATAAGGAGGCTGTAACGGAATTACCGTATTCTGCTTCCAGATGACGCGGCCCGATCGATCCAGATACGACAGCCTCTGATCGACCATGGCCTTTATCAAGCCGCCTGGTTCCAGCGTAAATGAACCGCTGCCGTTAACGCGGGGATATCCCGGTGCCGGTTGGCCTGATCGATCGATGAAATACGTCTGCATCGCATCATATACCGAGGCCAAACCGTGCGTGAATTCAAGAACGTCACGATATACATAATCGGACAGCCTCTTTCCTTCCCAATCGGCAATGGCATAGATAGATCCAATATACGGCTGTTCCGGATCGATCGCACGCCCGAGTGCAAACCGGTCTTCCTTCAAATCCCGGATGTCGTTATATTCCGGCTGGATCACCCATGTTCCCTGTTTATTAATGACGCCATACTTCGATCGGTAATCTTCAGCCGTGTTAACGATAGCTCTGCCGTGATGGAAAGGAAATGCCGAAGAAAAAGCCGGCGGGATGACAACGTTTCCCTGTTCATCGATATAACCGTACTTGCCGGCGCTTTCCCTCTGGAAGGCCAGCATGCCCTCACCTAGCGGTCCAACGTAAGCGAACGGATAGGTGGCCAATTGGCGTCCCTGGGGATCGATGAGGGCATACAGATTTTCTTTTATTTTCACAACGGCTTTGCCGCCTGCAAAATCATTCGCTTCCTCATACTGCGCAGGGATCGCCTCCTGACCCTCGGCATCGAGGTAGCCGTATCGGCTGTTTGCGCCATCTCCGCCGCCGGAATCGGTAACATCGAAAACGGCTCTTCCTTCGCTAAGCCCCGCGATATACGGATAACTCCGCCTTGTCAGCACTCGCCCTTGTTCGTTGATCATCTGAAAGCCTTGACGATCGATCACGGTCGCTCGATGTTCCAAGAATGGGCTAATGGATTGATACGTGGGCTTCACGACGAAACGGGCGAACCGGTCGATGAGCCCATAAAGGCCGCCTGCGCCAACGACTGCAAGGCCATTGTCCTGGAAATCCTGAGCATCCTCATACTTGGGTTGAATGACCATGCTGCCGCTACGGTCAATGTATCCCCACTTTGTTCCGCTCGTTGTTTTCACGGATGCCGGATATAAGCGGCCAAGGGTCTGCGATTTCCCCCTGCTTGCCAGCATTTCCTTGATCCGGCTCTCAAGCTCAAGCAGAATCTCGCGTGAAGGGTAAGGCTCTGCGAACTCAAGTGCTTTACGGACCGACACTAGCGCGGCCTCCGGCATCCCTGCCCGGTATTGCGCGTCTGCCAAGTAGTACCAATAATAAGCGTAATCCGGATGTTCGTGCGTCAATCTCTCGTAATACTGAACGACGGCAGGAAAATAATAAGGGTAAGCATCCGTTGCAAGCACTAACGTTCCTCGGTCCCACCTGACCACTTCGACTCGATACGCTTCTCCCGTATCGTGGATCCATAACGCGATTTCAGCAAGACCATCCGAGCCCGCCGGACCGGGCAGATCCACGATATCGATATAACTGAAATTCACGTCAGCAGGCGCGATATCCTTATATCCCTCCGAAGTCCATGCGTAGATCGACAATTTGGACCAGATAGAGCCGAGCTGCCAACCTACGATTACATGGTTCAGGCTAGGGTTTAACACGGGAGCTGCCGTCAGTAAAGTAACCCCATACCCCTGTCCCATGACATTGGCAACGACTTCGTAACCAGCATTTCGATAAAGCAGCACAAATAGATATAATGCTTCATTCAATCGATACACTCCAACGATTTCAGGCACCTGATCTCCCGTAAGATCGGCGGTTATGACGGCAGCATGTTTGGCAGTATGACCCATGTGTACAATTTCCGCGCCGTTTGGCAGATAAGCCTTAACCATCTGAACCAGCTGCGGATCATAAACGGACATGAAGTTTTCCTCCCTATTCGCAAGCTTTCTCGCCTAATCGTATGCAGACGATTGTCAAATATGCGCTAACGCGAGAGGGAGACGGCGCTTCACGCGACATGTTTCGTTGCGGACCGTTAACTAAAAACGACCCGATCGCGGTTTAGCGATCAGATCGTCATTATCGTTCAGAATGGTTTGCTCACCATGAGGTATAAAATAACGAACGGCAGCAGTGTTGCTATCGTCCCGCCTACCGCCCAATACGTTGAAGCTCGCTTATAACTTGCTGATATTCCTCCATCCTCTACGGACTGCAAACTATGCCGAATCATTCCTTTTTGCAGAGGAATCAATATGCCCGCCCACAGAATTCCCGTAATGCCGAACAAAACCAAGGAAGCCGTAAGCCAGCTCATCCCGCTCATTCCATATCCGGCTTGCATGGCCATCACTATGCCTGAAACGATGATCAGCAGCAGGCCTGGAAGCGTGAACACGGCATCGGCTAACATGACATTTTTTACCGTCTGATAGATTTCTGCAGGATCCCCTTTCAGGTCCGCCCGTACCTTCCAGAATGCTGCCGTGACGATATTGCCCAGAAACAATACGCATCCGGCAATGTGAAGAAATAACCATAACGTCATCAGTCATCCCCCTCCTTCCGATGCCCGGGCCGCAATATATCGATGATGAAATCCGAATATTCCTTCGTGCTGAATACATCGCTTGTTACGCCGATAAGTCCCCGCATCCGCAATCCGAAAGACAACAGCTCGAACAGCTCCGCCGTCCGTTCCGCATCGATGGATTTCGTTATGACGCCGGCTTCCTGGCCCGTAACAATCCATTCCTTGGAAGTGGCTCTCGCTTCCCTGTAGAAGCCAGCCACAATGTCGGCAATTTCCGGCTGATCGCTTTTGCCGATCAGGTACATCAAGATCAGGTTGCTGACATCGTCCCTGCTTTCCAGTCTCGACATGCCGTTTGCAATGGCATTCATCGGCCCGTCAAACTGTTTAATGTCCCCTTGATTGTTCACCTCGTTCATGAACTGCTCGTTCTGTTCGGCAAGCTTTGCTCTTAACACGAGGACAAACAGCTCATCCTTGCTTGAAACATAATGAAAAATAGCTCCCTTGGACAAGCCGGAACGCTTCATGATGTCATTGAGCGTGGTTCGGCTTGCGCCCTGCTCACGTATCAGTTCTTCCGTGGCTTCAAGCAGTATTCGCTTGGTCTGCTCTCGTCGTTCTTCCTGCTTCATCTGTTATCCTCCTTGATGATGGTTGGTTACCCCTGAGGCGGAAGCCATCCCGCCATGATGACCGCCGCCAAGAACACGATTTGCATCAGCGTTCTCGGTCCGATCGGAGTGGCCGGCTTGCCGTCGAGCGGCAACCGGTGTTTTGCAGCGAACACATTGGCCGGAAACATGGCCAGCAGCATAAGAGCCAGGCCTGAAGAGGCGAAGGCGGTCGTGGCCGGAATAAGGATCAGAATAGCTCCCGCAATCTCCAGCACCCCGGTGACGGTAACGACAAGCGCGGCATTAGGGATCCCCGGCGGTACCATCGCGATCAGATCGGCTCGCCGTTTTCCCCAATGGGCAGAAGCCGTAATCAGGAACATGACCGCAACCGCTAACCTGAGCGAATTAACCCAATCATTCGTATACTCCCAACCTGCAAAGCCCAGTGCCCGAAACAAAAGAAGCGACACGAACATGGCAATAAACGGTATCATGGCCTTCACCAACCTTCCGTGAATTTGTAACTCCATTATATATACCGACCGGCGGTTTGTAAATATAAAAATACAACGTTTTCCCAAACCTCCACGGCAAGCCTCGTATGAAAAAGTAAAAAAGCCAAGCCGGTTGCGTCCCAACCCGGCTTGGCCCTTTCTTTTTACGATCCATTCAAGCGTCCGCTAGCTATAGCTTTTTTCTACATACATTCGAAATAGCAGAATATACAACACCGTGCTGACCAAGGCCGATAACAGTATGATGCCGAATACGCCCATCGGCGGTACCCAAGCTGACAGAAATACCGTCACCGGCGCCAGCAATCTTCCTACCGTAAACTGCAAGCTGTCAGCTCCCATATACTGCCCTCTTGCATGCTCCGGCGCATAATGGCTGATAAAGCTTTGCGTCACCGGCGAACGGACAATTTCCCCGAAAGTAAAAATAATGGTTACGAAGAATAAAAACCAGATGTTGGTGTTCAGTCCAAGCGCAAACGTGCCTACACCGGATAACAAGGAAGAAAGAACGAATACGTCACGCTCCTTCCAGTTCCGAAACCACTTGGTTACCGGAAGAATAAATAGAACGAACAGGAGCCCGTTAAGGCCCAATACCCACCCAAGAATCTCCGTGCTCGATAACATTAGCGAATGACCGTTCCAAGAGAACAGCGTCTGGGATGGCACATAATCGATGACATATACCGCCAAATACAGGTCCAGCTGCATGATGGTCACTAGGGCAAATATCCCTGCCAGTATGTATACCAGAAAAACTTTATCCCGAAAAATGATGCCATATCCCTTCCACTGCGCCTTGAACACCTGAAGGATCGAATCAGATCGCTCCGGACTCTTCGCTGAAGCCGGCAAGGTTTCCCTAACAATAAAGTAAATCGCGATGAAATAGACCAGCAATACGACTGAACATGACCACAGGAGCTCTTGCCGATACTGAAAAAAGAAAATGGCTCCAAGTGCCGGACCAAGCACGGCCCCTAAGTTGTTCGCCGTCGTAAACGTTGCGAATACCTGCCGTCGTTCTTGAACGGGAACCAAATCCGCTACCATCGCCGAACTGGCCGGCCTGTAGATTGCCCCCCCGAATCCGATGCCGATAAATGCGGCATAATCGGTCCAGTGCGAAGGCGACAGCGCGAACAGGGCAAACATGACCGTTTGCAGCGAGGCGCCAAGCAGCATGACGGGGCGTCGTCCCAGCCGATCGGCTAAAGCGCCGCCGAGCAGGCTGCCAACGATGCTGAATATCGGAGGAACCGTCATTAGGATTCCCGCGATATGATTGCCTAGAGCAGCGCCGAAATATACCGTTATGAAAGGAAAATACATCCAAAACAGCATATTGAACAGCGCTTCGCCGAATAATCGAACCTTTAAATTGGTATTCCATAATCGTATTGGCATAAAACTCCCTCTCTTCAGTCCCAACAGCCCAAGTTAAACATTGGCGATGCAGTTTCTATCCCGGCCGGGTATTACAAACTATAGGGCATTTTCCTGGCAAAATATAGACTTATATTTAACGCTGAGTTATACTAATAATATCAAAGCCGAATATAGTGATTTTCAATTTAGATGACCCATAAAACGAACATTTGTTCCAAATACAAAAGACGCTCCCCTCGGAGCGTCTTTTTTTGTTGCATGGCTGTATTCAATTGGGCCTGCTGTCAGGGCGGGCATGGATAATGAAAACGCCCGTCAGATGGCAGCCAGGATCAAGTAATAGGATAATCCCTAAGGCTTAATCCGCCAGTTTTTTCAGTTCATGCAAATGATCAAAGATCATCTGGCTGACCTCGGAGACCCGTGCCCGATCCTTATACGTGAGCCATGCCAGCTCTTCAATCTCCGAAGCCGGTCTTAACTCCCCTTCATATTCAGCCGTGTAACAGGACATCGTTACTCGAACGCCCTCCGATTTACCGTGGGCGGAAGCGCGGAAGCTCCCTGCATTCGCCGCGGACTCCGGTTTGATGCGAACGGACAGCTCCTCCTCAATTTCCCGAACCAGGGTTTCGATATCGGATTCTCCCGGTTCCCGCTTTCCTCCGGGCAGGTAATACGTGTCCTTGCCTTTTGAACGTGCGCACAGTATGCGTCCATCCACGATGTGGATCCAAGCGATTTTATCAATTTCCGTTATCATATGGATTCCTCCCTCATTCTTCGTTTGCTGATGGCTATGCCGTCTCTTGCTGCTCCTGTTTACCGCCTAACTTAAATACTAGTATGCCCCCGACAATCACAAGAACACCGATCAGCTGATTGCTCGTAAACGGGACCTTCTCCAGGCCCAACCAGCCCAAGGAGTCCCACAGCAGCGCGAAACCGAGCTGCGAGGTCATAACGATCGAAATCGCGAATGTAGCACCAAGCAGCCTTGTCGCTTGTACCAAACAGATCACGACCCCGACTCCGATCATTCCGCTGATCCAGTACCAGGGCTCCATGTTTTGAATGTCGAATGTCCCTTTTCCCTCTACGGCAAGACTCATGGCGAACGAAGCCACAAAGCCCATGCCTAGCACCAACGTCGTTGTAGACCAGGAGCCTGTTTTTTCATTCACCCTGTTATTGAAAATGTTCTGCAAGCTAACCAACGAACCCGCGATCAGCGCTAATACCAATCCTGCTACCATGCTCTATCTCCCTTACGGTTTCTTTCACCATCGTCATTCTTCGTAGATATTGCCGCCGGCTGCACTCATCAACGCTTCCCGATCTTTGATCAGAATGGAACCTTTGCGACGCACGATCAGTCCTTCATGACTGAATTTCTGAATCACCCGGTTTAAATGCCGATAACTGGTTCCGAGCAGATTCGCGACATCCGTCAGATGGTATGCCGCAGGGTCGCTCATGACAAACGTGCCCGACGCTTCCTCCGAAACGGACAGTAAATAACTGGCCAGTCGCACCTCCACCGGGTGCAGTAAATTAAAACTCAAGAAATTGGATTTGATATAAAATTTCCGCGTGATGATCCGCAGCAAAAATTGAAGCAGCGGCGGATGCTCCTGCCCGTATTTGCGAAGCCAGCGATAATGCACGCCGATCATGTAGACGGGCGACACGGCCTGTACCGTATTGATCATCGGATTTCCCTGAACGTATTCGATGTCTCCGATCACCTCGAGCGGCGTTTTGAATGAAAGGACCAGCGCCTTGCCTTCCGCGGATGTCGTGAAAATTTTAATTTTCCCTTCAACCAGGACGTACAGCATCTCGGCAGGCTCGCCTTGCGTACAGATGATGTCGCCGTGGTCGAAATGATATAACACCAAATAAGGCTTTAGCCCATCGGGAAATATGGAATTGATTTGGTTGCTTAACAAAAAATCCTGCATGAGCTCGGCATCATGAATTTCCTTCACGTCCCTGTCTCCTTTCCCCATCACCCGTCTAAAGGCCCCTTATTGTCCGCATCATAATTTGATAATCACGACTCCGGCAATCATCATCCCGATCCCGATGAATTGAGGCAAACTCATTCTCTTCTTCGCCACGCCGAACCATCCGTTGCTGTCAATCAGGAACGTCAAGAATAACTGGGCGATTAATAACGCGGATATCGTTAATGTAACACCGATGTTCTGAATCGCCGTCACCTCGCTGAATATGATGGGCGCGCCCAACGCTCCGCCGATCAGATACAGCGGCTTCACTTGCCCGAAGCCTTGCCTGCTGCCGTCCCGGACGAACAGCAGAATGACCAATGCCATCAAAAACCCGGTCAGCTGCGTGACCGCGGCGGCTTGCCAGGTCCCCATATCCTGGCTGATCCGGGCATTGGCTACACCTTGCAGCGTAATGCAGGCACCGCCAATGAATGCAAATAAAATTCCTCTCACGATACAAACTCCTTCATCTATAGATCTGTATACTATTAAAAGTGATCTCACCGGACGCAGGAAAGGACATATGTCCTGAAATGAACGGGATTCCACATCTAGCCTGTCCGAAGACACGAATTTCATTATATACTATCTGTTGGCTTTTCATCGATCATGCAAAAAAAAGCTGCCTAAATTTCCTTGGCAGCCTAAACGATGGTTACGCAGATATCGGGCTCTCACGCATTCTTAAGGTATAAAACAGCTATAACCAACATTGCATCTATGACTCTATCCTTAATTTGTTTTAAAATATAACTATGATTAGTCATTTATTGACGTTTCTATGACCGGAAGGAGCACCTCTACGCATGCTAGACAGACAAGAACACATCCCTGATGAACAGGGCCGAATTCAATTGCAATCGGATTGCGAACGCTGCTTTGGATTATGCTGCGTCGCTTTGCCTTTCGCTTCCTCCACCGATTTTGCCATCGACAAAGACGGCGGGACTCCTTGCCGCCATCTGCAATCCGACTTCCGATGCGGCGTACACAACAGCCTGCGGCAGCGCGGCATGCGGGGATGCACCGTTTATGAATGCTTCGGCGCGGGGCAAATGGTTTCACAGGTTACCTATAACGGACGCGACTGGCGGCAGGCCCCGGAGACGGCAAAAGAAATGTTCGACGTATTTCCGATTATGCGACAGCTTCAAGAGCTGTTATGGTATCTGAACGAAGCGCTGAGTTTGCAGCCGGCGCATGCCATACATTCTGATCTTAAATCGTCGCTGGAAGCGACGAGGAAGTTGACCCAGCTTCCTGCCGCATCCCTGCTACGGCTGGACGTGGCAGCTCATCGCGCTGAAGTGAACCAGCTGCTTCTTCGAACCAGTGAGCTTGTGCGGAACGATGCGCGACAGAAGCATAAAGGGCCGCCCGTGCGTCAGAAGATCGGGGGCCGTGGTGCCGATCTCATGGGAGCAAAGCTTAAAGGAGCTGACCTAAGATACGCCAATCTGAGAGGAGCTTACCTCATTGCGGCGGACCTCAGAGGAGCCGATCTGCGGGCCGCGGATTTGATCGGGGCCGATTTCCGGGATGCGGACCTAAGGGGAGCTAATTTAACGAACAGCATCTTCCTGACTCAATTCCAGGTTAACGCGGCGAAGGGAGACGCAAGCACCCGGCTACCTTCTTCCTTAGCCCGGCCGGCACATTGGACGTCTTAACGTCCCATGAATAGCAGCATACACAGGATCATTGACCAAGACCTTCGCAAAGGAATCTCCGGCAGCCACTCGCTTCCGGCTTCTTTGCGCTGTCTGAATGTCCGTACCCGATGATCGCGGCCCCTTGATCGTATCCATTAATTCTTGCCGGTCTTCTTCCATGAATCCTTCAACGAAACGACCCGGTTAAACACCGGCCTATGCTCTGTTGCATGCTTGGAATCCAAGCAGAAATAGCCGTGTCTGATAAATTGGTACGTTTGGTTCATGACCGGTTCCTTCATGGAGGGCTCCAGTATGGCGTCTTTGATCCGAATCAACGAATCGGGGTTCAGGAGATCCGCCCAAATATTATCCGATTCCAACAGCTCGGCCGATTCCTTCAATAATGTATCGTACAAGTGAAGCTCCGCCGGAATCCCATGCTTCGCTGAGACCCAGTGCAGCGTGGATTTCACCTTGCGCCCTTTGAATCCGCTGCCGCTCTTCGTCAGTGGGTCATACGTGCAGTGAATTTCCATGATGTCCCCCGTTGCCGGGTCTTTCACGACATGCTCGCATTTGATGAAGTAGGCTCCTTTCAGGCGCACTTCCTTGCCGGGCGATAACCGATGAAATCCGGGATCCGGCTCCTCCATGAAGTCCTCCCGTTCGATGTACAGCTCCCGTGAAAAAGGAACCTCCCGCATCCCTAACGCTTCGTCATGTTCATGGTTCGGTATGCTCAGCATCTCGGTGCGATCTTCAGGAACATTCGTAATGATCACCTTCAGCGGGTTCATGACCGCCATCGCATTGCGGCACCGATCCTTCAAGTCCTGACGGATGAAATGGTCGAGCATCGCCGAATCCACCATGCTGTTGCCGCGAATCACGCCAAGTTCGTCCAGGAAATGCCGGATTCCCTCGGGAGTCACCCCCCGTCGCCGAAGTCCTTTCAACGTAGGAAGTCTGGGGTCATCCCACCCGTCCACAAAACCTCCCTCGACGAGTTCCCTCAGGTATCGCTTGCTTGTTACGTATCCGGAGATGTTCAATCTGCCAAACTCCCGCTGCTTCGGGGGCTCCGTCACTTCCAGCTCGGCCAGCACCCATTCGTACAGCGGTCGATGCTCTTTAAATTCGGCAGAGCACAGCGAATGCGTGATTCCTTCAATCCAATCCTGGATCGGATGGGCAAAATCATACATCGGGTACACGCACCACGTGGTTCCCGTACGATAATGCTCGGCATGAATAATCCGGTATAAGACAGGATCTCTCAGATTCATGTTGGGCGAAGACATATCGATTTTGGCCCGGAGCACTTTCGCAGACGTTCGGAATGCCCCTTCCAGCATTTGTTCGAATAACGATACATTCTCCTCGATGCTGCGCTCTCGAAACGGGCTGTTCATGCCGGCTTCGGTCAGCGTCCCCCGGTATTCCGTCATTTGTACCGGCGTGAGATCACAGACATATGCCTTCCCCTTGGTGATGAGTTTCCTTGCTGCCTCAGCGATTTGATGCGCATAATCCGATCCGAAATAAACGCCCGGCTTCAGTCCGAGCCACTCGACATCCTCCCGGATCGCATCCACGTATTTCATGTCTTCCTTCAGCGGATTCGTATCGTCGAACCGAAGATTGAATGTCCCGTTAAACCGGCTGGCGATGGCATGGTTAATGTGGATTGCATAGGCACTGCCGATGTGCAGATAACCGTTGGGCTCTGGCGGGAACCGCGTAGCCACCGGCCTGTGATATACGTTGTTCTCCACATCGTCCTTGATCATCCTGGTCAAAAAATCCGCCGTTTCCGCTCCATTGTTGTAGTCGTTGCTCATACCTGAATCCTCCCTATGTTTGATTACTGCCGCAATGCCGTATAAAACAAAAAATCCCGTCTCCAAGACATAAGTCTTGGGGACGAGATTCGTTTCGCGGTGCCACCCCGGTTTGCCGATATCTCTCGATACCAGCCTTATCGGGTACGGCCATCACGCGATCGCTTATACCCTAGCTCTGTAACAGGAGCTCCTGTCGCACCATCCCTTATCCATAAGTTCCGATGCGCCGCTCGGAGGCTTGGTTCAATGAAGGGCTTCCCGCTCCTTTTCAGCATACCGGAGCTCTCTGCGGGGATTCCTGTTCATCTACTCTTCTCTTCATGGCGTTTATAATTTGATCCATAATATCACCAGAAACTCAAAAAGTAAACCGCTGTACGCCACCAATAATGAAACGCCCTTGAAAGACGTTCCGCAAGATTATACCGGCAGCAGCTTCACCGCGGCCTGTTTGCCGCTAACCTGTATGCCCGTTTCCTTCTTACCCACCCCGGCCAGATCTTGAACGAGTCGTTCAAGCAGCTTACGGGCCGCTTCGCCTTCCTTGCCCTGGATGCGTATGACCGGCTGGACGGCTTTGCCCGCTGCCAGCAGCTTATGCATCTGCGAGAGCTTGGTGTCGTAATCATGCTCTTCGATATGTACGGACAGGCGGAATTCCTTGACCTTGATCGGACCGCCCGAAACCTGCTGCTTCGCTTTAACCGCCTCCTGCTTCGCTTGGCCGCGGCTTACGAGCTTGCATGGCGGCGGGCTGCTGAACAACGAGGTGCACACCAAATCGGCTTTGTGACGCTTAGCCAGGGCAAGCGCCTCTTCCCTGGAGACGACGCCCAACTCCTCGCCGTTCAAGCCGGTAAGCTCGACTTCGCGCGCTTTTATCTTTTCGTTCATCATCAACATGGACTGATCCTCCTATTATGTCTGTTAAACCATGGCTTTAATGATAGAATAACATACTCTACCTATCACTCCGCAGGCACGGACCGGACAAAATACGTTCGGTATTCCAGTTGTTCCGTGATTTCCAGGCAGTTCAACTGCTTACCGTATACGCATGCCCCATCGATGCCGATTTTGTCCCCATCGCCACAGAACCAAATATGCTCCGAGTCATGCAAGTTGACGGCCGGGGTATGCCCGAATACCACGGTTTTGTCGATGCCGGTGGGATAATTGAAGAATGGTTCCCGTATCCAGATGAAATCATGTGGAGGCTGCTGCTTCCAGTCTTCCACGCCCGGATTGATTCCGGCATGCACGAATATGTGGGTGTCTGTTTCATAATACAGGGGCAGTGTATCGAGAAATGATAGATGATGCTCATATTGCCGTTTTATGTAGGCCTTGCCTTCATTGTATCTGGAGCGATCCAGATCGCCATCAAAAAAATCGGCGCCGCAATAACTTTCAATCGTATTTCGCGCACCATTGCGAATCCAGCGCGAATTCGCTTCGTCCGTATCCAGCAGAATGGCATCCAGCATCATTTGATCATGATTCCCGCGAAGGGTGATGACGCCGGAATCCCGCATTCCCATCACCTGCTCAATCACTTCTTTGCTTTTAGATCCGCGATCCACATAATCCCCAAGCAGGACCAGCTTATCCTGTGCGGGATGATACCGCACTTCGGACAATAACCGATTGAATTCATCATAGCAGCCATGAATGTCGCTTATCGCTAAGGTTCGAATCGCAGTCCCCTCCCATCCTCTTTGATAGTGCCACCATAAGTTATGGCAGAACGCACGGTTTCACATTATGAACGTCTATATTATACAAAACTATATTTAGCCATCACATCTCCCCAGGGAGCATAACCGGCTTCCGTAAACCCGATTTGGGCATAGAGCCTTTTTGCATGCTCGTTCCCGGGTTTGTAACACAGCATAACATCGTCCGTACGATTCGGCGAATGGCGAATCTCATCAAGAACCAGGCGAATCGCAGGCTTGGCATAATGCATTCCCTGAAATTTGCCGTCGATCATAAATCGGTATATCCAATAGTTGTCATCGTGCGGGTGCAGTCCGTACATAACAAATCCGATCATTTCTTCATCATGGAAAATGGCTCTCGTTTCGAAACCCTCCATAAATTGAGCTTCCGCTATGGAATATAGATTAGGGGCAATCCATTTCTCCTGTTCAGGTTTGGGTTTAAGGCGGATGCAATCCTCCCAATTATCTTTATCTATGACATGAAGTGATATCAAATGCAAGACTCCTTCAACATGGTTTATGCCTCTATCCTAATTCAACTCGGGCGATATTTCACGGTAATAAATATGTAAACCCAAACAGGACGCAGCACGTTGTCAGGTACCGTGCAAGATAATGAATGATTATAAGCATTTATTCCATATTCCGTTCCCTTCTCAATGGATAAACTAGAATTAACTTTATTCTACATGGAGGCGATATCTATGCGGCAATGTCACAACGACATCCAACCGAAAGGACTACAAATGATGAAACGAATGAGGGTTACGATATATGAAGAACATATTGAACATTGGAGTTTTGGCCCATGTTGACGCCGGTAAAACTACGCTGACGGAGCAAATTCTATTTAAGGCCGGGATTATTGAACGAGCAGGCTCGGTGGACCATGGCAATACGACCACGGATTCATTGGACATTGAGCGGAGACGGGGCATTACGATCAAATCCGCCGCGGTATCGTTCATGCTGGGCGATCTGAAAGTCAATCTCATCGACACGCCCGGCCATGCCGACTTCATCTCGGAGGTCGAGCATTCGCTTAGCGTACTGGATGGCGTCATTCTGGTCATTTCCGCCGTTGAAGGCGTACAGTCCCAAACCCGGGTGCTCATGCAGACATTGAAGGAACAAAAGATACCCACCCTATTATTCATGAACAAAATCGATCGAATGGGCGCCGACTACCGGAAGGTTTATGCGATGATACGCCATCTGCTTGACGAACATATTTGCGAAATGAGTTCGGTCATCAAGGAAGGCGGCGCAGCCGTTCAGGCGGACGCGGCCGATCCCCACCACGCAGGCTGGGTAGAAACCCTGGCATTGTCCAATGACGATCTGCTGAACGATTATGCCCTGGATATTCCGATATCACACCAACGGCTGCAGGAGGAATTGCGGAGGCAAACGCGCCAAGGCAAAGCTTATCCCCTATTTGCAGGTTCAGCAGCCAAAGGTCTCGGCATAGAACCGCTGCTTCAAGCGCTCGGCGATTTTTTCCCGGTTAACCCATCGTCGATGCTTCAGCATGAACCGTTATCCGGCTTGGTATTCAAAGTGATCAGACGACCGAATGGGGAGCGGAATGTATACCTCCGCCTGTACGCTGGCAGCATCCAGTATCGTGATGAAATTCCGGTGATCCATCAGAACGGACAAACCTCGACGCTCAAGGTGAAGCAGCTTCATGCTCTGCACCAGGGGAAATCCATTCCGGTCCATGGAATCGGCGCAGGCGACATCGCCATTCTTATCGACGGCGAACTCAAGGTGGGCGACGTCATCGGCAGCGTTTCCGGGAGGATGAAGACGGTTCATTTTCAAAAGCCGCCGATTCAAGTCCAGGTTTCGGCCGTTCATTCCGCGGAGAAACATCAGCTGCATGCCGCCTTAAGCGATCTCACCGAAGAGGATCCGTTTCTGCAATATAGCCAGGACACGAAAACAAGCGAGAATGTCATCCATGTATTCGGCAAAGTCCAGCAAGAAATTCTGCTGGAAACGATTCTGCAGCAGTACGGCATCGAAGCCGTATTTTCCGCTCCGCGGGTGATTTGCATCGAGAAGCCTTATGGCACGGGAGAAGCTGTTGAATATATAGGCGAGTGTCCTTTTTATGCAACGGTGGGCATCAGGGTCGAACCAGGCGAGCTCGGTACCGGAATTCAGTACGGACTGGAGGTGGAGCTGGGCTCCCTTCCCTTAGCTTTTCAGAAAGCAATTAAAGACACGGTATTCGAGGTGCTTCAGGAAGGCTTGTACGGATGGGCCGTGACCGATACGATCGTAACGCTGACGCATACCGGTTACGCAAGCCCGGTTTCGACGGCAAAGGACTTTCGAAGCTTGACTCCTCTAGTCCTCATGGCTGCGCTCGACCAAGCAGGGACGGAAGTTTACGAGCCCATGAACGTGATTCAATTCATTCTGCCGGAAAACAGCTTAAGCAAAGTACTATCCAAATTAGCCGCGCTGGACGGCACTTATCAGGAACCCGCGTTCCATAACGGTACCGTTCACGTTCACGGCACCATTCCGGTGCGGACTACCGACTTGCTGAAAGCCGAGGTTCATTCCCTTACGAGCGGCGAAGGCATGCTCACCGTTAAGCCAGGCGGTTATACGAAGGTGCAAGCTCCCTTCCCAGTGAATACACGGCGGCAAGTCAACCCGCTGAACCGTGGCGAATATATGCTTCACTTAAACAAGATCATGTAAGAACACTGGAGGACATGGCTTCATGGAATTTCAAGTTGGTATGTCGCTCTGCATGTTTCACGTTCGGGGGGCATGCATTCAGGATGTAAATACAGATAGCGGTGTCGAGAGAGGATCTCGCCCGCTATTTTTCTTCTTCCCGCACAATAAAAGCCTGCGCATGTCCGCCATAAGCGATTGCATGCACAGGCCAACCCTTATCCATCCCTGTACCTTCCCACTTGTTCTATGGTATCCATAATGAATAATCGCGTAATCAATCTTTCAGATGCTTGACGATTAACGCCTCAATCGCTATCTCGCCATGTCCCCCGCTCCACTCGACCGTATTCCCGTTGCCGGCATTCAGCACAACCGTAATGCCCGTGTATCCCGTTCTTTCGTGGATACCTCCCGTGCCCAATGCGTTTACGAATGAATAATCAGTACCGTTTACGCTCAATCTCAGTTTAGCCAAGCGTTCCGCCGTACCGTAGACGATTCCGACTTCAGCCCTGCCTCCAGTCGATCCGCCTTTGATATCGCCAAATCGGCAGCAGGCCGTATCGGATCTGAGATGGGTTGCAACGGTAACGCCGTCCGCGGCTTGTTTAAGCTCCGCACCGCCGACCACTTGGCATAAAGCTGCCTCATACACCTCCAGCTTCGGAGAGCACGTAGGCCCTCCCGGAGCGGGCTTAACCCCATCGAGCGTTTGGCGCACGGTCTGGATCGTGCCATCCTCATTAAAGTGCAGCTCATCAATACATACGCTCCGGAGAGTGCCCTCACCTGATATCGCTTGATTGTGATAGAACAAATACCAGCTTCCTTTGAACTCGACCACGGATCCATGCGTCGTTGAACAGCCCGTCGGCTCCAGGAATATGCCTTGATATGTCCAAGGTCCGAGCGGATGGTCACTGGTGGCATAACGCATTCGATTATTTCCTTCCAGATTGTCCGCGTAAGTCAGATAATACCGGCCCTCTCTTTTGAATACCCAGGCAGCTTCGTGAAAATCCTCCAGCCCTTCCATGACTTGAACGTCCCCATGAATCGTCATCATGTCATCGTTCAGCTCGACCCCGGCGCAAACGCCGCCCCCGCCGTAGTACATATACGCACGGTTGTCATCGTCAACCCATACGGCCGGGTCGATCATCGCAAAACCTCCCAGGCCTTGGATGTATCCTTGGTCGATAAACCCGCTGGCAGGTTTGTCGCTCGTGGCGACTCCGATCTTCCAGGTATCGTTCCAATCCGATCCGCTCGGGTGAGGATAATAGAAGTAATAGGTTCCATTTCGATAAGCACAGTCCGGCGCCCACATAAATCCGCCTTCCGGCCGGCCCCAGCTCACATCATCGGAGTTTAAGATTTCACCTTCGTCCTGCCAATGCACCATGTCCTCCGAGGAGAATACGTGATAGCGGTCCATCAGGTCGCAGCCTCGGGGCGGATCCACGTCATGCGAGGCGTATACGTAGATTTTGCCGTCATTCCACACATGGGCCGAGGGATCTGCCGTGTAGATGCTGGTAATAACGGGATTCATCGAAGTAGTTTTTTGCTGTATCGTTGCATAGGGATGCATGTTCATCTTATTCATAGGTTAGGACCCTCCTCGGATTCTATTGATGAAGCCTTATGAGCTCATGCTGATGGCAGCTAAGTCTGGGCACAAGAAATTACATGGGGTATGGCAGCAGATATACAAGCGGTAACAGGAGCACTGACGCCTCTTCCGAGGTCAGCGTTTCTTCCGGTAGAAAATAACCGTCCGTCCCCTGCAGCATCCGTACATGCACTAAGATACTGCTGGTCTGCTACAATAACGGACCAGACGACACGATTCCAAGAGTTTCAATAATCAATGGATCGGGTTTGGGTTATTCCTTATTGCATGTCTTGCTGTCCTAGAATTTCCCTCCATGAATGCACCGGCTTCCAGTTCAACCGCTCTCGTGCGCGCCGATTGGTTACGAAAGCGGTCAATTCCTGAATAGAGGTCCCTGGCAATGGTACCTGCGGATAATATCGCCGTGCCAGCTCTTCCAGACCAACATCGCTGAGAATATCGCTGGCCGTCACATCCAGTCGGCAGGCCTCCTGCGATTCGTTAGGGCTTGTTTCTAGCGCTAGACGGCAGGCGGTGGCTGCATCTCTCGCATCGACGTAGCTCCATAAAATACGATGGTGCCTGGCGGTGTCGGAGAAAGCGGCGATCTCGCGGCTATACTCTTCCGGCGTCAGAACTAATGAAAACCTCATCGCGAAGACTTGCATGTTCACCCGTCTGGCAAACATGTCGCCGATATGCTCGTTGGTCTGTTTGGATAGTCCATAGCTCTCCTGCGGCAGCAGCGGATGGTCTTCGTCCACGGGAAGATAGTGAGGCGCAAACGGATGCTTCGCCCAGCAAAAGCCGTAAGCCGACTCGCTGGATCCGAATACGACACGCTGGATACCCAGCTTCGATGCGGCCTCCATAACGTTATAGGTGGACATGACATTGTTAGCGAATATCCGCTCAGGCGAATAACTGACCGGATTCGGTATAGCCGCCAAATGAATCACGGCATCCGCCTCGGCTAATAATCCATATACCTCTCCAAGTTGATTCAAATCCCCTTGCACATAGCGGGCATACCGGTTCCTTCCGCTGGACGGGCGGGTATCCGTCCCAATGACCTTGTAACCCGCCCGGTTCAGCTCTTCCACCACGTAATGTCCGAGTTTGCCTTCCGAGCCTGTGACGATGATTCTGTTCATGATGATGCCTCCTTGTCATTAGCCTTACGGCCGAAGTAGCGTTCCGTCCGGCTTGCGGTCCAGCTTGTATGGGTGGTGATAGGATGTCAGGCGCTTCGGATCGCGCAGCAAGGCGGCCGCTTTAGCTTCATCGATATCGATCCCGAGCCCCGGCTTGTCGTTAAGCTGCAGATGCCCGCCTTCCAGCACGGCATGGCCGGGAAAGGCTTCCTGCTCCTCTGCGCGGAAATGGTTGCTCTCCTGCACGCCGAAACTCATGATGGCCATGTCCAAATGGGCTGCGGCCGCTTGATTCACCGGATCGTTCTCCCCGCCTTCCTGCCATGCGGTACGGACGCCGAATGCTTCGCAGACGACGGCGATTTTGCGGCATGGCGTAATCCCTCCGGCCTTGGAGACACGCATCCTTACGAAGTCAATCAAGCGCTCTTTGACCAATGGCAGCCATTCCTGAGGATGCACGAACAGCTCGCCCACGGCTTGCGGGGTCGTGCTGTTCACCCTCACGCTGCGATACCAGTCCGTATGCTCCGCCGGAAGCAGATCCTCCAAGAAGAACAAGCGGTATGGATCAAGCTCCTTGGATAGGGCAACCGCTCCCGAGGGCGTCAAATGCTCGTGCACGTCATGCGTGAAAGACAGATTCATGCCGAATCGAACGCGAAGCTTTTCAAACATAGCCGGAATGGCCGTAATGTAACTGGCTTCATCAAATCGATTCGCAGGCGGAAAAATCGTTGACGGCAGCCGAGAGGATACAAAACCGCCGCCGCCGTATCCGCCAAGCTGGCAGCGGATGACGCCATAGCCTTGCTCTTGATAAGCCATCACCTCTTCTTCCAGCTGCTCATAGGTGGAACCGTTGGCATGCGCATAACAAGGCACGGCAGAACGGACTGCGCCGCCGAGCAGCTGATACACCGGAAGCCCCGCCTCCTTGCCCTTAATGTCCCATAATGCCATATCTATGCCGCCCATCGCCGTATGAAGCGTCGAACCGTTGCGCCAATACCCGCTGGTATACATCGTTTGCCAGATGTCCTCGATCTGGCTCGCGTCCCGGCCGATCAGAAGCGGCTTCAGCAATTCTTCGATGACGCTGACAATCGCTCCGGGCTGGTATATATCGCTGGCAGAGCCGATCCCGTACAGGCCGTCCTGGTCCGTCAGCACTTTGACAATGACCCAGCTTCCGTCATGCCGGGTACGAATACATTGAATGCCTGAAATGATAGCCATGTCCTTCCCCTCCTTCTATTCAAAGAGATCTGCGTGGATCATCGAGCCGGCGTTTGAATGCCAAGGGTCTGAATTGTTGCCGGGCCGACCTTCAACGCATAACGTTCATCCTCGTCCGGACTCAAGGTTTCTCCCATTTCTTCAATAATCGTGCTTTCATAAACTTGATCAACCTGAAACAAAGGTTTCACCTTCATCGTTGCAGCTTCCGAAGACACATTGAAAACCCGGAACATCAGATCATGCTTCTCTTCACCCTGTTTCAGCGCACTGAAAGCAAGACCTTCGCCCTCCCATTGCAAAAACTCCTGAGAAGCTGGCAGCGTTCCTCCATGAACACCGGTCTGCTGCACCGTCCATGGAACCGGGAATTGATACGCCTGCACATAAGCACGGGAACGGATAACGTCCAGATCATGCGCGATCAGTTCCATCTCCAGGGTGTGCTGCCCCAGGCACTGCGCTTCAGGCGTCGCGAATACGCCCCAATCCCCCAGCTCCCGAACTCCGCGCAGCAAGGTAACCGCAAGTGTATTCCCTTCGGCAAGCACTTCATACTCGTTCAGGCCTTTATTTGCTATCGTAAGTCCTTCACGGCCATTGCTAATGCTAACAAAGGCATTCTGATGCTGGGCATTGCTCGGATTGCTCCATTCCGCCTCCGGTTGAATCGGACGCTGCGCCAGCTCATAGATGGAGTCAACCGTAACATGGTCCGCCTCAAGGCCGGTTCTGAACAGCATTCGGATGCGATGATCCCGCACCGTATTGTCGATGTAACTCTTGATGCCGACCCTACGGCTGTCCTTCTCAAGGGTCAACTCGGTTACAATCCGAACCTCCGCCATCTCGCTCACCCGCCGGGATTGACGGTACCGGAACGGCACCATGGACCGAATCTCTTCATCCAGCAGGTCATCCGCACGGGTCGGAAGCTTCCAGGCGTGCTCGACTCGGTATACCGCTCTCAGCCTTGTATGATGCACAAGCTTAATGTCCGCAGGGAGCCCTTGAGTAGTCAGTGCTACTTCATCATCCGGCTGTCTGTACATGTATTCATTCCCGATATCGCCGGTATCCTCGTAAAGACCCAAGCCATCATATAAGCGGCCGTTTACTTTATCCAATAACGCAAACGATCCGTCTCTGGCAATCTCGACGCGAAGGAACCGGTTTTCCATGACATGATCGCCTGCAACCAACTCGGAGGATACGGATGCTTCCCACGCCTTCACACTTAGGATTTCCTTGGGGACCAAGGCGAACGTGCGGTAGCCGATCCCTGGAATGTCTTGAACGTAAAGCTCCACTTCCACTTGATAAGCCCAGTAGGGCTGACGGAACCGGTCATCCGGGAGATCATAACCAAAGACTGGCCCGATCGGCGTAATCACGGCTTCCACCTGATGGCCATTAGAGTCCGTTATACCCCATTCATCTGGATTAAATGCCTCCCATTGTTGTTTGAACTCCTGATACTTCAAATGCGGCGGCTGGCGGTCAAAATACCTCCGCTCCACTTCCACTGTCGCCCTAACGATTCCTGATCGGCCGTGCCCCGAGCTGTTGAACACGACGAATGGGCGGGCGGCTTCCGGATCGAAGCCGGAGGTATTTACCGATTCCGCTACCCAGGCGGCACTCTGCGTCGCAACCGATTCGGCAACCTGCTGCGATTTGGCAAACCGCGTCAACATCTCCCGGTGCACCTCGTCGATGCTGCAGCCGCAGATGCTGTCATGCGGATGATTCTGAAGCAGCCTCTTCCAGGCATACAGCAGCTCATGCCGCGGATACGCCGCACCGGCCAGCGATGCCATAACGCCCAGCGGTTCGGCCACTTTCTCCAGCAGCGTTTGCGTTTTCGCATTTTGCTGCTTGATATATACACGGCTGGACGCTGTATTCACCAGCGTCATCCAACCGTCGGTCCATTGGCTTCGAAGCTCGCCGCGGATGACGTCCAGCGACTCGGGGCTTGCACTGCGCAAAGCCGCGACATATTCCGGAAAGCTGGAGTGGCGGAACGCCACGCCGGGCACGAGGCTGCCGGCCGTTTGCAAAGCCACCGTCAGATCCTTCTGCAGCGGCTGATGGTCGCAGCCGTTCATGAACAGCAGCTCCGGGCTTGAAGCGAATTCTTCGGCTTCGGCAAGCTTCCGAGACCAGTACGCTTTTGCCTCATCAGGCTCCACTGGAATCTCCATCCCGTTGTTGTACCAATTGGCAAACAGGATCGCCAGCACCCTGGAACCGTCGGGCGATTCCCATAACATCTCCGAGTATTTGGAGGTATGCCCGTGTCCGCTGCCTGACTGTATTTCGTTATTAAATCCAACGGGCTTCACGCCGCGCCCATACACGGCTACTTCGATGCCCGCCTGACGGATCAGCTGAGGCGCCTGCCCCATGTTGCCGAAGGAATCCGGGAAATAACCGATCTTCGGGTAACCGCCCATTTTCCTTGACGCGTTGATGCCGATCAACAAGTTGCGCGCGTTGGCTTCGCTGCTGACCAGGAATTCATCCTGAAGGATGTACCAAGGGCCCACGATCAGCTTGCCCTGTTCGACCAACGATCGGACCTGGTCCGCCCTGTGCGGCATGATTTCCAAGTAATCCTCCAGCACGATATATTGGCCATCCAGGTGAAAGCTTGTGAATGCCGGGTCCTTTTCAAACGTCTCGATGACATCCTCCACCAGCCGAACCAGTCTCAGCCGGTGCTTCTCATATGGCAGATACCACTCTCTATCCCAATGCGAATGCGCGATAACGTGCGCTGTTTTTGTAGTCATCCAGTTCATCCCAATCTTGTAAGGTTTAGTTCAGGGTTGATTCGTTATCGATGATAACGAGTTCAAGCGGTATTACATTTTGACCGAGCCGACCGTCATCCCCTTGACGTACATCTTCTGCATGAACGGGAACGCGACCAGAATCGGAATGACCGTAATCAACGCGCCTGCCATCAGTTCATTCCATTTCTTGAAGGAGGAAGAATCCAGGTACATCAGTCCCATAGGCAAGGTGAACATATCCCGGCTGTCCACGATGATCATCGGCCACAGGATATTGTTCCAGCTGCCGATGAAGTTCAGGATGGCAATCGTTCCGATCGCAGGCAGTGCAAGCGGCAGGTAGATCCTGTAATAGATTTTGAAATTGTCGCAGCCGTCCAGCACGGCACTCTCGTAGAGCTCATGTGAAATCGTGCGGAAATAGCTGGTGAACAAGAAAATGGCGAACGGCGCGGCGCCGTTGATCATGGGCAGGATCATGCCGACGTACGTATTTTGCAGCCCCAGATTTGTCATGTTGATATATAGCGGGATCAGCGTAGTGACCCCCGGAACGAGCAAAAGTGCGATAAACATGTAGTAGATGAATTTTTTGCCTCTATAAATAAACTTCGCAAATGAAAATGCCATCATGGTGTAGATAAGGATGACGCCGACAATGACGACTGCACTCACGATCACGCTGTTGACAAAAAATTGATAGAAATTCAGCTTGTTCCATACCTCTCCGAACGTGGACCAAGCCGGTGCGGCCTGTGGAAACGGGCTTTGCGGATTGGCTAGCGCATCCTGCGATGTTTTCAGCGATGTGCCGATCATCCATACAAAAGGATACAGGCAGGTCAATCCGTACAGGACGAGAACGACGTGTTTAATAAGTTTGACCATGTGATCCTCCTTTAGATGTCCGCCTGGAATGAACGGATGCTGAAAATGGCGATAACGCCGGTAATCAGAAAAGATACCCATCCAATCGCGCTGGCCAGACCGTAGTCATTGTTCAGGAAGGCTGTTCGATATACCAGGGTGCCGATAACCTCCGAGCTGCCCGCCGGTCCGCCGCCCGTCATGATGAACACATTCTCGAAGGCCTGGAAGGCACCGTTCACCATCTGGATGACGGCGATGAGCGTGATGGGCTTCAGCAGCGGCCACGTGATTTTCATGATCATCGTGGATTTTTTGGCGCCGTCTACGCTTGCGGCTTCGTAAAGAGTGGGATCGATGGACGTCAGGCCCGCGTAATACAGAATGAGCGTTCCCGGCAGGCCGCCCCATATGGATGTTAGAATAATGCCAAGCAAGGAGGTCGATGAACTTCCGAGCATCCCCCCGGGCACCGCCAGGAAATCCAGCCCCAGCCACAGGAACAGCGAATTAAATGCTCCGGTTGGCTCAAATAATCCTTTCCATACATAGAAAATCGCTACGCCGGATGCTATCATCGGCAGGAAGTAGATTGTACGGTACCAGGACGCCGCCTTTGTGTTCTGCAGCACAAAGGCCAGTACAAGCGCGATCGGTACGACGACCACGACCTGGGAAACGGCAATCACCAGATTATGGAGTACCGCGTTATAGAAATTTCGGGTTACGATCGGATCATCGCCAAGCAGGAACTGACGGAAATTCGCGAGCCCTTCGAACCGCGCCGTTGAAAAATCAATTCCTGACCAGTTATAAAAACTGAGCATGATCGAGAATCCGACCGAGTATATGCCGATGGCAAGAAACAGAAGTACGCCGGGCAGTAAAAAAAGATAAGGCACCCACTTATTTCGACTCTTTATCATGATCCATCACCTTTGGCTTCTCAATTTAGCGATCGGCTGAACCCGGGGCGGGTCCGGCCGATCGCTCGGAATGCGGCTTAGTTGCCGCTGGCTTTCAGACTTTCCATCGTGTCGTCGAATGTTTTGGCCACTTCTTCGGCCGTCATTTTCTTCTCGATCATGGATTGCATCGATTGGGCGTACACTTCCCACTCTTTATGCTTGCCGCGATACGTATTGATCGCTGGGGACGCTTGGCTGTACGGGCCAGGCTCCGCTGCGAACGCTTCCGATATCGACTTCAGGTTCGGGTCCAGGTCCTGCGCGCGGTCACCCAGGTTCAGTGCCGGTACGGTATACGCCGCATTAGCAAACGCAACGGCCGCATCCGGATCGGCGGTCAAGAATTTAATGAAGTCGAGCGCTTGATCCTTGTTCTTGGAATCCTTGTTCACGGACAGCATCGTCAAAGTAAACGGATCCGTCGTCCAGCTCGTAATCCTCGATCCTTCCAGCGGCGGCACCGGGAACGTAATGATATCCTCCGGATTCATTCCCATGGCCAGCAGCGTCGACATCGTGAAGGAACCCCCCAGATCAAAAGCAGCTTTGCCTGCCGCAAATGCCTGATCGGCACCATCGATATCCGTCGAAAGAATGCCCGGCATTAACAGATCTTTATTGGCTAACGTTTCCATCGCTTTCACCACCGGCAGATTCGCCGGATCGCTCAATTTGGACTTCCGTTCGAGCAGGTCGATATAACCTTGCGGTTCATTCAGCATGATGGACAAAGCCGATCCGGCCCAGTTCTCCCACAAATCAGGAAGCTTGGCTCCAAACACCAATCCGGGCGTTCCCGTCTTCTCTTTGATCGTCTCCATCATCGAGACGAATTCCTCCCAGGTTTTTGGCGCTTCCGCGGTCAGACCCGCTTCTTCGATCAGCTTTTTGTTCCCGTAGAAGGTAAAGAATCCGCCGATATCCAAGGGGAGCCCGTAGAACTGGCCGGCCTTCAGCGACTTTTGAATCGTTGTGGCGTTCTTGTCTGCCTGCCAGGAATCAACCTGACTCTGCGTGACGATAATCGGATCCATGGCTGCACTGTAGTAAGTGTTCAAGATATCGTCGCCAACCTCTCCCGAGAGCTCCATCACGGAGTTCTCGATTGAATCGCCGGCAGTTGCCCACCAATTCACGATATCCGGCAGATTCTTGGAGTTAGCGGCAGCCTGAAATTTCTGGCGGTACGTATCGTCCGGCGTGAAGGTCTCCACTTTGACTTTGACGCCCGTTTTCTCCTCGTACAGCTTCGCGGCTGCCTCGATTCCCGGCGTATAAGCCACCTTCCAGGTCCACATCGTCAGTTCCTTATTGGCGTCAGATTCAGTTCCGCCAGATTGCCCTCCTCCGCAAGCGCTTACAATTAGTGAAAAAACAGTCAACAGCGTCATCATCATTCCTGCTCTGGTTTTCATTTTCCGCAACCACCCTTATCTTCGATTTTGAATGTTCTTCCGTTACGATTCCATTATGACTTGCCATATGGGGATAACAGCTGCTGCACCTCCTTTTGATCTCAAGGAACTTACACCATCCTGCGGTTCATATGAGATGAATACGTCGTATTGGAAACGCTTCATCCAATAACTTTAATAACAATATAAACAACATATTTTTTGATGTAAATGTTTATTTTTTGATACAACTAAAGATCGAAACGAACCCGACATTTTCTTTTAAAATAAGACAATACGGGTTTATCAGCCATAAATAAGGATTGATCATTTTTCTTGTACTCATAATAACTTGATATAAATAAACAACACTTGTATATGTTGTATTTATATAATATATTTAAAACGGATCTATTAGCGATTGGAGATAAATGCCATGGTAAAAAAATTCACGCCCATGTACAAGAAAATCGAAACGTTTATCATTGAACAAATTCGGAACGAAAATTGGAAGCCGCGGAGCCGCATACCTTCCGAGAATGAGTTGGCGGAACAATTCGGCGTCAGTCGAATTACGGTGAAGAATGCGCTGACGACACTGGTGGATAAAGGAGTAGTCTACAGACTGCAGGGTAAGGGCACCTTTGTGTCCGACCACCGTCCGGAGGATATATCCAATATCTCAACAGAGGAAAAAGCAGCTCACACGGTGCCCGCTATCGGTTTTCTCCTGCCCCGTCTGGACAACCGGTTCACCGCTAATCTGCTGAGCGGAATTGAAGATAGCCTGTCCGGGAACGGATATCAGCTCTTATTCGCGAAAACCAACGACTCCCAGGAACATGAAATTCTGAGGATCCAGGAAATGAAGCAGGCCGGAGTCAAAGGACTCATCATTTATCCCGTGGAAGGTGAGCACTACAACAACGAAATCCTGTCGCTTACGCTGAACCGCTTCCCCCTTGTCCTGCTTGACCGCGAGCTAAAGGGAGTGGACACCAATTCGATCAGCTCGGATAACTATGCGGCGGCCATGCAAGCCGTCAACCATCTGCATGAGCTCGGTCATAGCCAAATCGGGTTTATCTCCACGCTTGCCGAAGGAACATCAAGCATTGAGGACCGATTGCACGGCTACGAAAAAGCACTTGAGGACCGCCACATTCTCATTGATCGCGGCATGCAGATGACCAAGCTGGCGATGACCAGCAGTGACGATGAGGTGATCGCCATGATCCAGCAGTTTTTGAAGGCAAATCCGCAGATGACGGCTCTCTTGTCCTCTAATTTCAGCCCGCATGTCATTCAAGCGGCTCTGCAGCTCGGCATCTCCGTGCCGGAGGATCTGTCGGTCGTCTTCTTCGACGATGTGGAGTATCCGGATTTCTGCATCGTTCCTCCTACGGCCGTCGTCCAGCAGGAGCTCGAGCTCGGCCGTGAAGCCGGCAGGCTGATTATGGAGCAAATAGAGAATCGAAGCAGCGAATACCAGCAGATCAAGCTGCCCACGGTTCTGGTTCCCCGCCAATCAACGGCAAAAGCGAGGAAAACGAACCGAACGCCGTAGCATATGGATTATGTTCGCCATAGCGGAATGCGTAACTCTTTCTCTCGATTCTGCGGCCTGCCCTGCATAACAACCCAAGCACGAAGCTTTCATCGTGAATAATATGGATGCATAACCGATGTTCCATCATGAACCTTCAGGAGGCAAGAGGCCTATGCATGCCATAATCGGGATTCTTTCCATCATGCTCACGATAAGCATCCTCCGCCGCAAATCTCGGAGAAACAATCGATAGCCTACGATAGGCGGATATTCGATTGTGGCTGCCTATCTACGGTTGATATATACAACAAATAACGGCCGGCGCATCGCCGGCATTTTTTGCGTTTTACCGGAATCTATCTTTCTTAGTCCGGCGCAACATTTTTTGCCCCTTGTCACATATTAAGCGACAGGAAAAAACGTTGCTCTAGACCCACCCATGCGTGGATTGGTATTATAGTCAGGTACTATTTTTAAGGGTGTGCGGAAGGAGTCGGCCAGACGTGGAAGAACAACGTTACAAGGATTTAAAATTGGGTGAAAAAGGTGCGATCATCAGCATCATTGCTTATATTTGTCTATCTGCAATCAAGCTATTGATAGGTTACTCGGCGAACTCCGAAGCTCTGCGTGCCGACGGATTAAATAATGCTACCGACATCGTGGCATCCATTGCCGTATTGATCGGACTACGATTATCGCAAAAACCTGCGGACCGGGATCATCCTTACGGACACTGGAAAGCGGAGACGGTAGCATCCTTGATCGCCTCTTTCATCATGATGGCCGTCGGGATCCAGGTATTGTTCGGGGCCGCATCTTCCATGTTTGAAGGTACCCACGAATCGCCTGATCTCATATCCGCCTGGACCGGGATCGGCTGTGCAATTGTCATGTACTGCGTTTACCGCTATAACAAGCGTCTTGCCAGCCAAATCAACAGCCAAGCCGTAATGGCGGCCGCGAAGGATAACCTCTCGGACGCTTGGGTCAGCATCGGCACGGTTGTCGGCATCATCGGGGCCCAATTTCAGCTTCCCTGGCTCGACCCGCTGACGGCCATAGTGGTAGGTTTTCTGATATGCAAAACCGCCTGGGATATATTCCGTGATGCCTCTCATCATTTAACCGACGGATTCGATGAGAACATCATCAAAGGCTACAAAGAAACCGTGAAACAAGTGGTTGGCGTCAAAGGGGTCAAAGACATTCGGGCAAGAAATTACGGCAGCAACACGGTGGTCGACATCGTCATTCTGGTCAGATCCAATCTGGACATTCGGGTTGCCCATGATATTTCGGACCAGGTGGAGCATGAATTAAAAGAAACGCACGGCGTTTACGACGTCCATGTTCATATTGAACCGAGTTAATCCTCCAGATTCCAAAGTGTCAGAACAACGACGAAGGTCCGGCCACATTCTTATTGGCCGGACCTTTCATCAATTCTGTGCTTCGATCGATTTTAAAAGACTGCGCTTCAATTCCTCAGTCGCTTCATCACGGTTCATGTCAACGCCTATGATGTGGGGCGGGCTTACTGGATCACCTTCAAGATTTATTTACCTTGTCTTCTCCAAAATAAAACCCTTTAAGTTGTTGATCAAAGAAATCCCTTAAGTTTTCTTGATCGATTGTATAAATCATTTGCCTAGTCCATATATCTGTTTTTGTTATATAAATCTTTTCAAGATCATATTGGATTCTTATTTCTTTTCCGGCCTTTAATTTAAAAACAATCCCTGCACTAATGCTGGTGTTTGATGGTATTTGTTTCAACGCAATACGATCTGAATCAGGTACAGAATTAATCCAATTTACAATATTATTAATTTCATCTTGATTTAATTCAACGTCTATCCAATCGATATATGCACCTGATCCTTTTCTGGTGTATCGTGCTTTGGACATCTCCGTGCTGGAGATTAGTTTTACCTGAATTTCTTTATTTAAGTTTGACTTACTCATGAAACCATTCATATCACCTAGAACAAAATATACAGCCCCTATAACGAGTATGAGGACAAGAAGCGTTCTTCTATTCTTTAGATTGGTTATAATCGCATTCTCCCCCATGGCTAATAAAGTTGGTGTGTTCACGAACTCCACCACCATAAGGCCCGAAAGGCCGCGCAGTGATGCGGTTAGGTAGTGCGAATTTAGCCGGCAATTACTTCTCCGACTTCCCGCCTGGACCGAGGGGCGTATGCCCCGATGAGTGAACACATTGTTATTAAGATGTCAGCGCCTTCTTCGAATAAGTATTCAACTTACTATGTCTCTTCTAATATTTCTTATATTGGGTTCAATTTGATCAAATCGATTTAAACAGTGGTTTCGAATCATTTCTAAGTCATTGATACTTTGAGACTCATCTTTATTCCTAAATAGAATATTCATAACCCAGTTAGATAGATTACGAAGATGTGCACGATAAGAGTAAAAGCGAATCAAGTCCAGATTAATCTGAATTTTTCGATCCAACTGTTTACTATAGGAAGATATAAAGATGTCGAAACTCGAACCAATATAGCCAAACAAATTATACTCAGGTGGTGCTATGATCACCGATTCCCAGTCTAAAAAGAACAACTGATTATTGTGGTATATGATATTTCCACCCCACATATCACCGTGACACAAAACAAGTTGGCTAGCATTGATATGAACTGAATTCCGAATTTCTCTAACTAAGTTCATGAAAAAGAGAATTTGTTCTTTCTTTAATAAAACAAGCTTTCGTAGTGATTGATTTAAGTCATTGTTTAGATTTGATTTCTCAAGGATCGAAATACATCTCAAAAGATCAGATTCGAAAGTGATATCAAATGATTCCTTTGGCAATAAATTCTGATTCACGTGCGGAGTAATCTGTTCTAATGTAGCCACGGACTTTGCAATTCCTACAAGAATCTCATCTGAGAAAGGATATGCCTCGGTCAAGGTCTCTCCAACTATAAAATTAAATAAAACTATAGTGATGTCTTCTAATTTAGTAAATAAACTCCCAAAGCAATTCTTTATTGGATGAGTCATGTTTATAAACAACCCTTGATGATAAAGGTCCCAAGTCAAAGGTAGGTAATAATGTAGTCGTCGTATTCCCTCTCTTTGTCTATCATTATGATGATCAAATAACTTCAAGTAATATTGTTGTTCGTCAATACAATTTACTTTATAGGAATACGCCGAATCCCCGACCGGAATAAATTCAATATCCTTAATAAGAATTCCGTAGTTTTTTTGTATGAATAAAATAAGCTGTTCATCTTCGATTTTGAACTTACTTATCAAAAGTCTCACCACCATATGATTGAGGAATTGTGGTTTGCGCTGTTTTCCGATAACTTCTTTATATTCACGAACCCTCACTGGCTTAAGGGGCGAATACCTGGGTCCGACGGACTTAGCCAGTGCAGGGTTGTCAGGTTGATCCTGCTCCCCTGAAATCCCTCATACCAGACCTAGTAACGAACGGTTCAATGCGTAAATATGGTGTTTTATTTGAAGGACTTGTCCTCCTCGACTTACTTTACAATTCCTTCAAACTTTTCCTTCATTAAAATACTTGATTTCAATCTCGTTTTTTACAATATTTTTTAATCCTTCTTGATAATAAGGCATAAATTCATCTGCTCTATCAATATCTACCCATTCAACATGACTAATTTCGGATGGTCTAGTTATCTCTTGTTGTCCGCCTATTATTTCAGCTCTAAAAGTAATAAACACTACGTGTTCATCATGTTTTCTTAATATTGCCTCATTGATAGCCACTACACCGTGGACTTTAATATCAAATCCCGTTTCTTCCTTTGCTTCGCGGATTGCAGCCGCATCTAAGGTCTCGTTTTCTTCAACGCCTCCACCTGGTAATGACCAAGTACCGTTTTTATGATTCTTCACCATGAGGATTTTTGTTTTGTCTTTATCTGTAATCAAAGAATACGCAACGTCTATTCGTTTCATATGATCTTCCTTTTTTATGTTTTTTAAGTTTCACATGTCTTTCAGATAACGGTTAAAGTTTTAATAAGACCGTCATTCGTTTCAATTCAATCCACACTTCTGCGAGCGGGGCGTCAGCACGATGCTTCTAGAAATGTATATTTCAGTAACTGATGTTTATAAATGTACGTTGCTTATTTGTTACCGAGTTGTTCCGCCAAACCGACTAGAATTCCTTCGGTTCCACGAATGTAGCAGAGCCGATACGAGTCCTCATACTGAACGACTTCGCCAACGAGCTGAGCACCATGCTTAGTGAGTCTGGATACCATTTCGTCAATGTCTTCCACGGTGAACATGACGCGTAGATAACCGAGGGCGTTTACAGGAGAAGTCCGGTGATCTGATATAGTAGGTGGGGTGAGAAATCGGGAAAGCTCAATTCGGCTGTGGCCGTCTGGGGTAACCATCATAGCAATCTCTACGCACTGAGAACCCAGTCCGGTTACGCGACCAGCCCATTCACCTTCGACCGTGGCTCGCCCTTCGAGCTTCAAGCCAATCTCCTCGAAGAAAGAAATTGCGTCATCAAGGGATTCTACAACGATGCCGACATTGTCCATTCTTAGTAAATTGTTTTTTTCCATTGCTATATCTCCTTATGTGTACAAATTTATTTATAGGAAAAAGTGAAATTTGGTTTTCGGGTATGTCATATAACGTTAATGTATCTACGAACCCGAGAGGCTTATGGGGAACAACGACCGGTTCAACGAACATAGCCTCGCAGGGTTATCTGCCTGACTTAACTTCTCCGAAATGCCTCGGGCAGATTAAGGAGCCGCAAGGATGCACCACCGTGAATACGTTGTTACGCGATGCCCAAAGTTCTATTCGATCCATTCATAAATTAATCTATTCTTTCCAAAGTCTTGTTACTTCTTCTAATACCAGGTCTTTAAATTTTAATTTATAGATGTCTGGTTTCTTTGTTTGATTCATGAAATCCAATCCGTAATTCGGATTAAAATGATTCATCATCAATGTCATTACATTCCCGTGTGTTCCAATAGCAATTTTCTTTCCCTTGTGTTCTTCTAAGATATTTTTCAACACTACAACTGATCGATTCTGGCAAACAGTATTAGACTCTCCTCCTGGCAATGCATAGGAAGGGTCATCAAACATCTTCTTCATTGCAGGCATAAATTCTTCATTAGTAATAACATAGTCTGAAAAGTGCCTTTCCCTAAGATCCTCAAATATCTGAATATCTAATTCTAACTCTTTGGCCAACCCCTCCAATGTTAGAATTGCTCGAGCATAAGGACTTGATGTAATAATGTTTATTCCTTCATCCTTTAATATTTCTGTTATTTTTTCTGCGTTCATCTTTCCCTCTAGGGTAAGCCCCCTGGTTCTTTCATTTCCTTCTGTATATGGTGACTCGGCATGCCTAACCATATAAATAATGGTCTTCATATAACCCTCCCTGAACGTTCCCTTATCCACGTTGTCCAACCGACCAACGGGAGCGGCCGCGATGCGGTTAGTCGGTGCGGATGTGTCCGTTGAATTTGCTTCCCTGCCAATCGCTTCTCGCGGACCGAGGAGCTGTCAGGCTCGATGCGTGGATATGATGTTAGGTGATGTCCCCCGCTTCCTGGATTAACATTCAAAAGTTCATTATCTGTTCCGTTATATACGATCCTTCTTGAAAAATTAAACAATTCAACTGCAATCCATATGCACATCCGCCATCAATTCCTATCTTGTCTTTACTAAACCAAATATCTGATGTGCCATGGATATCAATAGTTCTTGTATGTCCAAAAATAACTCTTTTGTTTAGATCCTCAAAAGCGTGTTGAATGAATTCATCCTTAATATACATAAAATCATATTCTGGCTGGTTCTTCCAATCTATAAAATTGGGATTCAATCCCGCATGAACATATATGTGATCATGATCTTCGTGAAATAAAGGTAATTCACTTAAAAAGTCTATGTGGTGACCAAAAAAAGTCTTAATTGTATCCTTCGCCTGGTTCAATATCTCATCAGAGATTTCGTTATTCATGTTATTAATATCACAATAACTTTGGAGGGTTTGTATTCCCCCATGTTCAATAAATTTAGATCGAATCAATGCGCTATCATTATTTATTAAATCAACCAATCGTTGGTCATGATTGCCTCGTAAAGCAATGGCATTATGCATGCTTACTAATTCGATTACTTTATCGACTACTGCTTTACTATTAGGCCCTCTATCTACATAATCACCAAGCAAAATCAACTGATCATCAATCGAATTAAATTTGATACTATGCAACATCTGATTTAATTGATCGATACATCCATGAATATCGCTAATCATAATTGTTCGCTTCATAGAATCTCCTAACTATAAATGTTTTTAAGTTCTTGGATGATTTCACCTACGTTCCTGTATTACGACGTCCATCTCCCTTAGATAGCTCTTATTCTAGGGAAGGCAACATCAAAAATTCAGCTCCAATCATGATATAACATTTGGAAATCTAAAGTAGACTAGACCAGCCTGGGATTCGAGAAGGGCAGCTGGAACCCAGTTTTCATACAGACCCGTTCAATCTCCTCAACGGGAAACGATGTATTTCTGTTCTTCGAAACGAGATTGGTGTAGAAATCATTGATCACTACAGCTATTGGAGCGTACCGCATTATAATCTCCGCTGCCGAATCCATCACTTCTAGGAATTCCTTACCCTCAGCACAACGACGTATGAATTCGATTCGTTCAGAACGGTTCATCCTACCCGTCAATGCTGCTACAAGCCAGTTCACTATTTGTGTTGCCACATAACATCCATCATGAGTCTTGTTCAATTCAAGAAACTCCAATTCGGAATCTGACAGTTCAAATCGAGAAGACGTTGCAAGTCCGAAGTCCGAAATATACACACGGTGTCCGTCGGTTAAAACATTGTTAAAGTGAACGTCGAAATGTAGTAATCCGTTCGCATTCATAAAGGAGACCGTTGACAGCAAGTTTGAGTCCAACAAGGCAAACGCTGAATTGGCTGCATTCTCACCAATAGCGACCTGTTCGGTAAGCCAGTTATGCAGGTTGTAAGGTACGTACTCACAGAACAGTACAACATTGTAGTTGGATTGCTCAAGGGCCTCAATACGATCCCGTATTTTTGAAGTACCCCAAAACTCAACCATTTTTGAAACATCGCTCAGTTCCTCAGAGATTGGATTACGCCGTTCTGGGCTTTTTAACACCCGCCAGTGATACATTAGGGGAAAGTTCTCACACTGTCTCGCCAGAACCCAGTTGGTGGTCATGGTATGGGCAGCGACCTCACGCCACACTCCAGCACCTGGTGAACCTATCCCATAGTGGCAATACGGTGGAAGATTGAACGCGTTTCTGGTAGACATATAATTTTCGGAGTGGCTTTCAAGTTCCGTAAGCGGAACCATTTTCACGAACACGGGTGTCTCATCAATTTGTAAGAAAGCCGTTGTACCGCCAATACCAGTATTTAGAACCGTAGCTTTTTCCACTCGCTTGCTAAGCTGTTCATCACTTACCAGACTTAAGGCAGTGGACACGGCGGCATAGCGGGCAAGTCGAATGTCGTGAATCGAATGCTCGTTCGTTGAAAATTTCATAAGGGATAGCGTCCTTTCGCTCTGTTGTTCTGGTTAATGCATTTTTTACTATGAATCTAACTATTATCATCTCTCTGTTCTGTCGTATAACGTTCTTGTATTCACGACGTCGAGAGGCTTAAAGTACGCATCTGGAGAGGCGTAGCCTCCAACCAAACCGGCTGAGCGGAGCGCAGTTAGCCTCGCAGATGGGTCCGCCGAATTCTCTCCCCTGCCAATCTCATCCCGCAGACCGAGGAGCCGTCAGGCTCCGAAGCGTGGATATGATGATAAATGATGCCGGCGCATCTTCGAATTCCCCTCATTACATCTTAATTATAAATCCTGTCTTATCCCCTTTAGTGAATCCGCAGCTCTCATAAAAGCTATGGGTTCCTTCCATTCTAGAGCTTGTCATTAACATCACTTTGTAACAATCATTCTCCCTAGGTTTCGACTGCTTTTTGAAGTACTAATTTCCCGTAACCGTTCTTTCTATAATCAGAATGTGTAACAACATTCTCAATCAAGCCATATGGTCTTGCGCCCCTAGTTAAATTCCTAATAAGAACTAAAACGCATGAAGAGACAAGCTTCCCCTCATGCTCTACAACAATAATCTTCATCAGCTTGTCATTCATTATCTCTCGCCAATGATCTTGTATTTCGTATATATTCAGTTCTGGATCACCTGCATTTAAATGCTTATATAGCAAAAGTAGTTGTTCTAATTCATTCTTATGAATGTATCTGGCAGACACATTGGGCATGATGATTCCCTCACTCTTAGGTTTTTATCAGGTTTCGGCGGTTCATATAACGTTCTTGCGTTCACAACAACCAGAACCTTATGGCCCGTAGCGCTGGGTAGCATGCCACTTAGGTTCGCAGAAGTGGCATGCTGATTTCTGCTTCCTTGCTCACCTCTTCGGGCGGACCAAGGGGGCTTTGGCCGCATTGCCGGAATGCGTTGTTATCTGATGGACGGGCCTTCTTCGAGTTCACTTGCAAAATCGTCTTTAATTATTGAATACAATTTTACATCCTGAAATGCACCCTTTGCCCAGATATGCCTTCTCAATACCCCCTCAAATCGCATTCCAGTCTTCTCCATTACTCTGGCGGATCCGATATTATCCAGATGGCATCTTGCTTCAATTCGAACTAACCCTAATTCATTGAATCCAAACTCTAAAATTCTTCTAATTACCTCGGACATGTATCCTTGATTCCAATATTCATTTGATAATACATAACCAAGCTCTGCCCTTTTATTTCGATTATCCCAACTCACAAAACTACAACTACCAATTAGTTTCTTTGCTTGTTTGTGCTCAATTCCCCAAGGTCCTACCTTCTGTGTGTCATAACGGTTTAACACAAATTCAATAAATGCTTTTGTATCATCAAGTGACTGATGAGTGTCCCAAACGGTATATCTCGATACCATAGGAAATCTACAATAACTATACATATCATCCTGATCCGAGTAACTTATCTTCTTTAATCTTGTTCGTTCAGTTTCAAGAACAGGGAACTCTTGAAAATGTTCTTCAATTTGCGTCATTGCAGTCACCACCAGATAAAATATTAGTGCCTAGCTTTCAGATATCGTATATGTATTCGCGAACCCGAGAACCTTAAGGCCCGAAGGGCCGGTCGCGGCGCGGTTAGGTTCGCAGGGTTGTCCGCCAACGCTTCCCTGTACCTCTGAATTCGCTCCGCAGTGAAATCCCTTCGCTCTTCGCGGACCAAGGGGCGAACGCCCGCTGCGGGAATATGGTGTTATGTGATGTCTGCCTCATCTTAGAATAACTTTCAAAAATTATAAGTACTTCTTAAAGGCTTTACTCGAATCACCGTCATAACCTAACTTTGTATAGAACTCGTGTGCTTGCTTCCTCGAAGCTCCGCTGGTTAAAAAGACCTTAACACAACCCCTTGAAATACACAGCTCTTCAATATGCTTCATAATGAGCGATCCATAACCTTGACCTTGTCTTTTTCCAGATACAATTACACGTTCTACAACCCCAAAAGGTTGTGACTCTATCAACGCATCTAAACATAGATGCAGATGTGCAGTTGCAACGATCTCTTGGTCTACTTCGCAAATGAACAAGAAACTATTAGGATCTTGTTTAATTTCTTCTATTCTATCTTCCAACACTTTTATTTTTGTGTTGTTTGGAAGCAACTCTTTATATAGTCCTTCAATAGCTTCGGCGTCATTGGATCCAGCTTCACGAATTATCATTCACATTCTCCTCTGTATTTAGGATGATTTCACATAACGTTCCCGCATCTGTGACGCGACCCAGCCTTAGATAGCTCTTATCTTAGGCTGGGTCGTGTGTTGTCTGAATTTTCGCCTATGAGCGTGCTTGCTTATGAAAAAACCAAGGGGCGGAGCTTAGATGCATGGTTTAGTGATGTTACTGCCTTATCTGTAATTACATTCTCATAAATGTTTTACAGATATATATTGTTCCTTATGTATTCATTCTAGTTATTTATAGTATTTTATTGGTATTTCATCATATCTTATATGTTATAATTTTCTAGTACAATATACGGCTTTAAGGGCGGTCGGCTAATCTCCCAGAAGGGAGGTGATGCCCATTGAGGTCAAAGATGCACTTTCCTTAATGTTCATGTTCGGCATGTTCATTCTGGCATTGCTTACCTACATGAAAAAGAAATAGACCGCCCTCGCTAAGGTAACGGTCTATTTCTCGACCTAACTCCTATGGCCGACTGCTCTTTATGCAGTTATTGTGCTTTGGAGTCGTGTTCCAGCACGGCTCCTTACTTATTCTTACCTCAGTATAACTCATTTTATAACGCTTTTATATGTTTTGTTGATTATTTTTTATTTATATAAGGTCTGTAGTGCTAAAAACCTTTAATCAAGATTCCAACTCTATTTTTTGCTTTGGTATAAAAACTCAACTTCACCATCTAGCAAATATCGATATTCAAATAATTGCATTGTTCTTTCCCTAATTCTCTCCTTTATAACCCTGCCTAGGCTTACCGATCCTTGCGATCCAAGGTAACCATTATTAATAAATGACTTCTCTACAAATTTTGTTTCCCTTAAGTGATACTGTAACCAATCTTTCTGCGATTCAATTAGTGCTTCTCTTGGTTCTCTATCCAACTTAGAAAGAAGCTTTTTATATATATGATTTAACTCATTATCCCAAATCTCTGTATATTTGCTTTCCAACGCCCCCCATTCTAATGTTGTAATAATCTCTTTGGAATTTTGAAATTCATTAAATTCCACCTCATAATCATGATCTATAGGATTTCGAAGCATTTCATCATAAAATTCTCCTTTCAAATCAAGGTTCCCAATGCTCATGGTTAACACTTCATAGTTAGAAGGATCTGTACGACCTTCAGTTATTTCTTTCGATTCTGTTCCATTACCTGTACTCACTACATCAGATGGCAGTTCAGAATTCATTATTGATTTAGTTTCGCTGTTCAAGGTAGTCGATTGACTACTATTTTGACAAGATGAAAACACTATCGTAATAAAAAATAATATGAGTATCTTACCTTTCATAAATGATCTCCTTAAATATTTCTTTAATATTTACCGGAAATGACGCATAACGTTCTTGTATTGACGAAACGGCCCAGACTTAGATAACTCTTATCTTAGGTTGGCGCGTTTGTTGTCTGAGCTTTTTCCATGATTATTCATCTGACAACCCAGGGGCAATAGCCCCACAGCGTGAATATGGTGTTACCTGATGGATATGCCTTTTATGAACAACTAACATTTCTTTTACTTAATTTCTTAAATGCCGAGTAATCCTGATCGGACTTAATAAAATTCAATATCTTTTCGGCACATTCTGTTGGATTCAACTCTTCAGTATTTACTTCAAGGTCATATTCATTAAAGCAATATACTTTGTCGAACTGGGAATTTGCTAGTCCAATCATTCGATCTCCTCTGATTTGCTCTCTTCTTGTGAGTTCTTCTCTCGAGCATATTACACCTACGAATAATGTAGGATAATCAAAAAGTACATCAAGATAATCATTAAACCACTTGTCATTTTCGATTACGGTATCGACGATTACATTCAAACCATATTCTAAAAACAGTTTAATTGTGGCGTAGTACATGGAGATTATAGGATCAAACATTATTTGTCCGATAACTACATCATCCAATTCTTTTACTGGTTTTAAATCTGGAAATTTGTTATTAATAAGATCATTGAAATTATGAAAAAAATCATCTATGGATAAATGTTGAAAAAGAATCTCTTTCTGATTGATCAGTTCCATAGAAATACTAGTCTTTCCTGCACTTGAGGTTCCGTTCAAGAACACAATCTGTCCTTGCTTCAAACGAATCACCCTCACTTATAAGCGTATCTTTCAGATAACGTTCGGGCATTCACGAACCCATACTGCAGTAAGCGACCAACGGGAGCGGCCGCGATGCGGTTAGGCAGTGCAGGGTTGTCCACCTGTTCATCTTCCCTGAAAATCCTCGGGCAGACCAAGGGGCGCGACAGCGACCCGTAGCGTAAATGTTTTGTTATCGGATGTCAATGCCTTCCTGGAACCTCTAAAAATCTTGGAGTCAGTTTCGCTTTTGTTTTTATATTTTATAGTTTTCTTGCCTTTATCACAAAAGTTACTGGAAGCATTTTTGCTCTCTTTGCCATATCGCTGTTTTCATCCCGCGATTGCATAAATTCATGATCAGATTCCTCAATCATTAGCTCAATTATAAACCCTGCTTTCGCAAGCGCGTTTACATAGGTAGACAGCATCCGGTCCGCTAACAATAGCTCACCTTCATCAACTGCTACCGGATACCAACCTTCATTAAAGTAACTCTTATTAATTACAAACCTATCATTTTCTGTAGTAATCCATCTGTGTATAGGGTGAGACCAACTGAAAATAAATAGCCCGTCTTTTTTAAGGTAAGAAGATATTCGTCGAAAGGTACCCTCAAGATCGGTGGTCCAACCTATGGCATAAATTGAATAAACATAATCAAATAATCCGTTGGGATGCCGCATTCTTCTTCCATAGGAGAACATATCAATTTTGCTGCTATACCACATGACTTCAAATGTTGCGCTGCCTTTTCAATTTGTCTTTCTGAAATATCCACAGCCCATAGTTCAGATGCATTTCGTTCCCCTTGATATTGCAAAGATTGACCATTTCCGCAGCCGATCTCCAGCAGTTTTTTTCCTGAGATATCACCAAAAAGCTGGCACTTTTCTTCTGAGATAAATGCTCCATAATAAGGGAGCACGATTGCTTTTAAGAAGTCATTGCCTTTGGTATCCCAATATAGGCTGTTTGTTTTATGAACAACATCCGTTTTTAAATCTTCCGAGCTGCCGACACCATTTTCCACATCCACAATTATGTTTCTTCTATTTAATGAATTCTTGTCCATGAAAACACCTTCTCTTAGTAGGTATTTATATTTGAGTATTTCAGATTTGCATTGATTTCAGATAACGCTCTTGTATTCACGACGTCCTAGCCCCTTAGAGTCGTTGCTTATAGTTGTGAGGCTTGCCGAACACCTAATGCAGGACGTCCCGACGGGCTTAGGGGGCCGGATGTGGTCACTCGCTTCTGAGAGTGACCCCGAGCGTCAATATGGTGTTAGCCGAGGGAAGTTCTGGAAGCAGCCATTGTATTTAAGGCGTTCTCAAAATAGCTATATACTTCATCTGCAATTCCCAGAAACTCTTCAACAAGTACATCACTATCCAAGTAACAAGCATACAGATACTCAACTAAAGCGGAGTCAATCTCGCAATAGTTTATTATGGCATTCTTCATCTCAATAATGTCATCTTGCCATACACCTGTATCTGTTAAAACCAAAGAGTATAATGCACGAATTAATCTCTTCGAATACCCTTTAATATATCTAGTTTTCATCGTGTGATCACTAGCAGTAGAAAGTGAACGACGTACACGATCTACTTCTTCCTTGGTCTCTGTATTTAAGTCTAGAATGAACTCTGGAGAAATAATGATCGGTGGTACTTTTTCACCAATGTCATGACCATGCATGCAAACACAAATTATCTTAACCCAAAAACCCCACTCATTCGGTTTACTTAATACATCGTCAATCGAGCAAATTATCGTATCAATCTTGGTTACTATTGGATATTCTTCCAAAAACCCGTCTTTAATATTTGACAATCTTTCGTAATCAATATCTTTGGGATTTACACATACAATAGTAAAGTCTGCATCTGACTTTAAAGGTTTAGCAGTTCCTTTTGGAATCGAGCCACACATATAAATGCTATGAATCTTACCTTTAAATTCGGTAAGTATATGATTTATATACTTATCAACAAAATCCTTATATTCATTTTGTATTGCAATTCTATTTATAACTTTTTCTAATATCATGTAGACTCCTCCTAAACTAAGAACTTCTTTCGGCTAACGTTATTGTATTTACGGACACTCACTGCCTTAAACGACCGTAGGGTGTGGCCACGATGCGGTTAGGCGAGTGCAGGGTTGACCGGCTGATTTAGCTTCTGCAAATGAAATGCCTCTTTGATTCCTTCTTCTACCTCGGCCAGACCAAGGAGCGATAGCGACGCAGCGTGAATACCATGTTATCTGATGAATCGGCCTTCTTCGAATTATCTAAATTCACTTATCTCTTTTATTTGTTGAATAATTTCCAAAGTATCATTGGGGTCCTTGATGTCAAATAGATAATTAGCTTCATCTTTAGTAGGTTGAATTTCTATCGTATTTTCTTGTCTCTCCAATACTTCCAAAAAGTTCAAGGCACTTCTAAATATAGCTTTACTTCTTTGGGTTTGTGTAACACGTTCTTTCAATAAATCAATTGGTAAATTAAAGTGGACTATAATACTTTCAAATCCATTGTCATGAAAGTTCTGGAGTACATTTGTTCTTCCTGATTTATTTAAATTGGAATTGCTTAAGATAATGTGGAAATTGCTTTGCACCATAGCATAGTTAACAATAGCATTTGTTATAGAGAATTTTAAAGTATTGGGACCTTCTATAGGGCGAAGTTTCTTATAATGGCTATTAATAAATTCAGCATGATTATCCTGATCAATGACTATGGCTTGTTGTAGTACAGATTCTAATTCTTTAGCAAAAGTGGTTTTTCCACTATGAGTTTTTCCAACCGTCATGATTACCAGGCGGCTCATAAAATGCTCTCCCATCAATGTTTTCTATTATGATTTTTGCCGATCTTTCAGATAACGTCGTTGTATTCGCGAACCCGAGTGGCTTAAGCGGCCATCGGGAACGGGTGGTTCCGCCACTTTGCTTTGCAGGGTTGTCTGCCTGACCAACTCCTCCGAAAAGCCTCGAGCTGACCAAGGACCTACCAGGTCCGCAGCGTGGATACGGTATTAGCTGATGAAATTGCCTTCCTCGAATTACTTACTACTAATCTTTATTATTTCTGAGCAATTCGTCACCAGTTCTAAACCAAGGTTGCAAAGCAAATCTTGCTTCACCAGTTCCGCAATCAAAAAATCTTGAAACTATCTTAATCTCATTATCATCATTAATAATTGACAAAGGACTATTCTTAAATTATTCAATATCTTCTAATCTGTAACCATTTAAATCTAAGTACCAATTTTTATTCTCATTATCTATTATTTCATCTATTTGTCTTATTTTATTCTTTATATATTCATTCCAAATTAAACTTCCTTCAAGGTAGTGTTCTGTTAAACTACCAACAAACTCAAATCTGTGTTTTCGATACTAATCTAAAACAAATGTTTGCACGTTGGCTCTTCCTTTATCTTTTGATTTTTCATTTTACAAGAATTTTCTTTGCAATGGTTTCAGCTAACGTTCTTGTATCTACAAACCCGAGAGGCTTAAAGGAGCGCCAGCGACTGGGCCCGACGAACTTAGCCTCGCCAGGGTTGTTCGCTGATTCCGCTTCTCTGTAAATGCTTCTTTTGAACCAAAGGCGCAGCCTGAAGCGTAGATACATTGTTATAGGATGTTAGCACCTTCTTCGAAAGACTTACACTATTCAATCCCCCGTTAATTTGGTTATTTGTTTGATTTTCCTTGTGTAGAAAAATAGATTATAAGATTGATTATCCAAATACCTGTAATTGCTAAAAAAATATAAAACGATACAGGGTCTCCACTTAATCCAATCTCGTCAACGATGATTCCACTATTATATAAAAGTTGGCCAGAAACAAAAATCGAGATAACTGACAAACTAAGGACAGTAAAACCGTTTATCATTTTATTTTTTAATTTAGGGATTATCAGTATAAAAAATAAAAGTAGTGATACAACCAAACTAGAGATAAAAATAGGTCTTAGCAAAGTGAAGGTTCCTAAAGTTTCAAACGATTTGTGTGTGTACATTTCTACTCCTCCTCCAATATATATTCTTCTACTTCAATTTGCTCTTTATAAGCTAAACTACACAGTTAGTTTAAATCAACTAATAATGAATTGCTTTTGATTTTTCGTTATTGCGCTGATTTCCTAAAACGTTTCTGTATCTACGAACCCGAGAGGCTTAAGGGAGCGCACGCGATCGGGTTAGCCTCTCAGGTGTTGTCTGCTGGGGTTTCATCTGCGAAATGCCTCTTGCAGACCAAGGGCCGAAAGGCTCGCAGCGTAGATACGATGTTATCGGATGTTCTTGCCTACTTCGAATTACTAACCTAAGTCCTTCAATTCATAATAAGCGTCTCTAAGCCATGGATGAATAACTCTAAGGTTATCTCGCTGTTTCCATAAAAAATCAATATATTCGAATGCTGCATCGTTCAAAGAATGATCTAGTTTTTGCGTAATCTGAAATAAATATGGAGGTTCCCCAATTTGGTCCCATTCAATCTTATCTGCAACAAATAAAACCTTGTCTAAAATAGTTGAATTTTTCTTTAGTGTCGTATGACACCCAACTGCATCAAGAATTTCCTGATCCATAATATTAAATATATCTCTAGCCATTTCTTTAGATATCTTCTGATGAATTATCATTGGAAAAGCCTCTTCTTCAGACAGTACTTCAATACCTAGATCATAGGAAACTTGAATCCTTACATCGTTAGAATAAACCGCACTTATATCATGTAAATATCCAGCTATTTCAGCTGAATCTGCATTAGCATTAAATCTTTCTGCTATCTTTCTTGCCTCTTTCCCCACCCTGACACAATGCTCCGCAGTTTTAGGGCAACCATTGTTCACTAAAAAATTATATATGTCATCCTTGAGATTTCCGGATAAAGTATTTATAACAAGATTATTATATACTGACTTCATAAGCCCTCCTAAAACGTATTAACCGCACGCAAGAATTTCCGATAACGTTTCCGTATTCACGAACCCTCACTGGCTTAAGGGGCGCCAGCCCCGGGTCCGACGGACTTAGACAGTGCAGGGTTGTCTGCTGATTCCTCTTCCCCGAAAAGCCTCTAGCAGACCAAGGGCCGTTAGCGCAGCGTGAATACTTTGTTATCCGATGCTACCGGCCCTCTTCGATGCGCTTGTTAAATTTTTATAATCTTCAATTAATTTATTGTATTCATATCTTTCTTCTATGGGATAATCATTTCCAACTATATTTATGTACCTATTTAATTCTCTTAATTCAATAAAAAATAGTTTTTGATTCCGTATTCTATCAGAAGTGAAATAAAACCCTTCTACAATTTCCTCATCATTCAGTGAAACTAGAAAAATGTAACTATGTATTATCTGATTATATAAGTAGCTTGCCTTCATACTTTCATTTGATGGTGTATCTAAATCATATAGCTCTTGAATTCTATGCCAATTAAATCTTGTAACATCTTTTCTGTTTTTAAACGATTTAACCTTTAATTGTATTTGTTCAGTGTCATGGGATAATTTCTTGGCTTCAACTAGCTTTCTAACTGAATACATTACGATCATTATGTCTTTCTCAAACTCCACTAACATATCATCATCGTATGCTGTTGATAAATACACTTTATTAATCTTGTCAGAAAGTTTTAAAAGATCTTCTTTCCAATAACTTGATTCCCATATCATTTGGAGGACTCCCTTTTAATAGATTTGATATTTTTTTAAAAATTAACTCTTACGGTGGTTTCGGATAACGTTTCGTATATTCACGACGCCTGGCGAATGCCAGGTGTGTCATAGCAACTGCTTCCTTGAAGCCGCTTCTGGGACCGAGGAGCGTAGCCCTAATGCGTGAATTTGGTGTTATCTGATGGCACCAACTTCACGAAATACTCACATTCTTAAAATCATTATTCTGAATACTCTATTTTAAATTAATTCCAGTTGTTTTCATAAAATTTTCTTGTAATTATTATAAGAGATGATACACAAGACGATTACTCCACATAATATTAGTAAAGACCCTATCCAATAGTTAAGTGATAGATTAACATAATATTCTTCTGGACTATAAGATCCTGCTGCGGCTGCTTGATATGCAGCTCGCCCCATGATTACTGAAAATTCTTCAACAATCTTTGAAATTGAGATTATACATGTACCTACTAGAATTGCTATTAAAGAAAATATGACTTGGATCTTATTCATGAGATTCATTTCCTTTCAAATAACTAGATTCTTGACTGAACTTGGTGCTTTCGGATAACGTTCTTGCATTCACGACGTCCCACCACCTTAAGGCCTATGGCCGGCAACGATGCAGTTAGGTGGTGCGGATGTGTCCCGGCATCTGCTTCCTTGTTTCAACTTCTGGGACCGAGGGGCTTCATCCTCGATGCTTGAATGCGGTGTTATCCGATGTCTCTGCCTTCCTGATTTACTTGCATTAATACTTCCTTACCGTACTGAAAGACCTGTTCTGGAATCATTCTCGTCGGTTATGTATTCTATATTTATATAGTTCTGTTTTTTTGCGTTAGCATACAGCCCTTCTACTAACTCGTCATTCTTGCAATAGATTGTTGTATAAGAACTATCTACAACTAATAATGCCAATTCGCAGTTGCTTCTGAGAAAATCGTCGTACGTTTTAATTTCAATTGGTTTAATGCCTCTAGGAAAAGCTTTAAGGTCTTGGAATATTAAATAATAATCATTGTTCGTTATAACATTTCTTAGTGTTTTACCTTCCATGCATTCAATTAATCCTGAAAAAAGTGCATCTAGTTTGCCATCTATTATAATGTATGACTCTTCCCCACCAATCCACCAATTATAATCTTCTACTTTAAACGGTATTAATATATCTTCGAGAAATCTTCCGTATTCATTTGGAATTTCAAAGCTAATTCCTCTTATCATCTGCTCTTCTCCTTGTTCATTTCTTGCAGAGATTTCGGATAACGTTTCCGTGTTCACGACGCCTCACTGCCTTAAGGTTCCGAAGGAACCGGCCGCGACGCGGTTAGGCAGTGCAGGTGTGTCCGCTGAATCTGCTTCCTTGCGCAGAAATTCCTCTTCGTTATCACTTCTTACTTGTTGGGGGCCTAGGGGGCTTGCCCCCCGATGCATGAACATAATGTTAGACGAAGGAATCTTGAGTTGCCCCAGAAAATATCTTTATACAGCTTTTATATAGTTTTTATATAGTCTTTAATTAATTCTTTATTAGTTTTTATACTGGTTTTATACACTCTACTCGGTTGCCAAATGGATCCTTGAATTCAAATCTTTCATATCCTGGTATAGGTACAGATTTCAGAATTTCAATCCCATTGTCTGTTAGTAGTTTTTCAATAGCTTTTATGTCATTCACTTCATAAGCTAAATGAGCTTTTGTTAATAATCGGTTTACACCATCTTCAGTTCCAATGTGTAACTGTTGATCTCCAACCTGAACCCAAAAACCACCTCTGCCAACTAAGGATTCTGGTTTTAATATTTCCTTCAGTTGCAAGATCCCACAATAGAAGTTTCTCGCCTCATCTTCTTTGCCGTTTGGAATTGTAATTTGAGCGTGATGGAATCGACAAATCATTTCGATGCTCCTTTGGTTGGTTATTCACGAACCCGAAAGGCTTAAGGCGCGATAGCGCCGGGTGGCTCTGCCACTTAGCCTTGCAGGTTTGTCCGCTGAATTCACTTCCTCGAAATCCCTCTTGCGGGCCGAGAGACAGGCGCAGCCTGGCTCGATGCGTGAATGCTTTGTTATCAGAAGTCAATGACTTCTTCGAGTTGCTAATAGATTATTCCATTGATTCCACAACGGATAGAATATATTCTTTTTGAATGTTCCTTCCACTAATCTCGCATTGTAATGCCTTTCCATTGACGTCTTCTTCGATCCAGATAAATTGTTGGTTTTCTGCATTTGAAATATAAAATGCCTCATTACCTCGTACATTTAGTTGCTCAATACTAGAGTCTCCGTCACCCGGCATTTGAATTCGACTTTTTGTTGTTCCGAAAATTTGGAACTTGTATATTTCTTGGTTATTTTCGTAAGTAATGCTGACACCAACAAGTTTATTATTAGGTTTTAGTTCCCTTACAACAACATTTTTTCCAGTTATTTCACATTCCTCAACCATCTCATCGATTTCTTGCGATGTTAAATTTTCAAATCCATAATAAACTTGAATATCACACATATTAGAGTGAGTAGGAAACTTTGGTTGCCAAGGAGATAATTTTTCTTTTAAGCTTTCAAAGCTTCCATCCCAATTAATAGCGGCATAATTTGTTTGTTGTGAAAATTTGTTATCTGCGGCATCAGCTATGTAGATAGCCTTCCCTTCGCCAGGTCTTAAATTAATAATTTCACTGATTATATCTTGACGAGATTGAAAATCAATCTTTCCTATAACATTCCCTTTTTTATTTTTGATTTCCATTACTGTCACTCCATTTCTTCTTTTAATTGCTTCCTTGACTAATTTTCCATTGATTTCTGATAACGTTCCCGCATCTATGACGCGACCCGGCCTGAGATAGTTCTTATCTTAGGTCGGGTCGTGTGTTGTCTGAATATACGCCTATGAGCTTGCTTCTGACAACCAAGGGGCGAATGCCCCGCAGCATAGATGCATTGTTAAGTAATGTTACTGCCTTCTCTGTATTTACATTCTCATATACGATTTAGATGTAAATATTGTTTTTCTATGTATTTTAGTTATTTATATTATTCTAATGGTATTTCATCATGTTCTATATGTTATAATTTTCTAGTACAATATACGGCTATAAGGGCGGTCGGCTAATCTCCCCGAAGGGAGGTGATGCCCATGGAGGTCAAAGATGCTATCTCCTTAATGTTCATGTTCGGCATGTTCATTTTGGCATTGCTCACCTACATGAAAAAGAAATAGACCGCCCTGGCTAGGATAACGGTCTATTTCCGACCCATCTTACGTGGCCGACTGCTCTTTATGCAGTTGTTGTACTTTGGAGTCGTGTTAGCGCACGGCTCCTTACTTATTCTTACCTCAGTATAACTCATTTTATAACGCTTTTATAGGTTTTGTTGATTATTTTTATTTATATAAGGTCTGTAATGTTATCTGCAGAAATTTCACTTAACGTTCCTGTATTCACGACCCGACGTATGTCGGGTATCCGGCGAATGCCGGATCAAGGGCGTATGCCCGCAGCGTGAATATGTTGTTAGGCGATTTTCGTAATTATTTTCACAATAGTTTAAATTTTTCAAAATGTATCTTATGAACTTCTTTTCCTTCTGGAAGAGGATAATAGACATCTCGATAATGCGATTCTAAAGGATCACTATAAATTCCAAGTTGTCTACGTAAAATAAACTCTTGTAAATTAGATAAGAAATAAGATATGCCTAATCCACTTGGTAATTTATAAAAACTATATTCTGCAAAAAACTCATCATATTCTTCTTTAAACGGCCACAATTTAATAAACCTTCTATCTCCTAAGCAAATATTATTAACACAAACTTTTAAGTTTCTCGGTAAAATTTCATTAAAGTGATTACGTTGTACAATTTTATTATTAAAAAATTCTTTCATATAACTTTGATAAGCTCGGTCTTTTCTTTTAACTTCGCTATATGCAAAAACCCCATTAAATATTGAAATTTCGCGTCCATCAGAAATAATAAGACCGTTCTCGTTGGCTTTATCAACTATTTCCAATAATTTGGAAGGTTCTATAGAACTCTTAACCTCGATGATACCTATCACATTTTCTGGAGTTGTAACAATAAAATCTCCCTCTGAAAAGATAGGGGGTATATTATTCTCATAAATTATTAGATCTATCTGCTTGGTTATGCGATTTTTGTTCCTTACAAATCCAGTTCCTACGGATAGATTTTTAGGAAGAATCCTTTTTAAATAATTCATTAATATGATTTCTTTATATCGTCCTTCTTCTGCCCAATTAGCGTCGTCGATAAGGTGACGAACACGTAACTCGTGCGCTTTAAATTCTTTAGCAATTGACTTTTGATATTCTAAGTAATTAGGCATTTTTCTTACTTGCACCTCCAAGTTTATTTTTAACGATTTAAACATATTTGATTTTATGAATTTCGCCTAACGTTCCCGTATCCACGACGTCCCACCGACTTAAGGCTCCGTAAGGAGCCGCCGCGATGCGGTTAGTCGGTGCGGATGTGTCCGCCTGATTCTGCTCCCCTGCCAATTCCCGTCGGGCGGACCGAAGGAGCCGTAAGGCTCCGAAGCGTGGATATGATGTTATAGGATGTTCGGGCCTTCCTCGAGTCACTTAAAATGTTCACTTTCGTTCCTTTTTAATATTTCATATGCAATATTTAGGATAGTCTTATCACGCAGAATCATGAACTTTGTTGAATAATCATTACAGTTTATCAATGACTCATTCATCAATTCCATTGCCCTATCTAAAGTCATCCAATTAACCACCATTCCAAGTTGCTTTTCGCTTTCGCTAAGTTTTACAGCGCTGACTCTTCTCCTTGCATATGCTATCCAACAATAGGATAATTGCATAAAATCATTTTTCTTCTTATGTTCTTCAATATATCCCAGTTCATGGAATACTTTAGCTTCATATCCAGTCTCTTCTCTAATCTCTCTTAAAAATGATTGATCTATTGTTTCTTTTTCTTCGATTCCTCCACCTGGCAATTTGTATAGATTAATTTCTGACATATACATCATAGCTGCATTCATCTCTTCATCAATTAGGACACCTCTTGAAGCATATCGTGATACCGACTCAATCAATTCAGGAGTTCCACCGAAAATATCACTATCAGTAATTCTTCTAATTAATTTCATCAGATCAATCCTTTTATTCGATGTCTCTATTCGAGCATTACAAAGATCACCAGTTGCCTGGCTCAGTTTGTTTATATATGTTTTGCCCAAATTTCCTATAACGTTTGGCATTCCTGACGTTCAAGCGGCTTAAGTGACCGCAAGGAACGGGTCGACAGACTTAGCTGGTTGAATGTATCGCCTGAATTACCCTCTTTGAAATCCTTCTTAGCGATCAAGGGCGAATGCCTGCAGTAGGAATGCTTTGTTATCAGATGTGCCACACTTCCTGAGTTACCATTCAAAGTACTAACATTTAGTTTAAATTATCAAAGATCAATTAGTGTCTTTAATATCCCGATCCCTCTGATTTCAATTAAATTCCCGTCGTTGTCATTATAATTTTCTTCAAATATGGTGTATATGCCGACGTTCTTAACATGCCCTGACATCCAATTAATTTTTATTTCATTATTATCTTTTAGTTGTTTACAATTTATTTCCAAACCATCATTTGTGCAAATTATTCCATGTTTTTCTCTAAGCCAACTGGTGTAATCTGATTTAGTAGGATTTGTAAAAATCATACTAAATAATATGACAACTACAACACTAATTGTTATTCGAACTTTTCTCCTCATGCTTCCACCGCTTTATTATTTTTTTGTGGCATTTCAGATAACGTTCCCGCATTCACGACGTCCCACTCCCTTAAGGCCGAAGGGCCGGCTGCGTAAGCAGTTAGGGAGTGCGGATGTGTCCCGGTAGTTACTTCCTCGCTTTCTGCTTCCCGGACCAAAGGTCAGCTTGCTGGCCTGCAGCGTGAATGTTTTGTTATCGGATGTCAATGCCTTCTTCGAATCTCTAACATTATTCTTTCCTTAGATCATTGATTCCGCAATGCTAAATAATACGCATTTCTGAATATCGTTCCCCATAAATTCATACTGTATTGCCTTCCCACCAGAATCCTCTTCTATCCAGACTAATTGCTGGTTGTTAACACTCGAAATATAAAATGCCTCATTCCCTCACACTTCAAGATTCTCAATTTTAGAATTTTCGCTGTCCGGTTCTTGAATACGACTTTTTGTTGTCACAAATATTCGAAATCTGTAAGTTCCTTGATCTGAATGATAAGTTATATCCACACCAACAAGTGTATTATTAGGCTTAAGATCCCGTACCACTACATTCTTTCTAGATCTTTCACTTTCTTCGATCATTTCATCGATTTCATGAGATAATAAATTGTCAAACCCATAGTAAACTTGTATCTTATGGATCTTAGAGAGAGTCGGAAATCGTGGTTGCCAAGGGGATAATCTTTCTTTTAAGCTTTCAAAGCCCTCATCCCAGTTAACTGCAGCATAATTCGTTTGTTGAGTAAATTTGTTATCTGTAGCTTCAGCATCATAGATAGCCTTGCCGTCGCCTGGCCTTAATTCAGAGATAATACTTTCAACTGTATTTTTATTTTGATTTGAATGAAATTGAATCTTTCCAATCACATTCCCTTGCTTGTTTTTTATTTCCACTCTTTTCATCCCTTCTTCGAATTACTTCTTGTATTGATTGTCTTTGCATGGATTTCCGATAACGTTTCTTGTATTCACGAATCCGAGAGGCTTAAGTGACCGATGGGAACGGGGCGAAGCCTTAGCCTCGCAGGAGTTGTCCGGCTGAATTCACCCTCGGCTTTTTCTACATCGGTCCGGACCAAGGGCGAATGCCCGCAGCGTGAATACGGCGTTAGATGATGTTACCTTGAGCTACTCACAAAATCCCTCATGCCCTCTCTTAACATGCTAACCCCTTCTTCTACACTCTTCATATTCTCATCGTCATTCATATTATTCCTTGCATGTAATAATGCCGGTCTTAATGATTCTACTGAATTTCCAAATTGGTACATCCATTCATATCTAGGAACCATCCACAAATGAAAGTGATGTGTTGTATCTTCATTATAAAAATAATAGACCTTATCAATTCCCAATCGTTTTCTTTGTTCACTTCTGAGCTTATGAATTAACGAAATAAATTCTAATCGCTCTTCATCTGTTAATTCATCCATGCAGTAAAAATGCCTTTTTGAAGCCAATATAACTAACCCTTTGATTGGGTAAGCAACATCCTGATGGACATGAAAGTTGCTTGATTCAAAAATTACTCCACCAGGTGGAGTAATCAAGCCACTTGTCAATGCGCAGCTTACACATTCAACTTCTACTGTTCTTCCATCACCCAATGTAATTTGTCTTGGCATTATGCACCTCGTATTATTTGATAAGAACTTGCATCGTAATTTCATCTAACGTTCTTGTATTCACGACGTCCCACCACCTTAAGACTCCGCCAGGAGCCGGCAGCGATGGCGGTTAGGTGGTGCGGATGTGTCCGGCTGATCCTGCTTCCCTGAAACTGAAATGCCTCTTCGAACCCGCATCTAACTTCGTGCCGGACCGAGGGCGAATGCCCAATGCGTGAATATATTGTTAGGTGATGCTACCGACTTCATTGATATACAAACTAATTCTCTTCATTCTCAATAAAAATAAGGAAGTACTCTTTATTAGTTACATCACTATAACCAATATCACTTGTACAGTCCTTAAGATCATATTCCGTTCCTTGTGATTCCCCTCTTTGCCCAGTTTTCTTTATTATTTGATTACAAGTTGTTCTTTTCCTTCCTTTACTTTGACCACCGAACTTATCATCTGAATTATCTCTTGAAAACTTAATTTGTTCGCCATTCGAGTCTAAATCTAAATAAACAGGATCTCCTTCATCTGTAAAATGTACAATTCGGATCTTATCTTCCTCGTGCTTAAGAAATTTCTGATAGAATAGTTCAAGTTTATCTATGTTTTCTTGACCTGCGGGTCCAGTTACCACATGACCTTCGCTCGTTGCGTCTTTATAACTATAAGAGTTACATCCTGTTAGAGCTACAATTAAGATTAGTAATGAAAGACTCTTTTTCATTGTTCACTTCCATCTCTTATTGATTTACGGTAATTTCACCTAACGTTTCCGCATTCACGAACCCCGCACCGACTTAGATAGCTCTTATCTTAGTCGGTGCAGGGTTGTCTGCTGAATCTTATCCACCAAAATGCCTCAGCAGACCGAGAGCTTCAGCTCGTAGCGTGAATGTTTTGTTATATGCTGTCAGGCTCTTCTTCGAAATACTAATAAATCATTATGCCTTCAATTTCTCTGATCTTTAATATTTCCTGACGTTCTGTTGTCTTAATAAATCCTTCATTTTCATGTGCTATTGTTACTAACCATTCTTCTCCATTCTTATAAAAACACAAATCTTCTAATAGTTCAGGTTGTATCCATTCATACAATCTATCTACTTTGCTTAACAATATTTCCTTTAGTTCTTCCTTACAATCAAAATAATAAACATCTGCGTAGTGCCCAAACAATCGTGTTCCCGGCCATTCTTCTTGTTTTCTAATCTCTTTTATATATGGTTTTAATTCTTCAATAAATGTTTCTCCGTTTTCATTCAATACAATTTGATCCCTTTTGACTAATATAAACTCGTCACATAGGTTAAATGCCAAAGATACTAATTGTTTATATGTTACTCCTATTGGTTCTTCTAGTATTTGTATCATTCAATTCTCCCTTTTTTGAGATCTTTCATTTTTAGCCTGATTGCATATAACGTTCTTGTATTCACGACGCCCCACCACCTTAAGCCACGAAGTGGCGGCCGCAATGCGGTTAGGTGGTGCGGGTGTGTCCAGCTGAATCTACTTCCTCGCTACTGGAATCTCCCCCTGAATCCGCTTCTAACTCCGGCCGGACCGAGGGACGAATGTCCCGATGCGTGAATATAATGTTATAAGATGTCAGCGCCTTCATCGAGTTACTTACACGGTTCATTTATTATTCTTGTCAGCTTTTTAATTTATCAATGTTCTTTAATTATGCATTGCGAATGTAATCTAAACAATTTTCGCAAAGCGATGCTCCACCATCTTTTGTAAAACAATAAGTGGAACCGCAACGCATGCACTCTTCTAAATCACCAAAATCCCACTTGTCAGCACAGGTGAAACAAATAAACCCTTCTTCTGTCCTAACTAAAGTTTCATAGCCACAATCAGGGCACGAGTAAATTGGCCATTCACCGCCTTGCGTTACTACTTCATACTTACTTTCACGCAGAACTTCAGACACATATTCATTAGCAATTTCTTCTGGATCGTCATTCTTGTATCCGCAAAATAAGCAATGAAATCCATCTGAAAGATCTGCGGCGTCTTGCAGGCATCGTGGGCATGTCACTACAAGTTGTAATTTCGCTATTTGGTCACCGATAGCTTTCCAACGTTGTTTAATGAAAGCATCAAATTTTAATACCTCTTCCCTAATAATCATCATTTCATCATTATCAAGTTCATCTTCAAGTTCATGGCTAATGAAATCGATCAGGAAGTTTAAAGCATCTGCAACAGTGGCTTTTAAGGCCTCAGAAGTGTCCACAATACCAAAGTGTTCAAATCTATTCCTTTTATCTCTTAGGCTATTTAAATTTTTCCTCTGTTGTGAAGAAATATCTACTTCACAAATATTAACTAACCTTGCTATACAATCGTCAAAGGAGGCGCTTGTAAATTTGCCATTTTTATAGTCTTGGAGACTAGCTTTATCTACTTTAGTAAACAAAAGCGTCCAATGTTCTCGCCTCAGACGTTCTTTAAGAATCAGTTCTATTCCGGAACTTAGATGCAAGATTGCGTATTTCAAATCAGACGGTTGAATAGGTTCATCTAGATACTCCAGAGCCGAAACAACAAAGTTCAAGCCATTTTCAAACAATTCAAATTCAACATCGTTATGCGAGTCCTTTTGATTCAACTATGATTCCTCCTGTTCCGTTTTGCGCTGATTTCTTATAACGTTACTGTATCTACGAACCCGAGAGGCTTAAGGCGCTTCGCGCCGGGTCCGACGGACTTAGCCTCACAGGGTTGTCTGCCAGATTCACTTCTCCGACAAATTCCTCTAGCAGACCAAGGAGCGCTAGCGACACGGCGTAGATACGATGTTATAAGAAGGTCAGGACTTCTTGAAATACTAGCTTTTATTTATATGGTTATCAATCTATACTTGCATTGCTTTTTTTAACCTTAATGTCTCATCCTCAATTAATCTATGAAAATAGTGATTCGGATCTACTCCGAAATCCGGTTTGACTCTATTGGTTCCCTGGTTTTCTTTTATTAGTTCAAATATTTTCTTAGAGTCGCTTCTTGAAAACACTGTTTGAATTAAAGCTCCAACTCCACCATCACAATAAGTATTAATAAAAATAGTCTTTAAGAGTACATCATTAGTTGCGAACATAAATATCTCATCCATATTTTCTTCAGTATAATGAAAACAACTCCAATTAGATAAATAATTTAGATCCCATGCTTGGTTTTTACATCCAACTATTATTTTGTTAATATCGTTGCTACCAGAATTTTTTGGAGCTTTTATACCAGGCTGATTTGTAAATAGCATTGCTACATATGCTATAGTGCTCTCTGAAATTAACAAGTTTTTATAGTTCCATTTTAGAAATTTAATCATTTTTTCTATTGGCGATAAATCACGCTGCTTATGTAAAAATACTAAATGAAGCATTTCTGCGATATGCATAAGTAAGTGATGGTCTTCCTTGTTATAATTTATTTCATTAATATATGGATCAACAGGCAATGAACAAATTGGAATACTATTTATATCTCCCTCAGCCAGTCTAAGCCATAACATGCTAGGGTAGTAATCAAAAATATTATTAAACTCTTGTAGTTCTTTTTTGGGTTCAACACTATCGTTAATTTTTGTTCCATACTCCAATAGAGCTAGACCTGCACTTGCAGAAAAATTATTCATAATAATCCATGTCATCAATAGTGCAATTTTACGCATTTCTTTATCATCTTTAAGATAGCCATCACGAGCAAGTTTTAACAGTCCACTTAAGAGATTTCTATCAAGTAAAACTATAATCTGTTTATTGTGTTTTAATTCAAATAATTCATTATAACTAAGTGCTCCATCCGGTGAATACTTTGGATGAAATACTAGTTGCATCTGACATATTGTTTCCCAGATATACTCAACTTCATCGCCCTCCATCACTAAAAAACTCATGTGTACCTCCATTTTATTCTATTAATAAAGCAGTATTTAATGAAACACGGTCTTACCTGACTTTCTTATAACGTTCACGTATTCACGACGTCCGACGGAGTCGGATGTGTCCGGCCGATTTCTGCCTCTCCGAACCCCCTCAGCCGGACCGTGGGCGTAAGCCCGATGCATGAATATTATGTTAGATGATGTTGCTGGCTCCTTCGAATCACTCGGGATAATTTTTTGATGCTTCTATCAGTCTATTCTCTTCGTCGAAAGCTTTTAATACTCTGTCTATATCACTAAATTCATAGCTTCTAACTACAATAAGCTGTTGCATATGAAGACCAGGTGGATCTATATTGGGTCTGGATAAGTTATTTAGTAATCGTTCTGGTGTATATAAAATACTCCATCTTTTTGAACCATCTGTGAAATGCATCGTGATCTCTATCCAATTCCATTCTTTTGGATTATCAGTTCCAATCTCATCATCGAAATGCCAGTTTAAAAGTCTTGGTCTTGAATTTGAATCTTTCACCATGGTTTTACCTCTCTTTGTAATCAAGCAATTTCAGCTAACGTTCCCGTATTCACGACGTCCCACCGACTTAAGGCCCCCCAGGGTCTGCGGCCGCGATGCGGTTAGTCGGTGCGGATGTGTCCGCTGAATCTACTCCTCTGCCGATCACATCTAACTGACCGAGGAGCCACCAGGCTCCGATGCGTGAATATTATGTTACATGATGTCAGTGCCCTCTCGAATTAGCCCACAAAATTATCTTTAATTAATTTCATTTCGATATTATTCCATGTGCGTCCTGCTTTATCTTGATATACATTCTCCTTACGATTCATCTTCTCAAAACCAATATTCTCGTAACATCTAATTGCCGATATATTAAAATCAAATACGTTTAAATTTATTGCCTTTAATCTGAATTGTTCAAATCCAATCTTTACAATTTCCTTTAATGCCTTGCTTCCAATTCCTCTTCCTCGATTTTGCGTTTCACCAATTAAAAATCTTCCAATTACAGCTTCTTCAAGATCTTTATTAAACCTGCAAAGTTGTATTGTGCCAACAAATTGCTCTGCCTCTTTGATCCTATATATAAAAACATCCGATTCAATCGTATTTATTCCTTTACTGTAATGTGCTTTCAATTGTTCTATGGTTAATGGATAGGAATAAGTTAAACCTGCCCATTGTACGATGAAATCTTCATCTTTTTGATTTATCCATTCTATGATCGTTGTAAAATCTTGTTCTGATAATGCTTCTAAATAAACCTTCATTGAATGATCCTCCAAAATAAACAGCATTGATTTCATGTAACGTCTCTGTATCTGCGAACCCGAGAGGCTTAAAGGAGCGTAGTGACTGGGTCCGACGGACTTAGCCTCGCAGGGTTGTGAGCTGATTCCACTTCTCTTCTAATACTTCTTGCGAACCAAGGGCGTAGCCCCAGCGTAGATACTATGTTATAGGATGTCAGTGACTTCTTTGAATCATCTACATATCGAAGTTTATTTACTTAAGATACCAATTAATCATTGTATCTTCATTACATTCAATCGCTTCCCAACCAGCACTAAGAATTGTTTCCTTCGTGTTTATATCATTGGTTAACATGAGTGTAATAAATGAATCATAAACACTTAAAAATGCTGTATCATTAGTTTCGTCTGTTACAATAATTTCTGAAGGTGCCATTTCATAAAAGTTTTGAATTGTAATATCATCTACTAGTATTTCGCCACTTGTATCAAATATCGGCTCTGAGTATTGAATTTTTGTAATTCCCCTTGATTTAAACACTTCAATTATTGTTGGAATTAAGAACTGAGAGATCTTATCTTCGTTAGGCAAATATACGTCTTCTTGCAACCCTAGTTTAAGTTTCTCCATTAAATCAGACCTTGCATAGAATTTATTTAATGCTGATATGTATGTTTTCATCGCTAAAGCTAAACATCTTAAATCTTCAAGTTCAGTTAGCTTTAATATTTGACTCCACAAAACAGGTTTACCATACTCAATTATTTCCTCATTTGTTGGGTATGTATATTCAAGGCCACTAATTTTTTTATTGTTGTACCAGCCTTGCGGCATTTGAATAAAAGGATTAGTAATGATTAAAGCGTATTTATATTGACCTTTGACCTGATTTAATATTGATGTTTTGTCATCAATCCATATGTAATCAAGCATTTAATTACATCCTTTATTTTTATTGATTTGCGCTGATTTCCTATAACGTTCCCGTATTCACGACGTTCGACGTAGTCGGATGTGTCTGCTGAAACGCTTCCACAAAATTCATCCAGCAGACCAAGGCTCCAAAGGAGCCGCAGCGTTAATATTATGTTATACGACGGAATCACTTCTCGAATATAACTTCACTATTTTTCTTCTTCAGGTACGTATTCAATCAATTCAGATAATTTACAATTAAATGTATCGCATAGCTTGAATAAGGTTTCCAGCTTTGTTGTTTCTATATTAGTTTCCCTATAGAGCTTATTGATCGAATTCCGACTTAAGCCCGATTTTGCCATCAATTCTGTTATATCATCTATTCGATGTTCTGCCATGAGTTCTCGTATATTGCACTTGATTATGTTCATCTTTTCCCCTCCATAGTTCTATCTTATCTCCCTCATTAGTAATCATCAACGAAAAGCGAATATTTAACTCTACAAAGTCAAATATTCACCTTGTAATTAACCTTATAAGGTTATATAATAACTCTGTAGAGTTAATTAAAGGAGGAATATTATATGATTAATACATTAGAATTGCTAACAGAACCGCTGATCAGAATACGTCTAGAATTACTCTATACTGAACTTGTGAAATGCCATACGGAATACAATCAACTTTCTACTGAGACAGATCAATACTTTAAAACACTTCGCGATGCTTTGCCTGATCAACTTCAACATACAGTTTTTCTTTACGAAGACGCTCAAATTTCTCTTCAATCCCTCTTAGAAAGAAGTATCTACATACAAGGCTTCAAAGACGCTCTACAACTTTTTGGTGAATTGCAAAACTCTAGCATTTAGAGGATCATATGATCCTCTTTTCTATTCTTTTTGATTCTGTCATATAACGTTCCTGTATTTGCAATGCGGGGGTGTACAGCTACACCAACTTTCTAGGAATCCATCTGCCGGAACGCAACTTATCCGAAGTGTGAATGTACTGTTGTATGTCGGTTCCTTAAGTTAATTATTTTGGACTTCTCTGTTTAAGAATAACTCCATCATCTCTACTTCTTTAAGAAAATGAGCTTCTATGTTCTTCTCGTGCTTTTCATACTCATCTAGATAGTTTAGCACACCTTCAAGCATTCCAATTCTTATTAGAACAGACATATCACTAAACGAATCCTCTTCTTCTAATAAAGTTCTTCTTAGCTTCTCCAGTTCCATTTTCCTTTCAACTAGTTCTCGAAATCCTTTTAAGGATTTATCTTTATTATGTGTAAATTTTCTTCGTAGATTTATGTTTTCCAATTGCTCTTTATATTCACTAATGCTTTCAATCCTCTTCTTTACAGCATGATCATATCTTAATTGATCAGGACCAAAACGAAATTGGGTTCTCCAAGCAACAAATGTTTTTTCAGGCACTTCTAATATTTTTGCTCCATCCCATTTATCTAATCTTCTATCCACACACAATTCATACATTATTTCTTTTAGGGGCTTACCATACTTAGCTTCTACTAGCTCTTTGTATTCTTTATTTGTCATAACAAGTTCCCTCCTTAATTTCTATCATCGCGCTGTCATATAACGTTCCTGTATTTACGACTCAGCCAATGCTGAGTGTCCTACTAAATGTTGTACCAAGGGAGTATGCCCTCAGCGAGAATATTATGTTATACGGAGTCATCTTCTCGAGAAACATGCACTAATGTCCAAGCATTTCTCGAAAGAACATTATCGATAGCTATGATGTTTATTAAATTATGTATTTTCATCGGGGCAGAATATAATTCCATGAATTTATTAACTTTGACAGGCAAGAAATTCTTGGTCGAGGCGTGCCATGACCACATATTTCTATCATTGAATTCTTTCATAATTTTCAATTGAATTTCGAAGATAAATCTATATGAGTTTCCTCTCCATTCTTCTGGAAGATGAGTTAATATTTCATTCAATCCAGCAGCAATCCAAATTAGAGCTTGTTTTTCATTATTTTCCTTGTTTTCCCATAACATTTCAGCAGTCCGTTTAAAACCTACTACCGTATCCCAATCAGCCCCTAGGATACCTCTATCATTTAACTTTTTTGTTCTATATTCAATTTCATTAGATGGCCACATCTATTATTCCAGTTCCAATGTTAAGATTAGGATTCGATTGTGATTGTATTTGAACTTGTTTAAAGATCGAATCTTCAATAGATTTATAGCTATAATTTTCAACAAAATGTTTCCAATACGAGTAGACTTCTGTCCATGAAAAATTTTCAGAATTCATTTTTGATCTCCCTTTTTTAAAAATGCTCTCATATAATTCTGTCGTATAACGTCTTTTTTACGAACTTCGCAAAAACGTCACCTCTTGAGGTGTTTACGAAGTTCGTGAACACTCCTTCACCAACCATGTTTACGATTTTTCTCCCTGAATCTCCTCTTCCAATTGATCTAACGGACTTTTAATCCTTCTTATGTCCTTCACACTCACATGTGTGTACCTTTCGGTGGTGCGTACACTTTGATGACCGAGCAACTCTTGAATGAAGCGAATGTCAATTCCACCTTCCAACAGATGGGTAGCGAATGAATGGCGTAAGGCGTGTATACTAACCTTTTTCTGGATTCCAGAGGCAGTACGTGCTTGTTCGAACACTTTTTGAACCGTTCGTTCCGTTATATGGCGCTCTGGGTGTTGACCTGGGAACATCCATTTCTCGGGCTTTTCTTGTTGTAAATACGGTTGAACAATATCCATAGCTGTATCGGATAATAGCGTAAGACGATCCTTTTGACCTTTTCCTTGAGAAACTCGAAGCGTTTTTCGCTCGAAGTCAATGTCTTGAGTTTTCAACCGGACCACTTCACCTACCCGTAATCCTGAGGAATAGGTAAGGTATAGGATCGCACGATGTTTTAAATTATGGAGTGCTTTTAAGATCAACATCACTTCTTTCATCGATAACACATTCGGCAACTTCTTTTCTTTCTTAGGGCGAACATAAGAGACTGTTTCCTCATGCAATAGTACTTTTTGAGCATAGAATTTGATCGCGCTGAGCGCTTGATTAACATAGGAATGGGAACATTTCCTATGAAGTAAGTGCAAGGAATAACTCTGAATCATGTTCTCGTGACCCATCCCATAATTTTGCTGTTGTACAAAAGTGTGAAATCGATGGACTTGACTACAATAAGCTTTTATCGTTTTTTTACTATAACCTCGAAGCTGCAGTGCATGAACGAAAGACCTTTTTATCGACTCATCCCATGAATAGATTGGAATGTGTTCCTGCATGTAAACTTCATTGTTAAACAAGCTGGACTCTTTCATCAACATGCTATCAACATGAATCATCGTTCCTTCAAAAAGTGTATACAACTGTCGAATGGATTCGAGTGTAAATGGAATCATCCAGACCTTTTTATCACTGACCCATTTCCTTCCTGGAATTTCTCGAATCTTCATCACCATTTGTTCATCATACTTAAAACGAACATACAAGGAATTTCCATCATTCCGAGACAACCATATACTCACATTCCCACCCTCCCATTATAACAGCAACCTAATTATTGGAAAGCAAAAAGAGCTCACAATCGCCGTAATCGACGTTGTAAGCTCCCGATACCTTCGGTGCTATATCCTTTATAATCTAACCGCATCCAATTCAGTAATATTACGTTTAGGGACTTAAAATTGTTATAGCGATTAAATTGATTAAACCATATTCAAGGTAGCCATGGCTACCTCATTTCTCACCTTACTTTAAGAACAGAGATGCCATGCAAGCGAAATCACAGTACTGCACTTCGGGTCGAACATGACAAGTAACGCCGAGTCAGTCTTGATTGTTCACACCGTCTTCGAACAACTCAATTTATCATTTGCTATAGAATGATTAGATTTATTTATTACTGTCCAGCTTCGCCCATGTTATCAACTACTTCATCCGCAGCATCAGCTCCTTCAAGGCCGTCATTCTTCTCTCTAATTATCTGGATGTTGCTGCAGCTCCTATCCAGATTCAATACATGATGGTATCTTGAATAAAAGAGATCAGTCTCGAAGCTTCCATTGAGACAGGCGCTGAGGTCAGCGTCCCGTTCGACGTGGGGATCAACTTTATCATGGGTGCGTTTCATGAAACCATCTTGTGATGGATGTTGAAGGGATATCCCTATACTCCACGGTTAATGACGGCCGTGGTATGACAATTGTCCATTAACGGCACCTATCAATTCTAGAAATCAGAAGGAATATTTGTCCATTCCATCGAAATACAATGAACTAACGGAAATGGATAGAAAGCGATGTGTATGAGATGAATGGAATTCTGGGTGTGTCCGGACTATCGTTCTTGCTGGTGACGCTATTTACGCCGCTGCTCATCTGGGGTTTGCGCACCTTAAAGCTAACGCAGCCGATCCGGACCGAGCTGCCTCCCGATCATCAGGCCAAACGCGGGACACCGTTGATGGCTGGCCTTATTTTGTTGATTGGCATTGGGATGTCGCTGCAGTTTCAGCCTACGCCGCTGACCGTTTTTTTATGTTCCACCTTTCTTCTGTTCAGCTCGATCGGGTTTATGGACGACTTCAAAAAAGCAGCGTGGCAGGACCCGTCCGGAATTTCCGGCCGAACGAAGCTTGTGCTTCAGTTCCTGTTTACCGGGGCATTATTGTATGTCCTGTTCCAGTCCTTCTCCCTGACAAGTGATATCGCGCTTTTCAACGGGTTCCAGCTTCACCTGCCGATCAGCGTCTACATTATCATCATGCTGCTGTTCATCGTAGGCTCGGCGAATGCCATCAACTTTACCGATGGTTTGGACGGACTGTTGATCAATGTGGCCATTCCGACCTACTTTTTCTTCTTCCTGATCTCCGATAAACCGGAGGTTCAGATGTTCTCGCTGGTCATGATCGGCTGTCTGCTGGGCTTGCTGCTCTACAACATTCATCCGGCCCGGGCTTTTATGGGTGATACGGGATCCCTCGCTATCGGCGGCTCCCTTTCATTCCTTGCGGTGATCGAGAAGGTCGAAATTCTGATTCCCCTGCTGTTCCTTATCTATTTGGCGGAGCAGCTTTCGGTTATCCTGCAGGTATGGTATTACAAACGGACCAAGCTGCGCCTGTTCCGGATGGCCCCGATCCATTTCCACTTCAGTCTCAAGTACGGCTGGAGCGAGAATAAAATCGTGATGATCTTCGGTTTTGTCTCCTGGTTTATGGCTCTGCTCTGTTGGGTGCTGGCAAAATACGTCATGTGAACCATTCCAATGGACAAGCCAAGCAAGAGCCTCCTGGTAGATGCCCCGAACTCTGCCAGGAGGCTTTTTACATATTGAAACCCAACGCTGATTAGGATTTAGACATCGTGATCTCTACAAGCTCTTTCTTCAGGCTGTTTAGCGTGGACGCGCGTTCTTCGTCATTCTGGACATCACAAAGCAGCTGCTCCATGAACTCCCAGATATCCTCCAATTTACGTCTGCCTTGATAAAACGTCAGCGCCTCGCTGTTCATCACGTAATCGCTATGCGTTTCTTTATAAATCCTCATAAATGATTCGAAATAGGGTTCAGCGACAAAAAACATCATATCGGCTTCGACCGGCGCCAGCTTCAGCCCCTCCCAGTCAATCAATATCAATTGCTGACCATCCGACATCAGATTCCAGGCATGCACGTCCGTGTGGCACAGCGCCAGGCGAAGATCGCGTTTCTTCAACGCTTCGGACAGCGCTTCCACTTCAAGCATCAAACCCTTCAAGCTGTCGATATGGGGATTCACGACTTCACCGATGTCAACCGGCTTCTTCGTATCCAGCGCCTCCCTTAGCTGACCAAGAAAAGGCACCGTAAAGCTTTCCGTCATGGCACTTGTCACCAGAGGAAAATCCTCCCCGTAACGATGGAGCTCAGCGATGATCTCTGCCAGTTGTCTCACTTGATTCTCCGCCAGCTTGCGGTCTGCGATCGTGTCCCCGTCGATATATTCATACAACAAATAAATGCCTTCGTTATCCTCGCATCGATAACGTTGGTCTGTCGTCAGCATCGGCACCGGAATGCTGCCCTTTAACCGACTATGCTCCTCAAGCCACAGCAGGATCGGAACATAATCGTCAATCAGCGCAGTCCATTTGGACGTGGAGGCCCGGCTTTTCTCATAAACTTTCAGGAAATAGTCCTGTGCGCCGTTACTCACTTTGTAAGCAAGCGCAGCCCAACCGCCCTGCTGGGGTACAATAACGGGATGAGCCAAACCGTAAAATTCCTTCAAAATGCCCTGTAGTCGGTCCATGTTTCCTCCTATCTATGCACTTACCATGCCTCATAATCTCTTTGATATATCATAACGATAAGAAGATATGACATAAAGTCCATCATTCATTTTAATTTAAAAAACAAGGATGCTCTTCTAGCATCCTTGTTTTCACTCATCATATCTTATTTTATTCTAATGGCCTGCCTTCTTTATAATAGAGATTCCGATTGAGAATCACGAAGAATATATGTACGTTCCGGTACCCGCGTTCCGACAGGATCTCGTGAATGCTGGCCGCAACCGCATCGTGGGTCTCCTGAGCCCGCTGAAACATCAGGATTTCGACGGATAACGGTGTATTCGTAATGATCCGATATGGAAGCTGTTCGATTTTCACGATTTCTTTCGGAATTTGAACAATACCGGCGAAAGTTTCAACCACGGTTGGCGTTATTTCTTCGAGGAAAACTTCTGAAAATCCTTTAAAACGTAAATATGGCACACTTATCCCTTCATTTCATCGATTTATTGGTCTTCTGGATGTCCGCAAGTGACTTTTATCTCTCTTCTACTATACAATAATGTCATTGTGAAAGGAATCACTATGATACAGATATCTAAATTGGTCGGTAAAGTTCAATTACAGTTGTCCTTTCCGTTGCCCGTACGATGCGATTCCGATACACTGAGTAAGTGTTCCGTTTTATGGAAATTATTCATTCATGGAGGTGAAGACGAATATGGGACAAAATCCATGGGATGCCGAATGGGAAGTGACGGAGCCGTTAGTCCGGCTGCTGCTTAACCGTCAATTTCCCCAGCTGTCCTCATTATCCATCCAAGAGATCGGCAGCGGCTGGGACAATACTGTCTATCGCATCGGCGAAGAGTATGTGTTTCGTTTTCCCAGAAGAGCATTTGCCATCCCTTTACTTCAAACCGAAGCCAAAATCCTGCCCAAGCTGGCGAATTACATAACGTTACCCTATGCTAAGCCCCTTTTCTTCGGAAAAGAAAGCGCAGACTACCCCGCGCCTTTTCTGGGGTACACCTATCTTTCCGGGTCGTTTCCGATTGGACTGACGGATGAAACACGGATGCAGTCGGCGGCAGCGCTCGCGCGCTTTCTGAAGAACCTGCATGCCTTTCCCGTGGACAAAGAGCAGCAAGAAGGTGTAGCGGTGGACCATCGTAATCTGACCGATCTCGCTGGGCGCAGGGATAAAATGCTGGACTTTCTAGCCCGGTTTACCCTCCATTTTACGGATGCAGAAATGAAGGAGATCGCCGACTATTTGCACGGCATTTCCTTGGATCGGGTCAAGCAGCGACATATTCTTATTCATGGAGATCTCCATTTCAAAAACATGCTGGTGGACGAAACAGGCAAGCTTTCCGGCATCATCGATTGGGGCGACGTCAGCATCGGACATCCCGCCTGCGACCTGAGCATTGCTTACAGCTTCTTGCCTCCGGCATCAAGGGAGGGATTTTTTGAAGCCTATGGCAGCGTGGACGAAGAAACGAAAGTGCTGGCTCGTTTAATCGCCGTTTATATCCCCATGCTCATCTTCATGCAGGCTATCGACGATAAGGATGAAGCCGTTGCACAGGAAGCCAAATCGATTATGAAGCGTGCCATCTCGATTTGATGCATCCATGAGATTTTTGTATCAAACGGCATAACAAAAAGAAGCTTGAGGGTTCAAGCTTCTTTTTGTTCGATCAGACCTTTGCCCTTGGTTAGATTTTCAACACTCCCATTAATGGCATGATGGCTTTTATCACGTTCATGCCCAGTTTAATATGAGGCACGATCTGTCCCAGGAAGCCGAGAGGGCCTGCAGGCGCAGCCGCCACTCCCTCCTCGGCTCCTTCGGCTGACGCAGCGCTTGGAGGTCCGCCAAAGAGGTCGCTTAAAAATCCGGATATTTGCGCTTTGTCTCCGCTTCGGGCAATCGCAGCCGGCATCTTATTGTTGGCCCGGAGCCCTGATAGCGTCACTTCCCCGCCTTGGATCTGATTCAGTTCGCCGACGTAATAGCTGCCGTCCTTCAGAACGACCACGACTGGCTGACCTACCCAATGCTGCGGCGGTCTCGGTTTGGAAGCGGATCTGGACTTCCTTGCGCGTTTCGAAGGCATATAAGGATCACCTCGCTTCCCATATACATGATGATGACATCATATGCACAAAACGCCTTTCTTTCTTGTGCCTTTATAGGATGATGAATATAAATGCATAAAAACCTAGATTCCGAGAATATTTCGTTCGACTGTGGCTTTTTGCATACCTCCGGTGTCTAATAAACTGTAAGGTCAAGAGGAGGTACTTATCCATGTCTAGAGCTCATGACAAACTCCCTGATTATCCGGATAATCAAGGAACAAAACGAACATTTGAAGATACGTATGATGAATATCGCCCGAGGATCCGGCATTATCTCGCACTGAAATTGAATCCGACGGCGGCAGATGACTTAACCCAGCAAGTGTTTTTAAAGGCAATGGAGAACCTTGATAAGTTTAACGGAACATCCAGTCTGTTCACTTGGATCTTCAAAATTGCTCAAAACACAGTCAAAAATGAGTATCGAAGTTTAGCGCGAAAAAATGAAAAACCTTATGACTTTACACGTTTTGAATCGCAGTCCATCTCCCTTGATTTTGCAGGTTATGTTGATATTCGAATTGATATCGGAGCGGCGCTTAAGAAGTTAAGCGAACGGGATCAGCAGATCATATCTTTACGATTTTTTGTGGATTGTACGCTGCAGGAAATTTCCCAGATTGTCGGCATGCGCGAGAGTGCGGTGAAAAACCGATTGTATCGGTCCTTAGCGAAGCTGAAGAAAGAATTAAGAGAATGGGGTGACATCACGATTATGTCGATACTCGACTTGATATCCATTGAAAGTAAAAGTGAGGCAAACCATCATCAGAACAAGGTGCATCAGGACCTGTTTCAAGAACTCAAGAATAATGTAGAACAGATGGCAGCGAAATATAATCATCAGCCTTCCCGCAAAATCGTTATTGAAATTTATCCCGACCTGCCCACATTCCATCAAGCCGTAGGCGAAAGCGGTGCACCTAATTGGTTCATGGGCACGTTCGATAACTGCACGTTAAAAATCGTCTCGCCCTTGAACCCGGGACCCGAGCATACCTACCACTCGATCCTCCGGTCCACCCTGCACTTGTATGCCATGTGGTTGATTAGTGATATTAATCCGCTGGCACCTAGATGGATCCGTCAGGGCATCGGGGGGTACGAAGCTCAACAGATGTCGGAAGACTTCATCCGAAGCACGACGACCGAAGCCATTCTTAGTCGGGCAATTCCAAGCTTCGAGGATCTGAATGATGATTCCTGGGATTTCGGCAAAACAGGATTTCAGTTTTCATATTTGATCGTTGCGTTCATGATTGAAAAATACGGGTTAGATTCATTGAACCAATTCATTCGCAATCCGGATGATTATTACGGCATCTTCCATCTTTCCAAGGAAGATCTTCATGAACAGTGGACGAAAAATCTCCAGCACCAGCTTAATTAAATCAATGGAAACCCGGTCATTGACCGGGTTTCCTAGCCTTTTTCAATTGAATTCATCATGCCTTGCATCATTTCCTATCTTGAACCATCGGATGGATAGCTGGGATGATGCTCGAGCTCCACTTGCCATGCAATCATGGTGACGCTGTCCTTGATCCCGCGTTCATGCGACATTTGCATGAAATCCTTCACGCCTTTTTCCAGATCAACGCCACGCAGCTGTTTCATATGTTCCAGAAATAACGGTCCCCATTCTAAAGCGCCATCGGTGCTTAATACAATCACGTTTTTCCCGGAGCGCAGCTCTCTTACGCCCGTGGAATAACAAGGGACCTGCTTATCGAAGGTGTTTACCTTCCCTATCCATTCGTAGAAATTCCGTTGATTGAGCAAGGTTTGCCCGAGCGCCGTCAATTCGGGATGAAGCAGATAAAGCAGGCAATCCCCGACGTTAAACCACCACAAGTATTCTTCGCGTCTGCAGCATAGCAGACAGGAAGTTTCACCCGCAATTCCCCTGCAATCCTCGCGAAAGCGTTCGGAAGTCAACATGCCCAGCAAATAGTCATGCAGGTTTTGAAAAGACTGCTCGATTGGCTCTCGGAGGATGCCAGCAATCTCGGAAGCGGCCCCATCGATATAGGATAAGACGAGCTGGGCGCTCTCATCGGTTTCATGGGCATCCAGCAGCAGGACGAATTCCAAATCAGATTCCGCATCGATCCAGATATAAGCGCCATCCTCGTTTTTATCCGCCCCGGCTGCCGAGCTGCCGCCATACCGGCCCAGTACCCCATGGGAAACCGCAATCGTCTGCGGATCGTCGAGGAACATGCTGGAGCTGCCGTGCCACTTCACGATATAGGGTCTCATGGAGAAACCTCATCCTGCGCCATACAACGCCTGATTCGCGAACACACTTCTTCGATCTGAGCGGCATCACCTCGAGGGGCTTCCGGCCAGCCGCTGATTCCAAACCCCCAATAAGACGGGGGCGTATTCGGATAACGCGGAATCAGATGGATATGCAGATGAGGGACGTGATCTCCCAGCACGAAGGAATAGATATGTTCCGCGCCTAAGCATGCTTTCAAGGCGCGACTCACCCGGGTCAGCATCCGTCCGACGGCGGCCGACTCATCGTCCCGCAGCTCCGCTAATCCCGATACATGCCGCTTGATATCGATCATAATATATCCCAGATAAGCTTCGTTGGAATCGGAAGAAATATGGCCTACGTAGAGCAGCTCATCCTCATAAATCGCTCCCCCCGGAAGCTGGATCTCTCCCCGATGCTTTCGACAGATAAAACAATCGCGCTCTTTCGCGTTAACCATATGAACCCTTCCCTTCGATAAAAAATAAAAAGCCCGCCATCCCATAAGAGACGACAGGCTAACTACCCGCGCGGTACCACTCTACTTGATCCGATCTTCATCAAATCCGCTTGAAGCCCGATCACGAAGGCTAAACGTCAAGGCATACTCCATTTCTGCCTCACCACTCATGGGCGAGCTTCGGAATCCTCATGGACTGCATTTCACCATTGCTGCAGCTCTCTGAACCATGAACGATTTCTACTACTCCCAATCATTGTGTTTGTATATAAAATTGTTCCTATTATAATTTTCCATATTCATCCTGTCAATGAAGAACGGACTCATTGTTGCATCACCCTTACCTCAATGACCGTATCCGGACAGCTGCTGTCTTAAAACCGGGCATCTTGCAGAACGGATCCAGCTCCGGCCGGGTCGCATGATTGACATTCTGCACGCCGCCCCAATGCATCGGGACGAATAGCGTGTCTACTCTTATATGTTCTTTAATCCTGCTGCGTACGGAAAAACGTCCATGCTCCGACACGATTTCTACCCACTCCCCGTCACGGATTCGGTAACGCTGCGCGGTAATCGGGTGGATCTCCACGAAATTTTCAAGCTCGCGTGCAAGCAGGGAAGGACTTCTCCGGGTCTGCACGCCCGTCAAGTAGTGTGACAGAACACGGCCATTGGTCAGAATGAGCGGGTACTCCTCGGATACCCCCACCCACGGATTCCCCGGCATCACGGAAAACACGGCCTTTCCGTCTGGATGGGCGAACGATTGTTGGAACAGAAGCCCCGTCCCCGATTCTTCTTCAGAGGGACACGGCCAGTATACGCCCTCTTCACGGCGCAACCGATCATAGGTGATGCCGAAGTAGTCAGCAATGCCGCCTTTGCTTGCAAGCCTCAGCTCATTAAATATCTCTTCGGGCTCATGAAAGTCAAAATATTCACCCTTGCCCAATCTGTCTGCGATCGAACATAGAATCATCCAGTCATGACGCGCCTCCCCAGGCGCCGGTCGCGCCGCCTTCCGGAGAAGAACCCGTCCCTCCAAATTCGTCAGCGTACCTTCATTTTCCATATAGGAGGTTACCGGCAGGACAAGATCGGCGAATCGGGCCGTTTCGGACATAAACATATCCGCAACCACCAGAAAATCGAGATGGTTCAAGCCTTCCTCCACAAGCCCCGCATTCGGATTTGAAACAACGGGATTGGACCCCATCACGAAGAGCGACTTAATTTCGCCTTCATGAATCAGCTCCATCATCTCGTAGGCAGAGACGCCCTTTCCAGGCAGGCTGGAAGCCTTAACGCCCCACACGGAGGCAACATATGCCCGGTCCTCCTCATTCTCGATCGATCGATAGCCTGGCAGCTGATCGGCCTTCTGCCCATGCTCTCTTCCTCCCTGGCCGTTTCCCTGACCGGTGATCGCCCCGTATCCGCAGCCTTCCCTCCCGACTTTTCCTGTTGCCAAGACCAGATTCAGATAACGGCGTACCGCAAGATGGCCATCCGTCTGCTGCTCCACCCCTCGGGCCGTCAGCACCATCCCGGTATCCGCCATAGCATAGGATACGGCGGCCTCCCGGATCAGCTCCACATCTAATCCGCATAAATCGGCGGCCCGTGATAAATCGAAGCTGCCCAAATAGGTTTTCAGTTCCTCGTATCCCGTAGTTCTTGCTTGAATGAAGCCTTCGTCTAAGAGACCTTCATCCACGATCATCTTCAGCATCGCATCCGCCAGCATGGCGTCCGTCCCAGGTCTGATCGCCAAATGCATATCGGCTATTGCGGCCGTTGCGGTTCTGCGCGGATCGATGACGATGATCTTCGCCCCATTCTCCTTGGCCTGGTTGAAGTAAGGGAGCAGCGTAGGCTGGCATTCCGCTATATTGGTGCCGGCCAGCACGATGCAGCGGGCAAGAGGAATATCGGACAGCCTGAACGTCAGCCCCCTGTCGATTCCAAAGGTTTTGCTCCCGGCAGAAGCTGCGGCCGACATGCAGAAACGGCCGTTATAATCGATATACCGGGTACCGAGCGCCACCCTGGCAAATTTCCCGAGCAAATAGGCCGTTTCGTTGGTCAGGGACCCGCCGCCGTAGACGGCATTGGCATCGGGACCATATCTCTCGGATATCGCCTGAAATCGATCGCTAATCACGGCCATCGCTTCATCCCAAGAGCAAGGAACGAGTTCGCCATTTGAACGGATCAGTGGATGCTGCAGCCGCTGGGAATGGGCTGCGTGCTGATGCGCATTCATGCCTTTGACGCACACCCTGCCTTCGGAAGCGAGGTTCGGTATCCCCTCCACCTTATACTTGGCCCTGAACCGTCCCGGGACGCTCTTCTCTTCCTCTTCAACCGTCATCTTGCACTGTACGCTGCAAAACGGACATTGTGTCTCTACCACGGCCGCAGCTCCTCCCGCAGCGGACGATTCCGAATAAACCATAACTGACCACCTCTCCCTATTTTTCGCTTGTTTAACCCACTTGTGTCTTCCATTCCCGCCGAGACAGCATCTCTGCAAGCTCTATTTGCAGATCGTGGTCCAGAACATGCTCCCGGATCGAGGTCACACCCGTACGTTCCACCCATTTCCACATCGGCTCCTCATACAAGCCGTTCTGCCGGTACCACTGCAAACAAGCGGATACGAGCTGCATTACATGTTCCTCACGTTCAGCAACGCCGATCAATTGTCCTTCACGGACAGGGTGGTCCGCATGTCCGCCGAGATAAACCTCCCAGCCTGCGGGCGAAGACGATATTCCGATCCCCTGAACCAGTATGCTGACGGACGATGCTAGACGATCGGACACCCCTGCATGTACAGGATAAGGCAGCGATACCTCTTGCCAGCGAAGGCGAAGCCATTCTCCAATGCGCCGAATGCCTGCCGCCTCCATCCTCGAGCCTTCCGTGTCTTCCATCCATACCTGAACGCCTTGGTAGAGTCCATGATCCGCATCGGAGACATCATGCCAAGTCTTCCGAACCGGTTCATCACCGTTCCCTATCCCCGTCATTTCAAGGTAATAACGCAGGGCTGGCCGACAGACTATGCATCCGCCCGGCTTCTTCCAGCCCTGATGGAGCATGAAATCCGATATCGTATGACAGCCTTGACTCACCGCATGGGTAATCGCTTGCTTCAATGAGGAGTGCCCCAGCTTCGTGCATTCACATACGGGAATCTCGCCTTGCGTTATGGCCGCCCTCTGCGAAGCCCTCTTTTTGCCGCTTCGCGCATGTTTGACCAGGGCATCCACCATTGGCCGGCAGCCGCCGCACGAACCGGATGCCCTGGTCAGCTGCTTAACTTCATCCGTGCTTTGGAGATTGCGATCGGTAACGGCCTGCATGATCTCCGCTTTGCTCACGCCGTTGCAAGCACACACCGTTTCATGATCCGGGAGCGTCTGTGCAGCTGCTTCCGCCGAGCTTACAATGCCTTCTTGCGGGATAAGCTCCGAGACAGCCGCGCCCTTCTTCACCATGGACAACAGCGCGGAACCCTCAGTCGTGTCTCCGAACAGAATGGCACCCGTAACCCTGCCTTTGTGCATGATCACTTTTTTGTACGTGCGGCTTACGGCATCGTATTGCTGAATGGCGGTTTCCGCATCGATCCCCGATATCGCGCCGGCCGAAAATACATCCACACCCGAGACTTTTAGCTGGGAATAAGGAATCGAACCGACATAAGGCTCGGCCTGCCGGCCGCAGATAACCCGGGCAAGCACCTTTCCTTGCTCATACAGGGGAGCGATTAGGCCGTAACTAATCCCCCGGTGCTCCGCGCATTCTCCCACCGCATAAATATTCGACTCACTTGTCCTCATGTAGTCATCCACCAGGATAGCCCGCCCCGTCAGCAGACCGCTTCTCTGGGCCAGCTCCACGTTAGGCCTGATCCCTACGGCAAGCACCACTACATCCGCATCAAGCCGAGTTCCGTCGATAAACCGAAGACCCTGCGCCCTTGTTCGGCCAACGATTCGCGTGGTATCCATCGCCAAGTGGAATCGCATCCCTTGGCTTTCGAGCTCCTGCTGCAGCATATGGGCTGCCGTCCGGTCCAGCTGCCGGTTCATGATGTAAGGGGCATTATGAACCACATGGGTTTCCATGCCGAGATGGAGAAGTCCCCGGGCAGCCTCCAACCCCAGCAATCCCCCGCCAATGACGGCCGCTTTTGTGTAGACCTTGGACATTTCGGTCATTTTCGTGCAATCATCCACCGTCCGAAATGAAAGGACGCCTTCCTTATCCGTCCCGGGGATAGGCGGAACGAAAGGAGATGAGCCTGTTGCCAGAATTAATGCATCATAACCTTCCCGTTTACCGGAGACAGTCTCGATGCAGCGGGCTTTGACATCGATATGATGAACGGCTTCACCGGTCAATAACCGGATGCCATGCCGCTCATACCAAGACCAGTCGTTCAGGATAATATCCTGGAGGGAATGTTCGCCTTGAAGGACTTTAGACAACAGAATCCGATTATAGTTGGGGCGAGGTTCGGCGCCGAATATCGTAATATCGAAAAGCTCCGGCCCAAGCTGGAGTATTTCCTCTACGCATCGTATCCCTGCCATTCCATTTCCGACAACAATGAGCTTCTTTCTCTTCATGAATTACCTCCACTCTACCCTTGTCACTTTCATGTAAGAAAATACGAAACGCCCTTTCCCTGCGAACAGGAAAGGGCGTCATTGCCATCAAAACCGGCACATCCTTGTGCCATATTGGTATTCGTAACATACATCTAGCTTAGTTGACGAAATTCGATATGTCAATATATGTGACATATATTCATCGGGATTTTAATAATTAATAATTATTCGTTTTTTGTGTGATGTATATTGACATTTATTTGACCTGTTATCTATAATGTGAATCAGCAAAATCATATATTTCACAGACGGAAGACACAATGACGTGTCTGCGTCTTGGGCAACGAGGCCGCAAGTCGTTCTGCAATGGGCGAATTGCGGCCTTTTTATGCCTGCATCTGGAGATCCGCACCAGGTATAGAGAACGTACACATTTGGATAAGGAGCGATAACCATGGAGAAGAAAGGATTTTGGCAAAGCGGGCACAAGCCCTCCCTGTTCGGTGCTTTTTTGTATTTCGATATCAGCTTCATGATATGGGGCATGCTCGGACCGCTTGCGGTAGTCATTGCCGGAGATTATCCGATGGATCCGGTGCAGAAGGCAAATCTGGTGGCACTTCCCGTTCTGGGCGGCTCGATACTTCGGCTCGTACTAGGTTTCCTTGCCGATCGCATCGGCCCGAAGCTAACGGCTCAGATCGGGATGATCGTCACGCTGGTCCCTCTTTTGCTTGGCTGGTTATGGGTAGATTCCCTTGATCAATTGTACGTCGTTGCGATTCTTCTAGGCGTCGCGGGAGCTTCTTTCGCCGCAGCACTTCCCCTTGCGGGACAGTGGTATCCCAAAGAACATCAAGGCCTGGCGATGGGAATCGCCGGAGCCGGGAACAGCGGCACCGTCCTGGCGACCCTGTTCGCCAACCGGCTGGCGCAGCATTTCGGAAGCTGGGAGATTGTCTTCGGACTTGCCATCATTCCCATTGTATTGGTCTTCATCTACTTCTCGCTGTTTGCCCGCAACAGTCCGAATCGGCCTGCCCCCAAACGGCTGTCCGAATATGGCAATGTGCTTAAACAGCGCGATGCTTGGGTATTCTGTGCCCTGTACTGCGTGACGTTTGGCGGCTTTGTCGGGCTCGCCAACTATTTAACGATCTTCTTCAACACCCAGTATGGCCTTTCCGCGGTTCAGGCTGCGGACATTACAACGATCTGCGTCATAGCAGGGAGCTTCTTCCGTCCTGTAGGCGGCTTTCTGGCCGATCGTATCGGCGGCTCGCGAATGCTGATGTTTCTCTATGCCGGAGCTGCCATTATGCTGATCGGCGTCTCCTTCTTGCCGCCGCTATGGCTTGTCGTCTCGCTGCTGTTTATCGGCATGATGTGCCTGGGCGCGGGGAATGGTTCCGTATTTCAGCTTGTCCCTCAACGGTTTGCCGGCGAGATCGGCCTGGTTACCGGGATTGTCGGGGCTGCCGGAGGCTTGGGCGGCTACGCGCTTCCGCTGATATTGGGTCGATTGTACCAAGCGACAGGCTCATACACCGCCGGGTTCATCATTCTGAGTTTCATTGCCGCCGCATCGCTGGCCCTTACGATTGTGATGCAGCTGAAATGGCGGCGCAGCTGGCTCCGCGGCGTGCCATCCGGCGCGCAGACCGGATCGGCCGAGGCGTGAGAGAAAGCGAGATCCATGTTAACGCTGCGACTTTTTCACGGCATATTGCCAAAGAAACGGTCGATTAGCGGGCACCCACGCAAAAAAAGCATCTTATCGATGCTTTTTTTGTTTGGGATAACAGCCATGCCATCAGTCGGCTAAATTCACGACGTCATGCTGAACCGAAATTCTGACAAAATAACGATTCGGCCATATCTTGGTTGTCACCACGACATCCTGGTCATCCTTTTCAAAAAAATAGCCGGAGCCCTCTTGCATAACATAATGCCAATCCTCGCGCTGCATCCGCTCCTTAATCATTTCAGCCGGTTGCCTCATCTTCGTAAGATACAGTCCATGGCCGTTCGAAGGATCATCAATCTTTACGACGGATTTGTCGGTGGTATGAAGCGAATACATCAGTTTGATATTATTCCAACCGATCGAATGGATATATAATGCGATATTTATGACGAACATGACAAAGACCAATCCGATGGAACCGAACAAGATCCTTTTCCAGCGTTTATTCACGATTATAACCACCGCCTTTATAGATATGTCTTCAACGTCAAATCGGTACTCATCATCAGGTTCAAGATGAGGCCTCTTGCTTCTTCGCCCCCGATAACGGCTTGCCCTTCCCGCCCCTACCCTCATCAATATGGGATTGTTTTTCCGATAAGGTTAGTTTTAAGACGAGGACCATGGAACAGCCTATCACCCCGCCAGCCGTATTCAGGATTAAATCGTCCACATCAAAGCTTCCCATCGAAAAGAGAATCTGCGAGCACTCCAGCCCAAGGCTTAGCCCGAAGGAAGTCACGAAAGCGCCAAGCCATCCCATCCACTTGTTTTTCAGCAATACACTGACGAATATGCCATTGGGTATGAAAATCGCGATATTTCCGAACAGATTGATCACGTCATGCGGGCTCGAGAGTCGTTTCATATTTTGATGAATGGACTTAAACGGCGTAAAATTGGCAAATTGCAATCGATTCTGCATATATTCGGGATTATCCATCGAACGCTGCAGTTGATGCCACAGAAACGAAATGTTCACGTCGCCGAATTTGAACAGAATGATTTTGACCAGCACATATACATACAACGCATACAGCAATAATACCATCCATTTAGGCGTTAGTTTCATTCATTCTCATCCTTGCCGAGCTGCACCGTCACAATCATGCCATCGATGTTGTTGCCGGATATCTCATACTCGCTGCCGGCCGGAACTTCAATTTCCGTTTCTTTCGCCTGGACGGGTACGTACTCGATTTCGTAGGCCTTCCCGTTTACGGTTGCCTTATAGTTTTTTTTCTCCTTGAGAAAATCCAGATACTCTTCGAGCGTAAAATCCAGCTCGTGCATGATCATGCTGTGCGGAAGCCCAACATAACGAAAATGCCACGGCTCATACTGGATCCCTGTGACATCCGTCTTGTTCTGGGGGTATCTCAAAATGAATCCATGCGCCCAAGCATGCTTCTTCAGCCACTCGCCCTCCGGAGATTGATCGATCGCCTTCTGCGTAGATCCGATATCCATGGATAACCCAAGGTTATGTTCGCTGTAGCCTGGTGGCAATGCATAATCGGCGCCTTTTTCGCGATATAACGCCTCTTGTTCGCTCTCATCCCGGTACCCGCTGCTGATCATGAAGTGATTGACCCCGTCCTCTCCTGCTGCTTGGATCATATCGCCAAAACGCTCCGCCACAGTGCGCGATAAACGGATCGTGTTGTCAAGAACGACGTAACCATTCATTAAGTCTTGATCGTGAAACAAATTCACGATATCCGTCGGTACGGCTGCCGGATCCAGCGGGTGATCCTTGTTGACCAAAACCAGATTCCCCTGCGTTACTTGTTCATCTGTCACTGAGACCGTTTGAGCCGCTTTATTCCCATCGTTATCGTATTCTGATTGAGGATTCGCCTGCGCGTCGGAGCCAGCGTTCATATCCTGTTCCTTATGTGTTCCTTCGTTATCATTCGCGTTTGGCGTCTCCGTTAGTGCGGTCTCGCATCCGACCAACAGGAAGATCACGAGCAATATCAAACCCTTCTTCAATTTCAACAACTCCCTCTATCTTTGTCCCACCATCTTAAAGAATATAGTTTAAGGAAAAGTAGGGAAAAGTTAAAGTTTTTCTTAAGAGATGCGAATCCCTCCCAGGCTTTCGCTCTTTACCCTTTGACAAGGCTGAAGCCCATGGCTTACCTTGGTATTTAGACTAATAAGAATAAAGAAGGTGCCATTATTCTTGCTTAAACTATTTCGTTATTTACGTCCTCACTGGACAGCGGCCCTGCTTGCACCGCTGTTGATGCTGCTGGAGGTCGCCATGGATCTGCTTCAGCCCATGCTGATGGCCAGCATTATCGACCGCGGCGTCATGCAGAACGATACGGCACACATCCTCAGTACAGGGCTGCTCATGCTGGGAGCTGCAGCCATCGGGCTGCTTGGAGGTCTCGGGTGCACGATTTATTCTTCCATTGCTTCACAGCGTTTTGGCGCCGACCTTCGCCGGGATTTGTTCCGCAAAGTTCAGACCCTGTCTTTCCGCAATCTGGACGACATCTCAACCGGGTCGCTCATCACCCGGCTTACGAGCGATATCGTTCAGCTTCAGACGATGGTGCAGATGCTGCTGCGCATCTTCGTACGCTCACCGTTTCTTGCCATAGGAAGCATGATCATGGCGGTGATCATCAGCCCCAAGCTGGCCATCATTCTGGCTATTGCCGTTCCGTTGCTGTTCGTCGTGATGTTTTTCCTGATCCGGGCTACCCTGCCCTTGTTCGCCACCGTTCAGAAGAAACTCGATAAGGTGAATACGGTACTGAAGGAAAATTTCGCCGGAATCCGGGTCTCCAAGGCATTCGTGCGTGCCGGTTACGAGAAGGACCGATTTCATGATGCGAACCAGGACTTCACGCAAGTTTCGGTAAAAACCCAGCGGATCGTTGCGCTCAACATGCCCATCCTGACCATGATTCTGAATGTCAGCATCGTGGCCGTCCTGTGGTTCGGCGGAAAGGATGCTATCGGCGGATCCTTTGAGGTCGGTAGCCTGGTAGCCTTTATAAACTATGTCACGCAGGTATTGTTCTCGGTTTCGTCCGTGGCCATGATGCTGGTACGGATTTCTACGGCCAAGGTCTCCGCTGACCGTATTCAGGAGGTCATGCGTACAGAATCCGAAATTGTGAACGAGGTTCAACCGGCAACCGATGCGTACAAGCAAGGAGAGATCATGTTTGACCGCGTTACCTTTTCCTATAACTCGGAGATGCAGAAGCCCGTACTGCGCGACATCAGTTTCAAGGTTCGACCAGGACAGCATGTAGCCATTATGGGTGCAACAGGTTCGGGTAAAACCTCTCTGGTATCCCTGCTCCCCCGTCTGTACGATGTGACCTCCGGGCAGATACGAATCGACGGAACCGATGTGCGGAGAATGGAGCTGTCCGCTTTGCGCGAACGAATCGGCATCGTCCTGCAAGAATCCATCCTTTTTACAGGCACTATAAGGGACAACATCCGCTACGGGAAACCGGACGCTTCCGATGAAGAAGTAATGGCCTCGGCTAAAGCTGCCCAAGCGCATGATTTCATTACTTCCATGCCGGATGGCTACGATACCGTGCTTGGACAACGCGGCGTGAACCTGTCCGGCGGACAGAAACAGCGGATATCCATTGCGCGGGCATTATTGCTTCAACCCGCCATTCTGATTCTTGATGACAGCACCAGCGCCATCGATACGGGAACGGAGTCGCGGCTTCGGAAAGAGCTGGCCCGTCTGATGAAAGACCGGACCTGCCTTATGATAGCCCAGCGGATCTCATCCGTGATCGACGCCGACCTGATATTGGTGCTGGATGACGGGGAATTGATCGCGAAGGGCACGCACCACGAGCTGCTTGCTTCCTGTGAAGTATATCAGGACATTTATCGATCGCAATTCGGCAAGGAGGTGTCTTCTCATGGCTAAACCGAATCAGGATTCCAAGCATGCCCATCATACGGACGGTCCGGACCTTAGCATGCGAGGCGGCAACGCCATCCGCGGAATGACGATAGCCAAAGCCAAGCCGAAACATACGATGGATACGATACGCCGGATATGGAGCTATATCCGTCCGTTCAAAGGCGGCATGATGGCTGTTTTCGTATTCACGCTCGTAACGACGCTGCTCTCACTGATTGCCCCTTATCTGCTGGGGAACGCCGTGGATCATTACATCATCCCGGGAGACATCAGAGGACTTATGGGGTTATGTGCGATACTTCTTGCCGTTTATGCTGGCACCGCGCTCACGGCATGGCTTCAGCAGCATGTCATGGTGAAAGTCTCCCAGCTGTCCATTCTGGCCATGCGGCGGGATATCTTTGCAAGGCTTCAAGTCCTGCCGCTCCGCTTCTTCGACAGCAAGACGCACGGCGAATTGATGAGCCGCACGACCAATGATATCGAGAATGTCTCCGGTACGTTGAATCAAAGCGTAACCCAGCTCATCTCCAGCGTTCTGTCCCTGATCGGATCGCTCGCCATCATGCTGTACCTCAACGTGTGGCTTACGCTGCTCAGCATGGTGACCATTCCGCTTGTCCTGCTGTTCACGAAGACGGTGGCAAGCCGGACAAGAAAGCATTTTTCCAAGCAGCAAAGCTTGCTGGGTGAGCTTAACGGATTCATTGATGAGACCGTTTCGGGCCAAAAGGTCGTGCAGGTATATCGCCGCGAACGGCATGCCGCTGCCCAGTTTGATGACATGAACAAAAAGCTGACCGACGCCAGCATTCAAGCCCAGATCTATTCGGGCACGGTCGGGCCGGTTATGAACGTGCTGAACAATGTCAGTTTTGCCTTGATAGCAGCGGTTGGCGGCTACATGGCTTTCAAGGATTTCACAACCGTCGGGGTCGTCGTTGCGTTTCTGAATTATTCGAAGCAGTTTCAACGGCCTTTGAACGATCTGGCGAACCAGTTCAACCTGGTGCAATCTGCGGTTGCCGGGGCAGAACGGGTCTTTGAGATTATCGATACGGAGTCCGAATACCGCGGCAATGAACAGACGAAAAAAGCGGACGATATGTATGGCGAGGTACGATTTGACCATGTGTCCTTCAGCTATAAGGAAGGCGTCCCGATTCTGAGGGACGTTTCGCTTACCGCCCGGCCGGGTGAGACCGTTGCGCTCGTCGGCCCGACAGGCGCCGGCAAAACCACCATTATCAATCTCCTCACCCGCTTCTATGAGATAGATGATGGCGTCATCACCATAGATGGCAGCGATATCCGCCAACTGGATAAGGACAGTCTGCGCAGTCAGCTGGGGATCGTGCTTCAGGATGCTTATGTATTCTCGGCATCGATCCGGGAGAACATTCGATATGGCCGGCTGGATGCCACGGACCAAGAGATCGAAGCCGCCGCCAAGCTTGCCAATGCGCATGACTTCATCATGAAGCTGCCCGATGGCTATGATACGCAGCTCCTGTCGGGCGGCGGCAACCTGAGCCAGGGCCAGCGGCAGCTCTTGACGATCGCTCGCGCCGTGCTTGCCGATCCCGTTATTCTGATTCTCGACGAGGCAACCAGCAGCATCGATACCCGAACCGAGATGCATATTCAGACCGCCATGCGCGCCCTGATGCGAGGCCGGACCAGCTTTGTCATCGCCCATCGTCTAAGCACGATCCGCGAGGCCGACCAGATTCTTGTCATGAATCATGGCGGAATCGCGGAGCGCGGCACACATGAAGAGCTGCTGGCCAAGCGCGGCTTCTACTACGAGTTGTACAACAGCCAATTTAAACTGACCAGCTAACGGGTGTTGAAAGTTTTCTTTAGCTGCTACTGGCAAAATCATTCAAGGACCGATTCTCTAGAATCGGTCCTCTTTTTATCCTTAAGAGAAAACATCATGTCATTCTTGTACGACTCGACCGGCATTGCTCACGATCCGCTTCACGGCCCCAATGATCCATTCCATTTCCACGTATTGGTTGCCCGGCGCGTTGTATTCGACGCCCCAATACCCCCGATAGCCCCCGGCGAGCAGGCTGCGCACCTTCTCCTCCGCATCGGGATGAACCGCGGTCTTCGCATCGAAATGCGTATGCACCGTCCACGGGGCAACCATCTCGTCGCCTTCGGCTTCATCCGCCCTCCATCTTCCTAGGTGAAGCAGGAAACCAAAAGCCGGATGCCGGACTTCCTCCGCAATCCGCTTCATTTCCCGCGGGAGCAGGGAGGCGCCCATATGGTTTTCCGGGCCTACCGTATAACCGTTATCCCCTGCACGCTCCGCCAATTCCCGATAGCGCTTAACCAGGTATTCGAATTGTTCGTCCGGCATTGGCTCCGCTTCCTTATAACCGCCGCCGGTGTCGATCCGCACCGTTTCGGCACCCAAAATTTCTGCGGCATCCAGATGGGCAAGCGCATTTTCATACAACTTCTCCCGCATGTCCGGGTCGGGATCCCACAGATGAGCCCCGTCAACAGCAAAGTTAACCACGCTCATCTCCTTCTCATCCAGCGCTTCCCTGATTTTCCGTATGTAGCTTTCGTCGGCAAGCTTGTATATGGGGCCGCTTCGATCGATGAAAAAACCGTTCCACAAATCAACCGCATCCATTCGGTATCGATACTTCACCGTCTCCAAATAACCGAACACATCCATTTTGCCGTCGAGAAACGTGTTATAAAAAGAATACCCGCCAATCGAAATGTTCATCGCATTGCCTCCTCCTATTCCCGGTTTACATACAAACTTACCACATTTTCTATTCCTTAATTAGCATAAATTCTCAGTCCTTCTAAATTTCTCCTCACTAGGTTTGAATCAAATGAAAGACGAGATAAACGGCCGTCCCCCACATAATCACCGCCGATATTCGGTTCAGCGCGAACAGCAGCCTGCCTGACGGATCCATTCTTCCGGCCGCCCTGCCGGCAATTCCGAGTCCCAGAAACCACAACCAGGAGACGGCGATGCATATAACGGTAAAAATCACTTTGTCCGCCCCTTCATATTGAAGCGAGCTCGTGCCGATGACGCCCATCGTGTCCAGAACCGCATGCGGATTTAGCAGCGACACGGACATGGCAAATACGATTTGCTTCTTGGGAGAGAACGAACGGGCGCTTTCCGGGTCCTGACCTGAAGGCTTACTCCTCCACGTCGCCGCTCCCATATAGACCAGGAAGCAGATGCCCAATGTAAATAACGTCAATTTGATCCACTCATATTCCAAAACGATCACGGATACGCCCAACACCGCCAATGAAATCAGCAGCGTATCGCATAACGATGCGGTAATAATGACGGGCAGCGCCCTAATAAACCGGGGTTGGACGACACCTTGATTAAATACGAACACATTCTGCACGCCCAAGGGAAGAATTAGGCCAATAGCCAGAATGAATCCATGAAGTATAACGCCTATCATTTGAAAGCAAACCTCCAGTACATATTTTCACCATTGTAAGGGAGGTGCTTGACTGCGTCTCCAACCAATTGGTTGGTATTCGACCCAACCAATGATGTAAACTGGGCATAATACTATAGAAACGTTGTCAGAAAGCAGGTTGTCCATGACAGAAGAATGGAAATTGAATAAAGCTTCCGAAGTGCCCCTGCATCAGCAAATTTATGATCACATGAAGAGCCGAATCATGAACGGGGAATGGCCGGTCGGAACCCGACTTCTCCCGCAGAGGGAGCTCGCCGCCAAATTTCAAGTCAACCGCAGCACCATCGTTTATGCCTTGGGTGAGCTTGCGGCTGACGGTTTCATAGAATCCCGGGTGGGACAAGGCACGGTTATTGTGAACAATACTTGGAGCGTATTGGCCGCCACGCCCCCGCCTGATTGGAATCAATACGTGAAATCCGGCTCCTACCAGCCGAACATCCATATGATCCAGCAGATCAACCGTGCGGAAACCGATCCCGAAGTGATCCGACTAGGTACTGGCGAGCTTTCGCCTGAGCTCCTCCCGACCGCCCAAATGCGGGAGACGTTTAACGGCAGCATGTCCAGCCGTTTCACTTTGGGATATTCGGAACCGAAAGGCAGCCTATACTTAAGGGAAATCATCAGCGATTATTTGAATAAGAAGGGGATATCCGCCTCTCCTTCTTCCATTCTTATCGTCTCCGGCGGGCTGCAGGGCTTGCAGCTTATTTCCCTGGGGCTGCTGCATCACGGTTCCGCCATCCTGGTGGAGAATCCCACTTACCTGAACTCGATTCATGTATTCCAGTCGGCTGGCATGCATTTGCACGGCATCCCGATGGATGCCAAAGGGATCAGAACGGAATCTATCGGAAGGCTCAAGCGTCAGCACAGAGCCGCCCTGCTCTACACGATCCCTGCCTTTCATAACCCTACCGGCACGATGATGTCTTCCGACAGACGGACGGAGCTGTTGCAAATCTGTGCCCAAGAAAGATTGCCCGTCATCGAGGATGATGTGTATGGCGATTTATGGTTGGATACTCCCTCTCCGCCCCCTTTGAAAGCTTCGGATAAACAAGGACTCGTGCTCTATATGGGCAGCATGTCCAAAACCCTCGGGCCCGGTCTGCGCATCGGATGGGTCGTCGGGCCGGAGCCTGTCATCGATCGGCTGTCCGACATTAAAATGCAGACCGATTACGGGTCCAGCTCGCTGTCCCAGCATGCTGTCGCGGAGTGGCTCTCGAGCGGATCCTATGAGAAGCATCTCGTTCAGACCCGGGCAGAGCTGATGAAACGCAGAGACTTTACGCTGTCGTTGCTAGAACGATATTTTCGAGATATTGCCCACTGGAATAAACCCCAAGGCGGATTTTATGTTTGGCTCCGCATCGCAAAGCCGATCTCCATTCGTACGTTATTCGAGCAGGCGTTGAAGGAAGGCCTGCTGCTCAATCCCGGAAATATTTATGACCGTAACGACCAGCAGCATCTGCGGTTATCTTTTGCCTACGCCTCCTACGATCAACTGGAGAAGGGACTTATTCGGCTTGCGGAGCTTATTCGCCTCCATGTGTTGTAAACAGCAAAAACAAAGGGCTATTCCGAGGAATGCCGTACCCTCCCGGATTAGCCCTTTCTTTATTCAGCGCGCCATCATGTTATCGTTTATGCTTGCTTGCAGCCTACACATGACGCGCCGTTCCATCAGATTGATCCCAATACCCATGCACAATACCCCGATGAGCAGCAATTAACCATGCTGAGAAGTCCGTCGAGCAAACTTTGCAGAACACTCACTTTCATCGAGTTCTCTCAGCTTTCATCGCAAATATCCTACGGGTTCGTTGCATCCGTACTCGCGGGTCCCAAGGAGATTACCGAAAATACCGACGTTGCGAGCAGTGTGACAAATAGCATTGCAGGCCTGGCGCGGAACAACGGCGCCAAAAAGAAGCCCGTGAAAAAAATGGCGCTGCTTCCCAATGGCCAAGGCAATGGATCCGGGTCAACATGCTGCAGCACAGGGACGAAGGCGCAAAGCCAGCTCAAAACAAGAAATAAAAACCATATCCAGAACGACCGCACCGGCTCCCCTCTCTTTCCTGTCAAGCGTTTCACAATTCCCAGCAAAATATCACGTTCCAATTTTTAGTTATATCATATCACAAGCGTCTTCGAGCCTTTTGGTTAAATAAGTAAACTGGAAATAAAAATCGAGTTCGATTTTATTGTGAAAAATTACACTTTCACGTCTAAACCCTTATCAGTACTGGGATTTATTCGGCAGGTTAAGGAGGTGAAACCAGTGAAAAACAGGCCCGGAATTGTGACGAAACTGGTAACTCTCGTGAATGTTTGAACAAAGTATGAACTGCCTCAAAACCGCGCCACTACAATGATCTCGCTCACAACCCTCCCCTTTTGTAACAAATTGAACACATAAAATTACATACATTGACACGAATATGGATTTATCTGTTATTTATACAAGTTTATGTGTTTTGCAAAGCCGACCGGAACTTTCTACTATAGATGTGTCAGTAACATTGAATCGAACGAACGTTTCAAGGAAAGGGGTACATCATGAACAAAAGAGGGCCGTTATTTGCATTGTTTATATGCTTTACCTTGCTCTTATCGGGCTGCAGCTCGCTCACGGTATTAGATCCGAAAGGACCGGCTGCCAGAACCCTATCCGATACAATCATATTCTCCATTCTCATGATGGTCGGAATCCTAGCGGTAGTTTACGCGCTCTATATCTACATGCTCACGAAATATCGAGCCAAGAAATCCAACGAAGGTTATGAACCGCCACATGAAGAGGGCAACAAATGGCTGGAGATTCTGTGGACTGCCATTCCGATCCTGATCGTTGCCGTGCTCTCGGTCGTAACCGTCAAAACGACGGTGGCCGTCGAGAACGTGCCTGAAGGCTACGAGAACCAAGAGCCTCTGGTCATTTATGCTTCCTCTTCGAACTGGAAATGGCATTTCAGCTATCCCGAAGAAGGAATCGAAACCGTCAATTACGTTAACATTCCGACCAATCGTCCGATCGAGTTCCGATTGTATTCGTTCGGTCCGATCACAAGCTTCTGGATCCCTCAGCTTCACGGACAGAAGTACGCGATGAGCGACATGATCACCAAGCTGAACATGGTTGCCGACGTACCGGGTTCGATGATGGGCCGTAACGCGAACTTCAACGGCGAAGGTTTCGCCCATATGGAGTTCGAAGCTCTTGCCATGACCTCTGCCGAGTATGATGAGTGGGTTCAGGATGTAAAGGATACCGCGCCTGAACTGAAGGAAGATGAGTTCAAGAAGCTTCTGGAGACCGCGCATGTCGGACGAATGACCTTCTCTAACACGCATCTGGAATTCAGCCCGCCGCCATCCGAAGACCATCACCATGGCGGTGACGTCAACGGCAATGAGGAGCATCAGGACCATAAAGACGTCCACCCGGATCCTGCAACAACGGAAGAAACGGAATTTGACAGCGAAACGAACGTGGATCCAAACGAACCGCTGCCGAACTTCCCGGCTGAAGAAAGCCCAAATCATCAACATGATGGACAATAAATCGGTGAGCGAAACGTTGTTCACCCGATCTACTTCATACATCCAGAAAGGAGCTAGGCCTTTATGAAATGGGACGAATTTTTCGTTACCGGTGATCCGTTAATTTACGGCGCCATGGTGAGTATCGTGCTCGTCTCGCTCGCAATCCTCTTCGGCTTGACCTATTACAAGAAGTGGGGATATATGTGGCGGGAATGGCTGACGACCGTGGATCACAAAAGAATTGGCGTCATGTACATCATCTGTGCATTGATCATGCTGTTCCGCGGGGGCGTCGACGCGATCATGATGCGTGCGCAGACCGCCGCACCGGAGATGAAGTTTCTGACCGGTCAGCATTATAATGAAGTATTCACGACTCACGGGGTCATCATGATCCTCTTTATGGCCATGCCGTTTATTTTCGGTCTGATGAACGTCATCGTTCCGCTCCAGATCGGTGCCCGTGACGTTGCATTCCCTAAACTGAACGCAATCAGCTTCTGGCTGTTCTTCGCCGGAGCGATGCTGTTCAACATTTCCTTCGTTATCGGAGGATCGCCTGATGCCGGCTGGTCCGCTTACTTCCCGCTGGCCAGTATCGAATTCAGTCCGACGGTCGGCAACAACTACTACTCTCTGTCGCTTCAGATTTCAGGGATTGGTACTTTGCTGACAGGCCTTAACTTTATCGTAACCATCCTGAAAATGCGCGCGCCGGGTATGACCCTGATGCGCATGCCAATGTTTACGTGGTCGGTATTGATCACTTGCGTCATCATTATCTTTGCTTTCCCTGTGCTTACGATTGCGCTTCTGCTTATGATGTTCGACCGCATCTTCGGCTCGCAATTCTTCACGATGGCCAACGGGGGCATGGATATGCTCTGGGCCAACCTGTTCTGGGTATGGGGTCACCCTGAGGTATATATCGTTATTCTGCCGGCATTCGGTATTTTCAGCGAGATCATCTCAGCGTTCTCCAAAAAGAACCTGTACGGTTACAGCTCCATGGTATTGAGTATGGCGATTATTTCCGGATTGTCCTTCCTGGTATGGGCCCACCATTTCTACACGATGGGTCAAGGGGCCATGGTCAACGGTTTCTTCTCCATCACGACGATGGCGATTGCCGTACCGACCGGGATCAAAATATTCAACTGGCTCTTTACGCTTCGCAAGGGCCGAATCAGCTTTACGACGCCGATGCTCTACTCGCTTGCCTTTATTCCGATCTTTACGATCGGCGGCGTAACCGGCGTCATGCTCGCCATGGCGAGTGCCGACTATCAGTATCACAATACGATGTTCCTGGTGGCCCACTTCCACTATGTGCTCATTCCAGGCGCAGTATTCGCCGTCATTGCCGGTTTCCATTACTGGTTCCCTAAAGTGTTCGGCTTCCGTCTGAACGAAAAGCTTGGCAAAATCGCATTCTGGTTCATTGCCATCTCATTTAACGTTACGTTCTTCCCAATGTTCTTCCTGGGACTTATGGGGATGACCCGCCGTACGTACACGTATTCGGCCGAGACCGGCTTTGGTCCGCTGAATATGCTGTCGATGGTCGGCGCTGTCGGACTGGCGATCGGATTCATCCTTCTGGTGTACAACATTTACTGGAGTACACGTTACGAGCCGCGCGACAAAACGGGAGATCCATGGGATGCACGCTCACTGGAATGGTCGACGCCAAGTCCGGTTCCTGTTTACAACTTTGCGGTAACGCCGAAAGTCAAAGGCCGTGACGCCTTCTGGTTCTCCAAGAAAAACAACGAGCCGCTTTCGGACGAGAAAATCACGAAGATTCACATGCCAAGCAACACCGGAAAACCGTTTATACTGGGCATCGCCTTCTTCTTCCTGGGCTTCTTCCTGGTATTCAGCTGGTGGATTCCATCCATCGTTGCCGGTATCGCGGTATTGATTATTATGGCTACCATGTCCTTCGACCGTGATCACGGGTATTACATTCCGGTTGAAGAGATTGTTCAGACCGAACAGAAACTGCGGGGTGATACGGTATGAAAATAGATGCCACTCAGCCGCTGGAATATGGAACAGAGGAAAACCGCAATCGTATATTCGGCTTCTGGCTGTTCCTCGGAGCTGAAATTGCGCTCTTTGCTACCTTGTTTACCGTCTACTTCGTTCTCGTGAACCGCTTTGCCAGCGGTCCGAGCGGAGCGGAAATCTTTGAAATTACGCCGGTCCTGCTTGAGACGTTCCTGCTCTTAACGAGCAGCTTCACCATCGGTTTGGCTGTTCATGCGATGCGTCTGGGCCTGAAAAAGCAGATGATGATCTTCATGGTCATCACCCTGCTGCTGGGTGCGGGATTCCTCGGGATCGAGATCTTTGAATTCTTCACCTATGTTCATGAAGGAGTAACGCTCTCAACCAGCGCCTTCTCCTCCAGCTTGTTCACATTGCTTGGCACGCACGGAGCTCACGTAACCTTCGGTCTCCTGTGGGGAACCGCCATTCTGATTCAACTTAAAAAGCATGGACTGGATCATTCCACAGCCAACAAGTCCTTTATCTTCTCGCTCTACTGGCACTTCCTGGACGTTGTGTGGATCTTCATTTTCAGCTTCGTGTATCTGAAAGGACTGATGTGACATGTTAAAACAGCTGTTTCCAATTAAGCATGTAGCGGGTTATCTATCGTCCCTCGTCCTTTCAGCTGTCGCGCTCGTCGTTCTGCTGGATATGCCGGCAGCTTCGAAAGTGGCCGTTCTGCTGGTCACCGCGATCCTGCAGGCAGCCGTTCAGCTTATGCTGTTCATGCACGTCGGCGAAAGCGAAGACAAAAAGTCCGTCTATATCAACATTGCGTTCGCCCTGTTCGTAGGGCTGGTTACTATCTTCGGAACGCTGTTCATCTTCATATGGGGCTGGTACGCTTAAGTCTCGCGAAAATCTGGGGTGAACGTGTACCGTCGATCATCGTTCGCTGTCACGAACGTATGACCAATATCAAATAGGGCGTCCCAAAAGATCCTGGATCTCGAGGGATGCCCTTTTTTTTCCTATTGAAGATGCTGCATGCGAATCATTCCCCCATCGTACTTCAAACATGCAAAGAGAACCGTTTCTCGGAACTAGGGACGTGCGGCCCGCCAATTACGAGGAACGGTTTCTTTTTGCATTCCATATGCAGCTTCATCTGCCAATGCCATTTGCGGCTCCATTAATCATGTCCTGCAGGCGTATCCAGAATTTCATCAATCTCACTCTGGAGCTTGGTGGTCAGGGTCTGTTCATCTCCGATGATCCAGGCATGATTATAGGGAGTATCCACTTTGGTGGCGTCACTCTGTTGCCTGATCGAGTCAACATACTTCGTAATCGAGCGTGGCACTCCGTCGCGCTCCGTAAACAATAGAGGGGCGTGTTTACCCATATGGGACAATGGAGCGGCCGCAATGGACAATGCCGGCGAGTCCGGCCTCGAGAAGGAGAAACTGTATCCCGGCGATTGTACTCCCCAGCCAAAACCCGTCCCGGGATCATGATACTGGGCAAAATGAATGGCATTCTCATACGGATCGTCTCCGGCTATGCGCGTTACCTTCCCATATTGCCGCAGCTCGTCTTCAACGGCCTGGGACACCACCTTTTCAGGTCCGATGACGTAGATATTCGCCTTCCCGTTACGCTGCCTTAGGGCCTGCGCCGTCTCTTCGGGCACGACCTTCTCGCTGACATACAGCATCGTTTCCGGCATATGGGCAATCCAGCTTACCGCGGGCAGCGTATAGTCGGGCCGTTCCATCGATCCGACAATAACCGAGGTCGGTACTGAACCGTTTACCCTTGAAGCATAGGCATCAATTGCTGCTGCAGCTTCCGCGGCTTCCCCGGCAGGAATGTGATCGGCCTTGTATTCAAGTCCGTTCAGCTCTTTCATCACCTGATCCGAGATCGGGCCGACGGTAATGATCTCAATCCCCTTGTTGTGCTCCGCCCCCCTCGGCTTCAGCCGTCTCAGCTCTTCCAAGGTTTCCTTCGGGATTCCCCCTTCTTCAACGAAGAGTAAAGGCCCCTCGCTAAACTGCGTCAGATCGACGCTGACAGCCGCGATCGACCAGTGAGCCGAATCCACGAGGATCACGGTCTGCGGACGGCTGTGCACGTTCGTGGACTGCCACAGCGTCTTGGAAGTCAGTACGGCCGCACTTACTGGATCGGATGTATTCAAGCGAATCGTGTTTTTCGTGGCGGACCAAGGTACGGGAACATCCTTCAGCAGTTCTTTGCTGTGAACCGCCGAGGGAATGGAGGGCTCGGAATGGCTCTGCGTTTGACTCCAAGCGAGGATACCTGCCGTCAGCAGGGCAAGGGCCCAGCCGGCGATCATTTTTTTCACCGAATATTCCTCCTGTCTTCACAATACAGCGCATCGTGCGAGATCATTCTTCCTGCCGATCCGTCTACAGATCTTCCATTAATTTCTCCTCATCCATATCCGGCGGCAAGCCTGGACGCTCATGGGTACGGTTTCGGATCCATTGTTCCTTCAGCATCTTCACAAATACGTCATCCCGGGACAACCAGACCCCGTACTGGCGCTTCATATGCCGCTCTGCTTCCTCGAACGACCTGAACCGGAATGGGAGAGGTTCTCCGTTCCACTCGATCACCCATTCCCCGGCATAGGCGTAAACAAACAGCAAATCCTCGCCCCAGCTTTCGTACAGCACGCCGGACTCGCTTCCTTTGATATTGAACTGATTGCGCGAAGCATCGAACCGGATCGGCTCCAGCTCAAACGAGTCCGCGGCAAACAATTGATACACATCCTCTGTTATGGTGCACCCCGCAGCCTTGGCATGGCCGCCACCGCCATACCGCATCGCCACTTCGGACACGTCCACATGATCATGAATGGTTCGAAGGCTCATTTTTCTTCCGCCCATATTCAGTATCGCGATGTAGTCAAGATGGGGATAGCTCGTTCCCAGCTCGCTGGCAAGCTCGGAATGATAGGATTCGGCGTAAACGATGCCGACGCAATGCTCCTCGACGAAGGTTTGAATGAGTTCCCGCTGCTTGCGGCGAATGTAACGCTCGATTTTATTCTCTTCCATGTCCAGGATTTTCTGTTCAAATTCATCAAAGAAGAAGCCATCGTGCGATTCCCGGAGGCGCTCAGACATCTTGCTCTCGAATTCGTCCAGTGACAACATGTAGAACAAGTCATTCAAGCGCTTAGCCTCGATCTTGCCGCTCTCTTCCCATTCCCATGTATCATAGAGACGCACCAGCTCAACGAATTCGTCCAGCGCTTCGGTTCTGCCGAGATGTCCATGCTCGATTAAATATTCATAGAACAGCGAGGTTGCCGATGCCAAGCGGCCGTCCCGATGCGTTACATCCACTTGTCCCCAGCTGTGTTCATTGAGGTGGAGGGCGGTTTTATGGTGATCGATAAGCTGCACCTGTCCCCCCTCTTCGACAAACACGTTCAATTCCTTCTCGATGTCAGGAGAGACCGACAAATCCGTAATGAACAGCATATCGTATGGATTCTCCTGAACGGAGGTCCGGTTCAAATACCTTTCGACTTGTTGATTCAATCCGTGAATGGAGTTGTAACGGACATCGATTCCTTCACCGAAGGCGCATTTGGCGATGATGCCGCAGCCGACGCCATCCAAATCGTTATGGCTGTACAGATGATACATGGTTGACTTCCTCCCAGCAGAAGGTGGAATGAGTAGTTGTTCTTGCCTTTCATCCCTTTACGGTTCCCTAAATTCCGTCGTTTTAACCCCTGTCAGCCCCTTAGAATCGACAAGGAAACTAAAAAAGAAGAAGCGGCTGCTGCAGCCGCTTCTTCTGGAATATAGAGAATGATTATGCCTGTTGAACCGGTCTCGGCCCTTTGGATGCCATGACCTCGTACATGCCGTGGCTGGAGCTGATGACATGCTCAGGCTGCGGCTTTCCGCGGTTGTCGCGGTGTCCTTGGATGTGCGCGGGACTGGTTTCCCAGCGTTTCCACGCTTCTTTCGACTCCCAGCGGATCATCACGATAACTTCTTCCGTTTCGTCGGTACGTTTCGCATTCTTCACAAGAACGTTCAGATCGATAAATCCTTCAATTTCTTCAATGGGTCCCGGCTTGCTGAAACGTTCCACGACCAGGTTGGAGGTGCCTGCTTTAACAATAATCGTTTTAGTCTCGATCAACATATCCATAAACACTCCCTTAGCGAAAATCTGCCTAATTAAACGAACTATATACCATTCTAAATGATAACGATTATCATTGTCAAACCGTTAAAGCGTTCAACTTTTGCAAAAAAAATCTGACCAGCATGAACCTGCTGATCAGATTGGGATCAATTCATCGATGCGCGCTGCACGGAATTGCACGCCGTGCAATCTTCCTGCAAATAAAAAAGCGAAGTAAAGCCGGCCTTCTTCAGCTTGCGCGCAGCCAGGATTCCATCCGAGCGCTTGGGCGTTACGATAACTACGGAATCATCGGGCTTGAGCTCCTTCTCCCACACATACGGCAACCTTCCAAGCGAGATGTTTATGGTCTCTTTCCTCGGACATTCCATGAATTCGGACACATCGCGTACATCAAGCACTTTCAGATTCGGGCATTCCTTCTGTGCCAGACGAAGATCACTGCACTTCATGAAGCGCAAACCTGTTATAGGTACATACCTCCGGTAGTAGAGACCGGATATAAAGATTATCAGTGCGGCAGATGCAATCAGCACGAAGCATTCCCCCATCAATATCATGTGTTTCAGCATGATGCATGGCGGTAAGATCACGGGCTTAAAAAAACGCCAATCCTACCCCTACGGGTATATAGTATGTGCTCCGCACCTAATTGTCAATACATCATGACAGCGCGTTTTCTTCAATTTCAAACCCAAGGTCTTCAATCAATCCCCAGTCGGCCGTATGGGCCTGGCCTTCTGTCGTTAAATAATCGCCGATGAATATGGAGTTCGCCGCATACAGGCCAAGGGGTTGAAGGGATCGCAGGTTCACTTCCCGCCCCCCTGCAATCCGTATCTCCTTCGTCGGGTTAACAAACCGGATCATGGCAAGAATCTTCAAACACATAATCGGTGTCAATTCCCTGCGTCCTTCCAGAGGGGTTCCCTCGATCGCATTCAGAAAATTGCATGGAATTGAATCCGCTCCAAGCGATTTCAGAGCAAACGCAATCTCCACCCGTTCTTCTATGCTCTCCCCCATTCCGAAAATCGCTCCGGAGCAAGGGGACATTCCGGAAGAGCTTGCCTGCTTCACCGTGTCCAGCCGGTCATCGTATGTATGCGTAGTCGTAATATGCCCGTAATTATCTTTGGAAGTATTCAGATTATGGTTGTATCGATGGACCCCGGCATCGGCGAGCTTGCGCGCATGTTCCTCGTTCAAGAAGCCCAGGCAACAGCACACCTTCAGATCGGTCGTCCGGGTAATCTCCTTCACCGCTTCGGCTACATGATCAATCTCCCGATTGGAAGGGCGGCGTCCGGATGCCACGATGCAATAAGTTCCCGCTTTACGGCGAATCGACTCGCGCGCGCCTTCCAGAATTTTGTCCTTGGTCAGCCATGCGTATTTTTCGATGGGCGCTTCCGACACGATGGACTGGGAGCAATATCCGCAATCCTCAGGACAGAGGCCGGATTTCGCGTTCACGATCATGTTCAGCTTGACCTTGTTTCCATAATACTCGCGACGGATGTGATAGGCGGCCTGCATAATGTTCAGAAGCTCCCCGTCCTCGCTGTTCAGAACCGCCAAGGCTTCGGCCGGGGTCACTTCATGTCCTTTCACGACCCGATCCGCCAGCGTCAACCAATCGTAATGGGTTTGTGTTGTCATATTCAAAATCTCCCTCTCCATTCTGATTGTCAACCATTTTTAATAATGAATAGGTTAACAATAAGGATAATAATAGCACAGGCCACGAAAGTGAGGCAATCCTTCACTGAAGCCTCCGCATAAAAATAGGGACTGCTTCATCAAAGCCAGTTTCCGGCTTAATGAAACAATCCCTTTCCTATTTTAACGAATTGTTGGCTTTACGGTGCCCGCTTGGGCAGCATTTTCACGTACTCATCGGACATTTTCATCAGCTGCAATATATAGTCGTAATCGCTGCGGTATTTTTCGAAATCCGTTACGGGCTCAAGCGTCTTCAAGGATACTGCGGTACCGTCCTCAAACCCGTCTCCCGGCACGAACAGAATGTCGTTGTTAAAGAATGATCCCGTCGGCAAATAATACCTCATTCCTATAACGTTGCGGTCCACGTTCAGCAGGTCATGCCCAAACGCGTTAAACCCCTCCTCATCAAGCGAGACGCCCAGAAGGTTTGCGACGGTAGGCAGGATATCCACCTGTCCCCCCACCTGCTCAACCACCTTCCCTTCCTTCATGCCGGGAACATGAATGATGAGCGGAATGTTAAATCGACTGACGCGCTCATGGTAAGGAATGCCCAGCGTTGACGAGATCATCTCCGCATCCGCTTCTGCCGGATTGATGCCGAAATGGTCTCCATATACGACCAGTACCGTTTCATCCCACAGCCCGTTCTGCTTCAGGCGGTCTACCAGCGTTCCCAGCGCATAATCGGAATAGTTCACCGACTTCAGATAGTTTCCCAAATGGGTCCCTTCCAGCTCGGCAGGCAAGGTGATCTTCGCGAATTCATCCTTTACATGGTATGGAGAATGATTGGAGACCGTGATGTAATGGGCATAGGTAGGTTTATTCTGCTGTTGGTTCTCCAGCAGCTTGTCTACGCCGACTCGGAACAGCTCTTCATCGGAAGGACCGAATTCATTGAAGTTATCATTCGTAAAATACGGCTTGTCGTAATAATGCTGAAAATCAAGCGCCGGGTACATCTTGCTGCGATCCCAGAACTTCACGTCATTCACGTGGAATGTGCCGGTCGCATAGCCATGCTTGTTCAAGAGACGCGGAAGGCCCGGCAGCTCTTTATTTCCGAAACCGGTGGACATGGCAACCGTTCCTGTCGGATAGATCGAGGTATTCACCGCAAATTCGGCATCCGATGTATTGCCTTGGCCGATCTGTTGGAAGACGTGGGGGAAATACAGGCCGCCATCCGCAAGCTCGTTCATCACCGGTGTCAGTTCCTGGCCGTTCAGGGATTGACCTACCGGAAAGTTCTGCAAGGACTCCATCTGGACGATGATCAGATTTTTGCCTTTTGCAGCGCCGAAATAGTCCGGCTTATCCTTTGCTTCCTTGACGTAAGGATACGTCGCCAGCAGCTGCTGGGACCGCAGGATGGTGTCCTGCAGACTTCCCTCGGCCAGCGCACGTTTCTCCTGCGAGTTACGCACGACAGCAGACACCTGGTAGTTCATGAACCCCATTTGCTCCGCCCGCACGATTTCATTCTCGATTCCCCATTCTTTGCGAATGATCAGTCCGGACAGAACAACCGCTACGATAAGAACAACGGTCATGGAAGTACGCCACATCAGACCAGGCCTGCGTGAGTAGGTTACGGAATATCCGGAACGAGCTCCACCGAAATGCAAGCCCCTTTGGGAGCGTGAACGTATTTTCCGGACCGCCCATATGACCAGCAGGAGCAGCAGGTCCAGGAAGAATAGAAAATGCTCCGGCTCTAGCAAAGCCGTAATGCTGGCCCGTACCTGATTTACTTGACCGATACCCGCAAGCGCGGTATACGTCGGTATGGACCCAAAATGAACGTTATAAACAGCCGATGCAAACATGATGAAAGATAAGACGACATTTAGGATCACATAGACCGTCTTTTTCCCTCTGACCGGCAGCAGCAGTTCCAGAAAGCTAATCAGGGCGAGGAGCGACAGTGCATCGGTAAGCACCTTCCCCCATGCAATCCCATTAAACAGAAACACTCTTAGAAGGATCAGCTTGACTAAGAGCGTCAAAAAAACGAGTACACATAATTTCAACCTTTGTTCAAGGTAGCGTTCCATTTCCCATTCCCTCTTTTGTAAAAGTAATGTTAATTTGCAGCTTCCATTATAACAGGAATGTAAACACCGATCTAATCCGCCCATTCCTTCGCTCCCCCGTCAAGTGTCCAATGCATGATCCATCCGTACCACGTAGGATAATGCATCCCAATCAAAGGCTGGAGGGTTTATGCATGAAGATGGTTGTAACCGGCGGAGCGGGCTTCATCGGCTCCCACCTGGTGAACGGACTCGTTAATCAAGGCTATGAAGTCCATGTAATTGATAACCTGACAACCGGAGAACCAGGTCGCCTTCACAGTGAGGCGATTTTACATGTAGCTGACGTAAACAGTCAGCAGACAACGGCATACATCTCGGTGCTGAAGCCCGATGTCGTATTTCATTTAGCAGCACAGGCCGATGTGCAGCGATCGATCCAGGAACCTCGGCTTGATGCGGATGCCAATGTCATGGGCACCCTAAACATACTGGACGCTTGCCGTAAGGCTGGCGTTCGTAAGATCGTGTTTGCTTCGACAGCCGGTGTGTATGGAGACCTCGAGAGATCTCAGCTAACGGAAGACGATCCGGTTAACCCGGTCTCCTTCTATGCGCTATCGAAAGTAGCAGGCGAACAATATATCCGTCTTTATCACCGCTTCTTCGGCCTGCAATACACCATTCTTCGTTATGGAAACGTCTACGGGCCGGGTCAGACCGCAAAGGGAGAAGGCGGCGTCGTGGCGGTCTTCGGCGAACGCCTGTATCAAGGCGCGCCGCTCCCAATATACGGCGATGGTCTGCAGACCCGGGATTTCATTTATGTCAAAGATGTGGTTGACGCCAACCTTGCCTCCATCCTTCATGGTGATCAGAGTGTGCTTCATGTTAGCACCGGCACCGACCATTCCGTCAATACGATCGTCGATCTCATCAGCCGGCTGCACCCAGACCGCATCGATGTCGATTATCTGCCCGCGAAGATCGGCGATATTCGGCACAGCTGCCTGAATAATGAAAAGACCCGGGAGCGGCTGAGGTGGAGTCCGTTGTTCAGCTTGGAAAAAGGCATGAAAGAAACCTACCGTCACTGGCTTGGCACACTAGTTTCCCAAAGCGACCCTGGCAAATGAACATAAAACAGCCGCATTCCTCGTCCTTCCAAGGAATACGGCTGTTTGCAAGCGTTCCGGTTAGGGCTACGATAAACATCTCATGCATAACGCTTCGTTTGGTCAGATCAGCAAGCGGAGCCCCACCAAGGTCAGGACCCCGACAATGACGGTGGCAAACAGGCTTTTCGTAAGAAATGCGGTCAGAAAAGCAGGGACAGCCGCTATCAGTTCCAGTGTATGGCCCCCCGGATCCACGCGTCCGTCACTAACGAGCAGCTCCTGCGCTAATAGCGCCGCCATGACCGCGATCGGCACATGATCCAGCCAACGGATCATCAATTCCGGAATGCGGAGCTTGCTCAGAATCATGAGCGGCAGAACCCTTGGAATCAGGGTAACGACAGCGCATCCGATAATCAGTATGGCGATATGCCATCTTATTTCCATCGTTCGATCACCATCCCTGCTGTAGCCGCAACCATAATCGCAGCGATGACCGCTGCGCTTCCCGGCATGATCGTACTGATCGCGATTACCGAAACGGCGGCGACCATAATCACCATGAAGTCCAGTTTATACTTCTTTCGGCTGATCCATTGCAGGGCCAGCAATCCGATAAACATGCCAGGCAATGCAAAATCAAGGCCAAACTTCTCCGGCTCCGGTATCCACGCTCCGACAAGACCTCCCGCAACGTTCGCTGCACACCAGAACAGATACGCCGTAATATTCAGTCCCACCATCCACCGATAACCCAGCCTCTTCTGCTCGGCCGCCTTGGCTGCCGCCACACCAAACGTTTCGTCGGTTAGCAGGGAACCGATGAAGAAGCTTTTTCCCGAGGACAACCCTTTAAAATACGGTGCAATCGCCGCGCTTAACAGCAGATGCCTGGCATTTACGAAAAATATCGTGACAATAATGGATAAGACCGGGCTTGCGGCGGCTACCATCCCCGCGGCTATGAACTGTCCGGAGCCCGCATAGAGCAGCAGCGAAAGGAGCGCGATCTCGAGCAGGCTGAAACCTGCGGTACGCTCGACGACGCCTGCCGCAAAACCGATGCTCAGGTATCCCAGCAGTGTTGGTATGCAATCCTTGAATCCTTGAAGATAGGAATTGGCCTGGTTTCCCTCGATATCGGCGGGAAGCCGTTCTGACTTGGTGCTCATCTGTGTTCGATTCCTCTCTCCCTCTACAATTCTATTTTTCATTACTATGAATACTTCTTGCTGGCTTGTCAACGCCAGGGATCGTTTTTTTCCATACAAATAAAAAAGCGTTCCGGACGTGCTGCTCATCTTCCGAAACGCTCCTCGTTTTAATTGGATTGGCGTGGTCTAAGGCTTCAGGATGACCTTGATACAGCCATCCTTCCTCTCATTGAAAATATCATAGCCAAGGGCAGCCTTCTCCATCGGAAACCGGTGGGTAATGATATCCGAAGGATCCACCGTCCCCTCTTTCAACATTTGATACAGGCGGGGCATGTAATGAATGACCGGGGCAAGACCCATTTTTAACGTAATATTGCGTTCAAACAGCTCGCCTAGCGGAAATGCATTGTAGATAAGCCCATATACGCCCGTGAGCTGGATGGTCCCGTACTTGCGCACCATTCTCACAGCCATGCGAAAAGCCCCCAAGGAGCCTCCCTGAAGCTTCAGCATGCTGCCCAGCATCTCGATGCCGGTCCGTTTGGCATCCAGGCCCACGCAATCGATGACCACGTCGGCGCCGCCTTTGGTTATCTCAAGGATATAGTTCACGATCTCGGGTATCTTCTCGAAGTTGTAGGTTTCCACATGATTGGTGCGGCTGGCATGCGCCAGCCTGTAGTCCACATGGTCGATGGCGATGACCCGCTTCGCTCCTTTCAGCCATGCAAACTTCTGCGTTAACAATCCTATCGGGCCGCATCCGAGGACAATGACGACATCGCCGGGCTTAACTCCTCCGTTCTCCACGCTCCACATGGCGGTTGGCAGCGCATCGGACAGCATGAGCAGCTTCTCATCCTCCATTTCGGCATCCTCCGGGATGACAAAGGGCATGAAATTACCGTAAGGTACCCGCAGCAGTTCCGCCTGCGCGCCTTGAAAGCCGCCGTACGCGTCGCTGTATCCAAAAAAACCGCCGGTATCCTTGGCTTCGTTCGCATAATCGCATTGGCTTTCCATTTGATTCTGGCAGAAGTTGCATTTGCCGCAAGACACGATAAAAGGAATGATCACCCGATCCCCCACGTTGACCTTGCTTACTTCCGGCCCTGCATCCACGACGACCCCCATCGGCTCATGGCCGATAATGTAATCATCGTTAAGATGCTTCAGCTCGCCGTTATATAAATGCAAGTCAGATCCGCAGATGGCCGTGGTGGTGACTCGAACCAAGATATCGTCGCTGTGCCGAAGAACGGCGTCTTTCATTTCCTTCACTTTGATCCGATGTCTGCCTTGATAAGTGACTGCTTTCATGCGCGCCCCCGTTCTAAGCCTTTATTCCATAATTGTAATATTTTGGCTTTTTAATGTTCAGTGTGCGCTAATTTTGCGGGAACTAGTCTATCCAGGCAAAATAATGCGGGATCAGCCCAGCGCTTCAGGCTGGACGTCCACCGGCTGCTTTTTGGTTCTGCCGACCTTCAAGAACAATACCAGCCCTAACAGCACCAGCGCTCCGCCTGCGGCTTGCAGCGAATTCATCGACTCATTCAGCAGGAGAAAAGCCAGCAGACTCGCTCCAACCGGCTCTCCGAGAACGCTCATCGACACGGTGGAGGCAGTCGCATACTTCATCAGCCAATTGAATAACAGATGACCGAATACCGTGGGCACGACGGCCAACAAGGCGAATATCCCCCATTCGCGAGCGGAATACCCGGTCAGCTGAATCTGCATGCCCACGTTATATACCGCCAATACGGCAGCAGCTACCGCAAAAACCAGCCAGCTGTACAGGAATGACGGCAGCCTTCTGAGCAGCAGTTGTCCGAGCAGCATATGGACGGCCACCGCGGCCGTCCCCAGCAAAGACATGATATCGCCGGTCAGATGTCCCTCGTTCCCGCTGAAGCCGCTGCTGCCAATGAGAAGGAACACGCCGAGAAAGGCGATGGCCATACCTCCTATGGCCGCCAGCGACGTTTTCTCCTTAAACCAGATGTAGGCGCCGATCATGACGAATACCGGCTGAAGGGCCAGGATGATCGTAGAACTGGCTACGCTCGTCCACTTCAGGGAGCCCATCCATAACAAAAAGTGCAGGGCCAGCATCGCACCGGACAGAATCAGCAGAAGCACTTCGGAGCGCTTCAGCGATCGGATAACGGGCATGTACTTTCCCGCGAACGGCAGCATGATCAGAAACGTGATCACCAATCGGTACATGGCCTGAATGGAAACGGGACTGCCGGACCATTTTACGAAAATAGATGAAAAGGATATGGCTATAATCCCTATAAATAACGGGATAAAAACGGGAATCGGTGCTCGGTTCGAATTCATGATGGTTAAATGATTCACCTTTCGTGTTATATTAGAGATTGATTTCAAAATTAAACTTTCGGTAAAGGATAATCGGCATGAAAAAGAAAGACCTACGCAATCAAATTACGCCTCCTAAATTTCTGGCGATCGGTTTCGCATCGATCACACTGATCGGAACTTTTCTGCTTAAGCTCCCTATCGCTACCGCCGACGGGACTTCGACTCCGCTGGTAGATGCTCTCTTCACGGCAGTGTCAGCCATCAGCGTGACGGGGTTAACCGTCGTGGATACGGGCACCCATTGGTCGATATTTGGACAAATTGTCATGCTTATGCTGGTTCAGCTTGGCGGCTTGGGGTTTATGACCTCGGCCACCTGGATTGCATTGATGTTTAACCGCAGAATCTCGCTCCGGGAGCGCATGATCCTTCAGGAAGCGATGGGACAATACCAAATACAAGGCATCGTGGATCTCATCCGAAGAGTGCTGGTCTACACGCTGATCATAGAAGGCGCGGGCGCCTTGCTGCTGACGCTCAGGTTCTCTGCCATCATGCCGCTTTCCGATGCGGCATACTTCGGCATTTTCCAGAGCATCTCCATCTTCAACAATGCAGGCTTTGATCTCTTCGGCCAAATTCACGGACCCTTCTCAGGGTTTGCCACCTATGTAGCGGATCCTATCGTGAATATTATCCTGATGTTCTTGATCTTCCTTGGGGGCATCGGCTTCATCGTTATCTTTGATCTCATCGAGTATCCGAAATGCAAGAAGCTTTCGCTTCATTCCAAGGTTGTCTTGACGGTGACGTCCCTGTTAATCGTGATCGGAGCCGTCATGATCTTTATCCTGGAGCACAGCAATCCCAAAACCTTGGGGCCTCTTTCGTATCCGGTAAAGATTATGGCTTCCATATTCCAATCGATCACTCCCCGTTCGGGAGGCGTCAGCACCCTGGACATTGCGAGTCTGGAGCAATCGTCCCAATTCTTCATGATTCTCCTGATGTTCATCGGGGCCGCCCCCGGATCGACCGGAGGCGGCATCAAGGTGACTACCTTTGCCGTGCTGATCGGTGCCGTCGTCACGATGATTCAGGGAAAACGCGATGTGGTGCTCTATCGCAACCGCATCTCCCAAGCCCTGGTTTACCGCTCCATCACGCTGACGATTCTATCGCTGCTGCTATTGGTAGGCGCCTCGATGTTCCTGTCCGTTACGGAATCAGGCGAATTCTTAAGGATTCTGTTCGAAGCCGTATCCGCCTTCGGCACGGCCGGGTTATCCATGGGTCTGACCACCGAGCTCTCCGGGGTTGGCAAGGTAACCATTGCCATGCTCATGTTCCTCGGCCGGCTGGGGCCGCTAACGCTTGCCTACGCGCTTAGCCGCAAGAATAACAAGGAGCTGTATCGCCATCCCGAAGGACGAATCACAATAGGATAAGCTATCCGGCCCGCTCATTGCCGCATGTAAACAAACCGTACGCCTCCATCTAAGAGAGGTGTACGGTTTGTTTCTTAAATACGTTTCTTTAGTCCGCCTCTGATTCCCCGAATTCGCTGGCATCAATGGCTGCATCCAGCAAATCGTCAAACAGCTCGTCATCGTTTTCGATCCGTTCGTCTATCTGGAGAAACTGCTCCTCGATTCCCGGCTCGCCGGCAAAGTTCAGACTGTAATCCCAATCCCGGCCGTTCTTGCTCAGGAAGGTGATCTCGTAGGATGAGGCATGTCCATCTATAGAAAATACGGTATATCCCACGAATTGATCGGCATCATCCCGCTTCATATCCGCACGCTCGATTCGGACTTGTGACACGTTTTTCACGCTCCTTCGTTACGTTGTAAAGCACTCACAAGACTCAGTATATCACTTTTCTTGATCGCTGATTATGGTTTTTCTTATACAGCTCGATCTAGTATAATATGGGGTGTTACATTATTAATTGCATTGGAGGGTTCCAAATGTCCGATTTCAATACATACCTGGACAAATATGCCGAGTTGGCCGTAAAGGTTGGGGTCAACATACAGGAAGGGCAAACGCTGGTGGTCCATGCTCCTGTCGATTCCGCCGAGTTTACCCGCTTGATCGCCAAGAAGGCATACGAAGCGGGGGCCCGCCTCGTTAAGATCCTGTGGACCGACGAAACGATAACAAGGCTTCAATTCGAAAAAGCTGCGGATGACGTATTTACCGAAGCGCCAAAATGGTATGCCGGAGAAATGACGGAGCTGGTCGAGAACGGGGCAGCCGTTCTGCACGTGCTGGCCGAGAACCCCGATCTGCTCAGCGGCATCGATTCCGAGCGCATCGGAAACTTCTACAAGGCGCGGGGCGAAGCATTGAAGCAATACCGTGCCTATCAGCAGTCCGACAAGTTCAGCTGGTGCCTAATCGCAGTTCCTTCGGCTGCGTGGGCCGCGAAGGTATTCCCGGATGTTCCGGAATCCGAGCAGGTCGGCAAATTGTGGGATGCGATTTTCCACACCGTACGTGTGGACCAGGAGAACCCGGTAGAGGCCTGGAACCAACATCTCGAAGTGCTTGAAGCCAAATCCTCCGTGCTGAACGCCAAGAAATACAAGAAGCTCCACTATGTTGCGCCTGGAACCGATCTTACCATCGAGCTGCCGGAAGGGCACATTTGGGCACAAGGCGACAGCATCAACGAACGAGGACACTCCTTCGTGGCTAACATGCCGACTGAGGAAGTCTTTACCGCTCCGCTCAAAACAGGCGTCAACGGGACCGTACATAGTACGAAGCCATTGAGTTATGCCGGTAACATCATAAACAACTTCTCCCTTACTTTTGCAGAAGGCAAGGTGGTCAGCTTCACGGCGGAGCAAGGGTATGAGACTTTGGAGCGCCTCCTGAACATGGATGAAGGTGCACGGTACCTTGGTGAAGTGGCGCTTGTGCCGCATCAATCCCCGATCTCGGAGTCGAACATCCTGTATTACAACACGTTGTTTGACGAGAATGCCTCCAACCACCTGGCGCTCGGCAGCGCTTATGCTTTCTGTCTCGAGGGCGGCAAGGACATGAATCAGGAGCAGCTGATTCAGAGCGGCCTCAATACGAGCGTAACCCATGTCGACTTCATGATCGGCTCCGGCGACATGGATATATACGGCGTTACGGCAGATGGCAAGGAAGAACCCGTATTCCTGAAAGGAAACTGGGCATTTTAAGAATAAGATGCAGCATTAAGCAGCTATTTCTCGCGAAGTAGCTGCTTTCTTTTAACTTTTTCGGACTTTAATTGACCCGAGGTTGATTTACAAACTTAAAAATTGTGCGATAATCTAAACAACGCTTGAAGTTGCTATGAGGCAGCATATAAGAAATGGAGGGTCTGTCATGTCCAGCTTTGAACAAAAATTGGAACGCTATGCGGAGCTAGCAGTCAAGGTCGGCGCCAACGTGCAGCCGGGACAAACGCTGGTGGTTAACGCCATGATTGATGCGGCGCCGCTGGTGCGCCTGATCGTGAAGAAAGCCTACGAAACGGGTGCCAAGCAAGTGAAAGTGAATTACAGTGACGAGATCGTGAATCGGATTCGGTACGATCTGGCGCCCGACGAAGTTTTTTTGGAACCGCCGACTTATTACGCAGAGGAAGTAACCGAACTTGCCGAACAAGGAGCCGCTTTCTTGACGATCCTCTCCTCGAACCCCGACCTGTTAAAAGGAGTCGATCCCGAGCGTATATCCAATTATCAACGTACATATGGCGCAGCCATGTCGAAATACCGGCAATACCAGCAGGCCGACAAAATGAGCTGGACCGGCATTGCGTACGCTTCCCCCGATTGGGCTTCCAAGGTGTTTCCTGACGTTCCTGCCGACCAGCAGGTGGACAAAATGTGGGACGCGATTTTCCACGCGGTTCGCGCGGACCTGGAAGATCCTATTGGGGCGTGGGAGGAGCATATCCATACCCTTCAACTCAAATCGGATGAACTCAATGTCAAGAAATATCACAAGCTCCGGTTCACTTCTCCTGGAACGGATCTGACAATCGAGCTGCCGGAGGGTCATATATGGGCCCAAGCGGGCAGCCACAACGAAAAAGGCGAGCGCTTCGTTGCCAACATCCCGACGGAGGAAGTGTTCACCGCCCCTCTCAAAACCGGCGTCAACGGCACCGTACGCAGCACGAAGCCTTTGAGCTACGGCGGCAACATCATCGACAATTTCTCGATTACGTTCGAGAACGGGCGCATCGTCGATTTTTCCGCCGAACAAGGCCAGGATACTTTAACACGACTGATCTCCATGGACGAAGGGTCGCATTATCTGGGCGAGGTGGCTCTTGTCCCCCACCGCTCCCCGATCTCGGAAAGCGGCATCCTGTATTACAACACGCTGTTTGATGAAAATGCCTCCTGTCACCTGGCTATCGGGAGCGCATATGCCTTCAACCTTGAAGGCGGCAAGACCATGACGTCCGAACAGCTCCAGGCACGCGGCCTGAACACCAGCATTACCCACGTCGACTTCATGATGGGCTCCAAGGAGCTTCAGATTACGGGAATCACGCATGATGGCAAGGAAGAGCCAGTCTTCATCGATGGTAACTGGGCATAATCGCCATTTTTCCCGTTACCATGACTAGCAACCCAACATTCGATTAAGAACGATCGACAGGGCAGCCTGATTTTCAGAGGCTGTCCTGTTTTTGTCTGGTCCATCCCCGCCCTATCTCTTGCCGAGTCAATCCCAGATTCGATTAATACCCATTGATGGCCGAGCATATGATGAAGAGATGGGCGCAGCTCATTGACTTGCCGATAATAGAGGCGAAAAAGCGGGCCCCATACCATGAATTCCATAGGATAAGCCGGGATGCCTACGGTCTCCAGAGTCGGCTGTTACTAGAATTTGTAGGGCTTTTTTACCCGATATGTTGTAAAATGATGAGAGAAATAGGATGGTTACACCAGAGAGGGGATTATCGCGTGTCCAACCGATTACAGCTCCTCCTTGCAGCAGATTTCGCTGATCTGAGCGAACCTATTCAGGAAGAAATCTATTATGAATTTTATGACCTCGTTTATGGGCAAATACTGTATGTCGTACGGGATCATGCTGCTGTTGAGGATATCATTCAGGAGTCCTTTATCAAAGTGATCACAAGCAAGCCGAAGTTCGAAACGGAAAGCAAGATGCGGGGCTGGCTCCGTGTCGTCGCGAAAAACTCAACCATGAATTATTTAAGAAAAAATAAAAAATACCGTAACCAAGTGGATGTCGATAGTGTTTTTATTAATGAAGAGGACGTGGTAGTTTCTTCCACGAACGTCGAACACCAGGTGGAATCGAATTTGCTGGAGGAATCGATCGGGCAGTACCTCGACCAATTGAAGCCTGAATACAAGCTATTGATTGAGTATCGTTGGAAGCACAGCCTGACCTACAGGGAAATCGCGGAGCTGCTGAATACTCGCGAAGAGATCGTGAAGCAGCGTTTGTTCCGGGCCAGGGAATCCGTTAAGAAAATGCTGTATAGAGAGTGGGGTGAATTGGATGAGCAACGAAAAATACGATGATTGGTTTGATGAGGCCTTTGATGAAGCCTTTGATCGTGCAGCTTCACGTTCCTCACTCCCTACGGACAACGAATCCAAGCGACAATCCTGGCAGCAAGTCAAGCTGCAGGTCGAGAAACTTAACAATCGGAAACAGCGACGCCGCAGATTTCAGTTGGCCGGTATTATCGCAGCTTCCATGGCATTCGGGGCATTCGTGTTCTCCCAGCCTACCGTCACGCAAGCCGTATCGCCGATCTATCAGCAAATCGTGGATTGGGGCAATGGCATTACGGGCCAGATATTCGGCAAGAAAGAGCCCGTCGATCCCAGCAAGGCCCTTACTGCGCCTCCGCCGGATATAAGCCCTGTCCCAGATAACGCCGACCAAGTACCGCCCGCTGAATTGGTGGAAACCGAAGACGTTCCCTTTACGGATTCTAACGAATCCTTAATCGAATCGCAAAAGCGCGTATTATTCAAGATCCCTGAAATCGGCTATATTCCGCCAGGCTTTGAGTTCTATGAGGCAACGGGAATCGCGGAAAGCGAGAGCGCGCCGATCCTGGATCTTCATCTTCACTACAAGAATGCGGATGAAAAGGTATTCTACATCGATTTAATCGACATGACGGCAGAACGGTCCATCGGCCTTGGAGGAAAGGTTACCGAGACGCTGAAGCTGAAATCCGGAGCCGTAGCCTACCTGACTGAAACCAACCTCCGCTTTTTGCATGACAATGACAAAATATTGGTGAATATTAGCGGATTGTTCTCTAGAGAAGAATTCATTAAAATCGCCAACAGCATACACTAGAACCATACCTGCACACACAAAGAAGGACACTTGCATAAAGTGTCCTTCTTTGTTATAACCTATTGAAATTACTGTTCTACTAATATCGAGTTCGTATAATAAGTGCCTTCCTCATATGTACCGTTCTCATTAATCCAATGAATGGTTTTGCCACGGTAATAGTAGCCTGCCTGAACGTTGAAATTTTTGGTGCCGCTAAGCGAAAGCTTGTTGGTTCCGTTTTCATATGCACTGCCAGCATCCACCCAAGCCGACCCTGTCCAGCGCTGTAGAACATAATTAATGCCGATGCTGTCTACGGCTTGTCCAGCGCCGGTAAATCCGTTGATGCTCACTTGGGTGCCGCTTGCCTTGCTAATCGTAGAATAGTAGTTGATCAAATATTTATTCGCTAAGAGGCTGATGGAAGAATTCAAATTCATTTCAACCGGAGGCGGAGTCGTCAAAGCACCGGGTGCAATGTCTGCAGCGGAGTCCGCGTAAGCCCCTCCTGCCAGGGATAAACTTAACAAAACACTGACTGCAAGTGCTGAAGCTATACGTTTTGGACTGCGTACTTTCGACATAATATCACCTTTCTTTCAATATGATAGGAACATCCATATTTTAACACGTCGTGTTAGCGTAAAAGTTTCTATTTTTTCACGGTTTGATATAATTTTTGAAACTTTTCTGCAAATAAAAAGAAGCAGCGACATTTAATGTCGCTGCTTCTTCTAATATCCAGTTTACGCGCCCGCTTCTTCCTGTATCAGCTGCTGCTCTTGCCTGATCAGGCGTATCCGGGAGATGCGTTTATTCTCCGTCTCCTCGATCACAAAGCGACAGTCTTCGAATATAACAGACTGGCCTTTGTGCGGAAGCAGCACCTCAAGGCGCGCAGACAGCCATCCACCGATGGTATCGTAATCTTCTGTATCCACATTCAGACCAAATTGGTCATTGATTTCATCGATCAGCATCAATCCATCAATGGAGTATTCATCCTCCCCCACCTTTTCAATGCCTGGACGCTCTTCGTCAAACTCGTCTTGAATTTCACCGACGATTTCTTCCATAATATCCTCCAGGGTCACGAGTCCCGAGGTCCCGCCGTATTCATCGATAAGAATGGCGATTTGCGTCTTGCTCCGCTGCATTCTTCGCAGCAGTTCGCTGATCTTGATTGACTCAGGAACAGCAATGATCGGGCGAATCAGGGAAAGCTGGTCGCCAACGAAGCCGCGCATCAGATCTTTAATGTGAATAAAGCCAATGATATGATCCTTGTCTTCGTCGCAGATCGGATAACGGGTTCGCATGCCCTCGCTTGCAATCTTCAGATTTTCTTCCAATGAAAGATTGTTGTATAAGCAGATCATTTCTGTACGGGGGATCATGATCTCCCTTGCCGTTGTGTCGGCAAATTCAAAAATGTTGTCTACCAGTGTCATCTCCGTGCTATCCATCAATCCGCTCTCGCTGCTCTCTTTCATCATATCCCGCAGTTCTTCCTCGGTATGGACATTGCGTTCAACCACCGGCTTCATCCGGAATAAGCGGAGAACGTTATTGGAAAGCCCATTGGCAAACCAGATAAACGGGAACATGATGGTGTAAAATACCCGCAGCGGGCCTGCGGACAGCAGCGTGATTTGTTCCGCCTTGCGTACGGCCACCGTCTTAGGCGCCAATGCACCGAATACGATATGCATAAGTGCGATCAAGATGAAGGCTAATACCAAGGACACCGCATGAACGGCTGTGTTGCTCCATCCTATTCCGTTGAACCAAGGCGTAATCATGGCGGAAATCGTTCTCTCGCCGATCCAGCCAAGGCCGATGGACACGATGGTAATGCCAAACTGGCAAGCGGATATATATCCGTCCAGGTTCTTCAGTATGTTCTGCGCAAATTGTGCACGTCTATGTCCTTCTTCAACCAAAGCGTCAATCCGGCTGCTCTTCACTTTAACAAAAGCCAATTCAGCCGATACAAAAAATCCGTTTAATAGGACGAGAATCAATACCAAGGTTAAACTTATCAAACTCGGTAAGGGGTCACTCAATCGATCTCCTACCCGCCATACAGCATGCTATGACGAATAGGAACACCTCCTTCGGTTATTAAAAATGTGTGGTGCCATCAAGCATAACAGCGTGTTCGGACTACGCATCAACTTCCCAATGGTCTCATCTCCTTGTCTTATTCCGACTTATTCAAGCTATATAAGTAATTATATAGTACTACGATACACAGTCAAACGTTGTCTTATGACATTAATCATCGTTGTTATGAGCTTTAATTTGATTCTCAGCCGTTAACACTCGTTTTCCGATGAATTGAACGATTCTATGAATAAACATTCATAATGTTAAAATAATACTATGCGGCCGCGCCGAGTGTCGTTAGAAAAACGCATGCCATTGAATATTCTGCCAAGGCCAAATGAAATAACCTCCGTTTCACATCGGTGTAAACGAAGGTTATTGGGGCATTCGCAAAAATAGATTTATCTTGCCGTTGGAGGCGGATTGCCGATCACGCCCGGATATTGGTAATTGAGCGGCTCGTCAAACACGACATAGTCCAGGTTCACCATCAGCAGGATGATCCGGCGCCCTGTCGTCCGTTCGCTGATGACGATATGATCGCGACCGGCGGCTTCGATAATGCCCGTGAACACCTTGGCATTCCATTGCGAATTGTTTTCATACGTCATGTAAAACGTTGCCTGCTTCCCAAGGTTCAATCGAAGGATATTCTCCACGTAAGATTGTTCGAATTGCGGCGGTGCCGGAACAACGGTGCCTCCCGGCGTCATTGGACTTCCGCTGGGCACCTGCGGTGGAACGTTTGCCGTGTAACCAGCGGTCCCGCGGTTCGGCACTCCCGGATAACGGACTCCATTCATGAAGTTCACAGGCGGCACACCTTGATTGTACATAAGTAATTTCCTCCTTTAATTTATAACTCCCGCCTAAGCGGTTGTATAACATGAATCAAAAAACGGACGGGCAATCGGCATATGTCGGGGTGAAGAAGCAGTGTGCCTTGAATCGGCCTGTGTTCTGCTGATTGTACCAGGTTGCCGGGCAGTCCCCTGCCGGGCGGAAAAACCATAGCGCGTTGCTAGCCGGCCATATGCGTTCCCCATTAATGACCCTTTGGGCTAGCTGACGATCCCGATCCCTGGCCCGTTGATAAAAATAGCCTTTCTGTGTTGCTTCAAAACCACCCGGGCTCTGAAATACCATATCGTTCATGTTGCGGATGTTTCGAAAATCCAGGCAGTTACCCAGTATCCGGTTCACCCCGACATTCCCTACCATGAGCATGCCCTGCTCACCTTCGCCTTCTGCCTCTGCGCGGATCAATCTTGCCAGAAGATCCACATCATTCGAATTCGCTTTGATGACTGCCACAGAGTTCCCCTCGCTTCCTTAAGATCACTTTGTATCGTATGTGCATTCGCCCAGAAATGTGCCTGGATACGAAAAAAAAGTTCCTTACCGCGTCCATCGCGGTAAAGAACTTTGGTCTCCTGCTATCATGCCTTACTTCGCTTTAGGATAGTTGTATACATAACGGAACGTATACTCCCCCGAACCCGCTTGAATCACAACACCCGCTTCGCCATCAACCACGGAATGGATCCCCCTCGCTTCGTTTAGAGGGATCGTGCTGCCTTCCTTAACGTTTGAAACGTCAAAAACACCCGGCAGGCAAATTTCAGCAGTCGTATTAGGCGGAATACACACTTCCAGCTGAAACTCGCCATCATCTTCCATCCGCCAGCATGACCGGACGGTTCCATACATCGTATCGATTTTGCCTTCCGCCCATGTCAGGCCTTCGCCCGGTACAGGCGCAAACCGGATATGTTTATAACCCGGCGCATCCTCCACGGTCTGTATGCCGGCAACCGAACGATACAGCCATTCGCCGATGGCTCCGTATGCATAATGATTGAATGAATTCATGTCGCGGCTCCAGAAGCTGCCGTCTTCCTTGATGCCGTCCCAATGCTCCCATATCGTCGTGGCGCCTTTCGTCACCGGATACAGCCATGAAGGATAGTCCTGCTGCAGCAGAAGCTTATACGCCGCATCGTGCATGCCGTGCCGGCTTAACACATGATTAATATAAGGCGTGCCCACAAAACCGGTCGTTAAATGAAACCGGCTCTCCTCCAGCAATGCATAAAGACGATCCGCCGCACGTTTTTCCGCCGCCTCATCCAGCAGCCCGAACATAAGCGCAAGCACGTGCGCGGTCTGCGTCGACGCCGCAAGCCTTCCGGACGGGGTCACGAATTCGTTACGGAATGCAGCGACAACCTTTTCTTTAAGCTCGGCATACAGGGCAGCATCTTGTTCTCGTCCCAATACGACCGCGGTTTTCCTAAGCAGTTCCACCGAATAACCATAAAACGCCGAAGCGATAAAGTCCCGTTCCGTAGCACCCACATAGTCCCCGGATTTCGCATCCAGTCCCAGCCAATCGCCGAAATGGAAGCCGGTATTCCACAGATATTCATGCTCCCCTTGAGCTTGAATGTAGGAGACCCAGCGCTTCATGCTCTCATATTGACGCTCCAATATCCGTCGATCGCCAAAATTGACGTACACCGTCCACGGGCAAATGACCGCTGCATCTCCCCATGCGGCCGAAGCATAGGCTTCATCGCCGAGCACATGCGGAACAACGAACGGAACCGCTCCGTCATCGCGCTGTTCCGCGGCCAGGTCCGACAGCCATTTCGTGAAGAAAGGCGCCACGTTGGCAAGATAGGCCGCCGTCCCGATGAACATCTGCGCATCGCCGGTCCAGCCAAGCCGCTCGTCACGCTGCGGGCAATCCGTGGGCACGTCGAGGAAATTCCCCTTCAGTCCCCATCGAATGTTGCTCTGCAATTGATTAACCATGGGATCCGAACATTGAAAAGTTCCGGTTTCTTCGAAATCCGAATGGAGCACGACCGCTTCGAAATGCCGGAGGTCCAGCTGATCTTCCGTGAAACCGTCTAAACGAACATATCGGAAGCCTTGGAACGTAAAATGAGGTTCATGGATTTCGTTCCCTCCGCCTTTTAACGTGTATTGAATCGTTTGTTTAGCGGTTCGGAGATTCTCCGTATAAAAGTTACCCTCGGCATCCAGGATTTCCGCATGCTGCAGCGTCACCGTTGTGCCCTCCGCACCGGACACGCTAAATCGGACCCAGCCTACCAAATTCTGTCCGAAGTCGATGACGGTTTCACCTTTGGGCGTGGTCAGACATTCCACGGGCCGCACCGTTTGAACGGCTCTCACGGGCTCGTTGATCTGGGGCTTCAGCTTGTCGTAACCTTGGTCGATCGTTTCCACGCCATGCCAATCAACCGAGTTATAACCTGCCGAACTGAAGCCGTCCAATTCGAGGCGCGCATCATAGGTTTCGCCATGGTATAGCTCCGACATGGCGATCGGGCCTTTGGCCGACTGCCAGCTTGAATCGGTTGTCATCACTTCTTCGCTGCCGTCAGCATACGTGATATGCAGCTCCAGCAGAAGCGCTAATCGATCTCCATAAATCGCGTGACGATCCTCCCAGCCCAGCTGTCCCTTGTACCAACCGTTACCGAGCCAAGCGCCGATCGCGTTTTGGCCAGATTTCAGCATCTCGGTCACGTCATAGGTCTGCGTCTGAATCGTATGATCGTAACTCGTCCAGCCTGGCGTGAAATAACAGTCTCCCACTCTCTGTCCGTTAAGCTCAAGTTCATAAAGGCCCAGCGCCGTGACATATATTCTTGCTTTCGTAATGGGCGACTTTAAGCTGAAGCTCTTGCGGAGCAGCGGGAGGTGACCGGCTTCAACAGGCAGCAAGGATCGTGGTGCAGATATCCATTGTCCGACCCATGGCTCCCCTTCCAGTTTTCCAGTCTCCCAGTAGGCCGTGTCGGACCATTCCGTCAATTCCCCGGCTTGGTTCCAGGCACGCACGCGATAGAAATAGCGCTTACATGATGTTACGCTCAGCCCCGTTAATTCCACGTGAACCGACTGCGACGAGGCTGTTTTCCCTGATGTCCAGCAGGGCTTGGCAAATTCCTTCTCGTTGGAAACCTCAATCTCATAAGCGGTTTGGCTGACGGCTCTTTCGTCCGAGGCCAACCTCCAACTGATGCGCGGCTTTCGCTCTCCGATACCTATCGGTTGATGAAGATATTCGCATCGTACATCCGTTACGCTGAACATGCTCATTCCTCCGTTCACTTCAAGAAGGCTGCTTCAACAATCCGTTTGAATTAGCCGCTTGGCTTGATATACGCTTTCATTTCTGTGTCTGTTTCAATTATTATTATAAGTGAACCTACAAGCAAGATGATGGGGATAACGGACAATTTAATGTGGTAAAACGGACATCCATCCTCGATTTATGAAAAGGAGCAAACAGGATGAAACGACCGATGGAAACCTATTACGGAGATTATTTTTTCCGGGATGACACCCTGATGTATGTAAATCGTAACGCGGAGAATTTTTCGGGGTCTTACCATAACCATGATTTTCTGGAAATTGCGTATATTGCTGAGGGAGAAGGCTTCCATCACATGGAGAACTCGGTGCAGCGGGTTCGCAAAGGACATATGTTTTATATACCGCTCGGAATGCCTCACGTATTTCGGCCTACCTCTTCCAACGGGAAGCCGCTCATCGTGAACAATTGCATATTCTCCGTTAAACTTCTGCCGAAACTGATTGCCTTTGCTTCCGATTCGAGGACAGCCTTCTTATTGAAACAGATGGAAGACGGCTCGCTTGGGTACCGCGCCATTACGGATCGGCATGACCGTTTCGAGAAGCTGTTCGTCTCCCTCTATGAACATTATGCCATGCAAATCAGCGGCTCAGCCGTCTATTTGCATACGCTGCTGTTACAGTTGATCATTGAGTTCAGCCGGGCCATCGAGCATTCGCAGCCTATCACCTCGGAGCCTTCGCATCCCTCTTTTCAAGATGTCCTTCAATACGTGGAGGGACAATACATGCATGAGCTCACGCTGATGCGTCTTGCGCAGATCAGCGGCTTCAGCGAACGCCATCTTCAGCGATTGTTCCGCAGATATACCGGCCAGAGCTGGCATCATTATCTGCAGACCGTACGCATTCGAATGAGCCGCGAGCTGCTGCGAACCACCACAGACAAAATCAGTATGATCGCCGAAAAAGTCGGTTACAAGGACATGCATTCCTTCAACTCGGTATTCAAGCGAAGCACGGGACTCACGCCGGGTCAATATCGCTCCGAAACGCAGCATTATGGATAAATGACCGGATGCTCCAGCAAATAATAAAAGCATGATGATCCTTAAAGATAGGATTATCATGCTATTGAATGTACTTTGATGATTTCGATGATAGTTATTCATTACCCTTGATAGGGCTTTTATCACGTAGGGAAGTCATAGATATTACTGCGATTCCTATCAATAGAACTGAGCTCAGAATACCAACAACTTGAATCCGGATGCAAATGCCGCTTTAGCTAACATTCGGATCTCATCGGCAAGTGCTGTAGGCAGCTTTTCTTCTGCATTCATAGCAGCATAAGTCCTTTTTTTACCATTTAAAGTATCTTGCGTGCTCTTCCGCCCACTCGGCAAACGTTCTTGCAGGACGTCCTGTTATCTGTTCAACCGTTTGATTGACGGTGTATGCTTCGATTGGTGGATTCTTGTACCAGTTGATGACGTAATCAATGACGCCCTCATTAACCCCAAGTTCGGCCATTCGTTTACGCTCCTGCTCTTCGGTTAACTGAATAAACTTTACATCTTTACCGATATAGTGACTAAGAATCTGCACCTTGTCAGGAACCGTTAGCGCCTCGGGACCGGTTAAAGGATAAATTTTGCCCACATGAACGTCCTCCGTCAGGACCGCTGCAGCCACCTGACCGATATCCCGCTCATGAATCGAAGCATTTAACGAATCACCAAACATATCGCGTACTACACCCTCGGTTCGGATCGATTCTCTCCAGTTCATAACATTGGACATGTAATCTACCGGCTGCAGCTGTGTCCATTCCAGATTACTCGATACAAGCGCCTCCTCTACCGTCCCTTTCTTTCCGTCCCACAATACGCTGACGCGCCTTACTCCGGCAGCCTCCGCGATTCGAATAATCTCTTCCCCTGTCGTAAGCGGGACGAAGCCTGCTCCTGTCGTGATTAAATGGAGGCCGGTCACACCCCGTAATGCTGGAACCAGCGTGTCGGGCTTACTCAGATCACCAGCAACCACTTCTACGCCAGCAGGTAATATGGCTGATGCCGGATATCGGCTGAGCGCTCTGACGCGATGTCCAGTCTTAAGCAGCTCATTCACAACCTGTCGACCAACTTTTCCTGTCGCACCTGTAACTAATATTGTCATTGTTTAATCCTCCTTTATAGCCATTACAAGCCTACAGTGTTGTTCTTACTGTTTCCCTGTAGTTCCATTTAAACGCAATTCCAGACCGGTTACGTCCAGCCCTGGTCTAAATCAGCCATTCCAAAAAGGCCTTATCCGAAGATAAGACCTTTCATTACGACCATAGTCTGATGGCTATGTGTTAAACCAATGGTTCCTTATCGCATACAAGGCAGCCTGGGTGCGGTCCTGCACCTCCATTTTTCCCAGAATATGCGTGATATGCGTCTTTACCGTTTTCTCGGTAATATGTAGTTCTGCGGCGATTTCTTTGTTACTCCTGCCGAGCGTAATCTGTTCAAGTACATGCTGCTCACGAATGGTCAGAATGTCGATGCCTTTAACAGGCTCGGTATCTGTCGCCACATGGGCAATTAATTGATTCGTTACCTGAGGATGAAGCATGCGATTTCCGTTTACAGCAGCGATGATGGTTTCGACCAGCACTTTAGGCTCGATATCCTTCAGTTGATATCCAATAGCTCCCGCTTTAATCGCCGGCAAAACCGAATCCCGATCGGCAAAACTGGTAAGAATGATAACTTTCGTATGTGGAAACTTGTTTGTGATTCGCTTCGTGGCTTCGACTCCGTCCATCTCCGGCATCTTCAGATCCATCAGGACCACATCAGGCTGCAGCTTCTCTACCTTATCCAGAGCCTCTAGCCCGTTAAGAGCTTGATCTACGATTTCGATCATGGGCTGTGTCTGCAGAAAATAACGCAACCCCCTTAATACAACGAGATGATCATCAACAATTAGCACTTTAATCTTCATAAGTTCAAACCTCTTTCTTGGGATAAAAACGGAACCATCACGGTCACCATCGTCCCTGTGCCTTCCTCGCTGCTTATACTTAAGGTTCCTTGTATTTCTGAAGCCCTCTCCCTCATGCTGGTAAGCCCAAGCGAATGCGGACAGAGTTCGGGCGATCCCGGGTTGAATCCTCGGCCTTGATCCGATATTTTCATATATAGATAGGAGCCGTCCTGTTCCATTCGGATCCAGGCTCGATTCGTACCCGCGTGTTTGCTGATATTGTTCAATGCCTCCTGCCCAATTCGATACAAGGACTCTTCCACCCGGTTCGTCAAAACAGGAATTTCCTTCATGATAAACGTCAACTGTATGCCAAGTTTCTCGGCATAGTCCTTCAGTGAAGCCAATATCCCTTTGGCCTCTCCGGAAGGTCGCAGCTGCCAAATTAACGAGCGCATTTCAGTGAGCGTTTCCTGGGCAAGCTGTCCAATATCGTGTATTGCCTCCGCCGTATGCGGATTCTCATGTAAGGTCGTCTCACGCACGCCTTGGGCAAGCAGTGAAAGAGAGAACAGCTTTTGATTGACGGAATCATGTAGGTCCCGTGCCAAACGGTTCCTCTCTTCAACCAACAATAAATCCTGCCACTCGTAATATAAACATATCTTTTCAATGGCCAATGATATATGCTCCGCCAGCACCTCTAAGATTTCAACCTCCAGCTCAGAGAAGGGCCCACTCTCACGGCCAATAAAGAGCACCCCCATCGTCTCATAGGTCTGAAAAATACGCTCAAGATGCTTTAATGGTATCGCCGCCGTATACGTATGGGGCTGAACGCCGGGAAGCACCCGGACCAGGCCTTCTTGCACCACTACGTTTTGTTCCTCATATGCCCGTTGTACGATTCCTGACTTTCGTGCGGTCTTATGGGCAGCCTTTCGTACCAGCTCCTTGCAGCTATGCGTCACTTCATTCTGTCGGACCGTACGAAGATACAAGTTGTCATCGTCAGACGTAATCATGGCAACAGTCGGCCATCCAAACGCATGAGCAAGCTCCTCCACGATCGCCTCAAGCATTCGCTTCATATCGTTAATTTTCCATAGATATCTGGTTACTTTGCTTGCCTTGGCATAATAATCGACGATGAAACGGGCCATGCTGTCCACCGCCTGTTTCTCCCTTTGCTCGGACAGTTCTGTCCGCTCGACCGCCGTTCCAATCTGATAGGCAACGGATTGCAACAGCGCAAGTTCTCCCTCGCTAAAATGCTCTTTGTCCGGCGAGCCCACATTCAGCAGCCCCAGCCGTTTGCCTTGAACCATGAGGGGAATCGTAGCATGATGGGTCAAATTGTGGGTTTCTCCCCAGCACTGTTCTTTGGCATTATGCAGGCGCTCACATTCAATCATTGTAACCGGTTCGTTTAAACTTCCCGCCCAATACATGCGAAGACATAGGCAATCTCCGCATCGCATCGGTATTTTGTCTTCACGTGACAAAGCAGGGGGAAGGTTGTAATCAGCCATCAAAATATAGTCGGGTTTATCCTCGACCAGAAAAAGCCAACCTGTCTCTAGATGGGTTAACTCCAACAGTTTTTCGAGTGTCGTCTGCAGCATTTGCTTCATGTCGTTGCTCTGATTCAAATTTTCCGCAATCGTTTTCAGAACGAGCAGTTCTTCAACGTATTGGTCTTTATCACATAACATTCTGATTCACCTCCATTCATACCGAAAATTGGAAATATTCATAGTTAGGATTATACACTATGATTTCAGTTCTTTCTCCAGAAGCACTTCATCCTCCCGCTTATAACCTGATTTCTCATATGCTCCGATGGCATGGCGATTATCATGACCAGTAAGCACCTTAACCGTGCTCACCCCGCGCGCGAACAATTGTTCCTCCAGAAAAACGAGCAGCATTCCTGCCAGACCCTGCCTTCTTGCCCGCTCCTGAATGTACATTTCCGTTATCTCGCCGACAAGCTCCCGGTAACAAAAGGACTTAAATGATTGGGCGCAGGCAAATCCTACAGGATCATCGCCTAAATAAGCGATGGCCACGATCTCATCCGCTTGTTCCAAACTACATTTAATTTCCTCCAGCTGCATCCTAACCGCATTAAACTCCTCGTTTAATCGGTCCAGTACGGATGCATCCGTAGGAGATGCTAAGCGAATAAATTTCACTTTTTCCATATCATATTTCCCCCCAGTTCAAGATTTGGTCCATGTTCGATCTTCACCCCCAAGTATACCACCTTTATCCAGCCATCTATCATTGCTCCCATACCAAAAAAAGGCCCTGCTGATTAAACAGCAAGGACCTTTCACTTCAAACAAGTTAAACCGCGGTAACCGAGAACATCAAACCGCAATATATCAGCGCAACGGCGCCTAACCCGCTTAACAGCCCGGCGGCTGCTGCCCGGTTCCTGCGAAATACGTTCACGACATTCCAGAGGAGACCAAGCCCAAGGCACAGGCAGAGTATCCCGATCCAGCTCCACGTAAAGGCCAATTCACCGATCGTAAACCCGGGATGGAACCAGACAAACGTTGCTGCAGGGCCATATGACGCCAATGTATCCACGACCTCGTGCGGCGCCGGCTGCTGGTTCATGTAGCCGGTGACGATATAAATCAGCCAGATCAGGATTCCCTCGCTTCGTGCCCATGCCGCAGGTCGATAGCTTGTATCCCTGCGCAGCTTGCGCTTGACGAGATAACCGTTAACGAACGCGAACACCAGCAGCGGCAGAATGAGAATATGCTTGACCAGCAGGGCCTGACCGTAGGACAGCGTCCAGCTGTTTACGGGTTCCGGCGTCACGGCTGTCATCAGGAACAGACCCGATCCGATGACAAGGATGACGCAGGCGATGGCTAATGGATGGAACCATCGGAGAAACGCACTCCAGCGATCATGTTCCGTGCTGAACCATCCTGTAAGCAGCAGCGTTCCCGTCCATATGGCCATCGCCGTGAAATGGGCGAAGAAAGCAAGCTGTCCAACGCCATCGAACAGGGATGCAGCGTGGTTGAACGAAGACATGGCGACGGCAATGCCCAACAGAAGAGCGGGCATAAGCCAGCGTAAGGGAGAGAAGGGCTTCCGGCGGACGATCAGGGTCAGTACCGCCAATAGGATCGAAAGAACCAGTATCCAGGCATAACGCTCGCCCTCGCTGAATTTGAACATGATGCTGTTAAAGGACTGCCAGAATCCGATATCATCCTTGAAGAACATGATGATTTGCAGCAGCGGCACAAAGCCGAATAGGATGATGGCTGCCCCCGCCGCTGGGCCGAGCCAGGCCGGTACCGATATGTCCGGTTTATAAGCCTTCGGTACCAGGGACAACACCGTGATCCCGGCCAGAATGGCGTATGCTAAATATAAAAACGGCTCGCTTAACCAATAATAAGACATTACTTTCTCTTCCGGGATGCTTTAATTCCAAAGTATCCTGCGACAACGGCCACGATGACGATAATCACGATCCACACGGTCGACCCGTTTCCTTCGGATGTGTCATTAGCCGGCGTATTCTCCGCCTGCTGATTCGTATCCGTCGACGGATCTGCGTTGTCTGCGGCTGTTTCATCCGCCGTTGCTGTTTCATCCGGTGTACTTCCTGTATCCGCAGGCGTTTCTTCGGTGTCGGCAGAAGTCTCCGGAGCAGCTTCCCCTTCCGGTGCATCGACTTCGAAAGCATACGTTCCTTCAACGGGATGTCCATCTCCGCCAACGATCTTCCATTCCACCGTGTAAGAACCGGATGGAAGCGGTGCTGCCAGCGTTCCAGCCATAGTGTTCTGGCTAACCTTGACTTCCGATACTTCAACCTCTTCGCCTTGCGCATTCTTCACCTTGAGGGTGCTTAAATTTTCATCGATATTTTCATTGAATGACAGATTGACTTCCTTCACGCTTTCCGTGATCTTGGCGTCTGCCGCGGGCGTACTGGATTCCAGCTTGGAATGCGCCCACGTTGCTGTCGGGAACACCAGTACAAGCAGCAGACCCAAGGTCAGCAGAACCGAAGTTTTCACATGTTTCAACATGCCTATCTCCTCCAAACCATTTATCTTAAATTTGAATCTTCCCCATCATAACAAAGACGTTCTCTCAATGCTAATGAGTATATTGTGAACAATGATCCTATCCTATTTTACACAAAAAAGGGAACGCCGCACAGATTGCGGCGTTCCCGTTATAGTTCACGGATCCGGTTCTACTATCCTCTCTCGTACCAATAGCCAGGTATCCCTTTGGTCAGTCGCAGCAAGGCCTCGAGATAATAATAATCCCCCCAGATCATGTAATCGTCCGGTCCCATCCCGCCTCTGACATAATAGGAACCATGCTTGATCAAGCCTTCCTCGGCAGCTTCACCGATAGTGGAATAACGGTTTACAAGGGAGATCATGGACTTCTCGACGGCGTCTGTCAATAGCCCTTTATTGCCATCTTCCTCTTCCAGGTGCTCCAAGATCTCCAGCATCCCGCATGCGGCGATGGCGGAAGCGGAACTGTCGCGAGGCGTACCCGCTTCGATCGGAACGTCAAAATCCCAATAGGCGACATGGTCTTCCGGCAAATGCTCGATAAAATAGCGGGCAGCTCGCACGGCGGTATCCAAATACTTCGGATCACGGGTATAACGGTAGGAAAGCGCAAATCCGTAGACTGCCCATGCTTGCCCACGCGTCCAGGTGGAGCCGTCGTGATATCCTTGGTGCGTCCCACCGCCGATGGGCTTCCCGTCCGACGGCTGGAAGTAGAAGGTATGGTACGAAGAATCATCCCCTCGCATTAAATAACGGCGGCTCTTCTCCGCGTGCGCGACGGCCACGTGTTTGTAGCGTTCGTCGCCTGTTTGGTCATACGCCCAATACAGCAGCGGTATGTTCATCATGCAGTCGATGATAATGCGGCCGCCGTTCTTCTCGTCGCCCTTCCGGCCCCAGGCCTGAATATACTGGCCTTCTTCCCGCCAGCGCAGCATCAGATGGTCGGCTGCTTTTAGGGCCAGCTGTTTGCCCTCTTCATGTTCATCCACGATCCACGCGGCCAATGCGGAGGGCAGGTACAGAAATCCGATATCATGATGATCCAGATGCCGCTTCTCCTCCAGCCGCGCCTTGTAATCCTCCAATTGAGCGATTGCCGTATCCTTAAACAGCGGGTCCTTCGTATATTCATAACACAGCCAGATCATTCCGGTGTAGAATCCTTCAATCCAGTCATTGCTTTCTCCCCACTCGTATCGCTTCTCCGCCGTGATGTGAGGGAATTTCATCGGAAATAAACCGATGTTCCTCTTGGTCTTTTCAACCGCATCCATGATGGCCTGTTCCCACATGGTTCACATACCTCCTATTCTTTGATGGCGCCGATCATGACGCCCTTCACGAAATATTTCTGCAAGAACGGATACAGAAACAAGATCGGCAGCGTCGCCACCATAATCGTCGCATACTTAATCGTTTCGCCAACCGGCATCCGATCTCCCCCTCCTACCGAGGTCATCATGCTGCTGGTATCGTTCTGGATCAGAATCTCGCGCAGGATCAACTGCAGCGGAAACAAGTCCCGGTCCCTTAGATAGATGAGGGCATCAAACCATTTATTCCAATGCCACACCCCGTAAAAGAGGACCATGACCGCAATGACCGGCAGCGATAACGGGATGATGATCCGGAACAGAATGGTCCAGTCGGTGGCTCCGTCGATCCGCGCGGATTCCTCGAGCGCATCGGGTACCCCTTGAAATGCCGTTCGCATAATAATCAAGTTCCATGTCGTCATGGCGCTTGGAATAATCAATGCCCAGTACGTATCAAGCAGACCCATATTTTTCACGAGCAGGTATTTCGGGATGAGCCCGCCGTCAAAAAACATCGTCATCACGATCAGCATCATGATGGCGCCTTTCCACATCACGTTTTTCCTGGATAAACCATAGGCTCCGAGAGCCGTCATGAGAATGTTCAGCGTCGTGCCGACGACCACATAAAATATCGTGTTGAGGTAACTTCGGATGATATTCGGGTTCTCGAATACCATACGATAGGAGTCCAGCGAGAAGCCCTTGGGCCACAGCAGGATGCCCCGGTGCTGAACGAATTCGGCCGGCGTGCTGATCGAAGCAAACAATACGTAGAGAAACGGATATAGCGTTATGATCGATAACAAACACAATAGAATGACATTCGCAGAATCAAACAGGACTTCACTGACCGATCTAGTAGTTCGCATGAGATCCCCCTCTCTACCACAGCTTCGTATCGGTAAACCGCTTGCTGAGATAATTGGCTCCAATGAGCAGCGCAAAGTTAATCAAGGAATTGAACATGCCGACAGCGGCGCTGAAGCTGTAGCTTGCTTCCAGTATTCCCTTGCGGTAGACATAAGTCCCGATCACGTCTGCCGTCTCGTAGATGACCGGGTTGTACATAATCAGGATCTTCTCATCCTGCAGCGCCATAAAGGAACCGATCCGCAAGATAAGCAGAATGATCACGGTCGGCAGGATGCCAGGGAGCGTTATTTGAAGCATCTGCTTCCAGCGGCCGGCACCGTCCACTTTCGCCGCCTCATACAGGGACGGATCAATATTGGAAATCGCTGCCAGATAAATGATGGAGCCCCAGCCAATCCCCTGCCAGATGGCGGACGAGGTATAGATGGTGCGGAACCATTCCGGCAGCCGCATGAACGAAATCGGCTTGCCGCCGAAGTAGGTGATGATATGGTTGATCAGGCCGTCCACCGCCAAAAAATCAACCAGCATCCCGACAACAACGACAACGGAAATGAAATGGGGAATATACGTAATGGATTGTACGGTCCGCTTAAAGATCCGATGTCGCACCTCGTTCAGCATCAAGGCCAGCACGATGGAGGCGGGAAATACGAAGATAAGATCGTACGCGCCGAGGATAATGGTATTGGAAACGACCCGCTCAAAGAAAAATCCGTTAAAAAAATCGCTGAAATGTTGAAAGCCGACCCATGGGCTATTCCAGATGCCGAGCCCTGCGGAGAAGTTCTTGAACGCAATCTGCAGGCCGTATAACGGTCCGTAATGAAACACGGCATAAAACGCCACAACCGGCAGCAGCATCAGGTAGATCGTGGAATTCCGGCGAAAGTCCTTCGCTGCTCTTGCGCTGAAGCTCTCGGATTTGCTCTGTATCGTCATGCGTTTTGTTTCTTCCTTTAGCTGCACCGTATGCCCTCCTCTGTGAAAAATAACCCGCATGAAGAAGGATACGGCTCGCCCGTTTTCTCCCTCTTCATGCGCTTCTACAACTTACCGGCTGTTAAAACGGTCCAGCGCAGACTGCTGAATCTGAAGGGCTTCTTCAATGCCCATTCCCTGCACCGTTTGGACAAATTGATCAAAGCCGCTGATCGGCTCCACGCCCATAATGAATTTGTTGACCATCTCTTCGTAATACGTATTAATATCGTTCATGATCGAGGCATAACGCGTGCTCTCTTCTGCCGTCGGCGAAATAATCGGCATTAAACGGTCGTTCTCCGCCTTCATCCATGTCTCAATGGCCGCTTTTTGCTGAGGAAGCGCGGAATACTGCTCGACGTAACGGCGATCCTGAACGAAAGGTCCCGAATAACTGGCCAGGTTGTATTTCGACAACGCCTGGGTGATCGACAGCCCATCTGGATTCTTCATCACTTCGTCGGTATAGGTCGGGTACCCGTCCTTCATCTCGTAGCTGACTCCCTCAACCCCGAAATTAAACAGCATATGCCCTTCTTCCCCATATTTGTAATCGAGCCATTTCACCGTTTCCGCCGGGAATTTGTTCGCTTTCGTCACAGCCGCCCCAAATCCGTTGAACGGCGAATCCTTCTGTCCAAGAAGCGGCGTGTCCCCCTTCTTTAGCACAACGTTGGGAGCGCCCACCAGACTGACGTCCGGATTGCTTTTTAACATGAGTTCGGAATAGCGGCCGAGGCTGCTGCCCATGTATCCGGAGAAGGCACCCACTTGATTGTTGGTCACTTTGGCATCTTTGAGCGTCCCGTCCGTTGCCGCATAATCCTGATCGATCAGGCCTTCGGCATACCATTTGCTCATCGTCTCCAAATAAGATTTGAATTCCGGTTGGATGGGGCCGTACTGTACCTTCCCGTCCACCTGATAAAATCCTGTCGTAATTCCCCACGCGCCGACAAATGCATGGTTAATGCCCGTCATATCCATATCAAGCAGGAGCGGGATTTCATCCGCCTGGCCGTTCCCGTTGGGATCCTGGGTCTTGATCGCTTTTAATACTTCATACCACTCGTCAATCGTTTCCGGCACTTGCAGGTTGAGCTGATCCAGCCAGTCCTGGCGGATGATAAGGCCGTTAAAGGTCAGCAGATACTCGTCGCCGCGGATGAACGGGAATACGTAAATGTTTCCGCCATCCGTCGTTATCAGCTTTTTGTATTCCGGGTGTTCGTTCAGCAGTTTCGATAGGTTTGGAGCATGCTCTTCAATCAGCTCATTCAGGCGAATGATCGAACCGTCCGATATCGCTTTATCCGGCCCTCCGGATACGTTGGCCCAGCCATACTCCACGACATCCGGCAAGTTGCCCGACGAGACCATAATGTTGAAGGCGTCTGCCTCTTGCCCTGCCGGCGGATGCTGGAACTCAACCTTGGTCCCTGTCAATTTCTCCATTTCCTGATAGGCGGCAATGCCGTTCATATCCTGCATCGTTGCCGATGCGTTGGCATTCAGCGATACCCAATAGGTCAGCTGGCCGGGATACCCCGTTTCTCCGCCTGAGGCAACGCCCGTTCCTTCCTTGCCTTTGTCGCCGGCAGGCTCCTCGGCTCCCGAGCCTTTTCCGCTACAGCCGGCAATCATAGCCACAATCAGCATGAAGATGGCCAGTCTCGTCATACGTTTCCGGTTTGTTTTCAAATCACGACGCCTCCCTTTTTTCCTAATGAATGATCATCTCAAATGTTCAGGCCGAGTTGATGCCGGCCCTGCCTCAAATATTAATGCTGAAGCGCTTTCAACGTATATCGTACAGTTTCTGGATCCATATACAGCGATTAAGAATTGAGATGATCATTTCTTAAGGTTGATGATAGGGAATGCAGGGTTTCCTTGTATTTTCCCGGGGTGATCCCTTCGTATTTCTTGAATACCCGGATAAAACCGACATCGCTGGTATAACCGACGGAACGGGCGATGTGCGAAATCGTATTTTTGGCATCCCGCATCATTTCCTTGGAGCGCTCGATCCGAATTTTCGCCAGGTAATCGGTCAGATTGGTCCCGCTGTTCTTCTTGAAGAAGGCCGACAGATAGGGCGGCGTGATATCGAATTGCTCGGCAATGGAAGCCAGGCTGATCATGGCATCGTCGTGATGCTCCGCGATGTAGCTTTTTATCTTATCCAGGAGCTGCGAGGAGGAATCGCCTCTCTGGTCTCTTACGTACAGGCAGACTTTGCCGAACATCCATTTCACTTCCCGGTACAGCTCCTCTACCATGCTGCCCTCGGTAATGTCCTCGATCGATTTGCCTGCCTGACCGAATACGTCCTCGTATTTCAAATTTAAGGCATTGAGCAGCTTGAACATCGTGCTGAGCAGGTTCGCGAACATGAGTCGGCCGAGCTCGGGCGAGATGGATTGACCGCTGAAGTTGTTGTGGTACAGACTTTGAATGATATCCTGAGCCTTATCCGTATCCCCGCTTTTCATGGCGTTAATGAGCTGGATTTCCGTCTCAATGGGAAAATCATAATACACCCCCGTTTTCTGCTTCATTTCATCGTAGAATAAAATCGGTTTATAGGCCGTAAAAATGGAATATTCCAGCGCCTTCAAGCTTTGGGTATATCCGCTTGCCAAACATCCAAGATCCGAACGGATATCGCTGATCGCGATCGTGATCTCGGACTTGAAGCGCTGTTCGATCACCAGCTTCACTTGTTCCGCCCAATCGTACAGCTCGCCCGCCTTGTCCTGCAGAGGTTCCGGCATATTCAGAATCATGGCGACCTGGTTCTTCTCCAGATCCACGGAATACGCGGTAAAGGGATGAATTTCTTCGGCCACCTTCCCTGTGACAAAGCGGATCAGGGCCCATTCGCTTTCCCGTTCGTTATGAATGAACCCGCTGGCATCCCTCAGCTCGATCAGGGCAACGGCAAAGCCGGGATGCGGAAACGATATCCCCATGAATTCCAGGGCATGCTCCGACATATCGGCCGCATCCACGTTTCCCTTCAATAAACGCTGCAAAAAGTTGGACCGGATCACCGGCGTTTGCCTCGACAATTGCTCCTTCATTTCTGTCTGCTTGCCAAAGGAATCGGCCATCGTGGATTTGATGAAATCATATTCGTTGCGTACCTTCCCCTCCTTGACCGGATGGGATTGGCGGATAAAGCGGATAATGTCGCGCAGGGGATAATACGCCCGGTACGTCATGTACGCGCAAGCGGCAACTCCGGCGGCCAGGCAGATGCCGAGAACGCCTGCGGCCATTCGTTTGACCATATTCACCTTTTCCATAAACACTTTTTCCGGCACGACCGACACGTACTCCCACCCGCTGCGTGCGGATCTGGACGATACCGTCATGACGGCCTGCTTATCCTCAGCTTTACCCACATTGGATACTGCGGTTTCACCGGCACGAAGAATCACTTGACCGCTGGCATCCTTAATGGATATCGTTCCGTTGTTGGTTTTCACGATCTCCTCGAGCAAGCCTGTAATCTGCCTTTCGTCGATCAGCATGACAAGGGCGCCTTTGGGGTTGTTTTTCTCGCCAAATGGAAGCGTTTGCATATATGTGAGCATTCGTTTCTGGTTCAGGCCTTTGCCGACCTCCGTTACGGGCAGATACCGGTTGAAATGGACGCTGCGCAGTATATCCGCTTGGTATTGTTGAAAGGTTAAGCTTTCATATCCGTAGATATCGGAGAACAAGACGCTGGACGTCGTTTTTAAGGTTGGGCTGAGAACCGTATCGCTCTCATCAAGATACACATAAAAATCGGTGATAAAACTGCTGCTGTTTCGATACCGCTGCATTTCCTGCATGAAGGTGTAGTAATTGTAATGCTCCGCTCCGGTTTGAGGGGATCCTGCCTTTAACAGCGTATCCAGTCTCGGATGTGAAGTAATGTTCCGGGAAATCAAATGCATTTCATCCAATCGGCTGTCCACGACCTGCTTGGCCTGTTCGATGAGTGCCATGTTGGAGTTGTTGGCATTCTCGATCATAATTCGCTCGATTTGGGTATACAGACCCCAGAACACGATGACCGGGATCAGCAGTACCACAAGATAGGACATGAGCAACGTAACGAACACGGATACGCGATTGGATCGCTCATTTCTTGCAGTGGTTGTCGTCAATTTCCCCATACCCTCATTCCTTCCATTCTTTAGATGTGTTCTTTCCGCACTTACATTAATTACATCATACTGTTTTTATTTAACATGAACAGGTTTTCTTCAAAAATGTTAATGCATCACGAAATTGTATCATACTCGAACGCTGCGGCTTCCTCTACGATGGAAGTGTTCCGGTTTCATGGCCGGAAATCGATATCAGTCGGGAGGGAATGAATGTGAAACGAATGGCTCTGATTGTACTCGTGCTGATTACGGGGCTTCATGGCTTTTTGCCGCCCCCATTGGCATGGGCAGAGAGCGAACGAGATCAGGTACAGGAGGGTTTGCTTGTGAACAGCGGTTTTGAGGCAACGGAGGCGGGGTCCAGCTGGTCAGGCGGAATCAAGCCGGCAAATTGGGGACAGTGGCTTCCAACAGGCTCGCCCATATTGGGAGTAGATTCGGGAATATTCAAATCCGGGAAACAATCGGTCAGCATCGAAGGTCCCGCAGGAACGTCCAGCCGGGCAGCCATAACCCAGTCCATCCCGGTAGAGGTCGGGAAAACGTATCGGATCAGCGGCTGGGTCAAAACGGAGGCCGTCAGCAATGCCGCGCTCATCCGATATCAAATGAAGCGAACCGGCACCAGCAATGTGCTGGTTCATGTCGGAACGCTCAAGGGCACCCAAGACTGGACGTATATGGAGAAGCTGTTCACCGTTCCGGATAATGCGGCCTCACCGCCCCTATTGACCGTTGAGCTGTTTCTGGAAACCGGAACGGGCAAAGCTTGGTTCGACGATGTGTTGGTTGAGGAGCCGCTTCAATCCATCGCGATCGAACCGGATGTGGCCTATCTGAATACGGGCGAGACCATAACACCTTCCGTCCGTTATGAGCCAGGTTCGTCACCTCCCCCTCAGCTGCAGTGGTCTCCGTCCAATCCGGAAGTCGTGGAAGTGACGGATCAAGGTGACGTAACCGGCCTTTCCACAGGACTTGCAACCGTAACGGCAGCGACTTATGACGGTGCTCATACCGCCTCTATGGCGGTCAGCGTCAATGCGCCGGACACCTTGCTGGTGGACGATTACGAAGGCGAAACGGCTCAAGGCCAAGCTTTGCTCGGGCAATTGTCCGCGCGCGACAGCAGCGGTGCCGACCATACGTATCTCCTCGTCTCCCAGCCTGCGCACGGCAAGATTACCGTAAAGGAGAACGGCAGCTTTACCTACTATCCCGACAGCGGCTTTAGCGGTACGGACCTCTTCCAGTTTGCTGCCCTGCAGGCTGATACGGGCGGCGCCAAATTCGGAAAGGGCACGATCCACGTTACTCCTGTGAATGCTGCTCCCCTGTTGGATTTGGAATGGGGTTATACGACGATGAATACTTCCCTTTCCGGCCAGTTCACGAAAGCGAAGGATCCGGATGGAGATCCGATCGCATGGAAACTTGAAGCACCGCCATCACAGGGCACGGTTCAAGTGGATGCCGAGGGTACTTATCGATATGCTCCTAATGAAAACTATCTGGGGTACGACCGTTTTCGCGTATCGGCTGAAGATGGACGTGGCGGACGTACGGAAAGCGATATGCTGGTCTTTGTCGGGCCGACGGCAGATCGAATTTCGGAATCGCTGCACGGTCATGCCTCATCCGCCCGTTCCCATCCGCGCCTTCTCGCATCCACGGACGATTTGAACCGCTCCAAGCAATTGCTGGCAAGCGGAGATCGTTATATGACGGAGTGGATGGAACTCTTGAGAAATCAAGCGGACCCCGTCCTTGCAACTTCGCCGCTAACCTACCAACCTAATGGCGGCAATGCCTACATGCTACGCGACCGCTTGATTCCGACCGCGCTCATGTATCGCTTGACCGGCGAATCCCGTTATGCCGAACGTGCGTGGCAGGAACTGGAAGCAATGACGCACTACCCCGATTGGGGCGGCAGAACCAACAACATCCTTGCCTTGTCTGAATTGTCTTTCGCCGTTGCGCTGGCCTACGATTGGATATACGACGATTTGAATGAAGCTCAGCGAGCCCAATTGAATGCGGCGATTCGAGATCATGCGCTTGCTGTCGCGCTCGATTGGTACCGGGGTGAATTCCGCCATAACGGGGAGCACAATAACATTAACCTGGTAGACAACGGAGGCCTTGGCCTGCTTGCGTTAACCGTTGCGGATGAGCCTGAGACCGAGGATCAGGCGCTGGAAGTCATCCAGAGCACGTTTCAGAAGCTGCAATATGCGCTTCGTCACTATACCGAGGACGGTTCTTGGCCGGAAGGTCCTGCTTATTGGCATTATGGAGGCCAATACTTGGCCATGTATATTCAAGGCTTGAATAAAAGCCTGGGTACCGATTTTGGGCTATCCCTGCTGCCGGGATACGAGGCATCGGGCGCATATCCATATCATTTGCTAGGCGAAGGCGGCGTGTTCAATTTTTATGATGGCGGCGTCAGCTACAACATGTATGAATCCTTATGGTTCGCCTCGTTCTTCAACAAACCTGAATACGCCTGGTTTATTGGCGATCTGTATGAGCGCAAGGGCTACTTCCACCCTCTCTATCTGGTGTTTTACGAGCCTGGCATGTTTGAAACGGTTCCGACGGAGCTGGATCGTTTCTTCACCGGCATTGAATCGGCCTCCATGCGGAGCGCATGGGATGATCCCTATGCCTTGTTTGCTTCCATGAAAGGCGTTAACGAAACGATGCGAAGCCATAACGATCTGGATGGCGGTACCTTCGTTTTTGACGCGCTGGGCGTAAGGTGGGCATCCGATCTGGGGAACGAATCCTACAGCTTGCCCGGCTTCTGGGATTACAATTATAATCGCTGGACGTATTACCGCAAAAAAACCGAGGGACATAATACCATCGTCATCAATCCCGCCCAGAATCCGATTGTTCAGCAAGAGCCTTACGGCACAGCCGTTACGATAAAAAAAGAATCGAAGCCAAGAGGAGCCTATACAATTCTAAATATGACCGACCTGTACCGGAAAGACGCAGGCGAGATGTTAAGAGGTATGAAACTCTCCGCCGATAGACGCGAGCTGGTCGTCCAGGATGAGATGAAACTGAAGCTTCCTTCAGAGCTGTATTGGTTCATGCACACCGGAGCGGACGTGGAGATTGTGGAGAATGGACGCGCCGCCATTCTTTCACAACTGGATAAGCGGCTGTATGTTGAGCTGGTCGAAGGACCGGCCGGCGCCCGGTTCTCCGTCATGGATGCAGCGCCGCTGGCCACCTCTCCGAATCCGGATGGCCAATCCAGCAACGAAGGCATGCGCAAGCTGACCATACACCTGGAGCACGTCCAGCATGTCCGGTTGTCCGTTCGCATGGTTCCTTTATACGCAAACGATCCGATACCTCCAGCGGAGACGGGGTTTACTCCCCTGCTGGAATGGACCATACCTGACGGCGATCTGCCCGAACCGGCAGCGCGACCTATGGCTAACCGTTTATTCATGGACGGAATGCCGCTTCATGGGTTTCGTCCAGAAGTCACGTATTATGAAGTCGGACTTCCGTTTGATGCTCCCTCTCCGCCTGTGATGACGGCCGAAGCGGAGCATGCCGTGTCCATTGATCAGGCAGATACGATTCCGGGTACGGCAACCATCGTCATTCAGAACGACGCTCAACCGAATCTGAGCAATAGATATACCATCAAATTCACCCGGAATCCGGCCATAGGCGAACCGCCGAACCATCTAAAATATCAGGTACGGCATGTTACCGCGAGCGCCGTTCCCGAATCGGCGAACATTCCGGAACATACCGTCGACGGCAACCTGAGCACTCGCTGGTCCGCGCCGGGTACGGAATACGTACAGCTTGACCTGGGAGAGCTGAAGCCAGTGGGCGCTGTTTCGCTGGCCATATATTTAGGGGATACCCGTAAAAACCGGTTTGATGTTCTTGCCTCCGTCGATGGCGAAGAATGGTCGACCATCTACGAGAATGGGCTGACTTCCGGCACGACTGTGCAGCCTGAAACTTTTCTTGTGGAGCAAACGACAGCCCGATACATTCGGATACTGGGCAAAGGAAATAATGCCAACCCGTGGAATAGCTTCACCGAAGTCGGCGTGTACCCGCTAGCCCCGATCGTGATGCGCGTGGAAGCTTCAGATGAGCTCAAACTGGGCGAATCGGAACAGATCGAAGCCTGGTACGGCTTTCCGGGCGGGATGCGTGAACAGGCGGAAGAGCTGACGTACACTTCCGATGCTCCGGATATCACTCAAGTGAGTTCAACCGGACGGATGAAGGCGATATCTCCGGGAAGCGCTGCGATCTCGGTTAAGGACCAACGTTACGGATTCGTTGAAACGCTCCATGTCACGGCCGCATTCGATGGAAATCAGCCTTTTCTCCGGCTGCTGGGCAAGGATCTAATGACTTCCAAGACAACGCAGCAGCTTCGGGCTGAACTTCTTCACCCCGATGGCCGCAAGGAATCCCTCGACAAACTCAGCTATCGCAGCAGCAACCCCCATATCATCTCCGTTAACGAACAGGGAGTTGCCCGCGCGAATCAAAGCGGAATTGCCGTTGTCAGCGTAACCGACCGGACGAGCGGCAAGACGGATTCCATGGCTATAACCGTCCGTTAAGTCCAAGCGGCTATATTGAGATATTCGCCACTGTTTTGCGAATACGGGTTATAATCTGGAAAGGATCGTCCCCGAGGAGACGATCCTTTTTTATTTTATCCGCAACAAGTTAAGGTTCATATATCATTTTGCGGGTCATGCCGCCGTCCACCACCAGATGGGCCCCTGTTACAAAGTCATTCTCCGGATCGGTAAAATAAAAGCAGGCTTTGGCGATATCGGCCGGAATCCCGACCCGACCCGCAGGGTGCTGCTTATGGTCCTCGGATCGAAGCTCTTCATAATCCCCGGTTTCAATCCAGCCCGGACTTATGCAATTCACCCGAATTCCATCGGGCCCCAGACTAACGGCCATGGCATGGCTCAACGCAACGATGGCTCCCTTGGAAGCCGCATAAGCTTCCGAATTCGGCTCGGACATGATGGAACGCGTGGAGGATATATTGACGACAGCCCCGCCATTCCCGCTCTTTTTCATATATGCGGCAGCCTCGCGGGTAGCCAAAAAACAGCTTCTGGCGTTCGTGTTGATTACGTCGTCCCATTCTCCCACCGTAAGCTCATATGGTGATTTCCATCGGGAGACCCCTGCGTTGTTTATTAAGATATCGATGGTGCCCCCATATTGGGCCGCTTGGTTCATCAGGCGTTTAATCTCTTCTTCCTTCCTCACATCGCAGGGGATGAAGACGGCATGAAATCCTTGATCCTTCAAGGTGTTTGCCGCCAGATTGCCCTGCTCTTCATGAACATCGCTTACTATCACTCGAGCTCCGCTAGCCGCATAAGCCTCAGCCAATCCGCGGCCTATCCCGTTCGCAGCGCCCGTTATCACCACCGTTTTATCCTGAAATTTCATAGGCAGCTCCTCCTTCTCCTACATTATATACCACAGGAGAAGGCGTCATAAAATGAACCAGCCTCTTATTTAGGTTGTTCATAACCCCGGACCACATGAAGATGCGCTCTGGGGTGCCTGACGAATCCGTAGTACCGGGTTCCCTGAAAACGAAGCAGTCCCTCGTCCCCTTCCGCGCACATGCCGAATTCCTCGCCGTTTACGGCAAATTCCATGCGATCTCCGCTCTCCACTTCGAATGTCAGATAATAGGTGGTACGAGTACGGCTCGACATCGTATCATCCGTCTGCTGTGTATGTTTCACTTCCGTTCGCTTGCTCACAATTTTGGAATCGACCGATAGCAAAGGCTGTCGGTTATTCTGACTCCATTGCAGGATTCCCTTACCGGCCGACAGCAAAATGATCCCGATGACGACGATGAAAAACACGGGCATAACGCTGCCGAAAAAATCGAACATCCAATCTGACCCCGATCCCATACGGCTCCCCCCTCCACCTTGTCTTGAAATATGTATATGCTTTATGTCGGACAATTTAACTCATGCATCATGGAAAGTTTGATTGAAATTTTAAAGAACTTGTCCCTTTCTGGGAGCGTCAAAAAAAGCTGATGCCGGCAATGTGCCAGTCATCAGCTTCTTCACGGAACCTTATAACGCCCTGATCCATTCATTGTCTTCATCTTGTTCATACCCGCTTAATCGTAAGCCAATCTCATCCACTTCATCGTTTCTTCTTGTCCCGTCATTTCATGGTCCTGCGGTGCCATGTCCTGCTCGTTCCAGCAAGCCAGACATTGCTCCTCCGTCTGACATAAACATGCATCATCGCAATGGTAGCACAAGCGAAGGAAATTTATCGTCATTTGATCGGTATGCATAAGGATCGTCCCCTTCCAAACTTTTTGACGTACCTGATTACATCTTTATAGTAGCATACAGGTTGAATTTTATTTGTGATTTATTTCACAATATATTATGTTTATAAAGGCTTTATCGGAACCGTTGGTTTTAGCCGATAAAGCCTTCGTCATCGAGAGGGTTTTCGATTGGCGAATCAGATCCTGCTTGTAGGTTATTAGTCGGTATTACAACCCCTGCCAGGTAACGCCGCCGTCACTGCTTTTCATCAGGCGCGATCGGTTTTTGTCCGTCGTTTCAATCAGCATCCAGCCGACATCCGACGATGTGAATTGCAATTTGACCACATTCGGATATTTTGCAAGATTATCGGACAACAGCTTGCTTCTAGGGAATGGTGTCCAGGTCTTGCCCATATCGCTCGTATGATAGACGATGCCGTTCACCATTCTCCATCCGTCATGCAGACGACGGAAGACAGGCTGGATGGTTCCCTTCCCGCTATTTCCCGTCATGGGGAACGACACCAAATTCCATGACTTCCCCGTATCGGCCGTAAAGTAACCCAAATAGTTCGCCTGATCTTCCTTCACGCAGGTAACCGGTATATAAATCTCGCTTCCGCTTCCACCTTTGCCCAGATACTTGGGAGTCCCGGCAAAAACGGAACCGCACGCATCCAGCAGCTTGCTTTTGAATACTTGGCCGGAAGACTTCCACTTCTGTCCTCCGTCACGTGTTATATACAACTTGGAAGATTGCATTTCACGGATGGTTGCAAACCCGACAAGCGAATCCGTGAACGTTAATCCGATGACGGATCCGGTTCGCGGAATGACGCTTCCCGGAATTCGGGATGTCGGATACTCCGAATTCTGCATAATCTCATCCCATACTCCGCCATTATTGTTGGTGTGAAACAGCGACTTCTCTTCCGATCCCCGGGAGAGATCGCCTTTCGCCATAATCCATCCCTGCTGGGATGAAACGAAGGACATTGCCGTAACGACTCCCGTCTCCGGAAGCGAAGAGAGCTTCCAGCTGCCGCCCCCGTCGGTCGTATTGAGCAGGATCGTTTCGGCGGATCTCTGTTTGTTTCGTATAATCCAACCATGATTTTTATCCGTGAACACGATGTCTTTCCCATACTCCAGCTTATCAACGAATTGGACATTGGATGATGGAGAGATATCGACCCAGGTCTCACCGTAATCTTCGGTCTGATAGAGACGCAGTTCTGAGTTCGTGATCCCCCAAGCAATCCCCGTTGACTCATTGAGCAGATGGAAATCCGTCAACCGTGTATGTATCTGATATTTGCTTTTTTCCTCAGGTGCTTTCATGGCCGTATCCGGCGTTACTAGTGTGATGGTCTGACCTTCTTCTTCATCCTCAATTGATTCAGGAGGGTCTTCTACAGTAGAAGTTTGCTGTTGTTGTTTTATCGGTTCTGAGGTACAGGCTGCTAACATGAATACAATCATCATCAGCATACCGAGCCAGAATATAAAACGTCTAGATATCAAGAATTCTTCCTCCTCTTATTCGATGTCATGCCGGCAAGTCTGCTTTTTCGACATTATAACATATTACATCCTACGGAAATGTAAAGAACCGGCTTGCAAAATTTACAATACTGTAGCTTTTTTGATAGCGTCATTCTCAGATGCATAAGGATGTTTCGATTATGGAAGACTTTTGAGGTGTGCGAATGAGCAAGATTATTACATACAAGGAGGTGAACTTTCATGACTAAACCTGATAATCGCGAAGACAATGTCGAACATTTGCAGCAGGCCGTCCAAAACACGATCGAGAACTTCCGCGAGGCAGAAGATTATCTTCAGGAGTTCGGGGATGAGATTCCCGCAAGCGAGAAGGAACAGATTCAAGACCGCAATGCTCGTCGCGAAAAGAGTATTTCCGGCTTCCGGGAAGAGATTAAAGACGAGGCTGCCCACCAGCAAGGAGAATAAACTTCAGACCGCAAAAAAACAGGAGGAGCTTCTGAAGCTCCTCCTGTTTTTTGCCGCACACTAGCGTGGGCTCATTCTGACAATGACGCCTTTATAATCCTTTAATTCTTGGGACGCATCCGTAATAAAGTGCCTGATCGCCTTCACCCTTGATTCTAATTCCATCGTATCGTTCGAACCTACCTGCACAACCGATGCAGACGCTGTCGATATCACGTCCAGGCATCCCACATGAATCGTTTTATGGTCATGTATAACGTCTAAGTCTACATCTGACGGAAGCTGCCATGCAGGTATGGATCTCGAAAAAATCGGATAGTCCTCATAATTGCCTTCGTCCTCAAAAAAAACCGGAACTTGACGTTGAATCGCCAATGCCCGGGTATAGGCATCGATATGTCCCGATTCGCCGCAGATGCACGCCGAACTATTAGAGATATTGATGATGTATACGTTATCAACGAGTACATGGCGCTTCATGGTGCCGTAGCCGGTGATAACGGAACGAGCGGGGTGATCTGCAGGGATTCGGAAGGAGTGTCGTAGATGGAACTACTATTAATGACCCGGGTATCTCCGATCAACAGCACGGATGAGCTGGAGATCGCCGTAATACGGATCGAACCAACCCGGAGCTCTTTATTGATGACCGTCATTTTCATTCGTATTCCTCTTTCCTTGTTGCAAATTATGAAGATGATGCTCGACTGCCGTATCGATTTCTTTTTTCATTTGATTAGCGATCATTTGCTCAATATCACCTGGATTTATCGCGGTACTGTTCGAGTGGTATTGCTGTAAGTAAACGTTGATGCGATCTCCGAGTTGTTTTCGGATATCTTCTATCATCACCGAAGCATATTGATCTCCAAGTTCGTGATTGGACTGGGGATTCATTTGCTCGAGTCGCGCCGGCACTGCATGTTCCAAGTGGCTTGATACCTGCTGATGTATGTTTGAGTAAAGATCCCTTCCGGCAGCTACCGCCTGTAATTGTTCTGCCGGCTGGCCATTGACGGTGATATCCCCCAGAGACTTCCCATCTGAGGGTGTCAGTCCAATGTTTAAGGTTCCTTCCAATTTTTCGATTTTCAATAAATCAAAATTATATTCGACGTGATCCGTCGACTTTTGATTGCCCTGCTGTAATTGATTTATTTCATTACGTATTTCCTTTAGCATTTGTTCCATTCTGTTAAGCTGCTCCGTCTGGGATTGAAGGCAATGGAACAATTGCTGGATATGGTATTGATACATAGCATCTCCCCCCGCTCCCTAATGATTGTATGCGTATGATATGAGCCTCATTCTGGCCGATATAGATCTTCAATCGGCGCAGGTAACGGAACCAGGGGGGCCATATTATTCGGAGGCTCGAACTCCGGAGCAGGGCCCGTAAAACCGCCCGTGTTATATATATTGGATAATGCGCGGATCTCACCTGCGGTTCCAATCTGAAGCACCGAGGAATTGGTCACCGCGTCAACCCGAAGCTGCTGTATATTAATGCATTGATGTACCGTTAGATTCACTGGGGCTCACAACCTTAATTAAGCATTAGGCGAATCAATGAGGTCTGGATCGAATGTATTCGTGCTGTTGGCTTGGTTATTAGTTATATTCGTACCAATACTGTCTCCGGTGGTGAACGAGTTGGCGCCGGAATAAGCTTTTGTCGTGCTGTTTAAATCGATTACTCCTGTATTTCCAACTAGTACCGTAGAACTGGGGCCCACGTTTACGATTTTCATATTGCCGATAATTGAAACCACAATTCCACCTCTTTGTTCAAAATCGTCCGCTTGGATTTATTCTATGTGGTCGGATGCCCAGATGTCACTATAACATTCCTTCGCCCATACACTGGAACAAAGAACGTAGGAGGGATTATCGTGAGCTCAAGATCCAAAAAGCCGGACTGGTTGACACAGGACTCTTTCTTTAACAACAATTCCTTTCCATTTAAGGATCTGAATCATCTCAATGAAGATTATCAGCTGGATCCGACGATCATTGAGGATTATGTAAAGGATACGATACGAAAAGCGACTGCCGGAAATGAAATTCTTCCCGACCCGCATTCGCTTCGATATGAAACGTTAGATACTCATAACTTTCTGATCGTGAAATGTTATGTGCCTAAACGCATCCATCCGGAAAATTTATGGATTCAGCTGAACCGGACGCAGATCAAAATCAACGGCTTGCCAAAAGAACAACACCAAACCATATCTTTACCCGTCCCCATCCTGCCTGCGCAATCCGTTGCGACCTATAGACAGCCTACGCTTCAAATTAAGATGCCGAAAATGTCTCCCGGCCGCATGCGCGATATCAATATTCGTTTCTTGTGAATCAGACGGATAACAACAAGGACAGCCAACAGAAGCACCGTTCAAAACAACTTGCATGCAATATCCGTTGTTTGCAGGTTGTTTTGACTCATCTTATCTAATACTTATAGATGCCTGAATTGCGCTATCGTAATGGGGTTTTTCCTTGTTTAAACCTTTATCATGGCTGCTTTGTAAGTGGTCGGGCTGCATTTAAGAGGATGTAGCTAGATATCGCTCGAGGTGTTTTCTATTGTGAATTTTTCATATGTTGAAATAACATAATAAAAAAAGAAATAAGCTGATTTCAGTTAAGAAACCAGCTTATTCAAAGATCTATATGAAGGCCGCATGTCCGGGCCTGTTAAGCCTCGGAAACGACCGTATAGCGCTCGTTGAGATGTTTGGGCTGCTCAAGCTCATCGAGCACCGCGATGACGTAATCGGCATAGCTGACGTAGCTTTTACCGCTAGCGTTGCCAATGACTTGATCTTTGCCCTCCTGATAACTCCCTGTCCGCCGACCTTCCGGATTAAAGAACGCTGCCGGACTAAGATACGTCCATTTTACATCCGTAGTTTGTTCCAGGTCCTTCAAATTCTCGCCGGCATGGAATGCCGTCGGATAATATTCCTTCGGAAAATCGGGCGTTTCTAAAAGTCGAAGCGTTTTGGCTTCGTCCACAAACAAGCTGCCGGCTCCTCCGACAACAAACAGTCTGGTATCCGTGCCTTTTAATGCTTGTATCAGCACCCGGCCTACTTCCACATATTGAGTCTCCTGTCCAGGCGCCGCGCCAAATGCATTCACGACAACGTCGAACCGCTGAAGATCGGCGCTGGTCAGATCCAGCACGTTCTTCTCCAAAATGTTTATGCTGGAATCGGAGATTTTGGATGCATTACGCACGATCGCCGTTACTTCATGACCGCGTGCTTGTGCCTCCTTGAGAATCAGATTTCCCGCTTTCCCTGTCGCACCGATAATACCAATCTGCATTTCGAATCTCTCCTTTATCAATTGTATGTACAAATGAGTGGTGAAAAAGACAGAGGCTACATTCCCCTTTTCAGCAATTCGCTGGATTCATGGAGAAGTTTCGCTAACTGTTCACTATGCTCCTTCCCCAAGAGGGTGACATACTCTCCGTATAACTTTTCAAAATATTGGTTCAGCTCCCGGTATAACGCCATCCCCTCGTCCGTCAAGAAAATATGCGTTTCCTTCCATTCGGATTTGCGCTTTACCAGAAGTTTCTCCTCCAGCTTATCAATGAATCGGGTGCTTGTGGATGGAGCAATCGACAATTTATCGCTAAGCTCTTTCTGCGTAATTCCGGGATATTGATGGATCACCACCAGCACATAGGAGTACGTTGGGGATAAGCCGGCTTTTGCAAATGCATCCTCCGCCATCTTGGTCATGGAACGTGCAAACCGATTTGACGTAAAAAACAGGCACGAGCTTAAAATGGAATCATCGATGTTCATATCCAGCCACCTCTCATTTGTATATACAAATTAACATTGAACTATGTTATTGTCAACAACTTTATTTTAGTTAGTTTCAATGCTTTTTCCTCTTTCGTTTGTCAATAAGTTCGAATTCAGCCGTAAGCATGCTCCACTGATGGTAGAACGTGTTACTAGTACTTTTATGAATTTTTCATATGTTGAAATATTATTCTCTCCGCTAGGGTTGTAAAAAATCGTTGACCTTGTCATTAGTGTCAAGGTCTACACTGTATTCGAAGCTAATCCTTAAGGAGGTATACAATGAAACCATCGAAACAACATCAAGAACAAATGCTCGAATCCGAAACTCGGCAAACGCCGGCAAACGGCAGCCAAACCGCCGTAACGGTGCTGGGGCTCGGACCCATGGGGCAAGCCCTGGCCGGTGCATTTATCAGGAGCGGCCATTCCACAACGGTCTGGAACCGGACATCGGCAAAGGCTGACTCGCTGGTAAAGCAAGGTGCCGTGCTGGCTCCGTCCGTTAAGGATGCGGTGCTTGCCAGTCAGCTTATTATCATCTGCGTACTCAACTATGATGCGGTGAACGCCGTTCTGTCTTCTGAGACAAGTGCATTGAAAGGAAAAACGCTTATAAACCTGACAGCCGACGTACCTGAACGTGCGCGGGAAATGGCGGAATGGGCTTACCGCAACGGAATTGACTACATCGATGGCGCCATCATGACGCCGATACCTACGATTGGGGAGCCTTCGGCCGTCATTTTGTACAGCGGGCCAGAAGACGTTTATCGCAGCCATCATCGTATACTCGCCAGCCTGGGCGGAACCGCTTCGTTCCTGGGCGAGGATCCGGGTCGTGCAGCGGCATATGACGTGGCGCTGCTAGATGTGTTCTGGACAGCCATGAGCGGTTATGTGCACGCGCTGGCCATTGCACGGGCGGAGAACATCGCTGCGGAAGACATCGCCCCTTATGCGCACAATATCATTCGCATTATGCCGGATATCATGACCTATATGGCGCATGATGCGGATCGGGGCGTTTACCCTGGGGACAGTTCCAACCTAATCTCGAATGTAACGAGCATGGAGCATATCATCCACGCTGCCGAACATCATGGAATTGATAGCAGCGTCTTAATCGCAGCAAAAGCAATTGCCCGAAAAGCAATCCAGGCCGGCCATGGAGAAGACGGCTTCTCCCGCTTGATCGAGTATAATCTCACCTCGCCATAATTGACCGATCGCGCTCGCTGCAGTTTAATACTCGTATGGAACCTAACAACGAATAGGCAAGTCAAACAGGCGACTTCATGTCCCCTCTTGACTTGCCTATTCGTTGAGTTCGCCGTTTCATTAACCTTTGACGGCTCCCTCGGTCAGACCTTTCTGGATATATTTCGAGATAAACAGATATACAATCAGAACCGGAATAACCGTCAATGATACTGCCGTCGCCATCAGACCAAAGTCCGTTCCGTATTGCGAGCTGATCTCATTGAGCAAGGCAACGATTGGACGGACATTCTCTTTGTTCACAAAAATCAATGCCGAGAACAAATCGTTATACGACCACATAAACACGAAGATGCTTGCCGACGCGAATACGGGCTGAGAGATCGGAACGAAGATCTTCACAAACATCTGCCATCGGTTGCAGCCGTCCATGAATGCCGCTTCTTCAAGCTCTTTCGGTATGGTTGCCATGTAACCGGCAATAACCAAGGTCGCAAACGTCAGATTGCCTGCCGTTTGGGGAAAGATCAAACCCCAGTATGTATTGACCAGACTGGTTTTGATAAGCAGCTCATATACCGGAACCACGGTTGCAAACGCAGGAATCAGGAGCGTCGCATACAAAATGGAATAGATGGTTCGCTTTCCTCGAAAGTTGAACCTGGACAACACGTAAGCAGCTAATCCTCCAAGCAATAATACCAAGAATACGGTGCTGAAGGACATCACCAAACTATTGATATAACTTCTTCCGATATTAATGCGGTCAAATGCGTTCTGATAGTTAACAAACACCGGTTCCCAGGCGATGCCAAAGGAATTATTCATCACATCGCGGGATACTTTGAACGAGTTGTTCACGATCCAGAATAACGGATAGATGGTCGTTAAGGACCACGCTGTCAAAATCACGTACATCAACGTGGTGCCTAGACTAAACCGATGCTTCCTAACGCGCTGAGTTTTGTGTTCAACGACGATGGTTGGCTCCATAACAGTACACCCCTATAATGCTTAGTATGTAATCTCGTCTCTTTTCAACAAACGGTTGGCTATCAACGCAAGCAGCACGCCAAAGACCACCATGTATATCGCAACCGCCGATCCGTAACCAAAGTTCTGGTCCACCATGGCCTTTTTGTACATGTACGTCCCCAGCACCTCGGTTCCGTTCTGGCCGCTCGTGATGACCCAGATGAACTCGAACACCTTCAACGTACCCGTAATGGCAAGGGTAATGACGACCTTGATGTCACTCATGATAAGCGGAATTGTAAGCATCGTTGTTTTTTTGAGGCCCGTGATTCCTTCCAATTTTGCAGCTTCATAATAATCCGAAGGTATTTTGGACATGGCGGTCAAGAACAGAACGAAATAAAAGCCCACATAATGCCATACCGTTGGGATCGATACCGCTTTAAGCGCATTTTTCGCATCCAGCCACAATACCTTCTCGATGTTGAAATTCGCCAGTAAGTTGTTCAGCAAACCGAAGTTGTAGTTGTAGAAGAGCACAAACAACAAAGATATAGCCGTACCGGATATAACCACCGGGAAGAAGAATACGGTTCGATAGAACCCTTTCAGCTTGGATATGTTATCTACCAGGACGGCCAGCACTAGCGCAATTCCCACCTGGAACACGATAACATAGAGCATAATTTCCAGCGTGTGCAGCGTTGCAGCGCCAAGCAGCTTATCCGTAACGAGTCTCTCATAGTTAGCCCAGCCCACAAACTTTTTGTCGAAAAAGCCGCTTGTGCGATAAAAGCTGAGATACAAACTCTTGAAGAACGGATAATATAGAAAGATTGTCATGATGGCCGCTGCGGGTAATAAAAACAGCACAATGTACTTGCGATCACCCTTCATATTAATCACCCTTGATGTTTATTTTTCTTCATCGTCCATGCCGAAATGACTACGCCGCCCGAATGAAAGCAGAGGGGCGGCGTACGTCACTTTTATTTCTACCGTTTCTGATAACAACTATTTTTTGTTGGCATCCTCGGTTTTCTTCGCTTCTTCGATCGCTTGAATAGGAGTTTTCTTGCCTTCCACTACAGGCTGAACGCTGGCACGAAGGTTACCGAACGTTTCTTGCGAAACTTTACTGTCAACCGGTGCGCTGATGGAGGCTGCTTTTGCTGCCATAGCGAAGCCGTCGAGTGCGACTTGCGGCAATCCAGTCACTTCAACGTCAGCAGCAGGTGTACCGCCGTTAGCCGAAGCGATTTTTTGAATGGATGCCGGGGAAGTCAGGTGTTTCAGCAAAGCGATGGCTGTTTCTTTTTTGGCTGCATCGTCATAGGTGGCTTTGGAGAGGTAGAAGCCGGAACCGAATCCGCCTACGATATCATTGCCGCTGCCCACGCCGCCAGGAACCGTCGGGAATGGCACAACCGTGGAATTGTCGCGAGTATCGTCGCTCCAGCCGCCGATGGCCCAGGATCCTTCGATGGTCATGGCTGCCAGGCCTTCGCTGTAATAGTTGCCGGACATACTCAGGTCGATCGTTGCGGCATCTTTAGGGAATGCGCCAAGATCATACAATTCTTTCATAGCGGCATAAGCTTTTTCCCAGTTTGGATCGATGCCATCGAGCAGGCCTTTATTTTGTCCTTCAGGACCAGCCGCAGACAAAATGGTATGCTCGATCAGGTAGTGCGATTGGTCAAACGGTACGGACAAAGGAATAATGCCTTTTTCGGACAATGCCTTAACGGCCGTGGTCAGCTTCGCCCAATCGGTTGGGAGCTCCAGACCGTTTTCTTCGAAGATTTTTTTGTTAACGAACAAGCCTTCGTAGAAGCCGGTCAAAGGTGCAGCGTAAATGTTGCCGTCTTTCTGCTTGGCAAGCTCAAGCGCATCCGGAATGAATCCGTTCTTCCAGTCAGCGTCAGCGTCGAGGATTTCGTTCAGCGGCACGACTTTGCCGGCATTGACGAACCCTTCTGCGTCAGCCCCGATGAAGTAGAACAACAGGTCTGGCTCGTTGCCGCTGTTCATATCGGTGTTGACTTTCGTTCTGAAACCGTCATCATTTGCTGACATGGTGTCGTTATCAATCTTTACGTTTGGATGCTCTTTCGTGAATTCATCCAACGCGGCTTGGAAGGCTTCGCGAGCTGCGTCGGTTCCTCCGAAGGTCGAGAACACGCGAAGCGAAACCGGAGCGGCTTCATCCTTCTTCTCTTCCGCCGGCGGAGTTGTTTCCGTCTTCGGCGTTTCTCCTTCAGCGGCAGGAGTGTTGGTGCCACCGCTGTTTCCGCAGGCTGCGAGGAACATGGAGAGCAGCAGCATGACACTCATGAGTAACATGGAAGTCCTTTTCATTTCTAATCCCCCTAAGTATGTTTTCAGAACCTGATGCAAACACTTGCTGTCTACCAGAATTTTATTCCAAGCCCTATTGCTTTCAAAGGGGGACATTCATCTTTAGCAGGGGGAAATATTTCCATGTCAACTTTTCTTCGCACCCTAGCTCATATTTTTAGGCCATGTCATTGTGCTAGGTTAAAGCATAGTTAAGCGGGAACATCGGAGCGGCAAGAGTAACGTAAGTGGTTGGTATTTCTCTATTATGAATTTTTCATATGCTGAATTAATATAATTGTTCACCATCGAAACGCTCATGCTCTCTTATTCAACATAAAAAGACCCGCCATTCGCATGGCCGGCCCTCCCCGGAAACATCATTCCACTTTATCGGTATCGATCTGCCGAAACGCGGCATCCGCGCTCTCATCACGGCAAAAGAGCTTGTCAAGAAATCTTGACAAGCTCTTCCGGGATACCAAGACGGTATTTAAGGCGCATCAACCTCTTACTCTATTCGGTCTGAATCTCAGGTTCAGCAAGCCGCGATCTACACCTTACCCACCCAGTCGGATCCGGCAACCTCTCTCCAGCGGCCGCGGATGGATTCATAAACCTCCTCCGGCAATTTCCCTTTCTCGAGCAGTGCGGCATTTTGCCCCCAACGGTCGGGATTTGCCGTACCCACGATGGCCGTCGCTATGCCCGGCGTGCTCAGGGTGAACCTTAATGCCGTCTCAACGCCTTGCTGAACGTCAGAGAGGAAATCGTAGTTCAGCTCGCCGAGCCGAACCCAGTAAGGATAGGCATAGTCCCGTTCGCTTAATGTTTCATGCTTCCAGGCTACGTTGGCTACGGGTCGTTTGGCAATAACCCCTATTCCCTGCTTCATGGCAAGCGGAATCGTGAGGTCGATCGCCTCCTGGTCCGCAATGTTCAGCGAAGTTTCAAAGCTGTCGAATGCGCCGGTTTGAAGGGCGTACAGTGCATCCGTCGAATCGCCGCTGTAGCCGATATACCGCGTTTTCCCCTGCTCTTTTGCTTTTTTCAGCACCTCGATCACGGCGCCCTGCCGCAGAATTTCCTCAGAGCAGCTGTGAAGGTGTATGACATCAACGTGGTCCACCTGCAACCGTTTCAAGCTCCGGTCAATGCTTTGCTCAAGCATCACCGGATCCCAATCCGGGTAGTCCAGTCCGGAGGCGTGCCCGCATTTCGTAAACAGGTAATAATCATCTCTGCGGCCCGACAGCGCTTTGCCGATCAATTCCTCGCTGTGGCCGTAACATTCCGCGGTATCAATCATGTTAAGGCCTGCGTCAATCGCGCTGTGCAGCAGCCGGTCCACCGTCTTCTGATCCGACTGTCCGATCTCGGCACCGCCGAATCCCAATACACTGACCTGCATATCCGTCCGCCCAAATGCTCTACGTTCCATCGTCCTTCACTCTCCTCCCTATGATTACCATTCTACATTACCCGTTATGAATAATCTTGAAAGCTTTGTTCCGATACAATTGCCAAAGGATTCAAGCACCTGCATCCATGAAAAGAATCCCGTATCAAAATCCATAAATGCTAAGCCCGCCGTCAACCAGCAGCGTCTGCCCGGTCATGTAATTGGCGGCTTCGGAAGCCAGGAAAACGACTGGCCCCACCACTTCTTCCAGGCTTCCTACGCGTTTTAGCGGCGTCCGGTCCAGGATAGCCTGCATGTAAGTGTCGTCATTCAGCAGCTTCTCGGTCAGCGGCGTCCGGAAATACCAAGGCCCGACGGCGTTGACCTGGATTCCATACTGCGCCCACTCCATCGCCAGCACCTTGGTCATATGGATTAGAGCAGCCTTGGTCGATCCATAGACAACGCCCGTGCGTAGGGCGGTATGGCCGCCTACGGAAGAAATGTTGATGATTCTTCCATTCCCCTGCTCCTTCATATAACGGGCAGCGGTTTGAGATGCGACAAACGCCGATTTCAAATTGGTCTGCACGATTAATTCCCATTCGTCATCGGTCACTTCAAGCGCAGGTGTACGAATGTTCATGCCGGCATTGTTCACCAATATATCGATTTGCCCCGCCTGGTCCACAAATTCGCGGATCGCCGCCTCCATCTCTTCCCGAATCGTCAGATCGCCCGGCAGCACATAGGCTTGACCTTTCTTCAAGCCGGCAATCAGACCCGCGGTCTCCTCCAGATCGCTTCGGGTTCGGGACATCAGGCCAACGTCGCATCCAGCCTCCGCCAAGCCTACGGCTATCGCGCGCCCGATTCCCCGCCCCGCCCCTGTTACAAAGGCTTTTTTTCCTTCCAGATTAAAGCTGGGCAAATACATTCGAATCCCTCCAAGTTATAGATATGCAAACAGCTCAGGTATTCAGTTGAAACACGTCAAAAGTTGATTTCATGCTGACTTACTAGGAATTGAAATATTGCGAAGGATTTAAACGAACCGGGTCCACGTATTCCTCATAACGCCCGCCCGTATAGGACTCGATGACTTTTCGCCAGAAAGCCTGGGCCGGTATATTGCTGCTGACCTGCGTCACCTTCCAGCGTCCCTGGAAATGATCGAACAGCCAGGTCGCCGCCCAAGTCCCCAATCCCGTACGTCTGTATTTTTGCATAACGAAAAATTCCGTCATGTAATAGTCGGCTTCCGCGGCGTTGTCCATACGCTCGATCAAGGCAAAACCAGCCGGCCGTTGATCAAACGTAATCAGAAATGGATATTTCCGTTCCCGCTTTTTCCAGAACTCATCGAGATCGGGATAGGGTAAAAACAATCCTTGATCGTTCACCGAGATATCCAGGTATTTAGTAAAATCGTACAAGTACAGTTGCATCAAGTTTACGATAACGGCTTGCTTCCGTTTGGGAACCAGCTCAATTCCCATGCGCTCCGCTCGTTCTGAAATCATGCTGCCGCCTCCCTAGGCATTTCACTATCATATTAAATGCTTCCCATCTTCATCATAGTATCCGTCTATGTTGAAACACAAGCGCCATCGGATCGAGGAGACGATCGTGTGAGGCATTAAGCACGACGGACTTTCCATATGTTACACTAGTATATAATGACAGCGATTATCGCTATAAAGACAATCATTCGAGGTGGAACATGAATATACAAAAAGATATCGACCGCGCACGACTCGATGAGAAAGCGCCGGCCATGCCTTGGTTTGTGCAGCAATTTATCGACTACAAACTTCCGGATCTCTCCCCCTCCACCCTGCTCGAATATGTAAGGGACTATGAAACGTTTTTTAATTGGCTCCGGTCGGAAGGGCTGTCACAAGCCGCTTCTAACCGAGACGTGACGCTGCTTGAGCTGGAGACCCTTCGCATGGACAGCATCACAGGTTACCGATTATATTTGACCACGCGCCGGGAAGGCACCAACTCCCGAATTACGGTTTCCCGCAAGCTGTCATCGCTTCGCTCTCTGTTCCATTATTTAAGCCAGATTGCGGAGGATGAGGATTTTTACCCGCTCCTTAAACGCAACATCATGGCCAAAGTGGAGATCAAACGGATTCACAAGCCCAAAGATACGGCTGCCAAGTTGAAAGGAAAAATACTGGAAGAAGAAGAGCTTCAGGATTTCATCACTTACATTCACGAAGGATACGGGCACGATGTGGAGAATAACAAACAGGCTCTATACGCGCATGAACAGAACAAAGTCCGAGATGCCTGCATTGCCAGCCTTATTCTAAACTCGGGTCTTCGCGTATCCGAAGTGGTCAACTTGAATCTTGCAGACATCGACCTGAACAATAAAATGCTGCATGTGTATCGTAAGGGCAATAACGATGAAACCTTTAAAACCCCGGTCTACTTCCGGGCGCAGGCCAAAGACGATCTCGAGCATTATCTGCAGCTGCGGCAGACCCGCTACAAGGTGCCGAAAAAAGAAAAGGCTCTCTTCGTCGCGCTGCGAAACGGCCAGAATGAAGGACAGCGCATGACGAAACGGGCGATTCAGGCAATGATCATCAAATACGCCAAGCGTTTTGGCAAGCCGTCCCTGACCGTGCACAAGCTGCGGCACTCGTTTGCAACGGATTACTATCTTCAAAATGACATATATAAAACGAAAGAACAATTGGGGCACGCTTCCACCGAAACGACCGAAGTGTATGCCCATTTGACGGACAAAACGATGTCCGAGGCGATTGAGCGGCGTTCCGACGAGTAATTATGTTTTTTACAGTGATAGTATAAGCGACGCGATCCGCTCCGTCTCATTCCAAGTAAACAAGGGAACCGCCAGCCGATGCTGAATCTCCTGCAGGCCGGGCGGTTCCTTTAGCATGTCGGGATTCACGACGATTCCCCGGATCTCCTCGACCTGATCCAGCAGCCCCCTGTCCTCCATTCCCCGCAGCAGCACCAGTTTTGGGTGAGGCATCATCTTATACCCTTCGACCAGCACCATGTCATAATCAGTGTACATATGTATCAACGTATCGAGGTCCAGCTCCGTTTCCCTCAGCATGGCCGTCCGGCCCGGCGAGGCAATGGCAATCCCCTCGGCTCCGGCCTCGCGGAATTTGTAAGTATCCGTCCCTTCGCGGTCCATATCAAAGCCATGCCCATCATGCTTGATGACGGCTATCCTGATGCCCTGTCGTTTCAATTGCGGAATCAGAGCCGCAATGAGCGTGGTTTTGCCGCTGTTCTTATACCCGCAGAACTGGAAGACCTTCATGACCAAACCCCTGGAAGAACGAGCACCTGCACGGCTTGGCCTTTAACCGCCCCTCTAAGCTCTGGCGGTATAACAATCAAACAGTCGCTGTCCTTGATCGTGATCATGACACTCGATTCATCCAGGGCGGCGGGCGTGGCTACAAGTTTGCCGTTTACCGCTTGAAGGCTGCCTCTGACAAAACGGGTAAAATTATTCACCTTTGCATAATCCGAACCCAGCTCGGCTGTCCATTCGGTTAAATACAGCTGCTCCATGCCCAGCATTTTTCGAATCGAAGGTCTGACAAACAACAGAAATCCGACAAAGCATGCCCCCGGATTACCGGAGAGCGCGAAGAGCAGCTTCCCCTCCTTCACCGCCGCGGTGGTCACGCTGCCCGGACGCATCGTGACTTTATTAAACAGCATGTCCAATCCGCCGGATGTCACCAGCTCTCCCATAATATCGTAATCGCCTACGGAGACGCCGCCTGTCGTAACCACGATGTCATAATCCCGGAGCGCTTCCTCCACCTTCTGACGGGCAAGCTCGATATGATCGGGAATGGCCTCCATGATCACCGGAACGCCGCCCGCTTCCCTAATTTGCGATGCAAGCATATAGGTGTTGCTGTTACGGATTTTACCGGGCTCAAGCGGCTCGGTTATGTCGAGCAGCTCGGTGCCCGTCGAGAAGATGCCCACGACCGGCTGACGATACACTCCAACCTTATGTATGCCAAACGTAGCCAGAACCGAAATCTCTCCCGGCCCGATGCGAGTCCCTCGGCGGAGAATCATATCGCCTTCCTGGAGTTCGAACCCGAGAGGGGTAATATTCTTTCCCTTCTCGATGGAACGCTTAAAGCCTACATAGGTTACGCCATCCTCCACGCGAAGCTCCGTCGCTTCAAGCATCACGACAGCGTCCGCGCCTTCGGGCACCTGGGCGCCCGTCATGATACGGGAAGCCTTGCCTTGTACGATCGGCACGGAGGAGACATATCCGCACGGGATATGGTCGACGACCTCAAGCCAAACCTTTTCCCCCTGATCGCATGGCGCCAAATCAGCTGACGACACCGCATAACCGTCCATGCCCGAACGGGCAAAAGCCGGGAACGGGTGGGGAGCGACGACATCGGATGCAAGCACCCGGCCATCGCTGTCCTGCAGCCGAATGAGCTCCTCCTGGCCGCAATCCGCATAAGAAGTTGCTAACGCTTGCGCGTCTGATACCTGTAGTGCACGCCGATCGAATTTATGGTTTGGCTTCTTGGGCGATATCGGTTCATGATCTTTCACAACGCATTCCTCGCTTTCTGACTATATCCCAGACTGATAATCTTACTGTACTACATTCCGAGCATTCTTCAAACCGAGCGGCTGATCTCCAAGAAATCGCATGTACGTATCTGACGGTTGTATATTTTCGTTTCGAAACATTAAAAAACGCATGGCCCTTAGACCATGCGCATGAAACGTAATTGTTTTACCTTCGGCCCCTTCGGGAAATCTTACCGGATCCGATCCGAGTCTTGGGCTTCTTGTACGATTTCTTCGGCGAATCGAACAAACTTCCGCCGCTTTCGCCGCGTTTGATCGAGCCGCGGTCACCGCTCGAATCCGGATTCCGTCTGAACAGGCTTCCGCCCGTGCCGATCGTATCCTGACCGCGCCGTGTAATTTTCCCGCTCCGGTCAACCGTCAACGGCGGAGCGATCTTCTTATCTTGGCTTGTCGGCTTTTTATAGTTCCCTTGAGCCGGTTTATACACATCTTTGCTGGTATAGCCGCGATAGCCCCCGCCGCCCATCGAATCAAACAAATTCCCGATAAGGACGGCGGTCAAGTATCCCTGCAGGAAACTGGAATCGTAATTGCGCTGAACATATTCCTTGGAATCGATTTCGATCAGCGTATCGGCCGGCTTCTGGGGATCCTGCTGCAAATGGTAATACTCATCGCCATAGACCAAGAACATCCGCTCCGTATCCTCAGGAGAAGATTGATCCGGCGTATTGGCCGCCATGAGCTCGCTCGCCACTTCGGGAACGCTTTTATCAGCTGCCCGATACACGTAGGATGTTGCATTTCCGTCCCGATTGACGGACTCCAGCGGATACGTGTCCTTGATATTCGGCGCTCCGCATCCGCTTAATAAAGATACGAACAGACTCAGTGCCAGTATGATTTTTACAGATAAAAAAGAGCGTTCCTTCATGCCACCACTCCTAAGTCGCCCGGATAACCCTTACGTCCCCCGGTATCACTTTCTCGCCTTCATAGAGCATAAACCGTCCATTCTGCCATTCGATTCGCAGCAGCTTGTAATCATCCGATTGGTACTGCCATACGTGCTGCTCCCCGCTTTGCATAAACGCGGTACGGCCGGATATCGAAACATGTCCACCGTATTCCTCTTCCAAATGAAACACATGATCGTCCAGATCGATGATGGACGGCACCTCATCTGGCGAATCCAGGCGTCCATCGATGGGCGCGTAGAGTGCATATTGAACCGTCTCGCGTTCTTCGATGTGAAGATAAGCAATGGTGCTGCCATCCTGAAGCGTCAGGACGACCGCGTTGCGGCCTCGATTGTGCACGCGGCCCGTGACTTCGTAAGTAACCAGAGACACTTCGCAAATATCGCCCGGAGCCAGCTGCAGCATGCTCTTCTCTACCTTTGGCGGCTCGGGCTTGCTAAATAAATTGCTGATTCTTTTCCACATACTCATCTTTCCTAATCCCCTATCTCCATTATGCGTTCTATAAGCAAGCGGTAATAATTAACGCTCCGACCACATGCAGCGATCCTGCAAACAAACCGTAACCGGTTTTGCCCTCGCGGGTTCCCTTATCCAGGTTCAGCTTGCCAAAATTGCGCAGCATGAGCTCTGTCAACGCTTCGAGAACAAACAATATGATAAACGAAACGACCGATACCACAATCGCCTCCAGCAGGTGATAGGACGTTCCGATCGACACGGATAAAATATACCCTTGGGCGACCAGCTTGAGGATCAGCCTTGTGGTTACCGCCATGTTACCCGCTTTCACTTCTTCAAGATCGTTATATTTCGTGAACAGGGAATCCACGAACATCAAGACAAACAACAGCAGCCCGCCGACCGCCGTCCAAAGCAATACACGCAAGATCATATCAAAATCCATCTCTAAGCCTCCACACATTCAACATACATATCAACTTGCCCTGATCAGACTGCTTCAAATGAAGATAGACAACCTTAAAGGGGTAGTCCCGTATATATCCGGTATCAAACAAAAGCGAAGGAGAAGCACAGTAGTATTCAGCCCTGCTGCGTCTCCCTCGCCATCGATACTATTTACCTGTCAGACCACCAGACCCGGATTACTTGTTCTCGTATTGCTTCATCAAGGCTGCAAGCTCATCCTCAACGGCTTTGTCCTTGCCGAGGTTCTCGAACTCTTCATCGAGGGATTTCTCGCGCGTCGACATTTCGTTGCTTGCTTCGGCACGCGCTTCCATGGCCAGCATCTTTTCTTCCATCCGCTTCAACCCGGCCGAAGCCGTGTCAGACCCGAAACCGTTCATTGCTTTGTTGATCTCGGTTTGCGCTTTAGCCGCATTATAACGGGCAACCAGCGTCTCGCGCTTGTTCTTCATGGCTGTAAGCTGCTTGCGCATTTCCTCCAGCTTGCCGCGCAGATTGTCGGCTGCCAGCTTGTTCTGATCGTAGCTTGCTTTGTACTCGTCGCGCTTGGCTTCAGCTGCCTTCTTCTCTTCCAGCGCACGACGGGCAAGTTCAACGTTTTGCGCCTGCGCTGCCGTATGAGCCTGCTGCGTGCGTTTTTCCACGAGAGCAGCTTGCTCTTCATAAAGGGCTTTGAAGCGTTTCTCGATGGCGATTTGGGCAGCTACCGCCTTCTCGGCATCCTCAAGGTCTTCGGTCATATCGCGGATGTACTGGTCCGTCATCTTGATCGGGTCTTCAGCCTTGTCGATAATGGCGTTAATATTGGACATGGTCAAGTCACGCAATCTTTTAAATATGGACATCGTTCTCTTCCTCTCGCTTTCGCTTTAAAATACTGGTATATGTTAAATGTTTACGTTGCATGATCCCAAACGGTTTCAAAATTTTTTTAGTGGTTGATAAAAGTCATCTTGGGATCACCTTATCGGTGCTGAAATCTGAATTTTGAACACGCACTGATTCTTAATATCCACGTTCATACTGCTTCGGAACTTTCTGTTCTTCATCAAGCGCTTTGGCAGCATGAACCGCCCAGTACGGATCCCGCAGCATGCCCCTTCCGATCGCTACCATATCCGCCTTGCCCGACAAAACCACCTCTTGGGCGACATTGTAATCATCAAGCAGCCCTACTGCAATCACTGGGACCTTCAGCAGTTGTTTGAACTCCGCAGCCAGATCGACCTGATAACCCGGCTTCGCTTCCGGACCGCCATTGGAACCGACGACCCCTTCTCCTCCGGAGGAGATATGAAAAATATCGACCCCGGCATCCCGGTATCGTTTGCAGATTTCCGCACAGTACTCCACATCATAACCGCCGTCCACATATTCTTTTGCAGACACCCTCATGATGATCGGCATGCCTTCGGGCAGCACTTCCTTAACGGCCTGGACAACCCGTTCACCGAACAGGGGGAGGTCTTGGCCATATTCGTCACTGCGTTGATTCGTCAGCGGCGAATGAAACTGATGGATCAGGTAACCATGCGCGCCATGAATCTCAACCGTGTCGAATCCGGCTTCAACAGCCCGGCGAGCTCCTTCCCTGAAGGCCTGTATGAGATCTTCCACTTCGGCAGTGGAGAGTGCCTTCGGCATTTTGTAATGGGAACTGAACGGGATTGCCGACGGGGCTACCGACGGCTCGGCATCCTGCGCCTTTCGGCCGGCATGGCCGAGCTGGATACCAATCTTGGTTCCATAAGAATGCACGGCTTCGACAAGGCGGCGATAGGCAGGAATTTGATTGTCGTCCCAGATCCCGGTATCCTGATTGGTTATGCGTCCGTCCGGGTGAACGCCTGTCATTTCCACAATAATTAAGCCAGTGCCTCCCACGGCACGGCTGACGTAATGCACAAAATGCCAATCATTCGGAATCCCGTCCCCGGCCTTTACGGAATATTGACACATCGGTGGCATAACAATGCGGTTTTTGAGGGTCAAATTCTTGAAATTGTAGGGTGTAAACAAGTCAGCCAAGCGATTATCTCCTTCCACATCCAAATGATTAAGATGTAATAAAATCTGTTAGGGGTTATTATACACCTTTCCGAGGGAAAACTAAAAACCGTCGAATTCCCATATTGAGGATAATTGTTTGTCCAACTGGGCATACCATACTAAAAAGCTAAAGGGGCCGATCGTGATGTTCAAAAGATGCCGCGCAGGAATCTGCCTGCTGTGGATCCTTTCATTCTTTTTCGTTGTGCCGGGCATCCCGGCAAACGCGTCCGGTTTACATAATCTGTCACCACAACCTCAGGATGCTTCCGTCATGTCGGAGTCCGGCCAAGTCATGGATCATTCGAAGCGAAATCAGAGCAAACCATCAGACGACGCGCCGTCTTTAAGCCAATTGCTGAGGAAATACCCGGACACGTTTCGCGCAAGCGGACCACGGGTCAAACAGGTGGCGCTTACCTTTGATGATGTACCGGATCCCCGATTTACCGGAAAAGTACTCGATGTGCTGAAGGAACAGCAGGTGAAGGCCACCTTTTTTGCAGTAGGAGACCGTGCCAAGAAACACCCTGAGCTCATGAAACGCATTCATGAAGAAGGACATGCTATTGGCAATCACTCTTACAATCACGCCCAACTGAACAAGCTGAGCCTGGAGAAATTCAAAAGCCAAATTGAGCGTACCAACACGATTTTGAAGTCGCTGACCGGAGTCGACCCGCGGCTGATCCGACCGCCTTATGGCGATATTAATGAAGAGCAGCTCCAATGGGCGCGCAAAAACGGGTACAAGGTCGTGAATTGGAATGTCGATTCCCTCGATTGGAAAGGACTGCAGAAGGAAGAGGTCAAGAGTAATATTATGACTGCGGTCGGCCCGGGATCGATCGTTCTCCAGCATGCCGGCGGCGGCGTGGGATCCGATCTTACCGGTACCATCGATGCGCTCCCGGACATCATAACGGAACTGCGAAACAAAGGGTACAGCTTCGTGACGCTTCCGGATATGTTAAACGTGCCGGAATCGCGATAGAGCCTGCATAAACGCCAAAAAGACGGCTGACTGGAAGTTGACCAGTGAAGCCGTCTTTACGATTCATCATGATATATGAATTAATCGATTATGAACAATTTGATATCCTGGATGCCGAATTGATTTACGGATGATTGGGAGCCTGGGATGAAGATATCAATCTTATTCCCTTTTATGGCTCCGCCGATATCACGTGCTTCTGCCACAAATGCCTTTTTAGGCAATCCTGGATGCTCATGTCCTGTTACAAGGACCTTGGTACCGAGCGGAATTACCTTGGGATCAACGGCGATGGTGCCAAGCTTAAGGGAATTCCCGAAATAGTCAACCGCGCCCCAACCGCCGTTCTCGCTTGCAGCAGAGGAATACGCAGTAGCTTTAACGGATAAAGTTTTGCTGTAATTAAACGTCTTGCCCCATGCTTCGACTACGTTATTCTGCGGGATAACATTCAAGCTTGGCGTGAAACCGGAGTTTCCTGGAGCGATTGGCGCCGCGGATGCCGCCGAGTTCATCGATACCGTCCCTGGTATGTTGATTTTGAGCCCCTGGTAAATATTCGTTGCCTTTATTGTTGGGTTAGCTTTCATCAGCTTGTCCATATTAACGCCGTACTGTTTGGACAAGAAATAGAACGTATCGCCGTTCTTAGCAACATGCACGGAGCTTGCATGTGCTTGCAGCCCGCCTCCGGCAAAAGTCAGTCCGAGTGCCACGGCTGTAATGGTAAACCATTTTGCTGTTCTTCCAGCGATCTTATTATTTTGGTTAAGTCCACGATTTCTTGTCCAAAATTTCATTTGTCGTAACATCTAGAGATGCCTCCCTTATATGTAGCTTGGTAAATCGGATGTAGTGTGTCAACGAACATGAATATATCACAATTTTGTAACCTATACCGCAAGCAATTGTTACCAACACACAAAGAAAAACAGCGCCGCTGCCTGAAACACCAGGCTAGGCGCTGTTTTTAATTTGTTACATTCCGGATGAAAAAGTTACAATACCTTGCTTAAAAACTCTTGCGTACGGGGATGGGTCGGATTGCCGAACAGTTGGTCCGGCATGCCTTCCTCCACGATTTTGCCGCCGTCCATGAACAGGATCCGATCTCCCACTTCGCGGGCGAAGCCCATCTCATGGGTCACGATGACCATCGTCATTCCGCCTTCGGCAAGCTTCTTCATCACTTCCAGAACCTCGCCCACCATCTCGGGATCGAGTGCGGAGGTCGGCTCGTCAAACAGCATGACATGGGGCTGCATCGCGAGTGCTCGCGCAATGGCAATTCTCTGCTTCTGTCCGCCGGACAGCTGGGAAGGATAAGACTCCTTTTTGTCCTGCAGTCCAACCGATTTCAGCAGCTCGTCTGCTGTAGCCTCGGCTTCCTTCGCCGAGACCCCTTTAACTTGGATAGGGGCGAGCGTAATGTTATCGATGACCTTTTTGTGCGGAAACAGGTTAAACTGCTGAAACACCATGCCCATTTTCTCGCGGGTGGCATTGATATTGTGGTTCTTGGCGGTGATCAGCTCACCCTCGAATGAAATTTCGCCGCTGGTCGGCACTTCCAGCAGATTGAGACAGCGCAAGAAGGTGCTTTTACCGGAGCCGCTCGGTCCGATGACTACCACCACTTCTCCTTTTGCAATCTCGATATTGATGCCCTTCAGTATTTCCAGCTTGCCAAACGATTTATGAAGATCCTTAACGGTTATCACTTGCACTCAACTTCCTTTCCCAGACACCCAGAAGCTTCGAAAGAACGAATGTCAGTATAAAGTAGATCATGGCCGCCACAAGCAGCGGATTCAGCGGGGCAAAGGTTGAACCGCGCAAAATCTGGGCTTGGTACATAATATCGAATACCCCGATGAACGATACGATGGACGATTCCTTGATAATGACAACGAATTCGTTACCGATCGCAGGGAGTACCCCTTTCAGCGCCTGCGGCAAAATGATATGACGCATGGCTTTGCCCTTGGTCATCCCGAGCGAGCGTGCGGCCTCCAGTTGTCCCCGGTCCACGCCCTGAATGCCTGCGCGGAATATTTCTGCCAAATAGGCAGCGCTGTTGATGGAGAGCGTCAAAATACCCGACTGGATCGGTGAGAATTTAATATCAAACGCCGCCAAGCTGTAATGGATAATGAACAGCTGGACCAGCATCGGCGTGCCGCGGATGATTTCAATATATGCGGTAGCCAAGAACTTAAGGATTTTTACGCCGGACATCCGCATTAACGCGATAATCAATCCGAGAATGAATCCGAAAAATACGCCGAGGGCCGAAATAAGCAGCGTAAATTGAATGCCTTTGGCATAATAGTCGCGATATTTCCAGAAAAATTCAAAGGTATTCAAGTTCTCTGCTGTTCGTCCTGCAGCCAGATCGCTGGCATCGTCGACAAATTTCTGGATCTGGTTATTTTCTTTTAAGCGCTCGAGCGTAGCATTAATGCTGCCAAGCAGCTCCTCGTTTCCTTTGCGGACCCCGATGGCATATGCGTCGTTCTCCGCCGTCGGCTTGGCATCCGTGATGGCCATGGTCGCTTCATTCATGTTGGTCTTTGCGATCGGATACTCCGCAAGGACGACGTCCACGCGCTCGGATTCCAGCTGAAGCAGCAAATCCGGGATTTTATCGAGCGATACTACATTGGCATTCGGTATCGTTTTTGCGATGGATTCCTGAATGGAGCTTTTCTGAACCCCGATCCGGGCTCCTTCCAGGCTTTCAAGCGTGTTGAATTTCAAGGCGTCTTCCTTGCGGACTACGACCGATTGTTCCGCAGCGTAATAAGGTTCCGAGAAATCAATGCTTTTTCGGCGGTCTTCCGTCGGATTCATGCCCGATATGACGAAATCCACACGGCCGCTCGTCAGCTCTGGCAAGAGCGCATCAAAGGACGTATCCTTGATAATGAGCTCTGCGCCAAGATCCTTGGCGATTTCCTTCGCGATATCGATATCAAATCCGACGATGGTATCCACGCCATCTATCGTTTTATGGAACTCATATGGCGCATAGTCGGCACTGGTTCCGAGAATTACCGTTTTCTTCTCGCCTTCCGCGTGGACGAGGCTGCCGAATGACAGCACGACCACCATGAACAGGGTCATCCACGCTGTAAATTTACGTTTCATATGTCTCATTTCTCCCCTAACTGTTACAAATAGATTAAACCCTTTAGAAAAAAAGCAACTGAGTCATTATAAAACAGGATGCATGAATATGCAATGAAAATTGATGGGTTTTCAATTTGTAACTTACAGGCAAAATCAACTTGTAGTATGTCATTCCACTATTTTAATACAACGGTCAAATCATCATACCCTTAAAGTGATCATGTCACACAAGATTCAGTTTGTGGAATATAACTAATTATTAAAATAATCAAGCGGGTTTGAATCCATTCTATCCTATAATAATGGAAATTAATGTTAAGATTTCACCCTATCCGCAAGCTTCTCCTCTCCCTACATTAAAATGTAAACACAGGACTTTAGAATTATCCAAAATAGGAATTAAAGATATGGAATATAGGAAGGGAACACTTTACGGACGGATGCATAATCTATCGGCTGCCTTCCCATCTTATAGAAGCGCATGATTTCGGTCCATCTACATTGCAAGCCGCCTGTCTCATTCACGCATGATTCAGGCAAGCCAGCAGCTGGTTATTAATTAGCTATAGCTTTACTCATATAGGAGGTGTAACCATGCTGTTAGAAGCGCTGTATCATGTTCCAAGAGATAAATGGGCTTATGCTTACGATACACATACCATTCATCTTCGGATTCGAACCAAGAAGAACGACATTGATTCAGTTGTTGCCATGACGGGCGACAAATATGATTGGGACCGTACGTACTTCGAGATCACCATGGAAAAGGCCGCCTCTGACGACATGTTTGATTACTGGGAATGCGGAGTCAGGCCCAAATACAAAAGGTTGTCATACGGATTCCGGATTCATGCGGGAGATGAAACGGTGTATATGGTCGACAGCGGAATCGGATGGGATTACCCCTATCCGCCGGCAGGCTACTTTGAATTTCCGTACATACATGAAGTCGATGTATTCAAAGTACCGGAATGGGCCAAAGAAGCCGTATTCTACCAAATCATGACGGAACGCTTTGCCAACGGGAACCCGGCCATCAGTCCTGACGGAACGGAAGCCTGGGGCGGCAAGCCGGAGGTGGACAATTTCTTCGGCGGTGACCTGCAGGGCGTGCTGGATCATCTGGATGATCTGGTTGACCTGGGCATTAACGCCATATATTTTACCCCCCTCTTCCTCTCCCCCTCCAATCATAAATACGACACGGTAGATTATAAGCAGGTGGATCCGCACTTTGGCGATAACGAACTGTTGAAAAAGGTAGTGGATACTTGCCACGCAAAAGGCATTCGTGTGATTTTGGATGCGGTTTTCAATCACTGCAGCGAGGAGTTCCCGCCCTTTCAGGACGTCTTGAAGCATGGCGAGAAGTCCAAATATGCCGGGTGGTTTCATGTGAACCGGTTTCCTTGCGAGATCAAGGACGGCATACCGACATACGACACCTTCGGCTTCTTCGGAAACATGCCGAAATTCAATACTGCCAATCCCGAAGTCAAGGCGTACTTGCTGGGCGTCGCCGAGTATTGGATTAAGGAGATCAAGCTTGACGGCTGGCGTCTGGATGTCGCGAATGAAATCGACCATCATTTCTGGCGGGATTTCAGGCAGGTTGTCAAGAAGGCCAACCCCGAGGCATACATCGTAGGCGAGGTTTGGTCCGACTCGTTGATCTGGCTGCAAGGCGACCAGTTCGATTCCGTGATGAATTACCCTTTTGCCGATAAGGTGCTGGAGTTTTTCAACGGCAACATGGACGGACTCACCTTCGCCAACCGCATCGGCTCGATCCTGATGCGTTATCCGCAGCAGACGAACGAAGTGGTCTTCAACCTGCTTTGCAGCCACGATACGCCCAGGCTGCTTACCCGCGTGGGAGAAGATATCCGGCGCATGAAACTCACCGTCGTATTCCTGTTCACCTTCATGGGCACGCCGTGCATCTTCTACGGGGATGAAATCGGCTTAACCGGGGATGGAGACCCGGATTGCCGCAAATGCATGGAATGGGATCCCAAGAAGCGAAACCAGGAGCTGTATGCATTTTATCAAGGCATGATCGCGCTGAGGAAAGAGCATAAGGCCCTCAGGCAAGGTCGCTTCCGCTTCCTGCAGGCGAATCTTCATGATCCTTGCATCGTGTACGAACGTGCCGACGAAACCATGCATTTTATCGTCTGGATCAACAACAGCGACTCGAAGCGTACCCTATCGCATCCCATCGTCACGACCGATTGGATCGATGCCGAAACCCAAGAGCCTGTAAAACCGGTAAACGGTACGATGCATATCGATTTGGAACCGTACGCGTATCGCATTTTATGCCGGGAATTGAAACATTAGCTTCGATCATATTCAGACAGCACAGGGGTGCCCGGATAGCTTGATATTCCTTCGCTATCCGTGCACCCCTGCGTCATGAAAGCCATGGTTATTATGAGCTGGTGATCTGTTGATAGATTTCCTGATATTCCTTTGCCGAAACGTTCCAGCTGTAATCCCCGCCCAGTGCGTTCTTGCTCACTTTACGCCAGTGCTCGGGCATTCGATACATGGAGGTCGCGCGGCGGATGGTGTTCATCATGTCATGCGCATTGTAATCCTTGAAGGAGAAGCCGTTCCCTTCGCCCGTATACTCGTTGTATGCCTGAACCGTATCGTTCAGTCCGCCCGTTTCTCGGACAATGGGTACGCTGCCGTACCGCATGGCGATCAGCTGGCTGATGCCGCACGGTTCGAATTTGGAAGGCATCAGGAACAGGTCGCTGCCGGCATAAAAACGCCGTGATAACGGCTCATTGAACCGGATCTGGGCCGACATTTTGGTGGGATAGCGATTTGCCGCTTCCCTGAACCAATGCTCATAGGAAGGATCTCCCGTTCCCAGGACAACGAACTGAATCTCGTCATAGTAGAGCAGCTCATCCAGAATGCGGATAACCAAATCGAGTCCTTTCGAATCGACCAATCGCGTTACCATCGACATCAACGGAATATGCGGCGCCACGGGAAGATTCAGCTCTTCCTGTAAGGCGATTTTGTTCTGCGTTTTTTTGTTCAGTCCGCTCCGGAACTTCATGGCGAGATGCGGATCTGTCGCCGGATTGTAGCTTTTGGTATCAATGCCGTTCACAATCCCGCTCAATCTCGAGCCCTGGGCCGACAGAAGTCCGTCAAGTCCGTATCCGTAATAACCCGTCTGGATTTCCGTGGCATAGGTTGGGCTGACCGTCGTTACGTGATCTGCGTATACGATGCCCGCTTTCATGAAATTCACGTTTCCGTAATACTCCACGCCTTCGGCCGTGAAATGCCGGCTGTGAATGCCGAGCAGATCAACCAGCACCTCGTACGGGTATACGCCCTGATACAGCAGATTATGGATCGTGAACACGGTTCGAATCCCCGCATAGAAGGGATCATGACGATAGACGTCTTCAAGAAGCAGCGGGATCATGGCGGTATGCCAGTCGTGACAGTGAAGCACATCCGGCTGGAATCCGATAACCGGCAGCACCTCAAGCACGGCACGGTTGAAGAAAGAGAAGCGTTCGCCATCGTCCATGTAACCATAAATGCCGTCTCGGCCAAAATAGTACTCGTTATCCACGAAATAGATCGTTACGCCGTCTTCCACCAGGGACTCGATGCCGCAATATTGCTCGCGCCAGCCTACCCGCACCCGGGTTTCTCCCACATGCTCCATTCGCTCTCTGTATTCTTCCGGAATGCCGCGATATTTCGGCAGCACGACTCGAATATCCTCGCCCATGCCGCGAAGGGATTTAGGCAAAGCAGCGATCACATCCGCCAGTCCGCCTGTCTTGATGTATGGTCCGCATTCCGAAGCTGCAAATAACAATTTCAATCCTGCTTCCCCCTTTTGCTCCGTTTCGTTTTTTGTTCTGTTTTCTCTCTTGCCGCTGCCGCCTTCAGCGACGCGTCCGATCGATCTTGCGATTTCCTCGATCGAGGCGGCTTTTTCTTTAAAACAACCATGCCTAATGGAGGCAGCTTGATCTCCAGGCTGTAGGTTTGGCCATGCCAGGTCTTCTTCTCCGCTTTCATCTCACCGTCGTTCAGCAGTCCGGAGCCGCCGTAATCGGCATGATCGGAATTCAGAATTTCCACATATTTCCCCGCTCTCGGCAAACCGACCCGATATTGGTCATATGCCTTTGGCTGAAAATTAATGACGATGATCAGCGTATCGCCGGGCTTGGTGCCCATTCTCATATACGATACGACACTCTGCTCATGATCATCGGCGCTGAGCCATTCGAAGCCTTCCCATCGGTGATCCTGCTCCCATAGCGCCTTTTCATCCACGTACATGCGGTTTAGAGCTGCCGTATATGCCAACTGCTTGCGGTGGCTTTCATAGTCCAGCAGCAGCCAGTCGAGCTGCTCCTGATCCTTCCATTCGATAAACTGGCCGAACTCTCCCCCCATGAACAGCAGATTCTTCCCGGGCTGGGTGATCTGGTATCCAAGCAAAATCCGCAGTCCCGCAAACTTTTGTTCATAGCTTCCCGGCATTTTATTAAGCAGCGATTTCTTTCCATGGACGACTTCATCGTGTGAAAGCGGCAATGTAAAATTCTCCGAATAGGCATAACAAATGGGAAATGTCAGTAAATTATGATGGGTAGGCCGCTGATCGAACTCTTGTTCAATATAAGACAGCGTGTCGTTCATCCAGCCCATATTCCATTTGTAATTGAAGCCAAGACCCCCTTCATGCACAGGTGCCGTAACCCCCGCCCATGCGCTCGACTCCTCGGCCATCATCAAGGCATTCGGGTAATATCGAAACACGGCTTTATTCAATTCTTGCAGAAAGGATATCGCCTCAAGGTTTTCCAAGCCTCCGTGCTCGTTAAGGCTGTACTGACCCTCACGCTTCTCAAAATCAAGACGGATCATGCTCGTCACGGCATCAACGCGAAGACCATCAATATGATACATATCCATCCAAAATAAGGCATTGGAGATGAGGAATGAAATTACCTCCGGCTTGGCATAATCGAAAGACAATGTTCCCCAGCCCGGTTTCTCGGCTTTTTGGGGGTCTGCGTACTCATAAAGAGGCGCCCCGTCAAACTGCCGAAGCCCGTGGGCATCCTTGGCAAAATGTGCGGGCACCCAGTCGAGCAGCACGCCGATGCCGGCTTGGTGCAGCTGGTCGACGAGAAACATGAAATCATGGGGAGTTCCGTATCTGCTCGTCAGCGCATAAAATCCGGTGCCCTGATAGCCCCACGAAAGATCGTAGGGATGCTCCGCCAAGGGCATAAATTCTACGTGGGTATAACTCATTTCCTGCAAATAAGGAATCAGCTGATCGGCCAATTCCCGATATGTAAAGAACGAACCGTCCTCTTTTTGCCGCCAGGTTCCGAAGTGCATTTCATAAATGTTTACCGGCTTGGCATATGGGGATTTGTTCTTCCTTCTCCATGCGGCATCATTCCAGCGATATCCTGAGAGGTCGGTCACCACCGATGCCGTCGCAGGTCGTACTTCGGCATGAAATGCATAAGGATCGGCCTTTAGGAACGTTTCTCCGAAGGGCCCCGTGATCTGATATTTGTAAAAAGTTCCAGTCTCCATCCCAGGGAAAAACCGACTCCAAATTCCCGAATCGGGCATCCTATATAACGGGTCTTGGGAACCATCCCAGCCGTTCCAGTCTCCGGCAAGTCCTACCTGCCTGGCATTCGGAGCCCACACCGTAAAACGCACGCCTCTTTCTCCTTCTTCTGTGGCAAGGTGTGCACCCATACATTGGTAACTGTGAAACCAGGTACCCTCATGAAATAAATACACTTGTTCCGGAGTCATGTTTCCTTCCCTAACTGCTTGGTTCAATCGTCGTCACCTGCTTTTTCTTAAAAATGCAATATTATTAATGCTATTACCCCATTCTAACCAGGTTGAAAATAAAAAATGTCCCTGAAAAATAATTTTGTAATTTTCAAATTACTTTTTCAATATAATCGTTTCAAACCCCGGGAATGTCGTTTATGTAATGAACAACGTGAAAATACATTGGGAGGGAAACGTGATGAAGAAAAAAGACTGTATTGCTATGCTTCTGGCGGGTGGAGAAGGTAAACGATTGGCTCCCCTTACGTCCAGGCTGGCAAAACCCGCCGTTCCGTTTGGCGGACATTATCGTATAATCGATTTTCCTCTCAGCAATTGTGTAAACTCCGGAATCGATACGGTTGGAGTGCTTACGCAATATGAGGCAGAATCATTACACGAACATATCGGCGAAGGCGAACCCTGGGGATTAACACATACAGGACGTGAAGGCATTGCCCTTCTTCCATCCAACAGCACACACCAAGACGGGTACTTGGGAACGGCAGATGCCATTTATAAAAACATTCAATACATCGATGATCAAAATCCAGAGCATGTGCTCATCTTGTCCGGGGACCATATTTACCAGATGGATTACCGGGAAATGCTTGAAGCCCATATGAAGCAAGGGGCTCCTGCCACGATCTCCGTGATGGAAGTACCATGGGAAGACGCCAGCCGATTTGGCGTCATGAGCGTTGACGATAATCTCAATATCATTGAATTTGCCGAAAAACCGGCAGAACCGCAAAGCAATCTTGCCTCCATGGGCATTTATTTGTTCCGTTGGGACTATCTGAAGCAGCACCTGATCGAAGATGCGTCTGACCCGAACTCCAGCCATGATTTCGGAAAGGATGTCATCCCTAAGATGCTGTCCGGAGAAGAGTCGCTGCTAGCATTCCGCTTCCAGGGCTACTGGCGCGATGTCGGCACCGTAGAAAGCCTCTGGGAAGCCCATATGGATGTGCTTAGCCAAAATGAGCTCGTCCTTGAGAGAGCCGACTGGCCTATGTATACGCGTGCTTGGAAAACCAAGCTGTCGGCAGCACGGACCCGAAATGTGGAGCATACGGACTGCCTGATTCATGACCAATGCACCTTCGAAGGAAAAGCCAAAAGCTCCGTCATCTTCTGCGGATCAGAAATCGGCAAATACTCCATCGTGAAGGATAGCGTGGTCATGCCGAATGCCAAAATCGGCAAAGGCGTCCATATCGAGCACGCCATCATCGGGGAAGGTGCAGTGATCAAGGACGGAGCCGTTGTGAAAGGGGCTCCCGGCAATGTCGTGGTCGTAGGACCATACGAGACGGTGCTTCCGAAACCAACGGTTCGTACCCAGCCGGCCCGGCTCCTTCAGGATGTATACGAAAAAGGACGCTTGCGTGCAAATGTCTCTTCATCCTGAACGAATGTCATGAACAGAATAGAGCCCTGAGAATTTCTTTCAGGCCATTAACACAAAAAAGCGATCCGTAGCGGATCGCTTTTTCTCATGTATCGTGCCCTGCTGACTTTGTCTAAGCGCATGCGACGGAGGTTCGAAACTTTAAGATCAAGAAACAAAATTCTTTTCATATAAATTCACGATGCGACCGCCCATATCCTGCTCGGCCACGAATTGAAATCCCTGACGCTGGTAAAATCGATTCAGCGTTGGCAAATGGGATACGCAATCCAATCGAAAGCCCCGTTTCCCTTTGGAAACCAAATACGATTCCGCAAAGGAAATCATTTTGTTCCCAAGACCCAGCCCCCGATAAGCGAAGCGTACGGTCAGACGATGCAAGTAACCGTAGGACGGATCGTCCCGCTTTCCCCAGTAGTCAGGGTCCCCGTACTGCAGCGTAAACATGCCGGACGCCTTATCTTCATGCCACAGGATGAATACTTCACGCTCTTCCAGGTACTGTGTCATTAGGTCCAGGGAAAAAAGCGAGGGACTCCACTGCCTGCGCCCTTGCTGCTCCATCACCTCGGCCGCCTCCGTTAGAAGCGCAAGCATCTCTCCTGCGTGCACGGCTTCTGCCCTTCGTAGTTCAAACCGCCCCTGCTCCGTTGAAAACATTGCTGCGGATTCCACTCCTGTACTCCCCTCCTCTATAAAAATACCCCACAAAGTGGAGCCTGTGCTCCGATGCATATTCCAATTACTTTGCGGGGACCCCAAAACAATCCCCCACAAAGTGGAGACTATGCTTCGAGCTTTATTCCAATTACTTTGCGGGGGACCCAAAAACAATACCCCACAAAGTGGAGACTATGCTTCGATCCTTAGTCCAAATACTTTGCGGGTGTAAAGTTGAGAAAAGCTTTGCCGGATTGCCGGCAAAGCTTAGGCCATCGGCCCGGCTGCGTCCTCCTCACCGTTCTCCAACCCGCCGGCCATCGGTATTTTCCCCTCAGGCAGCGGCAGCTTGACGATCACGGCTGTTCCGTGCCCGAGCTCGCTTTCCATTTCCATCGTGCCCCCGTGAAGCTCAACGAGCTGCTGCGTGATCGCTAATCCAAGTCCCGTTCCCCCGTTAAGTGGATTCACCTGGAAGAACCGATCCTTTACCCGCCGAAGATGCTCGTCCGAGATGCCGATCCCGTGATCTTGTACGGTAACGATAACAAACTTCTCTTCCATCGTGAAGGACAGGTTGATTACCCCGTTCTCATGCGAGAATTTAACCGCGTTATCCACGATATTCAGGAATACCTGCTTCAAGCGGTTGACGTCCCCATAGATAATCGGCTTCTCGTCGGACTCCAGTTTGATCTGAACGCCCTTCTTCTCGGCTTTCGTCCACAGATTGAGCATGATCTCTTGCAGCAGCTCCCGTAAATTCACGATGCCCTTCACCAGCTTCATCTCATTCTGCTGGAGCTTGGAGAAATCCAGAAGCTCTTCGACAAGGCCGATCAACCGGTCGGTTTCCTTGGAGATGATCTGCATTCCGATTTTCGTTTCTTCCGGATCGTAGCCGCCGGAGTCAAGCGTTTCGCTCCAGCCTTTGATGCTTGTGAGCGGCGTTCGCAGCTCATGCGAGATCGAGGAGATAAAGTCATCCTTCACCTGATTGCTTCGCACAATCTCCTGCGCCATGTAATTCAAGGTCGACGAAAGCTCGCCAAGCTCGTATTTGTAGTCGCCCTTGATCCGCACGTTGAACTTGCCTTTGGCCATCTGAGCGGACACCGTGGTAATGTTGTTGAGCGGCTTTACGATGGAATTGGCCAGCCCGATGCTGAAAGCAAGCACGATCGCCAGAACGGCCGCCCCGATGCTGACGGCAAACAGCGTCATTTTCATCAGCTTGTCGTTTACGTATTCCAGCGAAGTCACGTAACGGAGAATATACGTATTTTCAAAACCGTTCGAAACGGACTGGGACACCGCCATCACGATCTGGCCCGTGCCTTGCTGTTTGCCGATCCAACGGCTCGTATTGCCTGCAAGCGCTTGGGTGACATCGCTGGTCTTGATGGTCTGCTCTATTTCGAAGCCGGTCGAAGTTGAGAGTACTTGCCCAGCCGGGTTCAAAATTTGAAGCTCCGTATTATACAGTTCAAAATGGCGAACCATTTCGCTCAGCTGATTGACGTTGTCCGACGAGGTCAGTCGAAAGGGCTGATAGAAATCGTTGGCGGTACGGATATGGTTCACCATATGGTTGTACACCGTATCGTAATAATACGATCGTAATGCGATTAGAAAAATAACCTCAATCAGCAGCAAGGCGATGAACACTACCAGGAAGTAGTGCAGCACGATTTGCCGCCGAATGCCTTTTTTGATGATCATTGTCCCTGACCCTTCCATTTATAGCCGTGTCCCCATACCGTCTGGAGGTATTCCGGCTCGGAAGGATTGCCTTCGATTTTTTGGCGAAGTCTCCGAATGTTCACGTCCACGATTTTGGGATCGCCCATATATTCTTTGCCCCATACGTGATCAAGCAGCACATCACGGCTAAGCGGCGTGTTTTCTTTTTCCAGGAAGAACTGGACCAGCGAGAATTCCGTAGGCGTCAGCTCCACCGGCTGCCCGTTCTTCTTGAATTGCTTGGAAATCAGATCCAGCGTGAACGGACCCGATTGGAAGGATACCTTGGCGGCACCCGCACGCTGAACGTTCACCCTGCGCAGAAGGGATTGCAGCCGGGCGATCAGTTCCGTCGGGCTGAACGGTTTGCTTACGTGGTCATCCGCTCCGACGGATAGGGCATACACTTTGTCCTGCTCTTGAACTTTTGCCGTCAGGAAAATAATGCCGATCCGCTCGTTCGTTTCCCGGATTCTGCGGCATACTTCAAAGCCGTCGATTCCCGGAACCATGACGTCGAGCAAGGCGATATCGATGTCTGGCGTCGTTTGCAGCAAGCGAAGGGCCTCATTGCCGTTCTCGGTCTCCAGCACATCAAAGCCGTTCCGTTTCAGATTAATTACGATAAAACTGCGAATGGATTCTTCATCTTCTAATATGAGCACTTTACTCAAGGTCTAGTTCCCCTTTCTTTCGATAGGAGCCACATTGTTGCTGCTTGGCTTTTTATCTTTTTTACTCAATTTCAGATCGCCATGGCTTCGATAAGCGATGACGCGGTTTTTCTCCTTCACCAAGATCTCCCAATCGGATTCGGCTTTCCCCCACTGGGCCGTGGAGAAAAACTTGATTTCCGCGACGGACTCTCCCGTGTCGGTCATGACAAAGTTCAAATAAGCATTTTTGTTGGATTCCGGCGTAATGGTAATTTTATTGTACATATCCGGCGGAAAATCCAGATAGAAGCGATTATTCATATCGTAGTATCTTTGGAGCACGAATTGAAGCCCTTCTACTTCGTTGCTCTCCCGCACCTCTCCGTCCCACTGGAAGTACGTGGTGAAGAACGGGATTTCGTCCAGGATCAGCCGATCTTCCCAGCCGCTTGGCCTAGTAAGCACACCAAACTCTAAAATACCGTCATCGTTCACGTCCTCGCTCTCAACCGGCAGTTCCTTGTAAGTAAGCAGTTCATCCTGGAGCACGTCAATAAACTTGTTGTCCTCCATGATAATGAGCTTGGAATAGGAAGAGTTGGACACGACCGAAGCATCCAAGATGATACCTTCTTTGTTTTTGGCCACTTTACCTGCGACAACATTGTAATAACTTTCGATATTTGGTCCCAAATCCAGTTTGTTCAGCTCAACGAAAGCATCCTCGAATTTGTCGTATTGATAGGTGCTGATATACGAGAGCTCTTTCTGCTGGAGGTATACCACCGTAATATCCTTGACCTTGTCGCCGTTCATGTCTCCGATATTGAAGTGCGTATACGGCAAAGCCGGGATTTTTTCGAGCGAATCCCCGGAGAATGAATACACGGCCAGCAGGTTCTGAAGATTCTCTTCTCCGCGGGAGAAACCGGCTACGATGTCAACCTTGCCGTCGTTCGTAAAATCAACGAAATCAAATGACTCCAAAACCGTCCCTTCTCCGTCGAAATCGAGGCTCTTCACCCAGGTATCACCCTGCTGCTGCATGATCATGCCGTGGATTTTCACCTCTTCATCCGGCGTCTGATAGAAGACGACGGCTTCCATAACGCCGTCATTGTCCAGGTCATGAATTCGGATCGAACTGCTGTCGACGTCGCTTCGCGGCCGAATGATAGCGCCGTTGTCCAGTTTGATCTTCTGGAGCGCGGACTGGATGGCGCCGTTCAGCGTCGCTTTGTCCGTCGGCAGATCCGGTCGCTTCATTAAAGACACCGGATCCTGGATAAAGGTACAGCCGCTTATGATAAATAGTAACAAGCCGGCCAAGAGGGCTTGCATCACTCTATATTTCAATAAGTATCAACTCATTTCTATGCTTTCGCCTTGCGTCAAGTGATCAATAATTACAGTCTTGACTTCTCGCCATGGGTTAAACGTCTTCCGGTCACATCCACTACCAGCTGGCCGCCCGACAGCCCCATGATTCGGGTGCAGTATTTCTCCGCAAGCTCAAGCGGGATGACGGTAAATACCGTCAGACGCTCTTCCTCGCACAAGGTTTTTAGCGTCTTCAAAACATGCTCGGCAGAGGCCGGATCGAGTCCCGTGACAGGCTCGTCCGCCAAAATCACCTTAGCGCCGTGAACGAGCGCCCGGGCAATGGCAATCCGCTGCTTCTCGCCGCCGCTCAGCTCGCCGGCCTTGCGTTTTGCCTTGTCCAGCAAACCCAGGTGCTCGATCGTATCCATGGCTCCCATATAATCATCAGACCGGACCATCCCGGTAACCATCCGCCACAGCGGCGTTTGGCTGGATTGTCCGATCAATACATTCTTAAGCGCCGTTCGATTTACGTTTAGGGAAGGATTCTGCTCGAGATAAGCCCATTCCCGTCGAATTCTTCGTTTTCCGGCGGGATTCATCATATCTTCGCCGTCAATCGTCAGCTTGCCGCCGTCCCATTTTTGCTGCATCGACAGACAGCTCATCAGCAAACTTTTTCCGCTTCCGCTCGCACCGATCAGACCGATCATTTCCCCGTGTTCCATCTGAAATGTGATATCCTTTAACACCGGTGTACGTTCAGGACCCATCGTTTTCTTCAGCCGATCCACTTTAATCATGTTATCGTCTCTCCCGTCAAGTGCATATTCCTACTCTCTAGTTTAGAAGAAAGCGAAAGCAATTGCCATGAGAACGCATGTTTCTATTTATCGGATGAAACGCTGTTGCCTTTGAACCATAAACCCGTGCACGCAAACACAATATACAAGCCGCCGAGCAAAACGAAGATTCCCCCGTTCCACCCGGTTTCCATGATAGCGCCGCCCGCATTCGGCCCTGCGATACTGCCGGCATTGAAATGGAAGGAAGCCACGACGTTGGCCGCCGGCAGCAGCACCCTGGGAAGGATGTCCGCGGCATAAGCCAGACCGAGGGAGAAGAAAGAACCGACCAAGCCGCCGGCCACCGTCAGTAATAGTAAGGTTGCCCAGAAATTCGTTCCGGCTACCGGAATCAGCAGGAAACTGCAGCCTCCCACGATCCCCGCGATCGTCAGCACCCGCTTGCGTCCGAATTTATCGCTCCAGATGCCAAGGGGAAGCTGCAGCAGGAGTCCGCCGATGCCGACAAAGGGCAGCAATGTCGAAATTTCGCCTAAAGTGAACCCGCTTCTTAACCCATAGACCGGGAAATTGCTGTTAATCCCCGCTTCCATGTATCCGTATAAAAATGCGGGAATCAAGGCAAACCAGGCCAGCCGGTAGCTCTTGAGATAGCGGCCGGCCGGCTGCTGCTCTCCTTGCTCGCTTTTTTCCGGCTTCAAATTCGGAAGTTTGTACAGAACGACCAGCAGAATGAACAAGAACAGCACAGCCAGAATCAGAAACGGTACCGCTTCGCCGTATTTCAGAAGAGGAATGCCGAGCGGCCCTATACTAAATCCCAGACCGTAGGACATGCCGTAAAAGGAAATGCTCCGCCCCCGGTTCTTCACGGTTGACATCATCAGCACCCACAGCTGGGCGGCATAATGCAGCGCGCTATCGCCGATGCCCACAAGCACCCGCAGCACAAACCAGACGGCTACGCTCGGAATCAACGGGAAAGCGACCAGCGACAGCATCACCAGCACGAGACCCGATACGATCAGTTTTTTGAAACCGACCCAGCCGAGAAGCCGTTCCGCAACCAGCGTCATGGCAAATGAGCCTACATATAAAGCAGCCGCGTTCAATCCGTTCATGGAGGATGAGATGCCCATCCGTTCCAAAAAAATAGCCAGCACCGGCAATAGCAGTCCCTGGCTTAAACCAGCCGCAACCACGACGGCAATTAAAATAAAATAATGAGTTCTCCCTTGACGGGGGGTAACAGCTTCTGTCACTGAAATATAGTCCTCCTCTAATATGAAAAAACGATGAATTTAAACAGCCAAATGAACATTATAGTGGACAAGCCCAATCGATACAAGCCATAATAATAACAATGCCATCAATTGGGAGGGTATCCGTTCATGAAATATAAAGTTAGTATCGATGTATCCATGGTTTATGAGCTGCTGGGCAGCTTCATGATATATGCAACAAGGAAATGGACCGATAACCTGGATATTGGAAAACAGCTGATAACGGAGATGGATGAGCGTTTGCCGCAGCATGTACGTGTCCAGTTCAGTGGAGCCCGCTCATGGCCGCTCGCGGATTACGATGTCTTATACGCCCTGATCATGCTTCGAGGAGAGCACCTTGAAATCCCTGATTTTCTGGGCTGGATCGAATCTTCCCCGGTGGAAGAGCTTCATGGCCTGCTTCAGCCTCACTTGCCGTCCCTCACGCGGGATGAAACGTCCAGAATTCGAGAAAACTACACACCGTTGATGAAGCTCTGGTATGAGCACTACTTTTCCGAAGTGGAGCCTGAGCTGTACCATCTTCTGGAGGAAGATGCCGAAGAGAAACGAATGCTGCTTCCGAAAATGGACGACGAAAATCTGATCGAATATGCTTCCAGCGGAGTCATTCTGGATAACGTGCCGCAAGAAAACGTGGTCTTGTTCCCGGGTACGCATTTTCGTCCGATCAATACCTATTGCTTCTATGATAATGTACTCCTGCTGCAGTACCCTATTGATATACCGGAAGAAGACGAGGATGAGCCGCCCGTCGTTCTCCTGCGCATGACCGAGGCTCTCGCGGATCCGGAACGTCTGCGTCTGCTGAGATATATTGCGGATGAGCCGAAGGCCGTGTCCGAAATGGCGTCCGAATTGGGACAGCCCTACGAGCAATTGATGCACCACCTGATGATCTTGAGGGCGGCGGGCCTGCTGCGCTCCCATCTGAAATCCGAAAATAACGAAAGATTCAGCCTGCGGCCGGATGGTGCAGCCGAGCTGCAAATGTTCCTGGAGACTTACATTCGACTTTCCTAGTATGAAGGAGCGTACCATGAGTAAAACATCTCAGCATATTATCTTCGACATGGATGATACATTAATACATTGCAACAAGTATTTCGACCTGATTCTCGGCGATTATTTCGAATGGATGACCGAATGGTTTCAGCCTTATGGAGTAACCACCCAAGAAATCCGAGCCAAGCAAATGGAAATCGACGTAGCCGGCATCGACAAGCTGGGATTCGCGAGCGCGAACTTCCCCCAGTCCCTAATCGATACATACCATTTTTTCGGCCGAATTCACGGGAGAGATACCTCGCCTAAGGAAGAGGAGCTTCTCTACCAGTTGGGGCTCAGCGTATACGAGCAGGAGATTGAAGCCTACCCCGGCATGGTCGAAACGCTGGAGAAGCTTCGAGAGGATGGCCACTGCCTTCACCTCTATACCGGGGGCGAAACGAGAATACAGAAGCGAAAAATCGAACAGATGAAGCTGGCGGACTATTTTAAAGACCGGATTTATATCCGCCAGCATAAAAACATCACGGCGCTTGAGGAGATTCTCGGCATGGGGTCGTTCGTCCGCTCGAATACGTGGATGATCGGCAACTCGCTCCGCACGGATGTCGTTCCGGCATTGACGGCAGGCATTAACAGCATCTACATCAAGCAGCAGCGCGAGTGGCAGTATAATCTGGTCGAGCTGAAGCAAGAGCCGCATAATGTGCTCTATACCGTTTCGGCGTTGACTGAAGTGCCGGAAGTCATTGAAGAGCATTTAACTTAATCGAACGGACAACGAGCCGATCCTGGAGTAATATCCCGGATCGGCTCGTTATTTTGGCGTAACCCTCGACGTCCTACGATTTTACGGCCGCACTGGAGTCCACGGCCTGAACGGCCAGCTGCCCGTTACCGCCCGCAGCAAGGACAAGCCTGCCCTTATACGTGCTGCCGTCCTCGTTCTTAAAGGATAACACTTGGGTCTTTCCCTGAAGCAGCAAGGATTTCAGCATCGCATGAGAAATTTGTTTTCCGGCAAATTCCTTCCAGATGACATAGCTGCAGCCGGTTTTGAAATTGGCGCAGCCGTAACCTTTGCGTCCTTCAATAATATGCCCGTCACATCCGGGTCTTGGGCAGCGCCCCAAGGGAGATCGTACGGACGGCGCTTCATTTGAAGCGACAGGCGCTGATTTCGGAGTAGGCTTGCTCGTGCGCTCATCCTTCGCTTTCGAGGCTGGGGCCGCTTTAGACGCGCTTCGCTTCCCTCTTCCTTTGGACTTGTCCTCATCTCCGCCGAAAAGCGACGAAGGCGCCGGACGCTGCGAGGATACCTTGTTTATGATCGAAACGGTGAACTTCTGCACGTTTTGCATGAATACGTCAGCAGAAGCTTCGCCTTTGGAGATCTGGTGGAGGCGCCGCTCCCATTGGCCTGTCATCTCGGGCGAAGCCAGCAATTCGACGCCGGCATGCCGGATCAGCTCCACCGCCGTTCTTCCTTTTTGCGTTACGGTGATTTTTTTGCCCTGCATCGTAATATATCCGACCTTTTTCAACCGCTCGATGGTGGCTGCCCGGGTTGCCGGCGTTCCGAGACCGCTATCCTTCATCGCATCCCGAAGCGCTTCATCCTCAATGGACTTACCGGCGCTTTCCATGGCCTTCAGCAGCGTGCCTTCCGTATAACTTTTTGGCGGCTGGGTAGCCTTTTCCTTCACTTCGGATTTTTTGCATTGCACCGGCTTGTCGGGCGTAAGGTCAAAGGAACGGTCGTTCCATTCCTGATTCTCCTCTTCCTCGTCCTCTTTCCCCTTCTTGGAAGATTTGGATTTCTTCTTCTCCGTATCCTGGGCAATCAACACCTTCCATCCAAGCGACAAAAGCTCCTTGATTCCCGTCTTGAATGTTTCCCCCTCGACCTCGGTGAGCACCGTATGCTGCTTGTACATGGCCGGAGGATAAAAATGCGACAGAAACCGGGTGATGACCAGATCGTAGATATGCTGCTCTTCCTTGCTGAGCGTGCCCGGCCGCTTTAATGTCGGCAGAATGGCATGGTGATCCTCAACCCGCTGCGGATTGCATACCGCTTTGTTGTTGACGTGCACCCGGCTCGGATCCGCTCCTGCGGCCATAGATGCATACGAGGTCGATTTGAGCATATGAAGGGCCTTGTGCATGCCTTCGATATTCTGTTCATTCACATAGTTGGAGTTCGTACGCGGATAGGAAATCACCTTGTGGCGTTCATATAACGCTTGCGCAAGATCCAGCGTTTTTTTGGCAGAGTAACCGTACTTGGCATTGGCTTCACGCTGAAGCAGGGTCAAATCATACAATTTGAACGGGTATTCCTTCGTTTCCTTCACTTCATATTTAGTGATGGTGCCGTTCTTTCCATGGACCTTGGCTGCAATCGTCTCTGCTTTCTCCTGCGAGGTCAGCCGCTCTCCCTGCCAGGTTCCCGCATACTCCAGCTGATCCTGCTTGAACAAAGCTTTCACGTCGTAGAACGTTTGCGATTCGAAGGCTTCGATCTCCTTCTGCCGGTCATAGATCAGTGCCAGCACCGGCGTCTGCACCCGGCCAACCGACAGCAACGTCTGATGGCGGGTCGTAAAGGCGCGCGACGCATTCATGCCGATCAACCAATCGGCTTCGCTGCGCGCGCGCGCAGCTTGCGTTAAATTCTCGAATTCAACGCCGTCCTTAAGCTCCGCAAAGCCGCGGCCAATGCTTTCCGGCGTTAAATCCGAGATCCATAGTCTTTTTACAGGCTGTTTCAGTTTTAATTGTTGTTGGATTAGTGCGAAAATATATTGTCCTTCTCGTCCCGCATCGCAGGCATTCACGATATGGCTGCAGCGCTTGGCTACCTCTCCAATGACCTTCAGCTGATCCTTGGTTTTCGGATTCGGGATGATTTTGAATTGCTCCGGAATGATAGGCAGGTCCCGTAAATTCCAGCGTTTGTACTTCGGATCATATGCATCCGGCTCCGCCAGCCCAACCAGATGTCCGATAGCCCAAGTTATGATGTATTGCTCACCTTCAAGATATGTACGGTTGTTCTTGGCCCGCGGCTCGATGACCGCAGCGATATTCCGTCCCATATCCGGCTTTTCGGCAATGACCAACGTTTTCAAATGACATTCTCCTCCCCGATGAGCAGCCTGGCGCGGAGGCTAACTCCAAAAAGGACTTCGCTCTCGCGAAGTCCCTTTAACTACTATATTCATGATAGCATATTTAGGAGAAGGATTAAACCAGTACGGTCGCGCCCATCAGATATTTGTCTACCTCGCGTGCCACCTCGCGGCCTTCATTGATCGCCCACACGACAAGGCTTTGTCCGCGGCGCATGTCGCCGGCTGCAAATACTTTATCCACATTCGTCGTATATTTGCCATACGGCGCTTTAACATTGGAACGACGGTCCGTTTCAAGTCCAAGCTGTTCTACCAGCGTCTGCTCCGGTCCGTCAAAACCGATCGCGATGAACGCCATTTGCGCCGGAAACGCTTTTTCCGTACCCGGAATCGGCTGATACACTTTACGGCCGGTTTCATCTACAATGCGCTCGATTTGAACGGTATGAAGCTCTTTCAGGTTCCCTTCATCATCCCCGACGAATTTCGTGGTCATGATGGAGAATTCCCGCGGATCGTTGCCAAACAGCGCTTTGGCTTCCTCGTGGGCGTAATCCAGTGTATACACGTTCGGGAATTGCGGCCAAGGGTTCGCAATCGGATCGCGCTGCAGCGGAGCCTGTTTATGCGTACCAAACTGGGTAACGCTGCTGCAGCCGTGACGCAGCGCTGTGGCCACGCAGTCGGAGCCGGTGTCGCCGCCGCCGATGACGATAACGTCCTTGTCTTTTGCCGACAAATAGTTGCCGTCTTCAAGACCGGAATCCAGCAGGCTCTTGATCGTTCCGTTCAGGTAATCCATCGCGTAATGGATGCCCTTGAGATCACTGCCCTCAATGTTGAATTCGCGCGGCTTTGTTGCACCGCCGCAGAGTACGACGGCATCATAGTCTTCCATCAGCTGCTTGGCGGGAATATCCTTGCCGATCTCGGTGTTCACGACAAATTCGACGCCTTCCGCCGCGAGCAGATCGACACGGCGCTGCACGATGCCCTTGTCCAGCTTCATGGACGGTATCCCGTAGGTCAACAAGCCGCCAATGCGGTCCGCACGCTCGTAGACGGTGACGGAATGGCCCGCTTTGTTCAGCTGTGCTGCTGCCGCCAGTCCTGCCGGACCGGAACCGACAACGGCTACGCGTTTTCCTGTGCGCTTCTCGGGCGGCTCCGGAACGACCCAGCCTTCTTCAAAGCCTTTGTCGATAATCGCCTGCTCGATGGATTTGATCGTAACCGGCTCCCCGATCAAGCCGACGGTACAAGAACCCTCGCAAGGCGCTGGACATACGCGTCCGGTAAACTCAGGGAAATTGTTCGTTTTGTGGAGACGCTCCAGAGCTTCTCTCCACAAGCCCCGATATACAAGATTGTTCCATTCCGGGATCAGGTTGTGGATCGGGCAGCCCGATGTGCCGCCGACCATATCGATTCCTGTATGGCAGTATGGCGTACCGCAGTCCATGCAGCGTGCTCCCTGGGTCTGGAGCTCATCTTCTTCTAAATGTTTATGAAACTCTTCCCAGTCTTTAACTCGTTCAGCCGGGCTCCGGTCTGCCGGAAGCTGGCGCTGATATTCCATAAATCCTGTTGGTGTAGACATACTGCTTTACCCCCATCCGTTCTATCCATGCTGATTACCATGTACAATTTATCATATCATAAATCATCCGACATCTATCGTCAGATGAGCCAAGAAACAGGTTTCAGCCTGATTTATTTTTTCTATTTATGCTAAAAAAATTTTTATCAAAGCATGAATCCCCACTACTCGCGGCTATTTAAGCAGCCATTTGCATAAACATTAGAAATATAGTAGCATTTCGCTTTTCGCCTGTTAAATGGACTATATGCATGATCATTTGTATTATCCTACTATGAAAGCATTGTCAACATGGACGGAAGGCGGTAAGTCTATCCCTCCGAATCGTGCCATCGAGCTGTTTATTTCCGTTCAAACGTAACGAAACGGTAGGCATACGGATTTTTTTCATCCGTGATGCCGGGAACTTCTTCGACGATCTTCCATTCTTCCCAGTTCACTTCGAGAAAGTACGTATCCCCTTCAAAACTCTCGTCAATGAACGTGCAGTACAGACGATCCGCTTTCGGCAGCATCAATTCATAAATCTGCGATCCGCCAATCACCATCAGTTCCTCATTCTTCGAATAGGGTAACGCGTTCTCGATGTCATGGATCACGATGCCCTGATCCTCCGTCAACGTAAAGCTCTCATCTCTCGTCAACACGATGTTCTTTCGGTGAGGCAGCGGCTTGCCGCCAAAGGAATCCCAAGTCTTGCGCCCCATCAGGATCGTTTTATGGAGGGTTTTCTCCTTGAAGAAGGCCATATCCCGCGGCAAGCGCCACGGCATCGTGCCGTTCAGCCCGATCACCTGGTCCTTGCCCATTGCCCATATCATCGATATCATTACACCGTCTCTCCTTCCATTGATCTTATGGATGTCACCGCATGGAGCCTCCATAACCCAATTTAAACTTATACGGCAACCGTCGCCTTAATGGTCGGATGGTATTGATAACCCTCAAATTCAAAATCCTCGTACGTATAATCAAAAATGCTGTCCGGCTTGCGCTTGATCACCAGCTTCGGCAGCGCATATGGCTCGCGTTCAAGCTGCGTTCTCACCTGCTCCATATGGTTGGAATAAATATGGACATCGCCGCCCGACCAGATGAATTCACCCGGCTCCAGGTCGCACTGCTGGGCAACCATATGGGTTAGCAGCGCATAACTGGCAATGTTGAACGGCAGCCCGAGGAAGCTGTCCACCGAGCGCATGGTAAGCATACAGGAAAGCTTCCCGCCCGCCACGTAGAATTGGAATACAAAATGGCACGGCGGCAGCTTCATGTTATCAATCTCCGCCACGTTCCAGGCACTGACGATATGTCGTCTGGAATCGGGATTATTCTTAATCGAATCGATGACATTGGCGATCTGATCGATATGGCGTCCATCCGGCGTTGCCCATGCCCGCCACTGCGAGCCGTAGACAGGACCCAAATCCCCGTTTTCATCCGCCCATTCGTCCCATATCCGCACGCCGTTCTCTTTTAGGTACCGGATATTCGTTTCACCGCTCAAGAACCACAAAAGCTCATGTACGACCGATTTCAGGTGAATCCGCTTGGTTGTCATTAGCGGAAACCCTTGGGATAGGTCAAAACGCAGCTGTCTTCCGAATACGGACAACGTTCCCGTACCCGTCCGGTCTCCCTTCTCTACGCCATGATCCAGTATATCCTGCAGCAGCTCCAAATATTGTTTCATCTCATAGTCACCTCACTAAAATCTCATATCCTCAGTCTACCATGTTCACGGAATGATTGGGATGCTTAAAATAACCCTGCCCGGAGAGGGCGGGTATCCGTTGGCATATCTACATAAAAAAACAGGAGGCAGAAACCGCCTGCGCGTTCTCTGCCTCCTGGCTGAATATATAATGACTCGAAAATACGTCTACGGATTAACGGGCAATGATGTGGATCGGATGACCCATTACCAATTCCGCCGCTTCCATAACGATCTCTCCCAGCGTCGGATGCGCATGGATGGTCAAAGCTACATCTTCAAGCGTAGCGCCCATTTCAATAGCAAGGCCGAGCTCGGCAATCAGGTTGGAAGCTTCCAGACCCACGATTTGCGCTCCGAGAATAAGCCCTGTTCCCTCTTCGGCCACGATTTTCACGAAGCCTTCCGGATGGTTCAAGGATACGGAACGTCCGTTGCCTGCGTAAGGGAATTTGCCAGCTTTTACTTTATGGCCTTTTTCCTTCGCTTGAGCTTCGGTGTAACCTACGCTGGAGCATTCAGGATCCGTAAACACAACGGCCGGGATACATTTGTAATCCACGACGGACGGCATTCCGGAGATCGCTTCAGCAGCCACTTTACCTTCGTAGGAAGCTTTGTGTGCAAGCGCCAGGCCGGACACGATATCCCCGATTGCGAAGATATGCGGAATGCTGGTGCGTCCTTGATGGTCGACTTTCACGAATCCGCGCTCATCCATGTCGAGGCCGATCAGGTCCAGACCAAGCTCTCCGTCCGTGTTCGGACGACGGCCAACCGTAACCAGCAGGTAATCAGCTGTTACTTCTTTGGTTTCGCCATTCACGGAGTATTTCACGGTAACTTCTTTATCGTTTTGCTCAGCACTTTCAGCTTTAGCACCTGTGATAATTTCGATGCCGGTTTTCTTCATGTTCTTGGTAACGAGGCTTGTCATGTCTTTGTCAAAGCCAGCCAGAACGCTGTCCAGACCTTCGATGATCGTTACTTTGGAACCGAATTTGGAGTACATTTGACCCAGCTCGGCACCGATGTAGCCGCCGCCGATGACAATCATGCTCTTCGGTACTTCAGGCAGGTTCAATGCTTCGGTGGAAGACAAGATGCGTCCGCCAAACGGGAATGGCTTCAGTTCGATTGGACGGGAACCAGTAGCAATGATGCAGTTCTTGAAGCGGTAACGCGGAGATTCATGATCATTGAATACACGCGCTTCGTTTTCGTTGATGAACATGCACTCGCCGTTGAAAACTTCCACTTTGTTGCCTTTCAGCAAACCAGCTACGCCGCCGGTCATTTTTTTGACAACGCCGTTTTTGAATTCCTGCGTTTTCGCGAAATCAACGGTTACGTTCTCCACGGAAATACCGAATGCATCGGCATGCTTCGCGGATTCGAACTGATGAGCTGCAGCGATCAAAGCCTTGGAAGGAATACAACCACGGTTCAAGCAAACGCCGCCGAGTTCCGATTTATCAACGATCAGAACCTTTTGACCCAGTTGGGCGGCACGAATCGCCGCCACGTAACCACCAGGACCAGCACCAATGACTAGAGTATCAATATCTAAAGAAGCATCTCCAACTACCATTAGTTACACCTCCATAACAAGCAGCTCAGGGTTAGCGAGCAGTTGTTTAATATAGTTCATAAAGTTTTGAGCCGTTGCGCCGTCGATGATACGGTGGTCAAAGCTCAAGGACAATGCCATAACAGGTGCTGCTACAATCTCGCCGTTCTTCACAACCGCTTTTTCGCTGATGCGGCCGGTACCGAGGATAGCAACCTCTGGGAAGTTGATGATCGGTGTAAAGAACATGCCGCCTGCGGAACCGATGTTCGTGATGGAAATCGTGCTGCCCTTCATTTCGTTAGGAGCCAGTTTGCCCTCACGGCCGCGTGCAGCCAGATCACGGATGCTGTCAGCGATCATCCAGATGCTCTTACGATCCGCATCTTTGATAACCGGTACGATCAGACCGTTATCTGTATCCGTGGCGATACCGATGTTGTAGTACTTTTTGTACACGATTTCGTTCGCTTCTTCGTCGATCATCGCATTCAAAGCAGGGAATTGACGGCTTGCCGCAACAAGTGCTTTAACGATGAATGGCAGATACGTAACTTTCGTGCCCTTCTTCTCAGCGATCGGTTTCATGCGGGTACGGAACGCTACCAGCTCGGTTACGTCCACTTCGTCCATGATCGTAACGTGAGGAGCCGTGTAAGCCGATTTAACCATAGCATTCGAGATCGCTTTGCGGATACCTTTGAATGGCACGCGCTCTTCTTCTGCGCGAGTGTCCACCGCTGCGGATGCTGCTGCAGGAGCAGCTTTCGTCTCGGAAACAGCTTCTTGAGCCGGAGCTGCTGCTGCTTGGCCGCCACCGTTCTTGAAGGCTTCTACATCTTCGCGGGTCACTTTTCCGTTGTTGCCGGAGCCTTGAACTTGTGCGATGTCAACACCCTGCTCGCGAGCGAATTTGCGCACGCTTGGCGTAGCCAGAACTTCACGGTTAGGTGCTGCAGGCGTCGCTGCTTCGCCGTTTCCGCCTTGTTTAGCGTCAGCAGGAGCATCTTGAGCCGGGGAAGACGTCGTATCTGCGCTGCCTTTCGCTGCGTCGGCTTCTTGAGCGGACTGCTCTTCGGCAGGAGCCTCTTGCTCAGGAATGTCGCCTTCAGCATCGATGATTGCAACCACTTCACCGACACGGCATACTTGACCGTCCTTGGCAAAAACTTCTTGAACCGTACCGTTCACGGGACAAGGAACTTCTACGACCGCCTTGTCGTTCTGCACTTCCATGATGATGTCGTCGTCTGTTACTTTGTCGCCCGGCTTGATATGCATTTTGATGATTTCACCTTCATGCAAACCTTCGCCCAGCTCTGGAAAACGATATTCGAATTTTGCCAACTGAAAAACCTCCCTAGAAATTGCTGCTATTAGAAATTCAATACTTTATTTACGGCATCAACGATACGCGCCGGAGTAGGCAACCAAGTGTCCTCGATTTGAGCGAATGGATACACGGTGTCTGGCGGCGTAACGCGAAGCACCGGTGCTTCCAGGTGGAGAATCGCTTTCTCGTTGATTTGAGCGATGACTTCTGCGGCTACGCCGGCAGATTTCTGCGCTTCTTGAACCACGATGGCGCGGTTGGTTTTCTTAACCGAAGCCAGCACGGTATCGATGTCGATTGGAGAAATGGTGCGCAGGTCGATGATTTCGGCTTTGATTCCGTTCTTTTCAAGCTCGTCTGCCGCTTTCGTAGCAGTATGAACCATCAGGCCGTAAGCGATGATCGTAACGTCCGTTCCTTCGCGAACCACGTTAGCCTTGCCAAGCTCAACGGTGTAATCACCTTCAGGAACTTCAGCGCGGAACGCATGGTACAGGTTCAAGTGCTCCATGAAGAATACAGGGTCATTGTCGCGAATCGCTGCGATCATGAGTCCTTTTGCATCATAAGGATTGGAAGGTACTACAACTTTAATACCCGGGGTTTGTGTGATCAAACCTTCGAGTGCGTCGGTATGCAGCTCAGCCGCTTTTACCCCGCCGCCGAATGGTGTACGGAACACGATCGGGGAGTTGTAGCGTCCGCCGGAACGGTAACGCATACGCGCTGCTTGAACGACGATTTGGTCGAGCGCCTCAAAGATAAATCCAACGAATTGAATTTCAGCGATCGGACGGAAGCCTTGAATACCGAGACCTACCGCCAAACCTCCGATAGCGGACTCTGCCAGCGGCGTATCGAATACGCGCTCTTCCCCGAATTCTTTTTGAAGGCCTTCCGTTACCCGGAAAACACCGCCGACATTACCTACGTCTTCACCGAAGATGACAACGTTAGGGTCACGGCTCAATTCAACGCGCATGGCGTCGCGAATCGCTTCTTTCATGTTCATTTGTGCCATTGCTTCATTTCCTCCTTAAGAAATACAGTTCACTGTTCTTCCAGTGTGATGCCTTATAAGGCTATATATCGATGTTAAACGTTATTTAAAAACAAGACCTGATGCGCCCATGACAAACCGGATGATCATCCAGGATCAACCTTTGACAATCATCGGCCCGTCACTCTTATTGGAAATCGGCTTTCTGTTCTTCCAAATGCTTCGGCGTTTGCTCGAACATGCTGTCGATCAAACCAGGTACCGTCATTTTTTCCGTTTGTTCTGCTTTTTTGATTTGCTCGTTGACTTTCGCTTTCGCTTCTTCTTTCACGCGAGCTGTATCTTCTTCTGTCCAGAGGCCTTTGGCTTCCAGGTACTTCGCAAGACGCGCGATCGGATCCTTCTCGTTCCACTCGCCCTCTTCTTCCTTCGTACGATATTTCGTAGCGTCGTCAGACAAGGAATGCGGACGGAAACGGTATGTCACGGCTTCGATCAGCGTTGCACCTTCACCGTTGCGGCCGCGCTCTGCAGCATCCTGAACCGCTTTGATCACCGCGAGAACGTCCATGCCGTCAACTTTAACGCCTTTGATGCCGGCTGCTACAGCTTTGTGCGCGATAGACAACGCTGCTGTCTGCTTGGAGAACGGAGTCGTGATTGCATAGCCGTTGTTTTGCACGAAGAAGATGACCGGCAGTTTGTACACGCCTGCATAGTTCAGGCCTTCGTAGAAGTCGCCCTCGGAAGAGCCGCCGTCACCGGTATACGTAATAACCACTTGTTTTTGCTTCTTCAATTTGTAGCCCATCGCGATACCCATGGCATGCAGGATTTGCGCGCCGATGATGATCTGAGGCATCAATACGTTAACGCCTTCGGGAATTTGTCCGCCATGCTGATGTCCGCGGGAATAAAGGAATGCTTGGTAGAGCGGAAGTCCATGCCATACGATTTGCGGCATATCGCGGTAGCCCGGGCAGATAAAGTCGTCTTTCTCAAGCGCGAACTCACTGCCTACCATCGTAGCTTCTTGACCGGATACAGGAGCGTAGAAACCGAGACGTCCTTGACGGCCGAGGTTTACGGCGCGGTCGTCCCAAGTACGGGTAAATACCATACGGTACATAATTTCTTTCAGTTGATCGTCCGACAATTCAGGCAGAAGATCTTTGTTTACGATTTTGCCATCCGGGGAAAGTACAGATAGAGTACCTACTTCCTCGGTATATACTTCATAAGGAACCTTGGTCATTTTTTTCACCTCAATAAATATTTGAATATCAAGTTCCGCTGTTATAGAATTATTATACACCTGTTTCACTCCATTCGTCAAAGAAATACGGGATAAAATTTCATATTCTTTCACGTTTGTATGTATAACAGTTGACGAATAATACTATAACAGTATGACAAACATCATAGAACAGCAGACAACTTCAACATGTCAGGGTAATTTTAACTTATTGTTTACCGCATTTCAAAAACTAACCCGAAAAAGGTGACGAATGATGACGAATGAACGTTTATTGAAGCGAACCATCGTAAAAGAAGTGATTGACAGCAAGTTTTTGCAGGAGACTCGAACGCTGCGCATCTATCTTCCTCCCGGATACAATGAAATCCTCAGCTATCCCGTCGTTTACTGTCAGGACGGAGAGGAATTTTTCAACTTCGGCCGCATCGCGACCTGGGCCAACCAGCTCATCCTCGAAGAAGGAGTGGAGCCGTTCATCATTGTGGGCGTGGAAGTGAACACCAAGGTACGAACCGAGGAGTACGCGCCGTTCGGCAACCGCTTCGATGCTTACCTGTCCTGCTTCGCCGAAGAGATTATTCCCTTCGTGGAGCAAAAATATCCCGTGCGCAAAGAGCCTGCGGAAAGAGTGCTTGCCGGCGACTCCCTCGGGGGAAGCGTCTCCGTGCATTTGGCCTTGCGTTATCCGCATCTTTTCACAAGAATCATCAGCTTGTCCGGGGCCTACTATGAGAAGACCCAGAACATGATTCAGGAAGAGCGTGATTTGTCCTGGCTCAACATTTACATGATTGTAGGCTTGCAAGAAGACAACTACGCAACCGATACAGGTGTCTATAACTTCGTCGAATTAAATCGCTCAACAAAGGCTTTGCTGGAAGAACGGGGTGCTACCGTATCATATCTTGAAAAAGAAGGTCGTCACCTTTGGGGATTTTGGCAAAAAGAGCTCCCTGCTGCCCTTATGTACTTCCTTGGTTAAATGTTTGAATCGGCAAAATCCATGGGCTATATAAATGACCTGTTACTGCAAAATGGTTTAACTGTCCCAATCGGGACCCCACGCGTTACGATTGAAATCCGTTGGCAAAAAGAATACCTGTGAGGCAAAGCTAGGACATGATCGTCTGCAGCTTCTGCCCCACTCCAAAAAAAGATGAACAACCGCGCATTTTTTATGGAATGTGCATTGTTCATCTTTTATGTTCAGCAGCCCGTTCTTCTTGGTATCGCTTTCAATGATGTTCTTCAAAAAAGCGGCTGATTCACCGCTTGTTCGAATCGATTATAGCTTTTCTTCCATGATTTTGTCCAGTAAGATGTCGCACCCCGCATCAATCAGCCGGTACACTTCGTCAAAGTTTCCGGTGAAATACGGATCGGGCACCTCGCGCAATTTTTCGTTCGGCAGCAAATCCATGAACTTCAGGATCTCAGCCTGATCGCCTCCCGCTAACTTGCGGATATTCGTTACATTCGAATCATCCATGCCGATAACGTAATCGAAACGTTCAAGGTCCTCGCTGACTACCTTGCGCGCGACCATTCCTTCATAACTGATTCGCCAGCTGTCGAGCAGCTTTCTCGTGCCTTCATGGGGAATGCTGCCGATATGCCAATCCCCGGTGCCGGCCGAATCCACGCTTATTTGATCCTGCAGCCCGCGCTGTACTATTTTATGCCGCAGCACCGCTTCCGCCATGGGCGAGCGGCAGATATTGCCCAAACATACAAACAAAACGGATACCATGGTCCTTCCACCTCCACGCTATGATGAATCGCAATCGAGAAATTTTATTTAATCTGTTCCATACCTTATTTTAACCGGATCTGACCTCTTTTCCGCTGGCTGCCGAAGACTGGGCTGCGTGCAGCGACCTTCTGGGCAATCTCCATTTATATAGAACGGACAGCATCCTGAAAACGATGACTATAACAAATAAGGTCAAGAGCTGCCAGGTCTTGGTGGCGACCCCTAAGCCGATAGCGACACCTGCTGCCATGGCCCAGACCGCGTAAATCTCGTCGCGCAGCACGAGCGGCTTCCGCCCGGCCAGCAAATCGCGGACCATTCCTCCGCCGCTGCCTGTCAGCACAGCCGCCACGATGACCGCGCTCAATGGATGATTCATTTGCGTAGCATATAATGCTCCTTGAATCGCGAAAGCGGATAGCCCGATCGCATCAAACAAGGCCTCGGTTTTCTTCCAATGCTGAATCAAGCCGAGCGGCAGCACAAACGCCACGAAAACCGAAATCATCGCCAGCATGATTAAATCTCCCTGACCCCACAGGGTGGTAACCGGCACGCCGATCAGGACGTTTCTTATAATACCCCCGCCGAAGGCCGTGACCAATCCAAGCACCACAACCCCCAAAATATCGTATTCCTCTTCCATTGCCACAAAAGCTCCGGACATGGCAAACGCAATGGTGCCAATGATGCTGAATACGTCAAACACATGCATGTCCAAAATTCAGTTCCCCCGCTCCCCCGTCAATTTACATACTACATTGTAGCCGCGCCTATTAAAATTGTGCAAGCATGAAAACTGCACTATACTAGAATTCAATGACAATTCTCTCGAAAAAGGAGGAATATATAATGAAACACACTCGCGTCCTGATCTTCACAGGTGGGGAGTTGTCAACGGGATTCCTGAATGAGGTCCAAGAAGGGGATTTCATTATAGGAGCCGATCGCGGCGCTCTCTTCTTGATTGAACATGGAATCAAACCCGATCTGTCCGTCGGAGATTTCGATTCCATTCCGCCCGAGCAGATGGATCGTGTCCACTCCATGAGCGGAAAGGTCATCGATTGTGACCCGATCGATAAAAATTTGACCGACACCGAGCTTGCCTTCGAGCTGGCTATGGAACGCTCGCCCGAATCCATCATGATTCTGGGGGCTACGGGCACGCGCCTGGATCATACGCTGGCCAATATCCACATGCTCATACGCGGCCTTCAGCATCATATCCCGTGTTCCATATTAGATGAAAACAATTTTATTACCCTGACGGGCTCCAGCTGTCTTGTCGAGAACAAAGGGTTTACATATGTCTCCCTTCTGCCGCTCACCACGGAAGTTACCGGCATTTATCTCGAAGGTTTTCAGTATCCGCTCCAAGATGCCACATTGCGATTGGGGCAGTCGCTCGGGGTCAGCAACAGGCTGGCCGAGGAGAAAGGAACGGTTCGGATCGAAGGCGGTCTGCTGCTCATTATTCAAAGCAAGGATCGCTAATCATTACTATTTTGTCATCTTTTATCGCAAAATATTAAACCTCGTAATTCTTTTGAAAAACCCTTGTGTATCAAGGGTTTTTTCTTGTTTAGAACTCGCGTATCAGCCGCAATTCTTAATTTTTTGTTACTTTTAATGATATTTTAATAATTCGCTTTCATTTCATGCGGCCCAAGGGCTTCCGCCGATTATCCAGATTATGGCCGGTTTCAAATCTGATATACTCGGTTCATCGCAAAAAACAATAACTGCTTGGAGGTCATACAACATGAATCGACAGAATTGGATTAAGAAAGCCGTAGTCATCAGCTTGAGCGCAACTTTGGGCGTAGGCGCAGTACTAACTGTTGCACCGCCGGCACCTGTAGAAGCAGCATCCGTAAGCACAGGAACTCGAGTCGTTAACTTCGGTAAACAATATATGGGAACACCTTATAAATTCGGAGCATCCACATCCACGACAAGAGTGTTTGATTGCTCTTCCTTCATGAAACATATCTTTAAAAAATACGGCGTGAACCTGCCGCGTACGTCCGCTGCCCAATCCAAGGTCGGCAAGGCCGTTTCGAAATCGAACCTGAGAGCCGGCGATCTGGTATTCTTCTCAAGCGGAAGCCGTGCGAATGGCAGAAACGTAACACACGTTGCCGTTTATATGGGCAACAACAAAATCTTGCACACTTACGGCAAGCCTGGCGTAACGATCTCCAGTCTGTCCGGCAACTGGAGCAAGACTTACCTGAAAGCTCGTCGCGTACTGTAGTCTTATTTTTCACTTATCATATCGAAGACCGTCTTTCCGCTCAGGGAAGGCGGTCTTTTTTGCTTGCATCGATTTCTTTCTGGGATAAAAGCTTATAACCGGCCCCCCGTATCGTACGAAGCAGTTTTTGCTTGCGCCCTCTATCGATCTTCTCTCTCAAATGGAGAATGTAGACATCGACCACGTTGGTACCCGTATGAAAATCATAATCCCATACCTGTTTTAAAATATCCTCACGCGTGCATACCTGCCCCTGCCTTCGAGCCAAAAACAACAGCAAATCGTATTCGCGATGAGTCAGTTCCACGGGCTCCTCTTCCCGAATTACATTGCGGCTCAAAGGATCGATCACCAGATCTCCGATTCGGATGATCTCCTCCTGTTCCGCGCGTCCTGTCTGAAAAAGCCTCAGCAAATTGGCAATTCGCGCCAACAGCTCCCTCTCATCCCTGTCATTCGGGATGTAGTCATGGGCTCCAGCTTCCAAAGCATGAATCGCTTCGTTAGAACCGTCGCTTCCGATGACAATGATCGGGAGCTGTTCCCCTCTGCCCGCCAGTCGCTCCACGAGATTGAATTGGTTCATACCCGGCAGTCTGCTGTCGATGAGCAGCAGGTCTGCGCCTGCGCGCTGCAGTGCGGCAACCACTTCCGAATAATTCGCAGCGTCTGTAACCTTATAACCCGCTTGTTCTAGTATCTCCGTTATCGTCTGGATCCGAGCTTGATTGTCTGCCGCGATCAAAATGACTTTGTCCACGGGTTCTCCCCCGCTTTCATCGCTTAATAATGTAAGTATGTCTGTTTCATCCTGCTTTCACTCCTGCAATGGATGAAGAACAACCAGAACGCATTTTCTTACAAAAATTCAAGCCTGATCCAAAATATGCTGGGATCGCATACGATTTCCGTAGAATTGCATCTTATTTCGGTCGAGACGTTATTTTTATAATGGATATAAGATCAGGAAAGGGGGATATCTTTACCCGGTATAACTCATCAAACATGATGAAGGAGGAAAAATAATATGCGCAACAAACTCGTGGGATGGCCTCTAGTCGTAGTCATGCTGGTATCCATTGTGTTCACGGCCGCCGGGCCTCCCGCTAAGGCTTCTGCAGCAGGCGGAATAAACCTATCCATCGGCAAAAACGTGACGGCTAGCGGCCAATCCCAAACCTACGGGCCGTCCAACGTAAACGATGGCAACCCAAATTCGTACTGGGAAAGCACCAACCATGCGTTCCCGCAATGGATACAAGTTGATCTCGGTACCGCCACCAGCATCAACGAATTCGTCCTAAAACTTCCTGCCAGCTGGGAGCCGCGGACTCAAACGCTGAGCGTACAAGGCAGCTTGAACGGCACGACATTCACAAATATCACGGGTCCGGCCGACTATGCATTCGACCCTGCCGAAGGAAACTCGGTGACCGTGAGTTTTGACGAAACGAGCACGAGATATGTTCGTTTAAGTGTAGCCAACAATACGACATGGCCGGCTGCGCAGCTGTCTGAATTTGAAATTTATGGACCATCGGTCTCCCCGCCGACGCCTCCAACTGGAAACAATGTCGCGAGCGGCAAACCGATTACCGCCTCCTCAAGCACTTTCACGTATGTAGCGGCCCATGCTAACGACAACAACGTCCAAACTTACTGGGAAGGCGGCAGCAACCCCAGTACGCTGACCCTGGATCTGGAATCAAACCATGATATTACCTCCATCGTACTGAAACTGAATCCGTCTACGGAATGGAGCGCCCGCACGCAAACCATACAAGTCCTTGGGCATGACCAAACTACAACGACCTTTAGTAATCTGGTGTCGGCTCAGTCCTATACGTTCGCCCCCGCTTCCGGAAATTTCGTAACGATTCCGGTAAATGCAACGGTTAAACGTCTGCAATTGAACATAACATCGAATTCCGGCGCCCCTGCGGGACAGATTGCGGAAATTGAAGTGTATGGCACCGCCGGCGAGAACCCGGACCTTACCATTACGGATATGTCCTGGACGCCGTCTTCTCCGAGCGAAAACGATGATATCACACTGCATGCCACGGTTAAAAACATTGGAAGCGCGGAAGCCGGCGCTACGACGGTCAATTTTTACCTGAATGACGCAAAAGCAGGCTCCTCGCCGTTAGGGCCGCTTGCAGCAGGAGCTTCCGCCACGGTCTCCCTGCAAACCGGAGCCCCAGCGGCTTCATCGTATACCCTCAGCGCCAAGGTCGACGAGGATGACAACATCATCGAGCTGAACGATGGGAACAACAGCTATTCCCATTCGTCCCCTTTGGTTATTGGCAGCGTGGAAAGCTCCGATTTGGTAGGAACGATACAGTGGACGCCAACCACGCCTATGGCCGGCAATGCCGTAGCCTTTACCGTCAATCTTAAGAACCAAGGCAACAAAGCCACGGCTAGCGGCTCGCATGCGATTTCCGTTGCACTGAAGAATCCGGCCGGATCAACGATCCAGACCTTTAACGGTAGCTACCATGGTGCCCTTGCCGCAGGCGCATCCGCCACCGTCCAAATTCCCGGCACATGGACCGCTGCAAGCGGCAGCTATACATTAACAACCTCCGTGGCACCCGATGTTAACGAAGTACCGGTTAAACGGGAGAACAATGTCAGTCATGCCAACCTAACCGTGTACTCATCACGCGGTGCCAGCATGCCGTATACCCGCTATGATACCGATGACGCCATACGCGGCGGCGGCGCATTGCTAAAATCAGCGCCCACGTTCGATCAAGCACTCACGGCATCGGAAGCATCCGGACAACGTTATGTTGCTCTCCCTACAAGCGGATCCAACCTGGAATGGACGGTTCGTGAAGGCGAAGGGGGCGCAGGCATCACCATGCGATATACGATGCCGGACTCATCGGACGGCATGGGATTAGACGGCTCGCTCGACGTCTATGTAAACGGTTCGAAGAAGAAGACGGTTCCATTAACGTCCTACTACAGCTGGCAGTATTTTTCCAGCGATCATCCGGCAGATGCGCCTGGAGGAGGACGTCCTCTATTCCGGTTCGATGAAGTACACTGGAAAATGGATACGCCGCTTCAGCCGGGAGACAAAATCCGTATTCAGAAGTCTAATGCGGATAACCTGGAATACGGCGTCGATTTCATCGAAATCGAGCCGGTACCTGCGGCTATCGCCCGTCCTGCCAACTCGGTCTCCGTCACGGATTTCGGTGCGATCCCCAACGACGGCCAAGATGACCTAACGGCATTTGAGGCTGCCGTGCAGGCAGCGGCCTCATCAGGCAAAACCCTATACATTCCTGAGGGGACGTTCCATTTGGGCAATATGTGGAAGATCGGCTCGGTCGGCAATATGATCAATGACATGAAGATTATGGGGGCAGGCATCTGGCACACCAACATCCAATTTACCAACCCGAATGCGGCTTCCGGCGGGATCTCGCTTCGAATCGGGGGCCAGCTGGATTTCAGCCATATCTATCTCAACTCGAATCTGCGGTCCCGATATAATCAGAATGCCATTTACAAAGGATTCATGGACAATTTCGGCACCAACTCCAAGATTCACAATGTGTGGGTGGAGCATTTCGAATGCGGATTCTGGGTTGGCGATTATGCCCATACGCCGGCCAAGATCGCGGAAGGGCTGATCATAGAAAACAGCCGGATCCGCAACAACTTAGCGGATGGGGTTAATTTTGCGCAGGGGACCAGCCATTCGACGGTGCGCAACAGCAGCATTCGAAATAACGGCGACGATGGACTCGCTGTCTGGACGAGTAACGTGAACGGTGCACCAGCGGGTGTTAACAACACCTTCTCCTATAACACCATCGAAAACAATTGGCGCGCGGCGGCCATCGCTTTCTTTGGGGGAAGCGGTCACAAGGCCACTCACAATTTGATTGTAGACACCGTTGGCGGTTCCGGCATCCGAATGAACACGGTATTCCCGGGATATCATTTCCAGAACAATACCGGCATTCTGTTCTCCGATACCACCATCATTGGCAGTGGTACCAGTAAAGACTTGTACAACGGGGAGCGCGGGGCCATCGACCTTGAAGCATCGAATGATCCGATCCGCAATGTTACGTTTACCAACATCGATATTCTGAACACCCAGCGCAGTGCGGTACAGTTCGGTTATGGCGGCGGGTTTGAGAACATCGTGTTTAACCATATCCGTATAGACGGTACGGGACTTGACGGAGTAACGTCCTCGAGATTCTCGAGTCCGCATCCGGGTGCGGCGATCTACACGTACACGGGCAACGGGTCCGCAACATTCAACAATCTGACCATGCAAAATATCGCTCACCCTGATCTCTATTTCATCCAGAATGGTTTCCATTTAATTTTGAATGAAGCGATTCGGGATTAAACGATAAAAGGAGTGGGCCTGTGAGGCTCACTCCTTTGCCGTTTACGATGTGGGATGAAGCACGTTAGCTTTGCTCCTTCTTATTTAACCGCCAACGTATTGATTATATAGCGATCTAGCCTTGGCGATATCCGATGTGCCATGCACCAGGGTTCTGCCGTCTTGAAATATAACCAAACGGTGCGGACTTGCCTGAAAAATGATCATATATGGGGTAACGGTAGCTTTTCCTTGAGGCAGGCTGTTCAATCGATCCGCCATCTCCTCCAGTTGAAGCTGCATGGGTCTGCCCGGCCGGATCTGCACGGTGTCCCTGCCGCACAGCACTTCGCTTTTATCGGCATGCTCAGCCGACAGATAAGGGTATGTCGGTTCCTCGCCGCATGTGGAGCAATCCGATTTTTTCGCACGGTCTACTCCAAATTCCAACTGTTCGTTACGCCATAAATCAAAAGACAGCATCTTTTTCCTCAAGGCTTGGCGGTTTCCAGATAATAGCTTCAGCGCTTCCATCGTTTGATGGGCAGCGACCATCTGTACCGCTTGGGGGAGAATGCCGTTAATGTCGCAAGTGTCGCCGCCTAAAGGAATCATTCCAAGCAAACAGTTCAAACATGGGGTTTCTCCCGGTAAAAACGTATAACTCATCCCGGAGCTCCCGACACATCCCCCGTAAATCCACGGAATTCCATGCTTGAAACCGATGTCGTTCAAGATCAGCCGGGTTCCAAAATTATCGGTAGCGTCCATCATCAAGTCAACGCCTTGGCACAGCACCGACAATTCGTGGGCTCGTACATCCATAACGACACCTTCCACGCTGACGTCCGAGTTGATCTCGGATAACCGCTTGGCAGCAGCTACGGCCTTTGGCAGCCGGTTGATGGCATCCTGCTCGGTAAACAGCTGCTGACGCTGCAAATTGCTCCATTCCACGTAATCCCGGTCCACGATGGTCACGTGTCCGACGCCTGCGCGAACCAAGGTCTCCGACACGGCGCTTCCCAGCGCCCCTGCGCCGAGAACGAGCACGCGGCTGTTCCGGAGGCGAAGCTGTCCTTCCTTTCCCAATGGCGTGAACCGCTCTTGCCTGGAATACCGATCCTCTCTTTCCGCTTTAGCAGCCTCCTTGCCCTCCGAGGACTCCAAAGCAGTGTTCATTTGGTGTCCCTTGAGGATTGCCTTCCCCCTGTTATCATGTAGTCCAGACATGTATGTTTCCTCCCGATCCATTCTCCGAACATGCTAATGAAGTTTGACTTTCATAAAATCTGACTAAAAGCTATTCATGATCAAAAATACCCATCCCGCTAAACAGGATGGGCGGTTTAACGAATTTCGCCTTAACACAATCGGGTATTCAGCGCCTTCTCAAGGATACTACGATGGCGCAGTATCCAGGCAGCGCTCCGAGCTCTCCAGGCGATCCCCCATAACAGACCTTCCGTTTCCGGCGATACCTGCTGCTCAATGGCTTCTTCAGCCGTTTCCCGCACGACCACCTCTACGATCATATCCAACAAGTCCGTTCGAAGAGAAGGTTCGACGCCATAAGCGTCAACCAATAAACGGAGCTGCCTTGCACGGGCATTAGCATCCGGCAAGCCGACTCTTTCGGCAACATCATCATCGTGCAGCTGCGGAAAGAGCCAGCATACCCGGGCTAACTCAACAAGCGGATGTACAGGTCCCGCGAATTCCCAGTCAATTAAAGCGTAAGGCATCCCGTCGCGGGTAACCATATTCCAAGGCGCAATATCACCATGGCTATATACAACCCCGGCATCGCCTAGTTCACGTAGAAACCACGGTTTCCATACTCCCTGGGGACCCGGAGAGAATGTAGCGGAAGCGTCATGAAGCTGACGTAATAATCGTCCTACAGCGACGATGGCTTCATCGCTCCAAGGTCCGGGATGAACAAATTCGCCCTCTACATAACTTAACGTCTCTTGACCTTCCTCATTCCAACCCGAGCCAATAATATCAGGCAGGGACGTAAACCCTGCTTGCTTCAAATGCCTTAATAAGGAGTGTACGGACGGGGTCCATTCCCCGCAAGGTCGATACACAACCTGACCTCGTCGTACAACCGACTTCTCAGCGGAGAGAATAAGGCCCTCTCCCTGTCCTGTTGGATTTTCCGAATTCATGAACTCGTCTCCCCTTCGGAAGGGAATAACACGGTTAATGGGGCAATGGAAGTGTATTCCCTTCATATATTGATGCCCCGATGGTCAAATCCATGTCTTCCATCAACATCTCCTCCGTTCATGTCAAGTTGCTTCTAGCATATCATAAAAAAGGATTCATCCATAGCAGGACCGAGAGCCGAAGAGGATCGAGTACGCCAAAAAGGATGACCAGCAGCGTGCTTCCGGTCATCCTTAATGAAAAACGATTAAACTCGTTTAGATTCAGGTTCATCATCCTACTTGTGAGCAGGATCGTGATCCGTCAATGGGGTCAAGCGTTCTGGTTGGACCAATCTTCGACGTTCCAGATCTTCGTTACCCAATCTTCATAAAATTCAGGTTCGTGGGAAACCAACAGGATGGTGCCTTTGTATTCCTTCAAGGCACGTTTTAGTTCCTCCTTGGCCACAACGTCAAGATGGTTTGTCGGTTCGTCAAACAGAATCCAGTTGCTCTCGCGCATCAGAAGTTTACACAGACGGACTTTTGCCTGTTCGCCACCGCTAAGCGCCTTCATCGGACGGGTAATATGCTCGTTTTTGAGTCCGCAGCGAGCAAGGGCCGCACGAACCTCGTGCTGGTTCAAATGTGAGAATTCGTTCCACACGTCATCAATCGGCGTGATATTCCCCGGACGTACTTCCTGCTCGAAATAAGCGGGCACGAGAAAGTCCCCTTGATATGTCTTGCCCGAGAAGGCCGGGATTTTCCCTAAGATGGTCTTGAGCAGCGTTGATTTACCCACGCCATTACATCCGACTATGGCAATCTTCTCTCCGCGTTCGATCATGATGCTCATTTTGGGAAGCAATGGCCGATCGTAGCCAATCTCAAAATCAATGCCCTCAAATACCGTTTTACCGCTGGCGCGGGCTTCCTTGAAGTTAAATACGGGTTTAGCCGCTTCCTCAGGACGGTCAATCCGTTCCATGCGATCCAGCTGCTTCTCCCGGCTCTTTGCTCGGCCGGACGTGGAGTAGCGGGCCTTGTTCCGCTGAATGAAGTCTTCCTGCTTCTTAATGAACTCTTGCTGCTTCTCGTAGGCATCGATATGCTGATTCTTGTTGATATCGGCCATTTCCAGAAACTTCTCGTAGTTCGCTGTATAACGCGTTAATTTCGCAAATTCCAAATGATAGATGACGTCGACCACCTGGTTCATAAATTCCGTATCATGGGAAATCAAAATGAACGCATAAGGGTACTGCTTCAAATATTGAGTCAGCCATTCAATGTGCTCAACATCCAGATAGTTGGTAGGCTCGTCCAATAGAAGAACGTTAGGCTTCTCCAGCAGAAGTTTCGCCAGCAGCACCTTAGTGCGCTGCCCACCGCTTAATGTCGCCACATCGCGATCCAGGCCGATCACGGACAACCCTAGACCGTTGGCCATTTCTTCAACCTTTACGTCCAGCATGTAGAAATCCCCGATGTCCAGCTGCTCCTGAATCTCGCCCATCTGTTCGAGCAGTAGCTCCAGCTCTTCAGGCGTTGCATCACTCATCTTATTGGTGATTTCCATCATTTCTTTTTCCAGCTCCAGCAGGGGCAGAAAGGCATCCTTCAATACATCGCGTACCGTTTTGCCCGGTGTCAGCTTGGTATGCTGATCCAAGTATCCGTAACGGATTTTCGGCGTCCACTCTACCTTGCCGCTGTCTTTAAGCAGCTGACCCGTCAAAATATTCATTAATGTTGATTTGCCTACGCCGTTTGCTCCGACAAGACCGACATGTTCGCCGGCCAGCAAACGAAAAGATACATTCTTGAATAGAGTACGATCCCCGAAATTATGCGATACGTTCTCTACGGTCAATAAACTCATGGCTATAGTAACTCCTGTCTGTATAAAATGAACTTATTTCATGTTAATTTAGCGAATTGTACACAGTCAAGAGTTTATTGTAACACATCATCGAGTCCGGCCGAAACTACGATTTTCGGGAATCACGGGACACCGGGATTATAACAGCTTTTCTCATGATAACCGGCTGCCGCTGCTTCCTTGGCGCTCGGAAACACCTCCTCCACCCGATCGTTGAATGAGCAGGTATCCCGATAATAATAGGGGAGCCCCCTGTCATCCACCGCGCCGAAATAGGTCGGAGCTTTAACGAGTCGGCCGGCTCCAAGCGCGTAGTTATTGTAATATTGTTCGCCCATGGGAATGCCTTGAATGAAAGCCATCATACCGATATCATCAATCGTATTTACCCACTCTTCCTGGGAAATCAAAGGCAGCGTGAACATATAAGAGATTCCGTTCCGCAGCGCCACTTGATTGTGGAGCTGTATGTAATGGGCAAGACGCTCTTGAACCGTATTCACGATGGTGATCCGCCGGACTTGTTCAAATACATCCTCATGATCCAACAAAGCCACGCCTGTTCTGCCAATGAGATCCTTCCGAAATCCAGAATGCCAGATAGAGGAATTGGATTCATATACCTGAACGTAAGAATCCAGCGTAAACTGAATGCTGTTGCCGCTGCCATCATTCCAGGCATAAGGAATTTTGGGAGTCCATCGATGCTCCATAAGCTCCTTGCCGTCATCGTCAACATAGGGCTGTGATACAAACAAATAATACCCGTCATAGTCCAGCACAACGATGGCAGGAATATACCACCATAAGGCAGCTTGTGCAGCCTTGTCATCTCCGATCCCCATGTTGATATACAATGTCCGGGAAAATGACTCCAGCGCTTGTTCTTTATCCGCACGCATATACTTCACGGAATCATAAGCCGACTCCTTGGACTGCGTCTCGTTATCGTTCAGTTTCATCCCGCCGTCTTGAACGGCCGTGCGCAGAGCACCCGTATATTTCATCTCGGCAAACCGGACATCCTCCAGGCTCTCGGCGCGCATGCCTAGGATGAGAAACATGGGGAAGAACACGGCAGTAAACACGATGGCAAGATCAGTAATCTTCATTCAGAACCAATCCTCCGTAAGGGAATGCGATAGCTGCTGTTCCTTCTGAGTTGGATCCTGTCAACGTATCGAATATCACCAATCCGGGTGTGCGATTCAAGCTGCTGACGCTAACCTGGAAGTGATCGCCGGCAGTTAGACGGTAGCGGCGGCTGTCATCGCTTTTATCCAGATTCGAGTCCGGGAACAGATAACCCATCAGATCATCCTGATAATAAGCATCATATACGACGGAATAACGGTTCAGGAATGATCCGGGATCCGAAGGATCGGCATATTCCGGGTGGTATTTCTTGTGATGATGCTCCATCTCGACATTGTAAATGTTCCCTGTGGCCGCCAACTCTTGAAGGAAGTCATTGTACATGGTCGGGGTAATATATCCCTTAGTGCGAACACTGTCTACGAATTTGGTAACGGATTGATAAACGATGAGTCGTGACAGGTCATCCTGTCTTCTTGCCATCTCGCCAGCGGGAACCAAATATAACAGAAGGAGCGCAAGAAATGCCGCAAACCATTTCGATACCGAATTAGACATGGTTGTTACCTCGCTTTTACAAACTGGATCCGTTCTACTTCCCCATCCGCTCCCCGAATGTACTCCGCATGATACCGAGCATTTAAGTCGATGATCGAAACATCCAGCTCCTCCGGATGAATGCCTGAATGGAACACCGTTCCATCCACATCAACGGTAAAGTCGCCTGCCTCTAATTCTCGCAGCGTAAACAAGACTTCGCTTCCTACATAGGTCAGCTTCCCATTATCGTTAGTCATCTTTACGGTTGTCACTCCGGCATGCTGTTCTTGAGTCATTCGGTCCGCGGCTGTTATCCCGCCGCCAACCATTGCCTGAATATGGAAAGCATACATGGATGCGCCGAGAAACAACGCCACCCCCGCAGCCAATTCAAGCATGCTTATTGTTGCTTCGCGCAAGTTTATTCACCTTTCTATTCATATCTATTGATCGAATTTAATGCCCCGGATCACGTTTGAATTGTCTTTCACGATGGTCGCCCTAAACTTCCCGCTTGGGTTGACGTACTCCGGGCTTTTCTCATCCATGACGAGGTTGATGTTCCCTTGCCTGGAATCCGGATTCAGGATCGATCCGTCCGACTCCAGTACGTTGCCGTACCATTGCCCTGCTTTATTTTTACCTGTTGCAATGAAAACGCCGAACTGATCCTTGTCCTTATATTTGCGCAGTGCATTCGTAACTTGAGAACCGCTGATCGTCGTTCCGTCATACACGGTAAAGGCTGCCTGGGACAGCTCCGTCTGTATATCCGAAAAATTGTTCTGGGCGGTTTTGGTTGCCTCCTGGGCCGAAATAAACAAAATGACAACGATCGTAATCAGGGCAATGGTCAAAAAAATGCCTGCTGCAACCTTTAATGCGGATGATGCGTTATTCATTGAAATCCCCCTCATTTCCCTTATTGATTTTTATATGAACCTTGTGATGATCGTTTCAGTAGTGCTTAGGCCTTGTATTGCTTCAAAGTCGTTGAATTTGCTCATAATACGTTTCCATTTGGGAGAAACTCATGCCGATCAGCGGAATGACAAGATACATAAAGATCAGCGCATACATCGGAGTAAAACCGATCATCCGCGCCCATGCGGCTTTCGTGTCGATCATCGCTTCATATTCCTGCTTGCGCTGCTCGAAGCTGAATATCATCTCCCCGTCGAGATCGTCGAATACGTCCTTGATCGGAACTTTATCCACCGCAAGGATCAGCTTGTCCACCAACCGTTGAAATTCGGGTAACCAGACGTCTTCCTTCAGCTCCAGTAAAGCCAACTGCGCGCCATGTTCATAGTGAAGCAGGCTTTTTTGAATGGGAACCTTGAAAATAACGGCGAACCGGTTAAGCCATTCCAATATAACTTCAACCGTGATTCGCTCCATACCGCGCAGGATCGATATGACCGTCTGAAATTGATATACTTCATGCCGCATTTCCATGTTTCGCACTTTCCGGTGAAAATACAGCAGCCACAGTGGCGCCCCATAACCTGCAATACCTGCCATGAAGGAGAGCAGCAGCTCCCACCACTTCAAATACTCGCTATCATACCGCTTCAGCTTGGTCATGATTCGATCGGCTGCAATCTCAATTTGTTCCTTGGTCAAACCAACAGAATCTGTATCTCTTACGGCCTGTTGGATCTGGTCATGCGTTGCTTTCGTTGACATTTGCAGCTGCTCCATGATCACCCGATCCCGCCGGGCAGTCTCCTCTGCCTGCAAGCGCTCAACATCATTCATCTGTCCGAACAGAGAATGATTTAATGGAACGGGGACAAATAACAAATGATGCCTAGACTGTACATGCAGTCCAACGGCCAGCGACAGCGCTAAAAAGAAACCGAGGAAAAAAAACGTTACCCTTCTGATATACAGCCACTCGAATTTGATTTTCGCATTGCTCTCCTTCAGCAGCCGAACCCGGCTGTCATATTTCATCGTGCCTGGGGTCGGGGTCATGATCCCCGCAAGCCAGCGAATAGTTGGAATTCGGTACATTCTTTCTTCCCACGACACCTTGCGTGCCACTGCACGGTAGTCGGTTTCCCGATTTTGCTGGAGCTTCTGGAGCAGGATGTAAGAAATCAGGATAATGACGTAAATGGATATCTTGGTCACAAATCCGAGCTTGCTCATGTAAAACTCATCCATCGACGGAAAACTGCTTCTCGCCCACCGTTCGATCGGTTTCGTAAAAAAAACCGGGGCCAGCGCAATTGCATTCAAGCCCTTCATCAAGTAATCAAGCTTGTCTCTTCGCAATATTTCCAATTGGAATTCCTTGGTCAAACCGCTGAGCCCAAGGAGATAAATAGAGCCTTGTTTTCTCGCATGATCGCCAAACTCCATTACTAGATGGGAAATGCCCGCAAACGCCTTTAAATACCGGTTAGGCGCTACCTCATAATATCGCTCCAGCTCATCATTAGGATCTTGGGATACGAGGGCATTATAGATCCGATGGGCATGTATGGAGATTTCATGTCCCGAAGTCTCTGCCCCTTCATACAAAGCCTCCTCGACCATTCCATGCTGCTGATAATGATGACGGACGAGGGAGAACAATTCAACCGATTGAACAAGCAGCTTCCGCTCCAGCCGGTTAATGAACATCTCAACAAGCATATTGTTAATAACCACGGCGGCAAGGATGACTATCACGATAAACCCCAGGTCCGGATGACTCCATATCAGCAATAAGGCCGTTAACCCGATAATCCCTGTAATCGCGCAGGCAAGCTTCACCGTCTCATACCGAAGCGAAATTTCATCGTAAGGATGGATGATCGCGATTCTCTGTCTGATCCGTTTGATATACGATTGGACGAGCGGGAGTTTCACTCCATACATATAAGCCAATTGGAACCATTGGCGGTATATACCGCGAAACGACTTTGCTTCACCCGCATCGAACCTTCCGGCATAATTTCCACGGTTTCCTCGTCTTCTGGACATCCACGACACCAAACCGAACGTAATCGAGAACAGCGTCAGGGATGTAATGAATATCAGGATTAACACGTCTTTAGAGGCCACGTTGTTCCCCCCAGCCCGAGTCCAGAAATATTCTGAATTCCTCCACATCCTCCGGATGCATCTGCTCGGTCATTTCGCGAATGCTGATTTCGGATAGTTTGGCGCAAGCAATATATGCACCGTCCCGGTATTCAATCACATTGCGGGACACATAGCAGCGGTCCTCGTTCAGTCTCCGCATATGCTCTGAGCTTAAATGAAAATACTCCTCCATGCTGCTCTTCCAATTGTTTTCCGTAGAAGCTTCGAATTGCGGCAGAGCCCCCTTATCCACCGGAATGCACTCTGTAATTCGCTCTATGTAACGGTTACCGAAAGCGTCTCTTCTCATATGAATGTCAAAGTTGATCACGCTGACCACCTGCTGCTCGGCAATGTGCTCTTGCCTGAACGCGCCGCTTTTGAGCAGGGAGTTGCGCAGGGATTGAACCAAATCCCTGAATGTCTTGGCATGATGGGTAAACACGGTAAACAGACTTGCCACTTGAGACATCTGTATCATCCATGACGCAACCTCGTCGCTGGCAACCTCACCAAGGATATTGACCGTACCGTCGGTTTTCTTCTGCAGATCCAGCCCTGCCTGTCCGCTGATATGCTCCGTTTCCCTGAAGCTGAGAATGTTCCTGCGGCTGTAGATTTCCCTTAAGTGAAGCTCGAAGGCCATCTCCTGAACCCGGAGGGTATAGGAGGCATAGATATGGCCAACCATTGCCATCAGCAGCGTAGTTTTTCCTGATCCTTGAGCACCGGTAATCGCCGTAATCCGGCTGCCTCTCATCAAATATTTCAATAAACCGATCACCAGCTCGGAGCCGATCCCCGTAATCAATTGATCAAGCGTAGCCTTGGGCAAATCGAACTTGCGTACAAAAAATGCCCAGGATTCGGCAAACGGTGGCCTTACCACAACAACCCTGGAGCCATCCTTCATCTCATTCACTTTGTAACCGCTGGCTTCCGACAGCTGTCCCGGATGATTATATTTGTATATGTTTTGACATACCCGCTTAAGCTCCAGCATCGAACCAAACGATAAAAAAGCAAGATGAAGCGAAACACCCCGGTAAAAAATCCAGACGCTCTCACAGCCTGATGCAGGCAATTCGGCATTCGAAAGACCTAGCCCCAAAAAATCATCCGGTCCGTAAAAAGAAGTACCCTGTCCGCTATCGCGGTCGACGGGAACGCCGCTGACTCCCCCACTGATCCCGTCAATCCGCTGATCCCTGATTTCATCCACGACGGAAAATCCTTTGTACTGCTGATAAATGCGCTGAACGACGATATCCAGCTTCTCCTGAAACAGAAGCGTACGCTGCTCTGACTCATAAATATAAGCAATGTCTTCCGCGGTAACCGCATAAACGCTGCCCTCCCCGTAACCGGGAATGACGCGAGGCTGCGCAAGATCGTATGTCTCCAGAAGTACGGATAAAGCATCCTCCCCGTGCCGCTGCTGGTACAAGTACAAGAGAATCTCGAATTGATCCTGGGCCGTTAATTCGGTTAGGCTTTCAAACGGAATGGCTGCATCAATGTTGGACTCGTTCAATCCCAGATCCTTGACAAGCAGCTGCTTTAAAAAATCCTTAACGTACGCCTTGTCCATCGCATTACCGGATACGCAGCCCTTGAGCGCGCTTCGCAATTCGCTCCGCTTGTTCAGCCTGCGGCGATACTCTTCTTCGTGCAGCCCTAAATCAGACAATTGGCTGTGCGTCAGCTGATGCAGGCTTTCCTTAACAAATGCCGTCATGGCTTCGATCGAATAGGGATCCGAGCCCCGCGTTATAACAGCCGCCGGTTTGCGGGTATCCATATAACGCAGATAGACAAACAACACGACTAACAAAACCAGGATGATGATCCACATCGTGTTCAAGGCGTTACCCAAAAGCATGCAGGCCCCCCGCTTTCGAACGGCCGGACGGAAGTCCGAGCTGTTCAGCCGACGCATCAGCCAGGTGACGGACGGCATTATACAGTGAATTCAAACCTTTCAGGTCCGCGCCCCCTCGGTTGCGCTGCATGTAGGGAATAATCGAACTCATATTCCATGCATCCGTCATGCGGGAGCAATACGGAACGCCAACCGCCATCGTTTTGATTCCAAAGCGGCGCTTCATATTTTGCAGTGTGCAGCTGCTCTCCCGATCATATTTGCCGATCATGTACAAGCAGTCTTTTTCCTTCAGCTCCGGAGGAAGTCTTTCCTTCTCAAGCTCTCTCTTCAGGACATGCAAATTCTGATTCAATCCAACGATGATCAAGTCTGCCGCTTGAAGTATTGCACGATCCGCAGCTCGGGGAACACCATTGCCGGCATCCGCTACGGTAACGTCATAACTTCGTTTGGAGGACGCCAAGACCTTGAACATTAGTTCAGTCCGATTCACGCCTTCCGCATGTCTAGCAGAACTGAAATCATTGGCCGACGTCGGCTTCGGTCCGCACAAAAGATCTAGCCGATCAGACAGCAGCGGCAGGGCATAATTGCGGACATTGTCCGGATTCAGCCTCCCGCTTGCATTGAGCCGTTCGAGGGCATCCAATCCGGTATCCTGAAACGCCGCCATATAATCGAACGCTTCCTCCTTCAGCGCAAAGGCCTGTTCCACTCGTTCTCCTGCTTGTCCACCATGGGCAAGCAGCACTTTGACCTGGTATTCAAACGCCAATACGATCGGTAAACATGCGGCCAACAGCGTGCTGCCGCTCCCGCTTTTTAATGGGCTCCATACAGCAATCAGACTCATGCATGCCTCCTTCCCGCTTGCCTAAACGCCCGGCGGATATGCCGCTGCTCCATCTCCGTCAGGATCCGAATCAGTTCGGTAAGCGACCGCTTATACTGTCGTGACAATGGCTTGATGCCCAGTCTGCCTGCATGTTCGTTTTTTATTTTCAGCGCAAAAAACAACTCATCCCAAGGCATCTTCACAGGGGGGCCCAGCCATTGAATCCGGCTATCCTCCATAAAGCCTTCAATATAGGATCCGTCCGCCAGGTCTTCGATAACCTGTACGTATACGCGATGGAAAGGCGGCAGCGGGTCATCTGTTCTTGCTGCTCTTAGTTCATCCAGCAAGGCCGCGCTCTTTCGCAATCCCGTTACTTCGAATCCGCTGACCCAAACATGGGCATCCGCCGTATCCCACTGATCCTTGTCCATAAATTGCGGCTTCTCCACGTCCATCACAATATAGTCATATTTCTTCTCATTCATTTCTTCCAGATAATCCATCAGTGACGTATAACTCCCAAATCCTGTTGCCACATCGAAACCGGCAAACTCCATGACCGGCAACTGTGGATGCATTACGCTAATGCAATGTCTGTACTTCGCATCTATCGCGCCATCGACGAGCAGCACCCTGCTGTCTCCATTGGCTAGTATTTTGCACATGTACAGGAGCATATCGCTCTTGTCGCAGATGCCCGAAAATATCCACCTCTTCACTTTGGTTACACTCCTTCGCTTACCAACTGTTCTCAGGGGCTCACTTTGTCATTCCTACGGGCTCGAGAATATGAAATCAGCCTCTGGCGGTGTCTTATCACTGCCGTCCTGGGCATCTGTCCTCCCGGTTGACCCCAAAATCTGCTCGGCCTCCGAAGCCTTCTCTTCCCGAAGCGTAACCTCCGTATTCACGTCATCGTTCGGGAGAATGCCATCGTAACTCGTTCCGGTAGCGGATTTTGCAGGGGGATTTATATTGGATGCCGGGCTCCAAGAATCCGGACTCCTGGCTCCGCCAGCATAGGCGGAATTAGGAGGCATGTCGGACACTTGCGCTTGCTGACTCGGCTGGAGTTTGCTTAAATCGTCTTCCAGCGTGTTTCGGAGCGTAAGCTCCAATTGCTTCTCGGCTTTCTTCACGATGTTCGGGTTGCTTGCAATCAGCTTCGTCACCTCCGCGTTCGGCGGATAGTTCGGAATCGCTCTCTCTTGCAGCTCGGGTTCTACATAGGTAAGCGCATAGAGCGTAGCATCATGCAGATAAGCGTCAACCAATGCGCTGGAGAGCAATAAGATTTCCTGCTCGCTTAACGTTGTCCAAAATGCCGGATTTTGGAGCCTGTCGATCTTCTTTTTGGATAAAACGATGTAATCCTGTCCGGTTGGGAACTGGACTCTAACATCAATGACATCCCCCTTGCGCAAGTCGCTTGGCAGATATACGGATTTCATCTCCCGGTGACGGAGATCGGGCCGCGTCGGCTCCTCTTCAAAGAGCATCGCGCCGGTAATCGGCATTCCCTGAAGCAGCTCGATCTTCGCGCCCTTCCCGGCAATCTCTTCCCTGCCCGAGAAGAGATTGCCGGACGAGCCGTCATACGGCAAACGCACTTCCTTGATGTCCTCGGCTTCTATGAAATGACCCGGCGGAATATCTCTTACCGGGACCCATGCCGCCTGCATCGAATTGAGCTGCTGCAGTTGGGTCTCTTCAAGCTCCGCGATTCGCTGCTCGTATTGGGTGCGCTCCACGTGCCGCTCCTCTTTAGAGCCGTGCACATAATACAACATGGCGCCGGCACATACAGCCCCAGTTACGGCTGCACCGGCAAGTCCGGCAAATATCAGTTTGCGGCTTCGCCTCCTGATAATCGGCATGGCTTCATCTCCTTCGGTTCAAATGCGGTCAATTCTTAAGAAACCTGAATCTTCGCTTCCGTTCAGCCTGCGGCAAGTAGTCCTGGAAGAGCCGGGCGAATGCCTGCCGACTGCTGTCAGGTATTTCGAAAGGGTCCAATTGCAGGGGCAAGGCATAAACCTTATTCGTGCCTAGCGTTTTCCTCATCTCCTGAATCGTTTCTTCTCCGGCAAGGGGCAGGGCATAGATCCGGCCCGGCTGCGGGTGCCTGGACAGCATTCGGGCCAGCGTTGCCACATCATGCCGCCTCCACTCCGCTCCCGAACCGATAACAATCGGCAGATCGGCCCGCAGGAATTCCTCCAGCCTTTCGCTGTCCCTGTACGCCCCCAAATCCAATACAACCGCATCGTAACTGCCCCCGAGCAGCGAAATCACTTCACTCCTCGCTGTTTGTCGCCAAAAGTGGATCCCGTTAATCTCGAATTTGCGGATAGAGCCGAGCCTTCCGCCCTCCGCTATTTCCTGTATGCGGCTGAACGAGGTGGATTTGGCGCTCATTTCAATGACGGCTACCTTTCCGTACCTTGAAGCAAGGAAATGTCCGAAGGCGATGCAGCTATGCGTGGTTCCTACGCCGGACGATGCACCCAATACGGCCGCAACAAGCGTCCCGGGCACCGTGCTGGTTTGAACCGCAGATAGATTCGCAGAAATCGAATGCTGCCGCTTCAGCGCGGACCGAACTTCAGCTGTCGATTGATATCGATGCTCCGGAGCATATTGAAGCAGCTTTCGGATAACCGGCACTAACTCTCTTGGCAAATCGCCGCGAATATGGCGCTCCACTCCCGTGATCCATTCGCTGAATTTGCCGCCGGTCGAGAGATAAAGCAGAAGCGCCCCCAATCCGTACAAATCCGATCTGGCATCGCTTTGCCTGCCACCGTATTGCTCCGGTGCCGCAAATCCGACCGTGCCGAGCTTGACCGTATCCTCGCCGCTCTCATGCTTGTAGCTTCTCGCGATTCCGAAATCGATGAGTCGGACTTCCAGCTGATCGGTCAGCATGATGTTCGAAGGCTTCAAATCCCTGAATATGACTTGGGGCTCGTGAAGGTGAAGATACTCCAGGACGTCCAGCAGCTGCTCCGTCAGCTCCATGATGAAGTCCGGATTCACGTTTCCACGGTAACCCCGGAAATATTTTTCCAATGTCATGCCTTGAATGTAATCCATAACCAAATAGGTATAGCCGTTGTCCTCATCACGAAAAAAATCGACGATGCGCGGCAGACGCGGATGGCTCAGTTTAATCAGAAGCTGTGCCTCATCCTGAACGGTGCGCTGCATACCCGGTTCAGACAAAGTCTCCTTCACCGCCCATTGCTTCCCGGGCAGCTTCAGATCTTCGGCCAGATATACACAGCTCATGCCCCCTTCGCCGATGACGCGGTCAATGACGTAACGCTCACCCAATACATCCCCATGCACCAATTTGCAAGGCTGATTCATCTCAATGCCCTCTCCTCTGACTTACAAGCACAACAAAAAAGGAAAGCACTCCGCCGTATCACTGAAACGTGATCATAGCGGGATGCTTTCCCTTTAAGTTGCCGTTGGTTAATTTTGGAATCATTATAGAACAAAATACTTGAACTTGTAAAGGCTTTTTTAATACTTAATCATATAAAGCGTAATCTCGTCCCGATTATGGAACAACTGCTTCGCTCCCTGAATCTGCATTCTGGACGCTTCAAATACCGACATGATCTCCTTCACCAATGCCATTGGCTTCTTGGTCAGCAGCTTGACCGTAACGACGGCCGTGCCGCCGGTTTCAAGGCTGTGCAGCAGCCCGGTCACCATTCGGGCCATCAGTTTGGGACTCCAGCTCATGTCGCATACCAGCAGATCGAATTCATGCTCTCTAAACGTTACGTCCGCAGCATTCTTGTGGATGACACGCAGGTTTTTATGCCCTTCCAGGGAGGGGTGCATTTTCGCCGGATCCACCGCCGTAACCTGCAAGCCGCGTTCCAATAAAAAGGATGTCCAGCCTCCCGGCGCTGCTCCGATATCGACAGCCTTGCGAAACGTATCGAAGGGTATCCCAAACTGCTTCTCGGCTTCAAGCAGCTTAAATTTGGCTCTTGAGATTTGACCCTCTTCCCGCTGAAAACGGACCGCGCCTCCGTTCCAATCCGACAGGTTGTCCTCCGGACGCGATACACCGGCATACCAGACATTGTCAGCAGCGAATAGTGAAATGATCCATTCGGGTGCCTGGACCGTGTATTCCAGCTCAAGCGGTGCCAAGCGAAGCTGCAATTCGTCCCGAAGGGCTGCAGGGCTCTCCGTCCATGAGCTGTTCTCCGTCTTGCGGATTTGGATGGATGCGCGGCTTTGGCTAATCTCCTCCCGCTTCAGCACATGATCTGCTGTCAATTGCAGCGCTGCGTCTACGGATTCGGCCGCGATTTCCCATTGTACCGGAAAGAGATGCCGCAGGAAAATAGGCGGCTTTGACGTAATCAGCCGCTTAGCCTCAGCTTCGGAGCTGCCGAGTGTCATCAAAAACACCTCGCCTGGCATCATCATGGTGCTTTTTAGGCTGCCAAACATCCGGCGCAGCTCTTCCTGGGCATACGGAGCGAAACCATGATTTGCCGTGCATACCCATTTACTGTGAAAATCCCGATGGTTCTGATTCTGTTCCTCATGTTCCTGCATTACATTTAATTCGTCCAAACGGATTAACCTCCAGAAATAACTTTGATCCAGGGACGTCCGCCATCCCATTCCAGCTGAGCGTCGATATCATAAGTTTGTTTGATAAGTTCATGGTTCAATACTTCATCTTTGCGTCCCGCGGCCGTCAACCGCCCGTCTTTAATAAGCGCCACATGAGTAAATAAAGGGACAATCTCCTCGACATGATGCGTGACGTACACGACCGTAATATTACGCTGCCTCAGCCGGTCAATCTCATGCAGCATCTTCTCCCGTTCATACAAATCCAAACCGGCACACGGTTCATCCATAATCAGAATCTTCGGATTGGCCATAAGGGAGCGTGCCAGCATCACTTTTTTCCGTTCCCCTTGGGACAAGGTCCCGAGAGGCAGCTCCGCCAAGCGGCCGAAATCCATTTCGTTCAGCAGGCTGTAGGCTAAACTTCTGGCCTCTTCCGGAATGTCCTGATAAAAGCGTAAAAAGGCATACGCCCCTGTTGCGACAACCTCCCACACCGGGTCGCTCAGCGTCAATTTCTCCAGCAGCGATTGGCTGATATAACCGATGGATTTACGAACCTCCCGAACGTCACATTGGCCGTATACTTGGCCCAGCACTTCTACGCGTCCACTGGAAGGGAACATATATCCCGTCATCATTTCCAGCAGCGTCGTTTTGCCGGATCCGTTCCTGCCCAGGATCACCCAATTCTCATCCGACTTCATTTCAATGCTGACATCATCCAAAATGTGGCGGTTCCCCCGAATGAGCGACAGGTGCTGCAAAGAAATCATGGCTTCACGCTCCTAATAAAACTGACGATATCCTGTACGGAGCCCATCCGATAAAGCACTTCCGGGTCTGCTCCAGGGCTTGATGGGATCGCGAGCAGTGCCGGGACGCTTCGAATTTGATACCGTTCCACGATGCCCGGAAGGAAATTCACGTCCGCTGCCAGCAGCTGTACATCGGGCACCACAAACTCCACGACATCCAGCATCTTACGCGCTGCCGCGCAAGTACCGCATAATGGCGTGTGCAAAAAAACGATGACAGGATCCGCCTTCGCGTCACGCTTCATCAGACGTTCCTGCCATTCTAGCCTCTCCAACAGTTCGCGCTGCGTAACCTCAATCATCTTGAACCTTGGGCAACTTCCCGCAGCACGGAATCGGGCATCGGTCCATTGTGGACCTTGACGCTTTTTGGCATGTGCTCATACAGCAGCTCATACATTTTTCTTCTGCCCGACGGGCTTGAGGTGTGCAAATATATTTCATTAGCCTGTAGATTCTCGGCAATCATGGCCGCAACGACGTCTCCGCCGTTCATTTGGCCATGCCCGAGTTCGAAATCAAGCGACAGAACGTCCACTTCGCATTCACGGAGCATCAGCAAACATTCTTCCCCGTTTCGAGCCAGCGCGAATCCTTTCGGATTGGGGCGCCAGTCGTCTAAATAAAGATGAATCATCCTACCCTCTCCCTATCAGGACCAGGACAGCACCTTGGCGATGTCTTCCCGATGCGTGCCGTCAGCTCCTTTTTCACTTTCCAAGACAAATGCCTTACCCGCAAGTTCCGGTGCCAGAACCAGGCGCTTCAATGCTTCTGTTCCTATCATGCCTTGCCCGATGCGGGCATGGCGATCTTTTCTTGAGCCGGCTCCATATTTCGAATCGTTTAAATGAACGGCTACCGCCGATTCCCAATAGGCTAGCTCCTTGCCTCTGGCAAGGAGCTCATCCGTATTCGATAAGTCCCAGCCTCCGGCGGCAAACAAGTGGCAGGTATCCAGACAAAAGCCTATTTTTTCCGGATAATCGGCAAGCTGTCTAACCTTAACGCACTCTTCAAGCGTCATTCCCATAGCTCCATGGTCTCCCGCCTGATTCTCGATCAGCAGCTTGGCCCTACCTGCCCAGGAAGCCAGCACATCATTCATGCAGCGAATAATGTTCTGGTACCCTTCAAGCACGTTCTGGCTCTTGAGATGCCCAAAATGTACAACGATGCCCAGCGACCCGCAAGCCTCGGCAATCATAAGATCATTCTTAAGGGAATCCACGGTCAACCGATAAAATTCTTCCCCCCGGGTCAAACCAACCGCCATATTCGTTGGATAAGGCGTGTGCGCGATCGAGACGAGACCCTGCTCCTGACAAAACTTCGCGCAAGCCGCAGCATTGCGGACATCCGGCGTCTTCAAGTGAAGGCTGCGCGGATTTTTCGGAAAATACTGATACGCCAGTGAACCGATCCCGGCTGCATGCTGGGCTGCCGCGAGAAATCCGCCCCGTGTGCTGACATGGCTTCCAATCCGGACTTTAGACTTCATGCTGGCAATTCGGGCAAAAGAAAACTTTGCGCGAGGCGTGCTCCGCCTTCACGATCGGCGTACCGCAGCGAACGCAGGGCTCTCCTTCACGATCGTACACTTTGCATTCGTCGTTATAAGCACCTGTCAGCACATCCCCTTCCTGAAAGGGCATTTCCATGTATCCTCCGCCGTCCGTCGCCTCGTGCATCACTTTGACGGTGCTGTCGTACAGCTGCTCTAGTGACTCCTCCGGCAAATCCTGAATTTTGGATAGCGGGTGGATTCGGGCATCAAAAGCGATCTCGTCCGCATAGCAGTTGCCGATGCCGGCGACGACTTGTTGATTGACCAGCGTCGTTTTTAAGGCGCCCCGCCGTTTTCCAATCAGTTCGACGAAACGCGCTTTGGTCATTCGCCGATCCAGAAGCTCAGGACCAAGGTCTTTTAGGGCGTTCTCGGTTTCCCTCGCTGTTAGAAAATGCAGATAACCCAGGCGAAGGCCGATAAAATACAGCACCTGGTCACCGAACGTGATCTCGACCTGGGTCGAACGGGAAGGGCGCTCCTCATCCCTGCCTCCCAGATACAAAATGCCCCCCAGCATCAGGTGCAGCAGGAGTCTGCCTCCGTTATGCAAATGGAATATGAGGTGTTTGCCTCTCCGCTCCACAAAAATGACCTTGCTTCCGTTCAGGGCCGAAGTAAACTCGTCAATCGTCACATTCAAGGATTTTTCACGGTTCACGACCACATCGGTGATCGGCACATTCAGAATGCTCTGAGATAACAATCTTCGGTAATTCTCCATTTCCGGCAGTTCCGGCATGATTCATCTTCCCTTTCGTCAACACACAAGTTTATGTATAATACTTTTGCTTATCATGAACACAGCAGGCTGATCACTTCGTTCAAATCCCGGCATATATAGTCTGGCGTGACGCCGGCGGCTTCCAGATGCGCTTCCATATTGCGATCGGTCGTGATTCCGGTCATGACGAGAACCGTTTTGCAGCCGGCATGCACGCCAGCGGCAATATCCGTACGGATATTATCTCCGATTACATAAGTTTCTTCCGGAGCCAAACCCAAGCGATCCGAGGCATACTTCATCAAGATCGAGGACGGCTTACCGATAACCGTCGGCTTAACTCCCGAAGCGGCCTCGATCGCAGCCCCAAGCGAGCCAGCACCAGGCATCAGGCCGGTATCGGATGGCAGCTGCAGATCCGGATTGGTCAAGATCGACACAGCTCCCTCCTGAATCCAGCGAACGGCACGGGTTAACTTCTCGTAATCAAACGAGCGGTCGATTCCTTGAATGACGTATTCAGGGGACTGCTCCACGATGGTAAGGCCCGCGGACAACAGCGCTTCGCGAAGTCCATCTTCCCCGAGCATCGCCACCTTGGCACCGGGCGACTCCTCAGCGATATATTTAGCTGCAGCGAGGGAGGATGTGCATACTTCCTCCGGCAAAGCAGGAATCCCCATCTCCATCAGGTGAGCCGCCACCTGCTCCGGCGTGCGTGAAGAATTGTTCGTTACATACAGGAACGGAATCTGCATTTCTTTCAACCGCTCGATCAGCAGGTCAGCCCCCTCGATTCGATTCCGGCCATGGTACAGCGTTCCGTCCAGGTCAATCAGCAATCCTTTTGGTTTTTCCATGAATAAATGCACCTTCTTTATTTCTTTCCTTCACGGCATAAATGATTCATCTGATGAAAAGGTGACCATTCAAGGCCGTGTTGTAAGGGTTAATCATCCTTAATATATGTATGGCTGCAGGCATTCAGCTGTCCTTTACTATAATGAACTTAGAAATACCGATAGTATTATTGTAAAGAAGCCCATTACCGGTTGCAAGGTTCATGCCGATCGCTTCATTCTGACGGTCGACGCGTCGAAAGAAATCGAAGACTGTCCAAGTCTTAGCGTTTATGAACCGCTTTGTCGCATCCTGCGCTTTCCCGGAAAATAATGCCCCCGACCACCCGATATTTCCACGTAATTCACCGCTGTGCGTGCCTAGGAACGCTGGATAGGATACAACCCGAAATCCTCCGCCAATCGCGTATTCGCAAATATCTCCCGCGCTTCGTTTAGCAGCGGCTGTAAATGATCGATATCCTTATACCGGGAGCTGAAGTGGGTCAAGAACAGCGCTTTTACCCCAGCCCGTTCAGCCGCTTCTGCCGCCTGTTTGGCGGTACTGTGATAGTATTCGTGCGCAAGCTCCGACAGATCCTCCATGAACGTGGCCTCATGGACCAGGAGATCCGCGTCCTTGGCCAAAGCCTCCACGCCTGCGCATGGCCGCGTATCCCCGAGAATCGTGACCACCCTCCCTTTTTTCGGTGTCAGGAGCACATCCGAGGCATGAATCCATCGGCCGTCGCCGAGTTCCACGCTTTCCCCTCTTTTCAGCTTGCCATAGAGCGGCCCTGGCTTGAGTCCATAGTCCGCCAACCGTTTCAGGTCCAGACTGCCGGGGAGATCCTTCTCCACGACACGGTAGCCGTAACTCTCGGCCCTGTGATCCAGCTTGGCCGATTCCACGAGGAAATTATCGTCTTCAAACAAAACGCCACCGGTGTGCTCGATGACCTCCATCGTATAAGGAACGCGCGATTGGCTGATGCTCAGCGTAGTTTCAATGAAGACTTTGATGCCTGGGGGACCATAAATCGTCAGGGGTGATGTTACCCCTTGGGCACCTCGGCTGGATAGCAAACCTGGCAAACCGAATACATGATCACCATGCATATGGGTAATGAATACCTTTTCAAGCTTGGACAGCTTGAGCGGGGACTTTAATATTTGATGCTGCGTGCCTTCTCCACAATCAAACAGCCACAGACTTCTTCGTTCTTCCAGCATTCGCAGTGCAATCGAGGTCACGTTACGCTGCAGCGTCGGAACCCCCGCATTTGTTCCTAGAAAATAGAGTTCCATCCCTCTTCTCCCCTTTCGGTTGTAAACCGGAGAAATCCCCCGAAACATTCGGAGGATTTCAAACCGGCTGTACCGGTATTCAAATGTTAAGCTTTATCCACGTTAAAATAATGAGCCTCCGGATGGCTGAACACCATCGCGGATACCGACGCCTCCGGTTCCATCATGAAACCCTCGGTAAGATGAACGCCGATATCTTCTGGCTGCATCAATTTGAATAAAGGCTCCTGATCCTCCAGATCCGGACATGCCGGATATCCGAAGGATACGCGAATGCCTTGGTATCTCGCTCCCAGGCGCTGTTTCATCGTCATGTCTGCCGGATCGGGGTATCCCCACGTATCCCGCATCATATGGTGAATTCGCTCTGCCAGCCCTTCAGCCGTTTCCAGGGCAACCGATTGAAGTGCATGGGAACGGAGATAGTCGCCTTTATCCTTCCATTCCCCGGACAATTTCCCGACGCCGTGCCCTGCCGTAACGACCAGGAACCCGACGTAATCCATCACCCCGCTGTCTACGGATTTCAGGAAGTCCGCCAAGCACAGATACGGCTCCACCTGCTGCCTTGGAAACGTAAAGGTATGCAATATTTTCGATGCATCCTTTGGATCGTATATGATAATATCATTTCCTCGCGACTGCGCCGGGAAGAAACGGTACATGGCATGTGCCTGTATGATGCCCGATTGAACTGCCTCTTCCAGAATGCCGTCAACGGTTTCCTTAAGCGATACCGCCTTCGGATCATTGGCTTTGAGCAGCTGTTCCACGGATCCTTTAAGGCCTAAATGATGTCCCAACAGCATCTGCATGTTGATATAAGGCAGGATGTGCGAAATCGGATAATTCCGGAGCACATGCCGCTCCATATCCGGCGGTATATACACCGGGGCTTCGGTCGATATTTTGGATCGGAGTCCTTCAGACAGCTTCGGCATTACTTTTACAACCTGTGGCGCCGCTGCATCCGCTTCCTGCTCCGCCTTAATCTCTTCAGCCATTTGGGTCCGCAGCACCGGATCGCTCAGCTGGTTGGCCAATGCAAGCCCGTCCATCGCGTCTTTCGCGTAGAGCACCATTCCGTCATATTCGGGGCGGATGCGCGTCTTCGTGAACTTCCGCGTCAACGCGGCCCCGCCAACCATGATCGGAACGCTAATGCCCGCGTTTTTCAAGTCCTGGGCGGTGGATACCATCTGCTGTGCCGATTTGACCAACAAACCGGATAACCCGATGGCGTCAGGCTGCTCCCGCCGGTAAGCCTCGATAATTTGCTCCGGTGGTACTTTTATACCCAAATTAATGATTTGGTAACCATTGTTGGACAAGATGATCTCCACCAGGTTTTTACCGATATCATGGACGTCGCCCTTCACGGTGGCCAGCATGATTTTCCCTTTGACCGACGACTCGTTTTTCTCCATAAAGGATTCCAAATACGCCACGGAGGCTTTCATCACTTCGGCGCTTTGCAGCACCTCCGCCACAATGAGCTCGTTGTTGTTAAACAAGCGACCAACCTCGGTCATCCCTGCCATTAGCGGGCCATTAATGATCTCCAGCGCGCCGTATTTGGTCAAGGCTTCATCCAAATCCGGAATCAGGCCTTCCTTGGAGCCTTCCACCACATAAGAGGCAAGTCTTTCTTCCAGCGTCAGATTGGATACCTTTACCTTCTTCTCTACCTTTTTATCCCGGAACGCGGCGACGAATGCCGCCAGCGTCTCATCATTGGTTCGATAAATCAGATCCTCCGCCAGACGCCGCTCTTCCTCCGGAATGGAGGCATAGCGCTCGAGCTTTTCCGTGTTCACGATTGCGTAGTCCAATCCGGCCTTCGTGCATTCGTACAGATACACGGAGTTCAGCACTTCACGGCCCGCTTCCGGCAATCCGAAGGAAACGTTGCTGATGCCGAGGATCGTATGCACTTTGGGCATGGCTTCTTTTATCATGCGAATGCCCTCTATCGTTTCCTTGGCTGATCCGATGTACTGCTCGTCACCCGTACCTACAGGGAACACAAGCGTGTCGAAAATAATATCCTCAGGCGAAATGCCGTATTTGTTCACCAAGAGATCATAAGACCGCTGCGCCACCTTGAGCTTGTCGTCGCGATGAATCGCTTGACCGCTCTCATCAATGGTCCCTACGACGACCGCAGCGCCGTATTTGTGCACCAACGGAGTCACATGCTCAAATTTCTCCTCGCCGTCTTCAAGGTTAATGGAGTTAATGATCGCTTTCCCTTGCGAATATTGCAGGGCCAAGTCAATGACCGCCGGATCGGTTGTGTCGATCATCAGCGGCACCTTCACCTTTTTGACCACCAGCTCCAGGAATTGGATCATATCCTCAGCTTCTTCGCGATCCGGATCCTGTACGCATACATCAATGACATGGGCGCCATTCTTGACTTGAGCACGAGCGATCTCGGAAGCTTCCTCATATTTTCCTTCCACGATCAAACGCTTAAATTTGCGCGAACCTAAAACGTTTGTTCTTTCGCCCACCATATACGGACGGTTTTCCTGCTCGATATATACCGGCTCGATGCCGGACAATGCCGGCAAGTGCCTGCCCTCAAGCGGACGTGGGGTGAAGCCATCCATCGTTTGTTTTAAAGCCCGGATGTGGTCAGGTGTCGTACCGCAGCATCCCCCAGCGATGTTAAGCCAACCTTTTTCAGCAAAAGCCCCCATCTTTTGGGCAAGCGATTCAGGAGATTCATGGTATTGACCATTCTCGTCAGGCAGACCCGCATTCGGATAACAGCTGATCGCGCTTCTCGACATTTCGGATAAGGAACGGATATGGTCGCGCATGAACTCCGGACCCGTTGCACAGTTCAGGCCGATGGATACCGGATTCAAGTGTTCCAAAGAAATGTAAAACGCCTCGATGTTCTGCCCCGCAAGCGTTGTTCCCATCGGTTCGATTGTGCCGGATATCATGATGGGAAGGGTGACGCCTGTCTTATCAAACGCTTGTCGAATCCCAATGCTCCCTGCTTTCACATTGAGCGTATCCTGCGACGTCTCGAGCAATAGGGCATCCACGCCGCCTTCAATCAAGGCCACGGCTTGCTCCTCGTAACTCTCGATCAATTCGGCGAAGGTCACGCCGCCGGTAACCGACAGCGTCTTGGTTGTCGGACCCATCGCACCCACGACATATCGCGGGCTGTCCGGCGTAGAATATTTCTCAACTGCAGCGCGGGCCAGATGAGCCGCTTTCAGGTTGATTTCCCGGGCAAGTTCAGGTATATCGTATTCAGCAAGCACAACGGACGTTGCGCCAAATGTATTGGTTTCAATCAGGTCGGCACCTGCTTCAAGATATTGTTCATGTATTTTTTGAATGACGTCGGGCCGATGAATGACCAGCATTTCATTGCAGCCATCCAGCTCCGGGCCGCCAAAATCTTCAGCCGAGAGGTCCTCTTGCTGGATCATCGTGCCCATGGCACCGTCAAGAATTAATATTCGTTCTTTAAGCACTTCTTGTAAGCTAGGCTTGTTCAACTCATAAACCTCCCCCGAAAACGTTAAATCTTAGTGTATCAGAATACTTTTCAATAGAAAAGTCGAAATATTGCGCAGCTATCGGTACAAATCAACATTTGCAGATGACAAATGCGGTGAGGGGGGCTATAATACATATTAATCCAACGGGAGAAAGAGGGTTAAAGCTATGGCAGAAATCGTGATTCGCAACACGAACGAACGCATTACTGGGGAAGAAAATGTTCGGGAATTCCTGAATAACCAAGAGGTTGTTTATGAGCATTGGAATATGGATAAACTCCCGGCAGATCTTCAAGAAAATTTCAAGCTGAGTGATGAAGATAAGCAGCGCATTTTGGACACTTTTGACGAAGAAATTCGCGACCTGGCTGCAAGACGCGGCTACAAAATCTGGGATGTCATCACGCTTTCCGAGTCCACGCCCAATATAGAGGACCTGCTTAAAAAATTCGAAGAAGTTCACACCCACTCGGAAGACGAAATCCGAGCGATCGTTGGCGGCAAAGGGATCTTCATTATTAAAGGCTCCGACGATGTCGGTTACTTTAACGTAGAGCTTGAGCCGGGCGACGTTATTTCCGTACCGGAAAATACGCCTCATTTCTTCACGCTGATGGAGAACAAGCAGATCATTGCGGTTCGTCTCTTTATTGAAGAGAACGGCTGGGTAGCTACTCCGGTAGAAGATCCCCAATTCCAATAAGCCTAAGCGGCTGACTGAATAGGAAAATGGAATAAGGCAGCGCATGATCCGCCCAACGGATGGATGCGCTGCCTTATTTATTGGCTGTGTATGGTGTATTACTCGGTTACCGTCAGTTCCTTCAGCGGCATGGAGTGCTGCCCTCTTGCCGTGACATGGGAAACGATGCGATAGGTTCCTGCTTCCTCGAAGGTTTTCTCCATTTTGTAGACCCCGCCTTGATCATGTTTGACCGGAACCTTTGCCTGAACGCCTCCACCTTCCAGCGTCACTTCGAATTCCACGTCATTTGCATCTTCGACCGGGCTGCCTGCTTGTGTTACCTTCGCTTCGATCAACACTTTCTCGCCTGCCTTAATGCTCTCTGGGGTCAAAGAGAGCTCTACGATAATCGGCTCCGCCATCACATCATCACTGGGTTCCGCCTTGCTGTCATTGCATGCGGCAAGCGCAACCGCCATCAACACCATGGCTGCAATAAAGGCCATCTTTTTCCTGGTCATCCAAAAACCACCTCTTTTACGAATTCATGCTATGTATGATTTATTCACGTAATGGTCCATTACAAACAGCGTCATTTTCCTAATTCATTATATCGCATTATTCTTTAACTTCTATCTCATGCAGCTTACAATTGTGTGACGTTTGTCACTGCCAACAGCCTCTTTCCTTTCAAACATGGCAACCAACAAAAAAACAGCCCCGAATCGCATCAGCTGCTGCCAGGACTGTTCCTATGTACGCTAATATATCTCGCTAATAGATCTTGTAGAATAGTCGTGAACTCTTGATCACGTCATTTATAAGGACGCCACAATAGCATGCAGCTCGGATAAATGTTTGATCTCAAACTTCGGCTGAATGGCCGGATCATGAGGCCGGTCTACCCGATTGATCCAAACCGTATGCAGTCCTGCGGCATTGCCACCTTTAATATCTGTGGTCAGCTTATCTCCCACCATCACGGCCTGATCCGCCTCGACGCCTAACAGATCAAGCGCATGCTTGAATATGGAAACATCCGGCTTGCCTTTGCCGAAATCACCCGAGATAATAATGTGGTCAAAATAAGGGACCAGTTCCGGAACGCCTTCAAGCTTCTCCTGCTGCAAATCCGGACTTCCGTTCGTTAGAAGCAGCAGCTTCACGTTACCCTGCAATTCCTTCAGCACTTCAAAGGTTTCTTCATATACGTAAGGTCTTGTTCTGCGTTCCGCAGCAAATTGCGTTGCCAACGTCTCAGCCAACGCTTCATTATCAACGCCAAGGCGATGAAGTCCGCGACGCCAGGATTCCTTGCGGTATACGGGAGCCAATTCTTGCAGCTTTCGGAATTCGGGCTGGGATCCAGCCGTAAAATTAGCCCACAAGCCTTCAAACGGATTGATCCCGATCATTTTGGTAAAAGCAAAAGTATCATAGGATTCATACAATGCTCTTGCTTCTTCACGCACCGCGGCCAAAAGCGCCCCGGCATCAACGCCGGTTTCCGCCGCTCCGGCTTGGCATGTCACTTCAAACGCTTCTTCTACACTGCGTTCATCCCACAACAACGTATCGTCCAAATCAAACAAAACCGCAGCAATCGGCATTTCTCTCCCACTCCTCATATACATTGTGATCTACTCAATCGGGTTAGTTGTGCTCCACTGGAATTTGATGAGTCTTTGCAAACTCTTCCAATCTTTCGCCCATGGCTTTGGTATCGTAAAGATTCATCATTCGTGAGAACACCCAGTTGCCTGCTTTTCCCTTGCCTTGGATCACGACGGAACCCGAAGCCAATTTGATCTTCTCGATATCCGATACGGCCAGACGGCGTTCCCGGTTGAACTTCATGGTCGACACGGAAGCCCGCTCAATCTTCAAATAAGGCTTGCGGAGAAATATCATGAGCGCCAACAGGATATACAAGCTGACGCCAACCCAATTCAATACATCATTGCTTCCGCCGGCTGCCTGTGAAGTTGCCGTTCCGAGAAGCGCATACAAACCGGCCAATGCAACAAGCACTAACGGAAGTACATACTTACGTCCCTTAAACACGTCATGCTTATCATTAATCGCAGACCCTTGATACGAGGTCAATCCCTGCTTTTTGCGCTGTTTGTTAAGTTGCGACATATTTTTGCTGACTTTTCTTTCCCATGAACGTGACATTTGGTTCCCCCTGAACTCATAATCAAAATGTTTATAAACCATATAAACTTGGGGTAACCGTAATCGATTATCCGAATGGCCGGTACCCCAAGTATTATTATGCTATCCTTCGATCTGTTCACGGATCCTCTGAATATATATCCTTGAACGGTTATCGACTAGTGCTTTAATCGCGGGCCGCCTTTTTGTTCGTTTTCATCAACCCATTCAATCGATTCCAGCTGTTGTCTAAAGTTACTGCGAATATTGTTAAGGTATATTTCCCGAAGCTCGGCCCGCTCTTTGAGCTCCTCCTCGGTCAACCCTTCATTCTTCTTCTTTCTTGCTAATACATTGATGCGTTCTACCAAAGTATCGATGTCCATGACTTCTCCTCCAATTTCGATATCATGTATAACTTAAACATGTGAAAAAGAGCTTGTCAAGGCAACTGAGCCCTTGCAAACTCTTCTAAGAACAAATAGGAATATATGATGCGCATAAACGAATACCGTCTATGGGGAGGTAATCTATAGTTATCTATTGTAAACGCGCTATTACGCTTAAATGATTCAATCTGACAAGCAGAATATGATGTGTCATTAAACAGGAAGTAACCAGCAGTATGTGGTGATTATATGGAGTATGAATGCCTATTGGTTTAGAAGCAACACGTCAAATCACCAAACCGGCAATGACAGCACTTCCCCAGCCTGTATGTTCGGACCCTTCAATCCGTTCATTCTTCGTATGCTATCCAGATATACGCGTGTATCCATATCCGCAGGTTTGTGAAGGGAAGCAATTCGCCACAAGCTATCGCCATATTGAACGATCACCTGCTTCTCTCCAGTCGGCTTCTCTGTCCCACCGGCAAAAACGGAATATGCACCTGTCCAAAAGATGGCCACAATAAGCAGGGTGAACAACAGTTTATTCAAAGGGATCGAAGCTATCTTCGATTTCAAGTAAATGCCCCAAGTCTTCGATGTTTGTTCTGTTACCACCGGAACGTTCTCATAAATGCTGCGGTATGTGCTGTATTTCAACATGGAATCATCATCTCCCAAACAAGTGTTCTCTTATGGATTTATCTTAACACGAACACTTGTTTGATTCAATACCCAAAAGAACATTTGTTCTATTTTTATTTTAGAACTTATGTTTGTACGAACGGTAGTTCTATGTTATAATTTTCCCAAACGTTACTAAATGGGGTTGATACGGCATGTCGAAAATATCCAGCCGCCAGCTGGCGATCTTAGAGTTTATCCGCAACGAAGTTCGTAGCAAGGGTTACCCGCCTTCTGTCCGGGAAATCGGCGAGGCTGTCGGACTAGCTTCCAGTTCTACGGTCCATGGTCATCTGGACCGTTTGGAGAAGAAAGGCCTGATCCGCCGTGACCCTACGAAACCAAGAGCGATCGAGCTGCTTGGCCAAGAAGAATCCGAGAGCGCGAATCTGTTTACGCACACCATTGCCAGAGTGCCTGTCGTCGGGAAAGTCACAGCAGGCGTGCCGATTACGGCCATGGAGAACATTGAAGACTATTTCCCGCTCCCGCAGCATTACGTGGGCGACGATAAGGTGTTCATGTTGTCCGTAGTCGGCGACAGTATGATTGAAGCCGGTATTCACAGCGGTGACTACGTCATCGTTCGCCAGCAGCAAACCGCGGACAATGGTGACATTGTCGTAGCAATGACAGAAGAAGATGAAGCAACCGTGAAGACCTTCTATAAGGAGAAGGACCATGTACGATTGCAGCCGGAGAATCCTACCTATGAGCCGCTGCGCTTGAACCATGTTACGATTCTCGGGAAAGTGATCGGTCTCTTCAGGGACGTACACTAATTCCATAGAATTATGAATAAGAGGTTACCTTCCTTATATTGGAATGGTAACCTCTTTTTTAGGACATGCACTAGAACGTTCCGGTCTTACGCAACACTAGAACCAACGCATTTTGCTTAAGATCTAATTGATACATTCTTTCAGAAACATAGTCCGGCGAACCTTCGCCTCCCGGTCCCTCCGTAGACTGCAGAACAAGCTTATTCTCCTTCACCTCGGGAGCCGTACCTGGTCTATAATACGAAAAGTAGGATACCAAGGACTCATCCTGAAATCGAAGCTGCACGGCATTACCCGTTTCATGCTCTACGGCGAACGCATAGATTTGTATGCCATGACAGTCCCTATATTGCGGTGCGAGTATAAATACATCGGCATCTTGAAACGGCAGGCGAATCATATCAACCGGAGCAGATGTCGGTTGAATAAATGTAAGCCCCTCCAGCGTAGTGACTTCATTTGTAACTTGGTTAGTGCTATACTGCACGCTGTAGTTTCCGGTAAACGACCGATCCGTTTCGATACCGAAGCAGCTCGGTGCACCCAATGTCGTTATTTTTTCCTGTCCAACTGCAATAACGTTTAACCGTCCTTCATCCGTTACGCCTTGTGCCCGGATTGTCTCCTCCTTAGTAGGGGGCATAGTCCCTGCTCTCTGTTGTTCGTCCCCGCCATAAGGCAATTGAAAGGCAATTAAAATAATCAGAAGCATGAACCCGCCAGCTAATCCAACTTGTAAGTGCTTTCGACGTTTAGGTTTGCTGTCGGTGAAAATCACGGACCTATGCACGTTTTTTTTCATTTCGGACGTGAACTTTTCATTTGAAAAAGGAGCTTTTTTAGCACGGTTGTACCAGTCTGGTTTATCCTCACTCATCGTTCTTCTCCTTCATTAGTTTTTGTACTTTTTTCCTGGCCCGATGCAATCTGGATTTTACGGTGCCTATCGCAATATGAAGCAGCTTCGCAATCTCATGCATCGGCATTTCATAGTATAGGTCCAGGACCAATACTTCCCTAAGCTTGCTCGGCAAAGTCATAATCATTGCCCATATTTCATCCGTATACTGCTCGTCCCAATATTCCGCTTCTGCTGACCGGCTTGACGAACTGGCGGTAAGCTTGTCCTTAAGGATGACTTTCCGAAAGAAAAAAGCCTGTTTGTACCGAAACGCCGTATGTCGCGTGATCGTAAGCAGCCACGTTTTCAGCGTCGCCTGACCGCGAAAGGTATGTATGCCGTAATAGGCCTTAATAAAGGCTTCTTGTGCAATATCGTCTGCCAAGGCATGCTGTTTGGTCAAAAAATACGCATAATTCCACACATCGTTTCCATATTCATTCATGATTTTATCCAGCGTCTGGCTGTCCATGACCGTCATCTGCTTTAAGTATTCGAGCTCCAACCGATTCACCTCATCTAATTAGAGTCATGGAAGCGAGCAAAGGTTCCTTTTTTCGCAAAATAAAAAAGAATCTCCCGTAGGTAAGGGAAGATTCTATTCTATAAAGTATAAACAACCCGATCTTTCATTTGCGCTAAAATGTAGATATAAAGACACTATTTAACATATTTAACTTACAATCTCTAATATTTAATGGTATTATTTAGGAGGTTGGCCGACCTAAACTGTTTTTGGGAGGTAGTTAAATGAAGAAATTATCCATAGCAACATTTATCGCAACGGTATTAATTCTTGCTACTGCTCATTCTGCCTTTGCAAATTCCCCAAGCCCGAACCCTGATTCAGATACAGCCACTATTCAGGCACTGACGAATTATGAAAGTGAGCCCAACGATAATTATGAATCGGCTGACACTGCCGTGTTGTATGAATGGGATAACGGTACGAACTATGGATATATTAGCAGCATGGGCGATCTTGATTTCTGGCACTTGCCGACTAATAACGCAAGTTCCTATAATATCAGTCTATATTCGCCTGGCTCTTACTTTAATTATAACTTTGCAGTCTACGAGAAAGTGCCTGGCCAAAATGGATATACTGAAGTTGCTCGCTCCTATGCAATAAACGGTGTCGCCGGCGTTAGTGTACCGGGATTAAAAAGCGACGGTACCATCCCTAATTACTATGTTATGGTATACGGGAACATGGGCTTCAATATATTAGATCCATACCGACTCACAATTCATGCTGTTTACTAATGAATTTTAAATGCTGAAATCATGTTTGCATTAAAAAATCCCCGCTGCCACTTGGCAGCGGGGATTCCTCTATTAATACATCGTAATGTACTGATCGCGTTCCCATTGGTGAACTTGCGTTCTGTACATATCCCATTCGATCTCTTTCAGCTCGTAGAAGTGAGCCAGCGCATGGTCACCGAGTGCATCGGAAATGACTTCGCTGCGGATCAATTCGTTGAGCGCTTCCTTCAGGTTTGCCGGCAAGCTTGGGATGCCTTCCTCGATGCGCTCTTCTTCCGTCATCACGTAGATGTTGCGGTCGATCGGTGCCGGAAGCGACAGCTCACGCTTAACGCCGTCCAAGCCAGCTTTCAGCATGACAGCCAGAGCCAGATACGGATTCGCAGCCGGATCCGGGTTACGCACTTCGATGCGCGTGCTCAGACCGCGGGATGCTGGAATACGAATCATCGGGCTGCGGTTACTTGCAGACCATGCCACGTAGCAAGGTGCTTCGTAACCAGGCACGAGACGCTTGTACGAGTTCACCGTCGGGTTCGTGATCGCAGCAAACGCGCGTGCATGCTTAAGAATACCCGCCATATAGTTCCGAGCCGTTACGCTCAGGCCAAGCTCGTCGCTCTCATCAACGAACGCGTTCTCGCCGCCTTTGAAGAGCGATTGGTTGCAGTGCATGCCGGAGCCGTTTACGCCGAATAGCGGTTTTGGCATAAACGTTGCAATCAGTCCATGCTGACGAGCGATCGTCTTAACAACCAATTTAAAGGTTTGAATCTGGTCAGCCGCTTTGATCGCATCTGCGTACTTGAAGTCGATTTCGTGCTGGCCAGGTGCAACCTCATGGTGAGAAGCTTCGATTTCGAAGCCCATCTCTTCCAGCGTCAGCACGATGTCACGGCGGCAGTTCTCGCCGAGATCCGTAGGCGCCAGGTCAAAGTATCCGCCTTGGTCATTCAGCTCCATCGTCGGATTGCCTTTTTCGTCGGTTTTGAACAAGAAGAATTCCGGCTCCGGACCGACATTCATGGAAGTGAAGCCCATCTCTTCGGCTTCCTTCAGTGCTCTCTTCAGAATGCCGCGCGGATCTCCCGCAAACGGGGTGCCGTCCGGCATGTAAACATCACAGATCAGACGTGCGACGCGATCCTCGGATACCCAAGGGAAGATCATGAAGGTATCCAGATCCGGGTACAGGTACATATCGGATTCCTCGATACGCACATACCCTTCGATGGAAGAACCGTCAAACATCATTTTATTATCAAGCGCTTTAGGCAGCTGGCTTACCGGAATTTCAACGTTTTTGATCGTTCCCAGCAAATCTGTAAATTGCAAGCGGATAAATCGAACATTTTCTTCTTTGGCGATGCGTAGAATGTCCTCTCTGGTATAACTCACTTTATCCTCTCCTTTTTAAATAAAAAACTAGACTCCATGAAGAATGACAGCATGGCAATCCTTATTTATTAAAAAACCGGGATAATTCCCCTTGAATCAATGAAACCTGACCCGGTCTTTTAGCGGTAATCAATTCCTGCTTCAGCAAACGGCGCAGCTGCGATTCCGACATCTCACGGCGTCTGTTCTCCGTGTCCGGCGTAATGACGGTAGCCTCTTCAGACTCTTTCGTGACCGGGTTCATGACTTGCTTAATACCGGCAATGTTCACGCCTTTTTCAATTAAAGCCTTAATCTCTAGCAGTCGCTCCACATCATTGAAGGAAAACAGGCGTTGGTTGCCCGACGTACGGGCTGGGACAATTAAATTATGCTGCTCATAATAGCGAATTTGTCTGGCAGATAGATCCGTAAGCTTCATAACAATGCCTATCGGAAATAACGCCATATTCCTCCGAATCTCATCACCCATATCTCATCAACCTTCCAAGTGGTTATTCTGATCCTATTGTACATTTCCTGATCAGCCACGTCAACCGCATGTAAGGATAACTTACAATAGTTTACGATCTTTCATGCTTTGGAGTGCCATAAGTACCCCATATTTAACATGAGAATAAGTCAAACCACCCTGCATGTAGCCGATATAGGGTGAACGGATAGGCGCATCCGCGGACAATTCCAGGCTTCCTCCCTGAATGAACGTGCCTGCCGCCATGATCACCGGATGCTCATATCCCGGCATATCCCAAGGTTCGGGAACCACATGGCTGTCCACGGCAGCGGCCCGTTGAATCCCTTGTACAAAAGCGATCAGATGTTCCGCTCCGCTAAAAGATACCGCCTGGATCAAATCGGTACGCTCATCCTGCCAGCCCGGCTTGGTCGTAAATCCCACGGCTTCAAACATCGCAGCAGCATAGACGCTTCCCTTGATGGCTTGCCCGACGGTGGAAGGTGCCAGGAATAAGCCCTGATAGATTCCTCGGGTTGTTCCCAGCATAGCCCCGACTTCACGTCCGATTCCGGGTGCAGTCAACCGATACGCCGCCTGCTCGACATAGGCTGCTTTGCCGCATATGTAGCCGCCGGTTTCGGCAATGCCGCCGCCAGGATTTTTGATTAGGGAACCCGCCATCAGATCAACGCCGACCGCCGTCGGTTCCAGACGCTCCGTAAACTCACCGTAGCAGTTATCCACAAACACGATTACATCCTCGCGAATGGACCGTATACGGCTTACCATCTCGCCAATCTGGGCAACGGTAAACGAAGACCGCCAATCATATCCCCGGGAACGCTGGATACCGATAACTTTCGTTGAAGGCGCGATGGCACTCTCAACCCGCTCCCAATCAATGTCCCCTTGTTCTGTCAGGGCCACCTCACGATAGCCGATACCGAAATCGCGCAGCGATCCGGTGCCGTCCCCGGGCTCGCCAATGACTTTATGCAGCGTGTCGTAGGGACGCCCTGTAATATACAGCAGCTCATCTCCCGGTCGTAATACACCAAACAAAGCCGTCGAGATCGTATGGGTTCCCGAAGCAAAATGGGGCCGGACCAGGGCAGATTCGGCTCTGAATACGTCAGCGTAAACTTCATCCAGCACTTCACGGCCACGATCATTATAGGCATAGCCGGTGGAACCCGCAAAATGGAAATCACTCACCTGAAACTTCTGAAAAGCATCAATGACCTTCCACTGATTAAAATCAACAATGGTGTCAATCTCCCGTATACGCCGACTGATTTTGGACTCAATCTCACTGCTCAATTCAAGTATATCTTGCGAAAATCTTGCCATGACAAACTGCTCTCTCCTCTTATACACATGATGTCTCACATCTTAACACATATTTTTGTTACTTAGAACTCATCAACGTTTCAAAACCGCCCCGAACACGCAATATAAGCCCCTGAACAGGGGCTTATGCGCATTTACTACCTATGCTTAAGATCCATTCTGAACGTACTCATGAAGCAAATAACCCATCTTTTCATAATCCGCTTTATTGATCCGGACCTCATAGAGGATATCATTCTCGTCAAAAGACTGCTCCAGCACGTCTCCGACCCGGTATACTACCGAGTTCAAATCGCCGCGGTCGGCCGGAATCCGGAACGTGACGTTGCCCCCGGAGAGCCGGTCCTGAATCGCTTCGCGCACCGATTCCAAGTCCTGATCAACGTAAGCGCTGATCTTTAATTGCCCCTCACCCGTCGGCAGCATTTCCAGCTGCCCCGGCTCACATGCATCCTTTTTGTTAAACAGGACGATTTGAGGTTTATCGGCGGCACCCAAATCCTGAAGAATGGACTGAACCACCGCCATCTGTTCGTCCCGCATAGGTGAAGAAGCATCCACGACATGAAGGATCATATCGGCTTCGTTTGCTTCTTCCAGCGTCGCACGGAACGCAGCCACCAGATCATGGGGAAGATTCTGTATGAATCCTACGGTATCCGTAAGCACGACTTCTTTGCCGCTTGGCAGCTCCAGCACGCGCGAAGTGGGATCCAGCGTCGCAAACAATTGATTTTCGATGTAAACGTCTGCGGCCGTTAACCGATTCAACAAAGTCGATTTGCCGGCATTGGTGTAACCGACAAGCGCAACCTGCACGGCCCCGCTCTTCTTCCGGCGTTCCCGATGGAGCGTCCGATGCCGGGTGACTTCATCCAACTGCCGCTTCAGATCGCTGATTCTGTCGCGAATATGCCTGCGGTCGGTTTCGAGCTTGCTCTCCCCCGGTCCGCGCGTCCCGATTCCCGCTCCGAGCCTGGACAGATTTTTGCCATGTCCCGATAACCTCGGGAGCAGGTACGTAAGCTGGGCCAGCTCCACCTGGATAATTCCCTCACGCGTTTTCGCCCGCTGCGCGAAAATATCCAGAATCAATTGAGTCCGGTCGATAATCTTGACATCAAGCGATTCTTCCAGATTTCGAACCTGCGCCCCCGATAATTCCTGGTCGAATATGGCCGTGGTTGCGCCTAAGCCATCAATCGCCATGCGCAGCTCTTCGACTTTCCCTTTGCCGATGAACCATTTGGAATCCGGCACTTCCCTATTTTGCGTAATGACATCCAGCACCTCTACTCCAGCGGTTTCGGCCAGCTGAACCAGCTCCTGCAGCGAGTGTTCCGGATTAATCCCGGTGCGTTTAACCGCGTCCGTTACCAAACTGACCAGAACGGCCTTATCTTCGATCTCTGTCCGGGTATCATGCGTTATATTTGTCATATAGCCAACTCCTTCTAACGATACGTCTCCTAATTTAACTAACCGCTGCTGCCTGCAATAAACATTATGATCCAAAGAAAGCAGCGTTACCCCTTCATTATGTTCGAAGACAAGCTTAAAATCATTGTAATTTTCCGTTTAACTTAAAGTCCTCCGGCCGCAGGGTCATAAGCTCCAGCTTGCCGGGATTTCCGGTTACGTACTGATTCAGCAGCCGAACCGATTGATTCCTTATCGATTTCTCGATGACATTCCTTACATAACGTGCATTACTGAAGGCGTGTAGTCCGTGATCCTTCTCCATCTGCAGGTGTTCCTTGAGCTTGCTCAGCGACTGCGGCATCAAGATATAATCCCTCTCCTTCGCCATCAGCTCGGAAATCTGGATCAGTTGATCCAGATTGTAATCGGGGAAGTCCATCTGGATCGGAAAACGGGAATAGAGACCGGGATTCGAATCCATAAAAAAATCGATCTCGTCGCTGTAACCCGCCAGAATAAGAATGAACTGGTTTTTATGATCCTCCATGGCTTTGACAAGCGTATCGATCGCTTCCTTGCCAAAATCCTTCTCGCCTCCGCGCGCGAGGCTGTAGGCCTCGTCGATGAACAAAATGCCACCCAACGCCTTCTTGACCAGTTCCCTGGTCTTTTGTGCCGTGTGGCCGATATATTCGCCTACGAGGTCCGCCCGCTCCACTTCGACCAGATGACCCTTATTCAGCACGCCCATCTTCTGAAACAGCTTCGCCACGATGCGGGCGACCGTCGTTTTGCCCGTACCGGGATTTCCTTTGAAAATCATATGGTATACATGACCGCCGCTTAATAAGCCTGCTTCCGAACGCATCTGGGCTACTTGAAGCAGAGCATAGATTTCAAACACCAGGTCTTTGATCTGTTCGAGACCTACCAGCTGATCCAGCTCTTTTTGTATTTCCTGGAATAGACTGTGCTGGGAAACAGGGTTCGGCGAAGGGGCCGGTTCGCGTTCCGGAACCGCACTGCTGATGAGTGGGGGTTCCGCGCTGCGGAGCACGACATTTATCTGCCGGGATGGCCGTCCTTCAGATCGGCCGTTAGCGGCCGTTACACGCCCGTTCATTGCTCCTCACCTCTTTATCCAAAGGGCTGACTATCTATTCCAATGTATTCTATTTACAGCCTGCTTATTAGAAGTTTCGTCCTCATAGGACACCCATGGCGATCAACAGCCGATCCGCCGTCCATTTCGTATAAGCCAGCACTTCCCGGGACTTGTGCTTTGCCATGGGCAGAACGGTAGATTCCGTCAGCGACATCGAGGGTTGATCGTAGCCAAGGGCTGTTGCGACCTCCATGGCCCTCGTCCCGTGGTAATCATGGGTTACAATGATAGCGGTGTTCCACCCGTGCTCCTCCATGATCGCTTGGCTGTATAGCAAATTCTCGTAAGTGCTCGTAGCTTCGTTCTCAAGGAAGATTCGTTCTTCGGGCACCCCTGCCTCGACCAGGAAGTTTCTCATCCCCTCGGCTTCGGTATAATTGTAGTCGGGTTTATCCAGACCGCCTGTAACAATGAAGGTATCAAATCGACCTGCATTATACTCAACCAGCGCATGCTCAAGGCGTTCGCGAAGGCCGGGACTTGGTTGATCCCCCCACATGGAGGCGCCCAAAATGATGCCGACGTCCGCTTTCTCCGCCGGTCTGCTGACGGCGCTTTCGATTTTCCAATACGCATAACCTGACCATAAAACTCCGAGAACGACGAGCGAGAGCAGGGTATAGATCCCTCGCCGATACCACGCTCTCTTTCTTGTGCCTGCGGTCGGCAGGCCTTTATGTATTTCCTGACGCATTATTTCTTCCTCCTGAACTCTCCGTTATGAAATAACTGGTCGCGATGCTTCAGTGACATCATAAAGTAAGGAAATTCATGTGCGTCGATGGCCCGAAGCAGGTTCCGAGCAGTCACCTTGGCAAGCCTGTAATCATCCCGGGTAATATCATTCCGGCGCAGGGCATCCTCAAGCTCATCTTCATCCAGCAAGAACACTTCGCCATTCTTGACGACCACAACGTCCAGGTATAGATCGTCAAACCATGGAACGCCCTGATCGGTTACACCCTGTTTCTTGCAAATATCGATATACCATTGAACAATATTTCGCTTGTCGTCAAACATGGCCGTAACGATGTAATGGCTGTCCTTGGGATAATACTGCAGCCATGAATAGCCTTTGTCCGCGATTCGGTAAGTATGACGGCCATACGTCTTCCACAACGGTTCTTTCAGGCCATAGATGGTATATAACGTGAGATACCCTGTAAATTGCTCACATTCCACATACCGGGAAGTGAAGTGCCGGCGCGTGATACGGCGCCAATTCGCCCGATCTCCGAATTTACGTTTCATGGAACTTTTCCTCCCCATTCGTATTCCCAGCTTACCACATTTGGGTAACACACTCAAAACAAAGAAGCCTCCGCAAACATGCGGAGGCTTCCGAATTTATTATGGGCTGTCTTGGGACTGGTCAGGCGCGTTCGCCGGATCCGACGGATCCACGATCGTTCCCGGAACCGTAGGGATATTGCCGCTATCCGTGTCGGTTCCTCCCGTGCCACCGTCACCGGAGCTCGTTCCATCTCCAGAGCCGTCCGTTCCGTCGCCGGGATTTTGGCCATCCTGACCATTCCCAGCTCCGTTTCCATTGTCAGGCGGAGTCGTTCCGTTTCCGTTGCCGTTTCCGTTTCCATTCCCATGGCCTTCGCCATTGCCCGGTTCGCCCGAACCGTTGCCGTTGCCGTTACCATTCCCATTGCCGTTACCATTCTCATTACCCGGCATCTCGTTTCCTTCCCCGTTCTCACCATTATCCACCGGTGGCGGTTCTTGAGTGTCTCCCGGATCGGGTTCCAGATCCTCAGGCGGCAATTCCTCGGAAACAGCCACGATCTGCAAAATGTTCGAAGGTTCCGATTCATCGCCGGTTGATGGATCGAAGGCCGTTACGTAATAATCGTATGTCAATCCTTCCATCGCACTCATATCCTCAATGGAGGTTCCACCCAAAGAATCGAGGATGCGCGTGTACTCGGACTCGGACGTTTCCTTACGGTATATGCGGTACTGAACATTGCCTTGAACCGGATTCCAGCTCAGTGATACGGTCTGGGTCTCCCCGTTATAAGAGCCCGTCAAACCGCTGACTGCGCTTAATGCCGGTTCTTCTACAGGCGGCTGTACCGGCTCGACATTCGGGAAATTCTTGGCTTCATAGCCTTGAACCGCCTTCTCCATCACTTTGCCCCATAAGGAAGCAGAGATCGAGCTGCTTCGCTTCAGCAGATGCTGGCGGTCAGGATTATCGTAACCCATCCATACAGCTGCCGTTAATTCCGGCGTATAGCCGACAAACCATACGTCGCGGTTCGAGCTGACGCCCTTGTAGCCGCTCTGCGTGGTTCCCGTCTTACCGGCTACCGGACGGCTAATCCGGGCATTCTTACCCGTTCCGTCCTCTACGACGCGGCGCATCATGTCCGTCATTTGCGAAGCCGTCGTCTCGCTCATCACGCGCTTCCCTTTGCTGCCTTTGTTCTCATGCACAACCTTGCCTTTGTTGTCTTTAATTTGTTTGATCGCAAATGCCTCTTTGAATTCTCCGCCATTGGCAAAAGCGCTGAAAGCTTGAGCCATCTCAAAGGTGTTCGTACCGGTATCCATGCCGCCGAGGGCCAAGGATAGGTTCGCATCCCCTTCGGACATCTTGATGCCGAGACTTTGGGCGAAATCAAATCCGGTTTTCACGCCGATTTGGTTCAACAGCCATACGGCCGGGATGTTCTCGGAACGCTGAATCGCTTCCGGCATGCCGATCGTCTCCGAGTAACCGTGCAGGTTATTCGGACAGTAATTGCTGCCGAAACACTGCTTCTTGTTGCTGAGTCTCGAATCCTTCGTAAATTTGCCGGATTCGAGCGCCGGTGCGTAGGATACAATCGGCTTCAAAGCGGAGCCCGGCTGACGACGGCTGTCGGTAGCCCGGCTGAACCCGCCGCGCGTATACTCCCGACCGCCGACCATGGCGACGATCCCGCCGGTCTCTTGGTTAATGATGACCATGGAGCCTTCGACCTGCACGTCATCCGGACTTTCTTCGAAGTTGGCCGGATTATTGAATTCCTCTTCCATGGCCGTCTGGGCATTCACGTCCATCGTGGTATAAATCTGATAACCGCCTATGTTAACGTCATCCTCGGTAAGGCCCCACTTCTCTTCGGCCTCTTCCATGACATAATCGATAAACGCCGTATACTTCTGTTGTCTTTCAGGCGGCGTATAGGCATAGTCCACCTTCTTGGCTTCCGCTGCCTCTTCGGCCGTGATATATCCCTGTTGTTCCATCAGGGTAAGGACGACCGCGCGCCGCTCTTTGGAAAGGTCGGGATTCTTGAGCGGATTATAGCGGGACGGCCCTTTCGGCATTGCCGCAAGCGTCGCCATTTCCCATAAATCCAGCTTGTTCAGATCCGACTTGCCGAAATAACGCTCGGATGCAGCTTTGATGCCGTAATAAGGTCCACCGAAGTTAATCCGGTTCAAGTACATCTCGATAATTTCTTGTTTGCTGTGCTGACGCTCAAGCGCCAGCGCGATCGACATTTCAGTCGCCTTACGGAAGAATGTTTTGTCCCGGGTCAGGAATATATTCTTCGCCAGCTGCTGCGTGATCGTGCTTCCGCCTTCCACCATGGACCGGGCCATGATATCCTTGACGGCTGCACGGCCGATCGACCACATGTCCACGCCGTTATGCTCCATGAACCGTTTATCTTCAGTTGCAATGAATGCTTGTATCAATTTCTCCGGAATATCCTCGTACTTCACGGGATCGCTCTTCTGCAGGGACAACTCGCCCATCAGCGTTCCGTTGCGGTCATAAACTTTGGAAGTACCGTAAGCGGTCAATTTATCCTGATTCTGTTCCAGCAGCTTTTCTCCGCTGATCAGGATGAACAAATAACCTGCAAGCGCGCAGAAGATCGCAATGACGGCCGTGAAAAACAGCGCCCATGCAATTCGCTTTCCCTTGCCCTTTTTCTTCTTCGCATTCGGTTTCGTGGTTTTGGATGTCTTCGAGTTGTCTTTGTTTTTATTCAACCGAGACATCTGATTATCTTTTCCAGCCATTTGTCCCCCTCCTTACTCCCTTGCGGGATCAAACCTTCTGACTCTCGAGTGGTGCCTCGGAAAGAAAAGAACAACCTTCTCAGGTTGCTCTCTGCACTCCTTATAAGCTAAACGAATTATAAACCAAAAAGTTTCAAATTAATCAAAGGCGGTATGATTTTTTGCTCTCTATGAATCCATTCTAAAATCTATTGTTCGCTGTTGTTATCCTGCATCAGGGACACATTACGCTGCGGCATGAACGTGGAGATAGCATGCTTGTACACCATTTGCTGACGGCCGTCGCTGTCAATCACGATGGTAAAATTGTCAAAAGCTTTGATCGTTCCACGGATCTGAAAGCCGTTTGTAAGGTATACCGTGGCCGGAATGTTCTCTTTGCGCAGTTGGTTCAAGAACGTGTCTTGGATGTTAATGGACTTGTTCATTAGCCGTACCCCCAATGGTTCAATTAGATTGTTTTGAAAATATATTCAAGATTTCAGTGAAACTTTCCTGCTATTATAGCACGGATTTTTTGATAGTTAGCAGAAAAATTTCCCGAGTCGGTGACGTCTACCCACTCGATGTCCTTCATGTGGCGAAACCAAGATAGCTGCCGCTTAGCGAAACGGCGCGTATCGCGCTTAAGCAGCACGACGGCCTCCTCGTAGCTGAATTCCCCTTTAAGGTACGACACGATTTCCTTGTAACCCAGCCCTTGCATGGATACAAGCCCCGGAGCAAACCCTTTGTCCATGAGCGCCGCCACCTCATCGACAAGTCCTTGGCTCAGCATAAGGTCAATTCGCTCTTCAATACGGTTATATAGCATTTGCCTGTCCATTGTCAAACCGACCAAGCATAAGTCATAGGGAGACTGCTTGGTTTGAGGCGCCAGCTGGGCCGAAAGTGGGATGCCGGTCACATGAAATACTTCCAAAGCACGAACGACCCGGCGTAGGTCGTTAGGGTGAAGCCGCTCGGCAGTTTCAGGATCGGCTTCTGCCAATTTCTGATGGAGAGCCTCTGCTCCATGTTCATTGGCGAAGCGGAACTGCTCCTCCCGAAAAACTTCATCCGCTCCGGTCTCGCTGAACTGATAACCGTAGCATACCGACTCTACGTAAAGCCCGGTTCCGCCAACGATGAACGGAAGCTTCCCCCGTTCCGTGATCTCGGCGATCAGCCGCTGGCATTGCTCTTGAAATTCGGCTACCGAGTACGGGTGATCAGGTTCGTGAATGTCAATGAGATGGTGGGGGACGCCTTCCATTTCCTCCTCGGAAATTTTGGCCGTGCCAATATCCATGCCCCGGTATACCTGCATCGAATCGCCGGATATAATCTCACATCCGAATTCCTTCGCAATTTCAATGCTCATTTTGGTTTTGCCTACCGCTGTCGGTCCGATGAGAACCAGCAGCTTCGGTTTGGTTTCATCTGTCAATGGAAATCACTCCGTACGTTATTTTGGATTTTCCCCGTTCAGGCAGTGCAAAGCCGAGCCGCTCGAATTCTCCGCTGGACCGCGCTTCCTTCATGACGACGGTTTTGCGCGCGACCCTGATCGCTTCCCTCACGCTTTCCGCATCCAAAGGCTCGCCGTTAGCATAATGCCTTAACGGGTTGATGGAAGCCGAGTCGGTGATCGGTTCGCGGAACATCGGGTCAAAATAGACAATGTCGACGCTTTGGTCCGGAAGCGATTTCAAATAATCCAGGTGATGGCTGTGCCTGACCTCGATTCGCCGCATCGCCTGATCGCTGGCTTCCAGATGGCTTTCATAGGTCCGTAGCCCCTCTTTCAGCAGCGCAAACAAAGGCAGCGAGCTTTCCAGGGCGGTGATCCGGCTGTTCGCCCCTCCCTTGCCCGAGAATACCAGGGAGTCGGCTCCAAGGCCCGCCGTGCAATCCAGCACGGAGTCCCCTTCCTCCATCCCCGATGCCTCCAGCATGGGATCGGGTTTTCCGTTCAGCACCCGCTTCAATCGGACAAAGCCCATGCTCGGGTGAAATTCCATGACAGAGCCGCCAGGTCCGCTCAAACGCACATGTCCGTTCAGTACCACCAGTACGTCGTCGTCCCCGAACCTGCGGGCTAATTTTCGCAATGAATGGCCGCCGCGCTGGACGTAACGGCAGCCGGTTTCCTGGGCTAAACGTTTGGCACGCTCGACGATGTCCGGCGCTTCCGCTTCTCCAGTTGTAATGATCATGAAGGTCCTCCTTGCTGTTACATGACGCGCTTAAACATTTTCTCCAAATCGTATGCCGAGAACGAAACCACGATCGGTCGTCCGTGCGGACAGGTGTAAGGCTGCCGGCAGGCGCCCAAACGCTGGATCAACGTCATCGCCTCCTGCTCCGTCAGCTTCTGGTTGGCTTTGATGGAAGCCTTGCACGAACACATGATCGATGAGGTTTCTCTCAGCTTGGCTATATCGATATTACGCTCATTCAGCACCCATTCGGCCATCTCTTCGATGATGGCCTTCTCTTCGCCTTTAGGGAACCAGAAGGGGTGCGAACGGACCAGGAAGGTATGGCCGCCAAAAAACTCCATATAAACGCCGACCTTCTCGAACCAATGCAGCCGTTCCTTTACCTTCTCCGATTCCGAGGGCGTGAATTCCAGCGTGATCGGCAGGAGCAGCTCCTGCGATGCGTCCGCCGGGTTGCCGAACTGCTCGTAGTAATACTCGTAGTTAATCCGCTCATGCGCGGCATGCTGATCGATCAGATACAGACCGGTATCATTCTGCGCAATGAGATAGGTGCCGTGATGCTGGCCGATAAGCGTTAGCTCCGGAAAAGGCGGAATTTCGGGAGCCGGCCCTGAAACGGCCTGCAGCCACTCCTTCGTCACGGCAGGGATTCCCGCACCTCCCCTGGCCTCATTGCGGTAATCGCTCCGATACGAAGACGAAGCGGCCGTCTCACGCATCTGCGAAGCTGCGGCTGTTTCTGCTGTTCCGTCCCCGTAAGAACGCTTGATACCGGTTGGAGACGGTGCAAGGGTCTGCTTATCAGGCCACGCTGCAGGCGGCGTTGGAAGCGGCGTGTTTCCTCCCGCGGATCGCTCGTCGCTGCCTGGGATCTCAAGATCCCGATCCTGCCCGCCGCGGGCCGCTCCGACATGGCCCTGCGCCTGTGGAAATGACAGCTGTTCCTGGATATAAGCATTGTCGCTTTTGCCGATATTCTGTTTGGCCGGACGCGGAATGAGGATTTCCTGCTGCAGCACCTTGCGGACCTCTTCCTCCACGAAAGCGAACAGCTCCTGCTCTTTGCTGAACCGCACCTCCAGCTTGGAAGGATGCACATTCACATCGATCAACGAAGGATGCATGGACAGCTGAATGACGACGAGCGGAAACCGGTTGATCGGCAGCAGCGTATGATAACCTCTCAATATCGCCTGCATTAAGCCGTAGTTCCGGATATACCGCCCGTTTATGATGAGCGACATGCCGTTCCGGTTGGCCCGGGTATAGTCCGGACGGCTGATATACCCGCTTAACGTATAGTCCATATTCTCGGCTGCGAACGGCAGCATGGCTTTGGCCGATTGGGTGCCGTATACGGCCGCTATGACCTGAAGGGCATCGCCGTTGCCCAGCGTCTGCAGCAGCGAGTTCCCGTTATGCCGGAGCGTAAAAGCGATATCCGGCCGGGAAAGCGCCAAACGGTACATATAATCGGATATATGCCCTAATTCGGTCTGGATCGTTTTCATATATTTCAGCCTTGCCGGCGTATTGTAAAACAATTCCTTCACGAGGAAATCCGTTCCTCTGGGTGCGGCCGTCTCTTCGTTCACGCGCAGATGGCCGCCTTCGATTTCGATCTTCCGTCCGCGGCCATCCTGGGCATTGGACGTAACCAGGCGCACCTTCGATACGGCTGCTATGGACGGCAGGGCTTCCCCCCGGAAACCAAGGCTGGTGATCTGAAACAGATCGCGGCCCTCGGCAATTTTGCTAGTCGCATGGCGATAAAAAGCCGTCTCGCAATCCTCCGGATCAATGCCCGCGCCGTTATCCGTTACGCGAATGCTGTCCAGTCCGCCCTCTTCGACCGAAACGTCGATCTTGGTGCTCCCGGCATCAATGGCGTTCTCGACCAGCTCCTTGACAACGGAGGCAGGCCGCTCCACCACCTCGCCGGCAGCAATCTGGTTTGCAATATGCTCGTCCAAAATCCGAATAATCCCCATTGTTCCTACCTCCGTTCCTTTTCATTCCCATGCAGACATCATATATCCTTCGCTTGAAGCTTCAGGTCATTCAGGAACTGCATCGCCTGAAGCGGCGTCATGTTCATGACGTCGGCACCTTTGACGGCATCTATGATGCTCTTAACAGCAGGATCGTGAACAGCTTCTTGCGGAGAAGAGTGCTGATCCTTGCCCATCTTGGCGTTCCGGGATTCAGGCACTTCCTCCTCGCCGAAAATGGAGAGCTGCACCACGCCGCCTTTCGGGTCTGCTCCGTTCAGGCTGCCGGCATACGGCATCGTCTCTTCACGGAATTCGTGCAAAGCTTCCGGACCGCTGCGTCTCACATCCGAAGAGGCATCGGACGCTGGCTCCTTCCGATGGACCGCGATCCCTTGCTCCGATGCCACTGCGGCCAGGGAAGCCATCTCCAGGCCCTGCAGCAGCCCATAAGCGCGATCAATGATACTGCCGGGCAAACCTGCCAGTCTGGCACAATAAATGCCGTAGCTGCTGTCCGCCGCGCCAGGGATCAACTTGCGGAGAAAATGCACCTTGTCGCCGCTTTCCTGAACCGCCATGGAATAATTCTTAAGCCCGCCAAGGCTCTCCTGAAGGTGAGCCAGCTCATGGAAATGGGTCGATACCAATGCCTTGCAGCCGATATGATCATGCACGTATTCAATCACGGCTTGCGCAATGGCCATGCCTTCACTCGTGGACGTACCGCGCCCAAGCTCATCAATGATGATCAGGCTGCGTGGCGTCGCTTTTTCCGTCATCACCTGGATATCCGCCATTTCCACCATGAAGGTGCTCTGACCGCCGATCAGGTCGTCGGCGGCGCCGATGCGAGTAAAGATCCGGTCGACCAGCGGGATAACCGCCCGCTCCGCCGGGACAAAGCAGCCCATCTGCGCCAAAATGGATAACAGAGCCACCTGGCGCATGTACGTGCTTTTGCCGGCCATATTCGGACCCGTTATGAGCAGGATCGAAGATCCGTCCTTGCGTAAATCCGTTCCGTTCGCGATAAACGACGAATCCTTCATGACGGCTTCCACCACCGGATGACGGCCGCCTTCAACGATATAATCATAGCCCTCGCTCAGCTCCGGCTTGACGAACCGGTACTCCGCGCTGACGGCAGCCAGCGACTGATAGACGTCAATCTCGGCGATGCGCTCGGCGAGTTTCTGCAGCCGGCTCACTTGGGTATTCAGCTTATCCCTCAGCTCGGTAAAGAGCGCATACTCCAGATCCACCATTTTCTCCTGGGCTTCCAGGATCAGTCCTTCTTTCTCCTTTAGTTCGGGCGTGACGTAACGCTCCGCGTTGGCCAGCGTCTGCTTGCGCTCATAGCGGCCTTCCGGCAGGGATGACAGATTGGATTTGGTGACCTCGATATAATAACCGAACACCTTGTTATAACCGATCTTCAAAGACTTGATCCCGGTAGCGGCACGTTCCTTGGCCTCCAGCTCGGCGATCCAGCGTTTGCCGCTGGTGCTCGCTTCCCGAAACTCATCCAGCCGTTCGTGGTACCCCGGCTTGATGATTCCTCCGTCGCGAACAGACACCGGCGGCTCATCCACAATCGCATTCTCGATCAGTTCGCACAGATCGTCGCAAACATCGGTATCCGCTGCCACGCGCCGCAGCGTCTCGGAAGGCGACTGGGCACACAGCTCCTTCAGGGAAGGAATTTGCCTCAATGACAGCTTGAGCGCATTCAAATCGCGTCCGTTGGCGCTGCCGAACGCGATCCGGCCGACCAGCCGCTCCAAATCGTAAATTTCTTTCAGCGCCATCCGCAAATCTTCGCGCAGTATGTACTGGTTATACAAATGCTCGACGGCCTCCAGCCGCTCCTCGATCCGGCTTCGGGACAGCAGCGGTTTATCGATTCTCCGCCGCAGGAGTCTGGCTCCCATGGAGGTTTCCGTACGATCCAGAAGCCATAGGAGCGAGCCTTTCTTCGAGCGTTCACGAACCGTCTCGACCAGCTCCAGATTCCGCCTGGTGAACGGATCCAGAACCATGTATTGTCCCGGCTCGTAGGAAGCGATTTGAGTCAGCTGCCCCAGCGACCGTTTCTGCGTCTCGCTTAAATACGAGATGAGCAGGGATACGCAGGCTCTTCTCTCCTCTTCGAGGCGGGCCCATGCCGCTTCTCCGAATTGGGTCCGAACCAATGCGTCTTCTCTTCGATCCCAGGCCGTATATACGATATTTCGGCTGCCCGGCAGCGCCTGCGATGAGATGATCCCAAGCAGCGATGCATCCCCGATAATTTCGGAAGGCTCATAAATGCCAATCTCGTCCCTCAGCCATTCCTCCGATGAAAGCACCGACGTCACGTAGAGCTCACCGGTGGACAAATCGCATGCGGATAAGGACATGAAGCCGCCCGCTTCCGTTACGCACACCATGTAATTGTTCGATTTGTCGTGAACGACCTTGCCGTCCATGATGGTCCCCGGCGTGACGACCCTGACGATTTCCCGACGCACCATGCCTTTGGTGACCGAAGCATCCTCCATCTGTTCGCAGATGGCGACTTTGTACCCCTTTTCAATCAACCGTTGGATATAACCTTCTGCGGAATGATAAGGAACCCCGCACATCGGTATTTTCTCTGCACCGCCGCCTTCGCGGCCGGTCAGCGTAATCTCCAATTCCTTCGACGCAAGGATCGCGTCATCGAAAAACATTTCGTAAAAATCGCCCAAGCGGAAAAAAAGAAACGCATCGCGCGCTTGTTCTTTGACTTTCAAATATTGTTCAATCATCGGCGTATATTTAGCCATGACGTACCTCCATTACCTTTCTAGCTTGACCTCCATTATAACAGAAATTGACCATAAGGCATCACGGCTTGGTTGGAATATTCCACAGCGGCCGGATATCCCTGCTCTCATCCCAGGTTCGCCCGGTCTCCATGTGCGCTACAGCCCGTTCGATTTCACGGGCGAAATCCGGGTACTCCGGCAGTGCCGACAGATCCCTGTGCCAGCCTGCAATACACTCTTTGAGCACGGATTTATCGCCTTCGTAATAGGCACGGTGATACCGTTCGGTGTTTAACGGCCTCCCCGGCAGGCGATCGCTGTAGCGGGCAGCCAGGTAAGCAACGCCAAGCGACACCTTCGCGACGAGCGGCGAGACGAGAAAGCTGGGCAGCGTACGGTATTCAAACCCGCCGTAAGGCTGCCTGCGGAAATCCCCAAGGAAACCGTAACGGGGCCTCCGCAGACGCCCGTTGGGGTCTTCGAGAAGCGCCAGCGGCAGAGCCACATAATTATCCAGGGTCTGAAGAAGAGACAGGGACAGCGGCACGCCGCTGAAGTGAATATGGCCTCCCAGCGGAAAATCGCCATAAGGCAGGGCGCCCGCCTTCCATGCCAGTGAACGATCCTGAATCAGGAGATGAGCTTCGCGCAGAGCTTTTTGCATTTCAAGCAGCAATTCCTTCGGATTCGCCTTGGGCGACGGCCTGAGCTCGGCAATAGGATAAATCACCTCGCCCCGTAAACGAACGGCATCGCTTCCGACCGTCCCGCCGCGTTCCATAAATTCGGATGCAAACACGATGTCTCCGTTATCCTTCATCAGGACAAACTCCGGATCCATGCCCATGAGTAACGATGAAACAAGAGAAGAATCGCCTTCTTCGTTGTTAGCAGGGTACCCTTCCGTCCGCCGTGACCGCTGACCCTTGGCACTCATTACGGCTTTGCTGCGGTCAGCTGGCATGCGGACATCCTCCACTACGTATCTTCGACCGGGGAGGGCCGTAATGATGACCTCCCCTTCATCGACGCCCAGCGTGTACAGCGACCGCAGGGCCGCTTTCTCCAATCTTCGATGCAGGCCATCTTCATATCTTCCGCTCTCGGGATCGGGCATGAACACCGCTTCGCTGCCGCCCATCTGATGTTGGCGGATCTTGGCTGCAGCCAGCCGGTCGACATGCACCGCGTACCTAGCGGCGTAACGTTTCTCCTCGACTGAACCCGAATTCAATCCACACGGAATCCCGGATCGGATCAACCGTGCTTGCGCCATGAGCAAAGCAGATCCATGAAGCGACACATGTTTTTTTTCGGCCGCCGGTCGTACGATCATTCTAGCCATCCCCATTCCCCCTGCAAATAAAAATAAAAAAGAGGGCATCCGCCCTCCGCAAAGCTGCCCTCGCTGCATATGCTAAGATTATAATCATTCCTACAGGAGGGTTAACTTACAGTTCATCCTCCAGACCTTCGTAATCTTCGTAATCATCGACGTCGTCTCCCAGGACGTAGTCGAATTCTTTGTCTTCGTAGTCGCCGTGAGGGTAGCTGCATACTTTGACAACGACCTTCGTTTCGGCTACCAGTTCCACCGCATACTCTCTCTCTACCCGCAGAATGACGCTCGTGCCATTCGAGGATACGCTGGCCTCGACGCAGCTCGGCTCCTGCGTCGCTTCAGCCGAAACCTCCACCGTGGATGCACGATGCTTCGGATCCAGATAGGATAGAGGCACGCGTTCTACATACGATACCGTTTCTTTCGCCACATCGGTCTGCGAATTTTTGTCATAGGAATACCAGATGTTTACATCGTAAGTACCAATAACTTCAATTCCGTCTCCGGCGGCAACCGCCTCGTACTGATGGTTTATAATCCAAGCCCCCAAAATACTGGTCGGATTATTAGGCGGAGTCACGGTATGTGTTACGGTAGAGAACTTACGACCCTTGCCGCAGATCGCCTTCGTGATGATTTCTCTACATTGGTGTTTATGACTCAATGACATCTTCGAACCTCCTCCATACAATCATTCCATACATGTGTATGCAAGACATGGGCGAATGTTGAATGAAGTGGTCCAAATAAATTCATATGATGCTAAAAATATCAGATTTATTTTTGAAAATCGCTAAGCTATACGGCCGAATCCGCGCGCTTCTGCGGTTTTTTCGCCGTGGGCGCTTTATACTTTTTCGAGATATTCAAATAGTATTCCAGCTCGTGGCAGAGCTGCAATATCGCAGAACGGACCTCGAATTCCTCGCGGGTCGTCGGGAGCTCCATCTCCTTGAACCTGTCCTCCAGCTCAATCAGCAGACCTTCGGACTTCCCCGTATAGCCTTCGGCAACGACATCCTGGCTTAACTGATCGAAAATTTCAGCCGTCAGCACGCCGTGCGGAAGCCGCTCGTACACCTGGGAGATCTGATGCATCATGCTCTGGATATTCTCCATCTGTTCCTTACGCATATAAAAATAGATGTTCCAGGAGCCGTCCGGATGAATCATCTGGTTCTCCGAAGCCCGCTTTGCTTCCTCTATCCCTTTTTCGATCTGCCGATTGGCCTCGATCAGCTCTTTTCCGTCCCATATATGTTCGGGGTTTCGAAGCGTCAGCGAGAAATGATGGAAAATGACGGAGAAAAGCCCATCCACCTTGCGGCGGATCTCCATCATCGCCCCCTCGCTGTTCGGCATATAAACCAGGTTCACGAGCATAGCCGACCCGAGGCCGATAATCAGGAGTTCGATTTGCGTGAGCAATATGCCGAGTCCGATCTCTTCCCCCTGAAACACCCGAAACACCACAACCGAACTGGTCACGATGCCTTCCTTGAAATTAGCCCTCGATATCGCGGGAAATGCAAGCAATATGTACAAGGCCAGCACCCAGTAATGAAAACCGAGAAAATAAAATAAAATGCACGCCAGTACAAGTCCCAGCAATGACGCAAAAAATCGGGACGATATGGAGCGCACGCTCCGTTTGCGCGTAACGTCAACGCCGAGTATAGCAAGAAGACCGGCGGACGTAGCCCCCGGTATGTTCAAAGCATCTGTAATTAAAATGGCAAGCAGGCTGGCCGCTGCTGTTTTGATGACACGAAATCCCATGTGATGAAGAGCCTCCAGGCGAGTTGTTGATGGCTATATCTGCTTCTTTATCATGTTAGCCGCATATATAAGGTATCTTCATCCTAGCTTATTTTTATGCCGTTAACAACCATGCCTGACGCCGCAGGTGATGCCTGCTTAGCGATGGGTCAACAATTTCCTTTCTATATATACCACGATTTGATACATGGCCGTTGCAACAACGGCAATGATGAGCAGACTCGATAACACGAGCGTGAAGTTGAATACCTGAAAACCGTACATAATCAAGTAACCGAGACCCGATTTGGCAACCAAAAATTCGCCGACGATGACGCCCACCCATGCCATGCCCACGTTAACCTTGAGGGTCGATACGATCGCGGGATAGGAAGCCGGCAAGATGACCCGTTGAAATACTTGGCGCTTGGTTCCGCCGAACGTGCGGACGACCTTGATCAGATTGGAATCCACCTCGTTAAAGCTATTGTATACGACGAGCGTGGTCACAATGACCGTAATGGATAGCGTAGTGACGACAATGGCGGTAAAGCCGGCGCCGAACATCACGATGAATATGGGACCCAGCGCCACTTTTGGCATGCTGTTGAACACGACCATATAAGGATCCAGCACTTTATTGAGAAACGGGGACCACCAGATCAATACGGCCATCAGCGTGCCAACGAGCGTGCCGAGCAGGAATCCGACAACCGTCTCCCCTACCGTGACCCCCAGGTGTCCCCATAACTCGCCGCTGATCATGTTATCCCATATGTTCGCGAAGATTTTGGTGGGGTAGCTGAACAGCAGCACGTCGATCCATTTGAATCTGCCCGCCGCTTCCCACCAGATAAAGAACAGCAGCAGCAGGCTGAGCTGAACGGTCAGTACCCGGTTTTGCATGCTTTTCTTTCGCTTCATGTGGTTTGCATGGATATTCTGGAGCCAGCCCTTCGAAGAAGAAGCTGACGGCTCATCCCTTGATGTCATAGGCTTCACTCCTTCCCGATCGTTTGCATTTCGCCCCAGATTTCATGAAACAATTCATTGAACCCCGGCTCCTTGCGAGCAAAAAACGGCTGCGCCCGGCGGATGTTGTCGGGGATATCAAACAAACGATGAACCCGCCCGGGATTACGGTTCAAGAGAATGACCCGGTCGCTCATCGCAATCGCTTCGGATAAATCATGAGTGACCAGGATGGCCGTCTTTCCCCGCTCCTTCAAGGTTTCCACGATCAAATCCTCAAGCTGCAGCTTCGTCTGGTAGTCCAGCGCGGAGAAAGGTTCATCCAGCAGCAGCAGTCCCGGATCCGTAGCTAAGGTCCTGACGAGCGCTACCCGCTGCCTCATCCCACCCGACAGCTGCGCCGGATACAGATTACCGCTCTCCCCGAGCCCCATCTCCCTGAGCAGATTCCCTACCACGCTTCGGCTTTGCGGATTCAGCCTTTCCCTCAATTCCAATCCGATCAAGGCGTTATCCATGATGGTGCGCCAAGGAAATAAATAGTCCTGCTGGAGCATGTACCCGACTTCAGGCGACGGTCCGTTTACCGGTTTGCCGTTTACGTAAGCAGCCCCTTTGGAGGGGGCAAGCAGGCCGGCAATGACGGACAAGATGGTCGTTTTCCCGCAGCCGCTAGGCCCTACCAGACTGATGAACTCCCCCGGCTCCACCTTCAAATGAATTCCTTCCACAGCCAGAGAGGCTTCCCGATCGGTGACATATACATGAGCGATATCATTCAATTCAACTACCGGTACCATGGTGCTCTCTCCTTTCGTTCTATGGATCAGGAGTACGTGATTATTTAGCTTGCTTGGCTTTTTCGGCAAAGCTGTTGTTGACGATGGCATCCGGCGCTACCCGTTCCTTCAGTTCCCCGGCTTGCTCCATCACGTCCAGCAGATTGTTCCACTCCGCCTCATCCACGATCGGATCGCTGGCATAACTGCCCTGCTCTTTGTAGCGCTTGACCGAGGACACCACGATATCGCGGTCGCTGTCTTTAAAATAAGGCAGGATCGCATCCGCGATATCTTCGGGGCTGCTCGCATCCACCCATTGCTGTGCCTTGTACAGGGCGTTCGTAAACTTCTGCACCGTGGCATCGTTCTTGTCGATATAGCTTTGCTTTGTCATAAACACGGTGTACGGCAGATGCCCGCTTTCTACGCCAAAGGAAGCCACCACCTTGCCACGGCCTTCTTTTTCAAATATGGAGGCCTGCGGCTCAAAGAGCTGGACAAACTCACCCGTACCGGAAGCATACGCCGATGCGATGTTCGCAAAATCGATGTTCTGAATCAGCTCCAGGTCCGCATGCGGATCGATTCCTTTTTTGCGGAGCGTAAACTCGCCTGCCATCTGCGGCATTCCGCCCTTACGCTGACCGAGGAATACTTTGCCCTTCAGGCTGTTCCAGTCAAAATCACCCGATCCATCCCTGGCCATCAGAAACGTGCCGTCCGTCTGCGTCACCTGCCCGAAATTGATGACCGGGTCTTCAGACCCCTGTTGGTACACGTAAATCGAAGTTTCCGAGCCGACAAGCGCCACGTCGATGGCACCGGACAGCAGAGCCGTCATCGTCTTGTCTCCGCCCGGGGTCGTCTGCAGCTCGACATCCAGCCCCTCTTCCTTGAAAAATCCCTTCTCCAACGCGACATACTGCGGCGCATAGAAGATCGAACGCGTCACTTCGCCGATCTTGACCTTCGTGGCCGATCCGCCGCCCCCGCACCCGGCAAGCGCAACTCCGCAGACCAGAAGCAAGGATAAAGCCAGCCCCCACCATTTTTGACGCTTCATTCGATAACCCTCCATTCCCATAGACCCAATGTTTATTTTTCAGCATATGCAAGCGTCAGCCCAAAGGTTAAACGCCTGGTTAGAGCAGACCGGCAAATTCGGATTGGCTCCACTTACGCAGGGAACGAATAAAAAAGGACCCGGTTTCAAAACTCTTCCGAATAAAAAAAGCGCAGCCTCTCGGGCTGCGCTTCTCGTGATTATGACAGTTTGTAGATCTCTTTATATTTCTCTTCGAGATAATCGGCCAGATAATCCGGATTCAGTTCTTCACCGGTGACGCGTTCGATGATCTCGGACGGCTTCTCGCTCTTTCCGTATTTGTATACCTTGTCCGTCAGCCACTCCTTGATCGGAGCCAGGTTCCCGGCTTCGATGAGCTGGTCCAGATTCGGCAGCTCTTTGCGCATGGTGTGCAGCATCTGGGCCGCATACATGTTGCCAAGGGAGTACGAGGCGAAATACCCGAAATCCCCGCCGGACCAGTGAACGTCCTGAAGCACGCCCATCCCATCGTTCGGCGGCATAATGCCGAGGTATTCCTTATACTTCGCGTTCCAGGTCTCCGGAAGATCCTTCACCGCCAAACCTTCGTTAAAGAGTTTCTTCTCGATCTCATAACGAATGATGATATGCAGGTTATACGTAAGCTCATCCGCTTCGATGCGAATCAGGGAGTTCTCCACCTTGTTCGCGGCCAGGTAGAAGTCCTCTACGTCCACGTCCTTCAACTGTTCCGGGAAGTGCTGCTGCAAATCCGCGAAATAACGGCGCCAGAACGGACGGCTGCGGCCGATCATATTTTCCCACAGACGGGATTGGGATTCATGGATGCCCATGGAGGTACCGCCGGAGAGCGGTGTCCCCGCGAGCTCCTTGTCGATATTCTGCTCGTAAAGGGCATGGCCTCCCTCGTGCAGGGAACTGAATACCGCGCTCAGCACATCGTCCGGCAGATACATGGTCGTAATCCGCACGTCTCCCGGGTTCAAGCCCGTGGCAAATGGATGTACGCTCTCGTCCAAGCGTCCCGCTTCAAAGTCGTAGCCCATCTGCTCCAGCAGGAACAAGCTGAATTTCTCCTGCTGTTCTTTCGGAAACAGCTGCTTCAAGAAGTCTGCTTTCGGCTTGAAGGGGGATTCCTGGATCGCATGCACCAGCGGTACCAAACGCGCTTTCAAGCGGTCAAAGATGGCATCCACCTTTTCCACCGTCAAATCCGGCTCATACATATCAAGGAGCGTATCGTATCTGGTGTTTTTCACGCCCCAATAATCAATAAACTCTTGCTTGAACGCAACGATCTTCGTTAAGTAAGGTTCGAAGCCTTCAAAATCGCTGTTCTTTTTCGCTTCCTCCCACTTCGTCTCCGATTGGGCGGCGAGAATGGAATATTCCTGGAAGCGCTCAGGCGGGATGGACTTGCTCTGGTCGTATACCTTGCGCACTTCTTCAATCATGCGGCGTTTGCGATCATCCAACTGCTCAGCCTGTTCCGGCTTGGCAAAGAAAGACAACAGCTCTCCCATCTCTTCCGATATTTGCAGTTTAAATGCCTCTGTGGAGAGAACCCCGATCGTTTCCGAGCGGATCTCGGTTCCTTTGCGCGGAGCGCCTGTCCGTAAATCCCAATGAAGTAGGCCAATAGCTTCGTAGTAACTCATGATTTTGCGAACCAATCGTTCAAATTGTTCCCATTGCTGTAAATGTTGTACTGCCATACCGGCACACCTTCTTTTTTTATGATAGGATTCTTGTTTACTCTATTGATGATACTTTTTACAAGGTATATAATCAACTTCCAGAAAGAATAAATAACAATCTACATATAAAGGAGTGTCAGGATGCCGTGAATATTCAACTTACCCCGCAAGCCGAGCTGAAGCTGCAGGACAAACTCGGGGACAAGCCGGGTGCAATCAGGCTGATCTATGACACGGAGGGATGCGGATGTGCCGTCAACGGCGTCCCAGGCCTGCGTATTGTAGATGAGCCGACGCCGGATGATCTTTCTGTCGAAACGGACAGCCCGGTAACGTTTATCGTGAACCGCAAGCAAGCTGTTTTTTTTGAAGAGAAGATGAAACTCGATGCCGATCCGGCCGCATACGCCTTCCGTCTGGACAGCAGCGGACAGCATTATGGCACCAATATCCAGGTAGTGGATACCAGAGCGTAAGCAGCAGCATTCTAAATGAATAATAGATACACAAAAGGAGAGAAAAAATCGATGGAAAAACACCTTAACAGCATACTGGAACACAATCGCAGCTTTGTAGAGAATAAAGAATACGAATCCTATCTGACAGGGCGTTTTCCTGAGAAGAAACTCGTGATCATCACCTGTATGGACACGCGCTTGGTCGAACTTCTGCCGAAAGCGATGAATTTCAAGAATGGCGATGTCAAAATCATCAAAAACGCCGGCGCAATCATTTCCCAGCCTTTCGGGAGCGTGATGCGGAGCGTCATGGTTGCGCTGTACGAGCTTCACGCGGAAGAAGTCATCGTTGTGGGCCACTACGAATGCGGCATGGCATCCCTGAACGCAGAGGACATGATCCAGCATATGAGAGACCGCGGCATTTCCGATGAAGTGCTGTCCACGCTGGAAAACTCCGGCATCCGGTTATCCAAATGGCTTCGCGGTTTCGATAACATTACGGACGGCGTAAAAAATACGGTCAGCCTGATTAAAAACCACCCGCTCCTTCCTCCAAACGTACCCGTCCATGGCATGGTCATCGACCCCAACACCGGTGCGCTTGATCTCGTCGTGGAAGGATACGAGAACGAATAAATCAACCAAAGTCAAATGGAAGCACAAACGCGCACGCGTTTGTGCTTTTTTAGTCACAATTTTGTCAAAAGCAGAGAGAAAGCCCCCTCCCCCGGTTGTCAAACCATACAGTTTCAGTGTACACTTTTTATCAACCGGACCGATAGGCGGATTATCATTCCTGCCTTGGCGTCCACGATATGCGTTTCAAAGGGAGTTATGTCCATGAATACGTTGTCATACGGCTTGTTAGGATTACTAGCAAGAAGAGAATCATCAGGATACGATTTGATGCTTCGCATACAGCCTTTTTGGCAAGCCAAACACAGTCAGATCTATCCGCTGCTGTCCGGCATGGAGGAGAAACAGCTGTTGTCCTCGCACTGGGTTCAGCAAAGCGATAAACCGGACAAAAAAATTTATGCGATTACAGACAAAGGCATGCAGAAGCTGCGTGAATGGATGTACCAACCGATTGCGCCTGCAGTCACCAAGGATGAGCTTTCTCTTCGAACCTTTTGCCTGTGGTTGACGGAGATCGGCATCGCCGTCGATATTTTCGAGGACCGCAGAATCGGTTATCTGGAGAAAAAGCGTTACTATGAGCAGATTTTAGCGGGGATTCCGGAGGACACCCGCGAGATCGGAAGCAAGGCGTTCAGCAATTATGTGCTCGCTACCAAAGGACTGATGATGGCTGAAACCGAGCTGAAATGGTGCGATTGGGTTCTGGAATTACTGAGACAGCAGCAACGCGCTACAGCCTCAAACCATGGCCGCACAAATTTTGAAACCCTATCGTGACTCGTCCGTATTACTCTTTATACTCTAAATTAACTGGGAGGTTCGACAGAACACGATGAAAAAAGTATTGACGATTCTAGTAGCGATTACACTGTTCTTTGTAGCGCTGACGCCTGATTCCGCAGATGCCAGAAGAGGTGGCGGAGGTTTCAAATCCGGAACCAAGTCATACAACAGCACTCCGAAAAAGAATGATACCAATAATGTGCAACAAACGAACAACCGATCCAATACAGGGGCAGCCGCTAACACGAAAAAACCAGGATTTTTTAGCGGTGGCAGCTTGATGAAAGGACTTATGATCGGCGGTCTGGCCGGATTGCTCTTCGGCAGCATGTTCGCCGGCATGGGCTTCATGGGCGAAATTATGGGATTGCTCATTAACCTGATCGCAATCTGGGCTTTGATTATGATCGTTATGGCTGTTGTACGTGCCGTGAAGAATCGTCGTAAACAAAACGAGCCTCGCGACAACAACAATCACAATAACCGGTACTAATCCATGGTTCTAAGCATGGACGAAATCGTCAATGCGGTCTGCCTTCACCAAGCAGAACGCAGAGGCGTCAAACCAACGGACGTATCACTTGAGCTTAGCTGGGACGAAGATACGGGATATACGGCCGAAGTATGGGTCAACGGAAGAACTCAGTATTTGATTGAGGCCAACCTCATCGAGGCCATTCTCCGCTACCTTCACTCCGAGTACAATATCCGCGCATACAGCGAGCAGGTAAGACTTGAGCTGGAAGATGAAATTATTGCCATTGTTCAGCAATAAGGCTATGAATTATATAAAAGCAGCCCTTCGCCATTGTGCGAGGGGCTGCTTTTTGGATTACCAAAATGTAGATCCGTTCGTACACCGAATGAAGTACCCGTCCAAGAAAAGCACTTCAACCATATCTGCGCCTTCTTCTATTAGTTATACGAGTTATACGAACGCCATAATGATTAGCTTCGCTTAGTCTTTACCTGCGTTTCTGCCCGGATTAGGCGAATCAAGCTCTTTCCGCTTGCCCTCCTTATGCCATTCCTCATACTGTTTCACCGATCTGAAGAAAGGAATTTATTGATCATATCCTTCATTTCTTGGATCTCATCCTAGGCATACTTCAAAAGGGTGGTTGCATTATCCACCTTGTATTTTTGCAGAAGCTTGAGATAACGAAGCAGTTTAGTCCCTATGTAAGATTCGTTCGTGCTCTCTTAAACTGTTTGGGATATGACCTGCAGCAAAAACGATACTGAACATAAACAACAGGATGGAATGCAAAACCACCGAACCAGCAAGAAAATAAAGGACCGGAGTTATCGCTAGTGGTACCGGAATCCCCATAACCGGCTTGAATAACAGCCCATAATCCCTGCCGTTCAAAAAGTATCGGCACCATCCCCCATAGTATAGCAATAGCGCTAGAATCATTACGATGAGCGAGATGATTTCGTACCCGTGCCGGAGCTGCACCGCAAAAAATAAAGGGACGATCATGGTCCCGATTCGCCCGATCCCTTCGGCAACCGAGAAGATCAAGCTGGGATTGGGCCGACCGGACATGTTATGCGGCGCGCGTCTAAAGAACAAGAAATTAGGAAGCAGAACCAGAAAAGGCATGAAGAGACTCGTTGGATGAAACAAAACCGTTCCCTCCTCTTCTAGTGAAGCTGTACTTCAGCTTATTCGTCTACTCCCCATTATACGATTCAATGAGAAACTTCGCGGGGCGTCCCTTACCGCATTTTTAAACAGGTCCCGATTGATCGTAAACCGTTTCATCGTTATTCTCCACCATGATGTTGTCCCGCCAACCCGTAAAAGAACAGCTCCATCAAGCTCTCCATGCTGATGGCGAATTCGCGGTTAGCCGAATCCCAGCGCCGGCCGAGCTCATTCATGAACATCGTGAAGAACAGCATCGTCGCCTCTTCGGTTTGCTCCTTATCGATATAACCTTCTTGTTTCCCGAGTGCAACAAACTTCATGAAAAAGCCTTTAATCTTCTGCTCACTTTCCTGCCGAATCTTCAGATCGATGCTGTGATCTTCAAAGGCTTGAATTCGACGAAACTCTTCCGACAAGAAGGTCAAATTATTAGCTTCCAGCAGCATGATTGCTTTGGTCTTCTCCGGGAATGACAGGTCGGATTCCAGTATACGGTCATACTCCGCCAACTGCTTGTCCATCCAATTCATGATCATATCATGGTAAAGCTGATCTTTGGTTCCGAAATAGTTGTATATCGTCGCGGGAGAAACTCCTGCCTGTTGGGCGATTTCGTTCACGCTGACCTTTTGGTAACCATGCCTTGTAAATAGCTGGAATGCGGCATCGAAGACCTGTTCGATTTTTAGCAGCTTTCTTCGTTCATACCCGTTCATATGTTCCCCACCTCAATTGAAGTATATATCAAGTTTTAGAGTACTTCAATCTTCTCACTATAAAACAATTGACAACCACCTATTTGGAGTTATATTGTTTTTATAGTAAATCAATTCAAATACTACATAATTTAATTTAAATCACAAAAGAAATGAGTGTGTTACGTGATGAAAATCGTAAAGATTCCTTCGATTCTGCATGATGTTTTTGGTGAAAAGCAGTCCGTTGGCTCTATTCTGGTCATTCTGCTGTTCGGTGGACTTCTAACCATCGCGGTGAGCTTCATTTATCCTGAAATCACAAACTCTTTGCCTATATGGCGCAGTGCCCTTGCCTTATTGCTTATCTTCGATATATTCGCCGGCTGCATTGCCAATTTCACAATCTCAACCAGTAATTTCTACGCGTCCCGAAAAACGAATCGGACAGTGTTCCTTGCGATACATGTGCATATCATCATGATTGCGCTTCTATTGGATACCGATATCGGGTATGCCGTCGGTATATGGGCATATACCATCGCTGGAGCTGTGACCGTGAATGCGCTGATCGGGAAATCATCGCAGCGATTTATAGGAGGCTTGCTCCTGTCGATCGGCATAGGGGTTACGTTCTTGCTGTCCAGCATCCAGCCCTACATGTTATTGGCCGGCACCCTGTTTATGCTGAAAGTATTGTACAGCTTTGCTGTAGATCATTATGGCAAAGCAGTAGAGAAATCATGAACATTCCATGCAGAGTATCCAAGCTGACCCAAGCAGATAAAATCTTATTTTCATCCATTATGAACCGGGCATTTGCCCGGGATCCTTTGTTTCTGCATGCATTTGGCGATCCAGAGCTTGATCGTGAATCAAGCAGCAGAGCGGCTGCATTTGTCTCCTTCATGTTTGATAAAAGCTTTCTGCTGCATGAAGAAATATGGGGCTATTATGAAAACGAAATCTTGCTCGGTACCTTCATAGTAGAGAAACCCGGCATAAGCAAGCTTAAGCGTTTGAAGGGCGCTTTTTTGCTGATTGGAAGACTCTTGCCGTTGTTATTCCAACTCCCAGTCAAAACATTGAGATTCCTGAATGCCTATATGGGCATTACGAGATCGGCTGCTCCTTTTTCTCCGCACCATTATCTCATTATGATCGGAGTGAATCCGGAGGTCCAATGCAGGGGAATTGGAACAGCAATGCTGCGGCACCTGCTTCAAGTGGTTAATTCGGATCACAATTCACATGGAATCGCGCTCGATACTGAAAATAAGGAGAATGTAAATTTGTATCAAAGATGGGGATTTGTTTTGAGGCATGAAGAAAAAATCAACGCCCTGTCCTTGTATTGCATGTTCTATCAGAAAGACGATTTTTAATGACGGAGCCGTTCGTCCATTCTATATCGGGCGTCATTGACCTTCGCCATGAGATTGTCGATAATAGTAGAATAAGTTCACTATCTACAAGGGATTGGAGCTATGTAATGAAATATCATAATCTGGAAGAATGCATCATTGATTTGGAGAAACATGGGCATTTGGTTCGTATACATGAAGAGGTCGATCCTCATTTGGAAATGGCGGCCATACATATGAAGGTTTATGAGGCAGGCGGCCCGGCACTCCTGTTTGAGAATGTAAAAGGTTCAAGGTTTCGTGCGGTATCCAACCTGTTCGGCACGATCGAGCGCAGCAAATTCATTTTTCGGGAAACCTTCGAATCAACGCAAGACGTTATCGCGCTGCGCAACGATCCGATGAAGGCGCTCAAAAATCCTTTTAAATATATCGGAACGGGACTAGCAGCTAAATCTGCACTGCCAATCAAAAAAACAGGTGCCCTGCCACCCGGATTTCAGGAAATCCAAATTTCCGATCTGCCGCTCATTAAGCACTGGAAGGACGACGGCGGCGCTTTCGTCACGCTGCCCCAAGTGTATTCCGAAGACCCGGAGAAACCGGGCGTGATGAATTCCAATCTGGGCATGTACCGGGTTCAGCTCACAGGCAATGAATATGAAATGAACAAGGAAGTCGGCATCCATTACCAAATCCACCGGGGCATCGGCATCCATCAAGCGAAGGCGAATAAGCTGGGTCAGCCGCTGAAAGTGAGCTGTTTTATCGGGGGGCCCCCCGCCCATACGATTTCAGCGGTTATGCCCCTGCCGGAAGGCATGAGCGAGCTTACCTTTGCCGGACTGCTGTCGGGACGACATTTCCGGTACAGCTATGTGGATGGTTACTGCATCAGCCACGATGCGGATTTTGTTATTACGGGGGAGATCCATCCCGGCGAAACCAAGCCCGAGGGACCTTTTGGGGATCATCTGGGTTATTACAGCCTGGTCCATCCGTTTCCCGTCATGCGAGTGCATAAAGTCTATGCCAAGCAGCAGGCCATCTATCCGTTTACGGTCGTCGGGAGACCGCCGCAGGAAGATACGTCCTTCGGGGAGCTGATTCATGAGCTGACCGGCGGGGCGATCCGGCAAGAAATTCCGGGGGTCAAGGAAGTCCATGCGGTTGATGCTGCCGGGGTACACCCCCTGCTCTTTGCCATCGGCAGCGAACGGTATACCCCATATCAACAAGTAAAGCAGCCGGCTGAGCTTCTCACCATCTCCAACCGGATACTGGGCACGGGCCAATTAAGCTTGGCCAAGTATTTATTCATTGCAGCTGAAGAGAACCAGCCTTTAAGCACGCATCATATCGAGGACTTCTTGACCTATATATTGGAACGCATCGATCTGCAACGGGACATCCATTTTCAGACCAATACCACGATCGATACGCTCGATTATTCCGGAACCGGACTCAACACCGGCAGCAAGGTCGTATTTGCGGCGGTCGGGGATAAAAAAAGGGATTTGTGCCAAGCGGTGCCTGAGGCGTTAACGGATCTTCCCGGGTATGCGCCTGCAAAATGGATCATGCCCGGCATTGTCGCCATCCAGGGAGCCCCCTTTACGAGTTATTCCGAAGTGGCGCAGGAGATGTCGAGCCTTAGCGATGCCATCCGGGAACGAGGTTCGCTTCCTTCCTGCCCGATGATCATTCTGTGCGATGACAGTGAATTCATGAGCGCAACGCTCAACAATTTTCTTTGGGCAACCTTTACGCGCAGCAATCCTTCCCATGACATTCACGGCGTGAACAGCCGCTATGAGCACAAGCATTGGGGCTGCGACACGGTCATTATCGATGCCCGCACGAAACCGCACCAAGCCCCTCCGTTGATACCGGACGCGGAGGTTGAACGCAGCATCCAGCGTTTGTTTGCGAACGGCGGCAGCTTAAGCCGCATTTCGCTGCGTTAAAAGCTTAGAACCGCGGGTTAGCTGTATAAGGAAGTGAAGGGATAAAATTGTAAAAAGGGCTGGTCCAACGTCCATTTGACTTTGCGACCAGCCCTTTATTTTTTTATGGAAACAACGCGAATTCCGTGCACTCCTCTTCTCTTTATCAATACATCTTATATAATGAAATCTAATCCATATTAGCCAATACGGTTTATCCAAGGAGGGAAATCATGTTTCCAGAACTAGAGACTCAACGATTAAGGTTGCGTGAAATCCGGCTTCAGGATGCCGAGGCGATCTACAGCTGCTTCTCGCATGAGCAGGTGACCCGCTATTACGGTCAAGACACGTTGACCAGCCCCGAGCAAGCTCGTCGATTCATTGAGCTGTTCGCTAACAACTACGCAGAGCAGCGCGGGATTCGATGGGGCATCGAAAGGAAAGATAGGCAAGGCCTGATCGGGACGATCGGATATAACGCATGGTCCCCACGGCATAGAAGAGCAGAAATCGGATATGAGCTCCATCCCGACTTCTGGAGGCAAGGATATGCCAGCGAAGCGGCCTCCGCCATCCTGGCATATGGATTTCAGGAGCTTGGCCTAACCCGCATCGGTGCCGTCGTTTTTATGGAGAACCAGGCTTCCCATGCACTGCTGGCCAAGCTCGGATTCGAAGCGGAAGGAACCCTGCGCCAGTATATCTATCAGAACGGCACGGCACACGATACGCGGGTGTATTCATTGTTACAAGGCTAGCGGAGCTAAGCTTGCGCGCTTCCAAACCTTATTCACCAGAGGATTCCTTCGCATCCAGAAAAGGCTTGTTCACAAAATAATACATAAAGCCCATTAATAGAACGCCGCCGATCAAATTGCCGAACGTTACCGGAATCAGATTATGCAATACGCCATCAAACGAAATCGTGCCCGGATGATTCAGCACGAGCGCAATGGCAAAGGTGCACATGTTCGCAACGCTGTGCTCGTATCCGGAGATGAAAAAGCAGAAAACAAACAGCATCATGGCAAACATTTTGGCTCCGTCGCCCTTCAGGGACATGGGGATGAAAAAGGCAAGGCATACGAGCCAGTTGCACAGAATCGCTCTAAAAAACAGCTGCATCGTCGGGGTGGTCATTTTGTGTTCCACCACATTGAGCAGAAATCCGTTCACGGAGGAATCGGTGAATAATCCCGTTAAGAAAATCAACAGCGCAAACGTGCAGGCCCCCAGGATGTTTCCTGCATAACTGAAGATCCACAGCTTGACTACTTCCAGCCACTTTAATTTCTTGCGGAGAGCGGCATACGTGTAATAAAACGTGTTCCCTGTAAACAAATCCCCTCCCCCGTACGCGATCAGGATAATCGCCGCGCCAAACGTAAGGGCAGCCATCGGATAAGTCAGCGGGGAATGCTCCAGATAAAAAAAGTTGCCCGTCTTAAAAGCGACGATGACGCCAAAGCCGATAAACATGCTGGCGAGCATGGAGCGGGCGATGTAGCGCAGCTGGCTTTGTTTAAAAATTTTGTGTTTTTTGAGAGCAAGCTGCTCCACCTTGAGTAAGGATTCGGTTTCCATAATTCCTCCTGAAAAAGTCGGTTCTATATAGATTACACGATTTTTCCAAAAATTCATATCACCTCTGTACTATTACCCCATTTTCCGATAACGCTCAGGTCATGGACGGATTCATCAATGTTCGGCCGATTGGCGTACCCGATTCATCGTTCAAACCATTAGGATCGAGCAAGGCTTCTTATTCCAGGTATCAAATCTGCAATGTCATCTTCATAGAATCGTAACCCATTGCCCTTAAGCATCAACTATCATGGGAAGATAAGTCAGGATCACTTGTTTGATACGCAGCGCATGTGGTAAGTAGTTGTTACAAAGGAGAGGATGCAACATGAACTTGAAGCAACCAGCTAAAAAAGCAATCGTCACTTTGACTATGGCGGGCGTCGTCGGCCTTAGTGCATTCGGAGCAAATCATGCTGTTTTGCCACTGCAGCAGGCTGAAGCCGCCACGGCGGCAAGCGCCGAGGATTATGCTGCCGAGCACGCGCTCAAGACGCTCAACAGCTTTTATAAACCTGCATTGAAGGGACAATTCCCCGGTGCGGTCAGCGGATTAACGATCGGTAAAAGCACGAAGCAGGACGTGTACAAGGCCATTGGCGAGCCTCCCGTGCCAGGCAAGGATGCCGATGCCTTCGACGTATACGGGGCCAACATGGGGAATCCGGGCTACGCCTTCTCCTACAAGCTGAATAAGATTCGCGAAATGCGTTATTTTGGCACCAATGTGGAACGACAGACGAACATCGGCGGCATCACCATGAAAATGCTGAAGAAGAATTGGTTTGCTCCGGATGCCACCACCACATTCAAGAACGGAAAAACGAAGCAAACCAAGCTGACTTACCATCGTGGTGAATATAAGCTGGAGTTTATCTTCAACAGCAGCACGGAACTGGATCATATTAATCTGCTGAAAAAGTAACGGTTGAATCAATTCATTTTAATTTTCTTGAATAACGGTTCGCCACATTAAGAAAAACCCCGGTCTCTTGAAGAGATCGGGGTTTTTGGTTTACATCAAATACTGTGTCAACACGTCTTCCATCCATGCCTGACTTTGCTCCAGCCGCTTCAATCCGGCTGCCAGCATACCGATCTGCTCCTGCAGCACATGGGAATCATCGGTCCCTTCCCGATAGCGGCTCAAAAAATGCAAGAAAACGTCAACCAAACGCAAGCGCAGCAGTACCGGTATGGCAGCAATCTCCTCTTCGGTCAGCCGTACGCGGCTGGCAAAGCCTGCGCAGAACTGCCGGATAGCGACCTTCTCCTCCGCCATTCCCAAGAATCCCGAAATAACGACCGCAGGTTCCATCGCCCTGACATCCTTTGTGCAAAACTCGAAGTCGAGCAACGCGATGACCTTGCCCGATTGTTCCGAATCTACGAGCAGGTTTGAAAAGTTCAGGTCCCCGTGGACCAGCTGCTGCGGCAGATTTTTCAGGGATTCCAGCCTGCCGGATATCTCGGTGTACGCTCCTTGAAGGATTTGCAGCGCGTTTCCTTGTTTCTGGAACTCGACGGGCGGTCGCTTGCAGAAATCCTGAATGAATGTCCTGCTGCACGAAGGATACGATTGAAGCAGCTCGTAATAGGGCGGATACACCGGCTCCATTCCAATCGAACAAGCCGCAAGTGCACTTACCAGTTCTCCCGTTTTTTCCCCGAAGGAATAAGTCGCTTGAATGCTCTCTTCATCCGGTCGCGCTCCTTCAATGTATTCGAATAGGCAAGCGTATCGATCACTTCCGTCCTGAACCCGAACCATCTTATCGCCAGACGTTGATGGAACAGGCGTTGGGACCTTAAAGCTAAGGGGTGCCCGCTGGAGCGAGTCCAAAACCGCAAACTCGAATTCGATCCTTGCCTTGTCACGATGCGTATTGTAAATGCGCATGACCGAACGCCGATGCGGGTTATGAATAAAAAGGGTCGTATTGTTCCAGCCCGTTGGGCCGTTCACCGTATCTCCGTACCACTTGGGCCAATACGATTGCAGAAGCTGCTGAATCATGATCCATCCTCTCTTACCTTTATAAATCCTATCGTAATCCGAAAATATCATCATTTTTCGCGAAATTTCTTTGGTTTTCGCAATTATAACCTTTACGCCAAGCTGCATTGTCTATTAACAACAATAAGCTCTATAACACCGCATCCCTCACCACCCGGAAACCGCAGTTGCCCGTCGAGCTGTCGGGTGTATTCCCGCTCCGCGCCGCGACTCGGTAACGGTTGCAGTAGGATCTGTGGCACAGGTACGAACCCCCGCGCATCGACCTTTTGCCGGTAGGCTCCCCATAGAACGGATTGTTCGCCGAGGTCTGTTGATGATACGACGGGCTGAACCAATCGCCGCACCATTCCCATACGTTGCCGGACATGTTGTACAGTCCGTAACCGTTCGGTTTGTAGGCATCCACCGGCGCGGTTCCGATGTACCCGTCGCTGGCGTTATTTTTGACCGGAAATTTGCCCTGCCATATGTTGCATTGATGCTCTCCGTCCTGTTTCAGCAGATCTCCCCACGGATAGGTCCTGCCCTCCAAACCGCCGCGAGCCGCATATTCCCATTCCGCTTCCGTCGGAAGCCGCACGCTTGCCCACTGACAGTAAGCCGCGGCATCGTTCCAGGATATATGTACGACCGGATGGTCCATTCGGTCTTCGATGCTGGAATCCGCCCCCTCGGGTGCTGCCCAGTATGCCCCTTCGACCACCAGCCACCAAGGCACCTCTTGCGGCACCTGGGCTACTGCTGCCTTCGTTTCCTCCGAAGCCAGCAGTTCAAATACAAACGACCAGCCGAACCGTTCCGCTTCCGTCACATAACCGGTGGCTTCCACAAACCGTTGAAATTCCCCATTCGTTACGGCATGGGACGAGATCTCGAATCCGGAGACGGTTACGCTGCGAGCCGGCCCTTCCCCGTCACGAGGGAAACCTTCATTCGAATTCGTGCCCATCGTAAACGTCCCTCCAGGCAGCATGATCATATCGGTATGAAAATCAGGATGAGACTGTTCATCATACTTTTCGTCTCTCATAGTGCCAATAAGAGCCTTCTGGCAGGATCCCGTCGACTGCACGTGCGCTCTGGATCCTGCGCAGCAGGAATGTGGTTCTCCCATGTTATTTGTTCCTCCTATCCTTGATACGGAGAACAGGACAACCGCTGTCAGAGCGGTTATCCTGCTTCACCTTGCTATTGCGATTACACGAACTCCCGAGGATGACGGCGCATCAGCTCCGGCACCGCTTCTCCCCGGCCCGTGTTCTTCAAACGCTCGATATACCGGGGCAAATGACCTTTGGCGTGGTAAGGTCCCCCCTCTTTCATGACCGTCCACAATGGATCCACGTCAAACGGCATTGTCGACATCATATGATCATGCCACTCATTCAGCAGATAGACGGCCTCCCGGCAAAGATCCGGTCTTTGAGACGCCTGGTTGTGCTGCTCATACACATCCTCGGTGATATGGAACAGCATTTCTTTGTCGAACAGATGAAAGCCGTCATGATAGGTACGAATGTACAGCCAATCTCCAAACCGCACGCTTCGCTGGCAGACGTGTGCACATTGGGATACCACCAGATACTCCCTGCCGCTCTCGCGTCCGCTTCGCAGGGTCTCGGCATAACTGACTCCATCCCAGCTTCTTGCCGGTGCCACGTTCATATATTCCGCCATCGTAGGCAGTAGATCCAGATGATAGTGCAGATTGCGATCCGTTATCCCTTGCATGATGCCTGGCCCTCGGATAATCATCGGAATGCGGCAGGTTCCCTGATCCGCTGTGCCATGTTCTCCATAAATCCCAAGCTCCCCCATGTTCTCGCCATGATCCGCCGTTATGATTACGATCAAGTCATCCATAACGCCCTTGGATTCCAGCAGCTCGAAGATGGCCCCGATATGCTCGTCCATATGCCGAATGCCGCAATCATAGCCGTCCACCATCGTCCGCAAATCCTCCATCGTCCGAATCTCTCCGGGATGACGCGGGTAATCGGGGGACACATCACTATTATACATGTTAATTTCGTTTACACCATGCGGGCCGACCTTCTTCTGATGCTCCTGAAGCACGTCTTCGGATAACCACTCCGGAAGAGGATCATGCTCGAACGGATTGCCCAGCGACTGAGGTGCACGATACGGCGTATGCGGATCCCAGAAGTTCACATAGAGCATCCAGTTATCTTCATCGGCGTTGCGATCCAGCCAGTCCAGCACGACAGGAGACACTTCCTCAGCCGACTCCAAGCCGCCTTTGCCTGTATTATACATTTCATTGAAGCCCGCATAGAAGGTCCAAGCGGAATGGCGCTCTCCAAACGGACTGATCAACGCGGTTTTCATGCCGGCCCGGCGAAAAATGGCGGGAAAACTCTCCGAAGCCAGCTTGTCGCGGAAATCCCGCGTAATGCCTTCATGCCGCACGTCGGCTGCCGAGCCTCCATGACCCACGACGCCGTTATGAATGCCGAACTTGCCGGTCATCAGCGCGGTTCTTGATGGAAAACATGGAGCGTCGGAGGTATAGTAATTGTCGAAGCGTACGCCTTCCGCCGCTATCCGGTCAATGTTGGGCGACGTATTCCGATGGTATCCGTAACACCCTAAATGATCCGGTCTGGTCGAGTCCAAATCCAGCAATAATACTCTCATACACGTATCGCTTCCTTCCTCATCCCTTTTCTCTTATCCTTACATGTCAGCGTTTACAAAATGACTGCTTTTGACAGAAATTATAGGCCAATGCTTCCTGTTGAGTCGATGTACATTTCGTTAATTTGTTGTACGATTCTCCTTCAATTTTGGTTAGCAGACCTGTAAATTCCAACAAACACCTACTCATTGGAAGCATAGATATGCTAGGCTATAGGTATAAAATCACTGCGAGGTGCTTGTCTGTGATCCAGTTAATGAGCGTGAATTTTGATGATCATATCCCGAACTGGCGGACTCAGCTAGAGACGATCCGTTACAACGTGCTCGTTGTGGTAAGAGAAGGCAAAGTGAGGTATGAAATCAACGGGGAGGAGATCATTGCGGAAGAAGAAGACGTGCTCTTCATCCCGCAATCGACGAAACGGAGCGGCGGCAACTGGAATGGCATCCCTCATCGGAAATACACCATTCTCTTTACGATGGATCCTCAGGTAACCACAGGCATTCCGTTTCTGGATGGAGGGCAATTCCTCAAATTCAACCTTGCGCATATTCAGTATGCCTACCGCCGCTGCGAGCGATTATTCGAGGAAATGCGCGGCGGCAAAAGCTACCGCTCCATGATCTGTCAGGGCATCATGCAGGAGCTGCTCGGCATGCTGGCCCGGGAACTCGAGAAGACCGAGCTGCCGCCAAGCAAAAGAAATTATGCGGACACCATCAAATCGTATCTGTTGGACCATTACCGCGAACCGATTGAAATCGATAAACTCGCGAAGTTAATCCATCGTTCCCCCAATTATGCCACCGCCCTCTTCAAGGAGGTGTACGGTCATTCCCCGATTCGGTACATGCACCAGCTGCGCGTGCTGGAAGCGTGCGGCCTGCTGCTTCATTCCGACATGACAATCGCTCATATCGCCCACTATCTGGGTTATTATGATACGTCCTATTTTTATCGCATGTTTAAAAAATACACCGGTCTGTCACCCTCCGACTATGTGCAACAGGGCAACCGGTCCGATGTATCCAATCTGTTCACCTAATGCTTATTCGCAAATATTTATTTGATTACGGTTTTTGCCCCGCAAACTGAAGGACATGGGACAAGCCCTGATGCCCCTGTCCTTCCTGCCGAACGACCTCACCCATGAAAAAATGGACAATTCGCCAATCCGCAAAAGCTTCGAGGAAATCCCCGGGCGCGTATAAAAACTGAGGATCTTGCGGTCCCCCGCTTCGATAAGGAATCTGGTACGGGGAATACACTTCGGTGAGAAAATATCCTCCCGGCTTCACCGCGGTTTTCACGCCTTCCAGCGTCCTTGTTCTCAATTCTTTGGGAAAATGTCCGAACACGCAAATGATCTCATCCCATTGCTCCTTCGTCCACTGCGCTTCCCCAAGATCCACAAGCTCGGTGCGAATCTCAACGCCGCTGGCTTCGGCCAGCTTATTGGCTTTGTTCAGGCCGGACTCCGCATAATCCCACACGGTAACGTTCATGCCTTCGCGTGCCAGAAATACCGCATTTCGTCCTTCGCCCTCCGCGATCGCAAGCGCATTACCCGTTAATGCCAACCTCTTATGCATGTCGGCTATAAATACATTGGGCTCGGTTCCGAAGACATAGTCTTCGCCCTGAAACCGTTCATTCCAAGGATTCATCATTGGATCCCCCCTATTGATCATCAATTACTTGAATAACATTGGGCATATCACCATATTATCATGCCTGTTTCATCCTCTGCAGCATCGCCTCTTACTTAAACGATAGAACCATCATAGAATGTCCAGCCAAATTTTGATGGCCGTTGCCAGGATCAAGACGGCCAAAATGATCTGCAGTATCTTTGTGTTCATCTTCTTGCCTGCGGCCGCACCGAGTGGAGAAGCGATCAAGCTGGCAACAACCATAATAAGGGCGGGGATATAATCCACTTGCCCCGTCGTCAGTTTGCCAACCGTCGAACCGATGGATGAGATGAAGGTGATCGCAAGCGATGTGGCAATGGTCATCCGCGTCGGTATTTTCAATACAACCAGCATGATCGGAACGAGCAGGAACGCGCCGGCCGCTCCGACGATACCGGCTCCGATTCCGACCACAAGAGCAAGCACAGCGGCCAGCCATTTATTGAACTTGACCTGATCCAGGGGAATATCGTCCACCCCTTTGTTCGGGATGAACATCATCACGGCCGCAACCAGCGCCAATATGCCGTAGATGAGATTGATGCCGCCTTCGCTCATCATCTTGGAGCCGAAACCGCCGATGAAGCTGCCCAGCAATATGGCCGAACCCATATAGATAATGAGCGTTTTGTTCAGATATCCGCCTTTGCGGTATGCCCACACGCCCCCGATCGTGGCAAAGAATACCTGTACGGCGCTGATGCCCGATACTTCATGCGCGGTGAAAGCCGCAAGGCCGAATAACGGCGGGATATACAGCAGCATCGGGTATTTGATAATCGATCCGCCGATGCCAACCATCCCTGATATATAAGAGCCAATGAATCCGATTAAAAATATCGTTATGATGAAGGAGATACTTAGTTCCATCATGCTGCCCCCTTATTTCTCTTTAGAAAAGGGAACCTTCTGGTTCCCTCGGATCTCATTACATCTTGTTTCATACGTTTATATCCATGGCCGATCTTGTTATCGCCCCTTGCTATGACTCCTAATTATGAATAATCCTGCCTCTTAACATCAGACGTCCTTGTCAAAATTAACGTACGGCACAGCGGTTCGGCCCAATCTCCATCTCACGCTGCCGCTCGGTGTCAGGGTTCATTTTCCCCATGTTGGTTTGACGGATTTCCTGATAGCTGTTAGGCTGCGGCGGCAGATTCTGCGTTACCAATGTTCGGAATTCCGTCTCGTCGGCGATGTTGAGGCCATGGTTTTCCCGGTACAGCTCTCCCAATTTCTTCGCGACCGTCCCGTCCTCGTTCAATTCGTCCATGATCATGAAATGCGCCGGCAGCACGGTCAGATCATCCGATAGATGGGGGTAGCGGGCATAGAGCGTCTCCCGCAAATCGCCGACCCAATCGTCTGCCAGTCCCGCCAGATCCGGACGGCCGATGGAATCGATAAACAGAATATCGCCTGTCAGCAGGTAGCGGTCATCTATGACAAACGAAGTGGATCCGATGGTATGGCCTGGAGAATGGAGCGCATCGATGCGGATGGTGCTCCCGCCAATCACCACTTGATCGCCGTTCTTCAACGGCTCGTATTTAAACACGACCTCGCTGGCATCCTCTGGCGGAAGCCAGTATACGGCTCCTGTCTGCTCAGCAATCATTCGACCGCCGGAAATATGGTCTGCATGGAGATGGGTATCGAACACATGCTTGATTTGGGCATCCACGCTTTCGGCAAATTCAAGATATACCTCCGTCATGCGGGTAGCGTCAAACAAAGCCGCTTCGCCGTTCGATACCGCCATATAAGACAAACAACCTTTGCCGATACGAACAAACTGATATAGCGTGCCGCCATCCGCCAAGCTGCCGATTTTCAGCGGGACAAGATGTTCGCTCCAGGCTTTCATCCCCCCTTTTAAGTACGCGACATTCCGTCCGTGCTCGGCCAGCATCTCGGCCACCATCACCGACGATCCTTCCTTGGCGCATACAACCAGCACTTCTTGATCCATCGGGATTTGATCCAATATTTCTTCCACGCCGTCAATCAAATCAAAATAAGGGATATTCAAATGCCGAACTCCTTCGCCCTCAATCTTCCAATCTTCAAAATCCGAAGGGTTCCGCACGTCCAATAGAAACAGGCTCTCTTTGCGAATCACCTTCATGGCCACTTCTTGCGCTTTCATTTCTCTCATTGTCATGGTGCTCTTCCTCCTCTTAAATTCAGTCATTGGATCTGATAAATTGCACATTCCTTCCGGCTGCCCATTGTAAATACGAAGTGCTAAGCATGCTTATTGGACAGCCATCTTAAGCATCTGCGCCATCATCCAAGCCCAATGTTTCACCTCTCCAGCCGCTCATGCCCGGCACCACGTTTATAATGCTTGCATAGCCTTTAGCTGAGAGCTTTTGCGCAGCGAGGTCGCTCCTTGTCCCGGTACGGCAGATGACATAGATTTCATCCTCTTTGTTCAGCTCGACCATGCGTTCATCCAGTTCGCCAAGCGGAATCGATACGGCATTGCGAATATGCCTGAAAGCAAACTCCGCCGCTTCCCTCACATCCAGGACGATGATTGGCGCTCCGGACGCAAGTTTCTCCTCCAGCTGATCATTAGACGCTACATGTGGATAGCTTCGTTCTGCCGTTTCTTCCCCTGACGATTTGCGAAGATAGTGCTTCAGCACATCCCCCTCTTCAATCGTACCGAGATATTGATGGCCCGTGCTTTCCGCCCATGCCTGCATGTCGGCCTTGGAACCTTTGTCGGTTGCCTCTACCTCCAGCACATAACCGGCTTCAAGATCCTTCATCGCTTTTTTCGTGCGGACGATGGGCATCGGGCATGCCAGCCCCTTAGCGTCCAGCTTCATATTCGATTCAATTGCTGTCATATCACATACAACCTCCATTGTTTAATTTATACCCGTAGGGGTATATTTCATTTCAAAAAAAGGGGGTGACTAACACACCCATTCTTTTCAAACAGACACGATTACTCTGTTTTGCCCTCCCATGCGAGCATGCCGCCCGTCATATTGACGACGTGATAGCCTTGGCTTTCCAAATATTCAGCTGCACGGCCGCTGCGGCCGCCGGAACGGCATACCATGATATATTCTTTCGACCGATCAAGATCCTGCTTGCGGAATTCAATCAGACCGAGGGGAATGTTGACGGCGCCCGGAATTTTCCCTTCCGCGACTTCTTCCGCTTCTCGCACATCAATGATATTCACGGCTGTCCCGTCACTCAACATCCGCTCTAGATCTTTTGGAGAAATTTCTCTCATGCTGACCAGCACTCCTTTTACTTTTAAATTTAAGACCAGGCATTCATGCCGCCCTTCACATTCGTTACCTTCACAAAGCCTGATTTCTTTAATGTTTTGCTCGCTTTGTTGCTTCGCATACCGCTTTGGCAGATCAATACCACTTCCCTCTCTTTGGAGAGCGACTCGCTGCTCGACAAGAGCTGATCCAGCGGAATATTGCGGAAACCCCGAATGTGATTTCCCTTGAATTCTCCCGGCGTCCGGACATCGATGAACTGCTTGTTCGCATTGGCATCCTTCAGCTCATGGTTTAGCTGAGCCGCGGTAATTTGCCTGACTCCTTTGGCCGGGAGAATTCTCCAAACGACAAACAGAATGATAAGTGCAATGAACAATACATTGAGAATATCCATCTTTATTCCCTCTCTTTATAACAGCAGCCTTCGCTGCTGTTTTCCTTAAATGAACAAGTTAACGTTGCCATCCTGAGCGTCGCCCAAATACGCCGCAACGCCCGCATACTCGATGCCGTCCAGCAGTTCTTCTTGCTGCAGCCCAAGCAGATCCATCGTCATCGTGCATGCAACCAGCTTCACGTCCTGCTCCTGCGCCATCTCGATCAATTGCGGAAGCGGAACGGCGTTGTGTTTCTTGATCACGTCCTTGATCATTTTGGGACCCATCCCGGCAAAATTCATTTTGGAAAGTCCCATGTGGTTGGATCCGCGCGGCATCATTTTTCCGAACATCTTCTCTATGAAGCTTTTTTTCTTGGGCAGCAGGACATCCTCATCCTTCCGCAATGCGTTCAGCCCCCAGAAGGTGTGGAAAATCGTCACCTCATGGTCGTATGCGGCCGCACCGTTGGCGATAATATAGGCAGCCATTGCTTTGTCATAATCGCCGCTGAATAATACGATCGTTGTCTTTTTTGTTTCTGTCACGTCATGATCTCCCCCTGTAATGCGTTTATTAATAGATCCAATAGCAAAGTCTCTTATACCCCTACGGGTATTAAAACACTCAAAAAAAATTATCCCTTCTTAATCCAAAACTTCAGCACGCCGCCATCCTCTTGATGTTCCAGCATCTCGTTGCCCGTCGATTTGGCCCAAGCCGTCAAATCGCTCTTCGCGCCTTGATCCGTTGCATGAATCTCAAGCACTTGACCTTGTTCCATTTCTTTCATCTGTTTCTTTGTTTTCACGATCGGCATGGGACAGGCCAAGCCTTTAACGTCCAATAGTTTATCCGCGTTCATCATGATTCCTCCTTAAAATGGATGAGTATAAGATCTATATATACCCATGGGGGTATATTAAACGATATCGAAGGTCCTGTCAATCTTATTTGTGGTTCCAGATATTGAAATGAGGGACACTTCCCCATTATCTGCTCTTAACTAGCAGATTTACCGCTTCAACCACAAGCTTCTCCGTATCCTGCCCGGTCTCTGCGGCCTGCTGTACGCATTCCACAAGATTTGAGCTGACGACAACGCCGATCGTCCGATCGATCGCCGTCCGCGTTGCAGACAGCTGGGTGATCACTTCCTTGCAATCCTGGTTCTCCTCCATCATTTTCAGAATGCCGCGCAGCTGCCCTTCAATGCGTTTCACCCGATTCTTCATCTGATCATTGTAATCCATCTGGATCCCCCTCCTGTCTGTGTACTATTATTAGGATGCATGATTTAAAGCATATAGGTTGCATGTCCTTAATATATACCCCCATGGGTATGTTGTCAAGTTTCGGCTGCCACAGCTTCATTGAGATGAGTTCTAACTTGCCGATTAACAGACATGTCTGATATTTGTCACACCTTTTTATGCTGCCCTATGCTATGATACCCCATAGGGTATATATAATCCATTCATAATTTACACCAATTCAGGGAGGAATATTCGATGGGCAAAAAAATCGTCATTGTCGGCGGTGTAGCAGGTGGTGCCTCGGCAGCTGCCAGGCTGCGGAGATTGGATGAGAGCTCTGCCATTGTTTTAGTGGAACGCGGGGAATATATTTCGTTTGCCAACTGCGGTCTGCCCTATTATATTGGAGAAACTATAACCGACCGCAATAAGCTTATGGTGCAGACCGTACCCGGCCTTAGCCGCCGCTACGAACTGGATATTCGCAATCTCAGCGAAGTTACGTCCATTCTGCGTGATAAAAAAATGGTTACGATTAAAAACCTTGCTACCGGCGAAACCTACACCGAGAGCTATGATTATCTAATCCTGTCGCCCGGCGCGAAGCCCGTGGTGCCGGATATTCCCGGCTTGTCCGAAGCTCGTAACGTATTCACGTTACGGAATATCCCGGACACCGACCGAATCAAGCGGTACGTGGATGAAGTCCAGCCGAAGGAAGCCGTTATTGTCGGGGGCGGGTTTATCGGGCTGGAAATGGCCGAGAATCTGACGGATCGCGGCGTCCAGGTTACAGTCGTCGAAATGGCCAACCAGGTGATGGCTCCGCTGGATTACGAAATGGCGGCGATCGTTCAGTCGCACCTTAAAGAAAAAAAAGTTCGTCTGATTCTTGAGGATGGCGTAGAAGCATTTCATGACTGCGGCCAACAAATCGAGCTTTCCAGCGGCAAACGAATATCAACCGAGATGACGTTGCTTTCGATAGGCGTTCGGCCAGAGAGCATGCTGGCGTCGGCTGCCGGACTTCCCGTCAATGATCGCGGCGGAATTCAAGTTAACGAATATATGCAGACCGCCGACCCGAGCATTTATGCCATCGGCGATGCGATTGAGGTAAAGGATTATGTCCTTCAGACCCAGGCCTTTATCCCGCTCGCCGGTCCTGCCAATCGGCAGGGACGCTTGGTTGCGGATCATATCTATGGTAAAAACAATCGTTACAAAGGCACGCTCGGTTCGTCGATTGCCAAGGTATTTGATCTAACGGTTGCTGCGACAGGTGTTAACGAAAAGCGCCTAAAGCAGATGAACCTACCTTATCACGCCATCCATATTCACCCTTCGTCGCATGCCGGGTATTACCCCGGGGCGTATCCCATCTCCTTGAAGCTGTTATTCCATTCGGAAACAGGTCAAATCTATGGGGCGCAAGCGATTGGAGCAGATGGCGTGGACAAGCGAATCGATGTCATTGCTACAGCAATCAAGGGAAATCTCAATGTATGGGACTTGACGGAGCTGGAGCTTTCCTACGCGCCCCCTTATTCCTCCGCCAAAGACCCGGTTAACTATGCCGGATATGTTGCCGCCAACATCTTGGATGGCTTGGTTGAAACGGTCCAATGGCATGAAATCGACGAACTGGTTGAAAACGGTGCAACCTTAATCGACGTTCGCGAACCTAAGGAAAGGGAAGCCGGTTATATCGCAGGTTCCATTAACATACCCCTTAACGATCTGCGCAGCCGACTGAAGGAACTACCGGAGAGCGAAACGCTGTATGTGACTTGCCAGGTTGGGCTGCGCGGATATTTAGCGGCACGTATTTTGAACGAGCACGGCTTTCGGGTTAAGAATCTCGACGGCGGCTGGAAAACATACTCGTCCGTGTATAAGCCGTCCTAATCGATCCAACTTAAACTGCCTTGAATCGATGGACAACCGGATTGCTATTCAAAACAACATAAAAAAAAGCCCCGCCAATGCGGGGCTTTTTTTCTTTATTTGAAATAGATAATGGCTAAATCAGTTTATGCGCATACCATTTCTTGCCGCGGAAGCGCCATAGGAAGATCGCTCCTCGCACGCCCCATTCGCAGTTCATGGCCAGCCATACGCCAAGAATGCTCCAGCCCAGAACGATCCCCATAATATAACCGAGAATCACCCGGAATAGCCACATGGTCAGCATCGAAGTGATCGACGTAAAACGCGAGTCGCCTGCCGCACGCAGCGCCGATGGCAGAATAAAGCTTATCGACCATAGCGGAACCTGTACAAGCGTATTAATCAACAGCACCACGAACAGATCGTTCACGATTTCCGGAGGCGGGTTGAACAACCCGACCAGCGGGCGGTAGAGCGGCATCAAAATCAAACCCATCAAGGCCAGCGAGATAGCGCCAAGCCACAAAAAAGATTTGATGAACTTCCGGGCATCCGCTATATTACCGCGGCCGATGCATTGACCGACGACGGTCACAATCGTTAAAGACAACGCGCTGGCTGGAATCTGAAAGACGGCCGCAAGCGAAGATCCGATTGCGTTCGTTGCAATGGCGTACGTTCCCAGGCTGACGATAAACACTTGGGTTAACAGCTTTCCTCCGTTAAAGAACATCTGCTCGGCTGCGAACGGAAGCCCGATAAACATAATTTTGCGCAGCATCGATATCGGAAAATGAAACAGGTCCCGCAGGCGGATATGCAGCGTTGCGTCTACTTTAAACAGATAATAAAGCGCGCAGGCGGCCCCGGCAAAACGGGCGATGTTGATGGCCAGCGTCATGCCCATAACGCCCATATTCAGCAGCGTGATGAACACGATGTTCAGCAGAACGTAGAGCAGGTTCATGATCAGCGACAACGCCAGTGATGCGCGGGTCTTGCCGATACCCCTCAGCGCGCCGCAGACCGCCTGCACAATCGCAATCCCGATAAAGGAAGTGCTGCTTCCGATCAGATAAATCCGCGCACTCTCCAGCACTTCAGGCGACGCTGAGCCGAACAGCAGATTCAGCACCGGCTGGTGAAGCCCGATGATCAGCAGCGCGATCGCTAAAGCGATCATCGCCACCGAAGTTACCGTGGCGGCGGATGCCCGGGATACCATCATCGCGTTGCCGCTTCCCTTGTACTGCGCAACAACGACGGTGCCCCCAGTTGCCACTGCCACAAACACATTAATCAAGAAGATGTTCAAGGAGTCCACCATGTTCACGGCGCTGACCGCCGAAACGCCCGACGAGCTAATCATGGCCGTGTTGACCAGGTTCAACCCGATGATGAATGCCTGGTCGATCAATATCGGAAAAAATAAAGCAAAAATCTGCCGGTAGTCCATCGACTCCCCGGATAAATGATGTTGAAGCAAACCGTTCATTCGGGTTCGTAATCGAACCAACATCTGTCATCACATTCTTTTCGTTGTAATATAAAAGAAAAAACTCTTCATGCGAAGAGCTTCAGGCTTACGGTATTTAGAAATGGCTGCCGTAACCGTTCCGCTTGGGAGAGCTTACTCCCTCGCCAAGGGGACCGATACGGATGAATTCATTTGATCCCGGATAAACCCCGTCTTTGATTGGAGGATATCACCAGACCCGGGTTCTGTCAACGAATGCAAGGCACAGGAAATGACCGTAAACTGCTGATATATGGAGCTTCATGTGAGCCTGCAGGTGATAACCCTTTAAATGCTGGAACGGTGAGGAGAGAAGAGGCTTCACCTTCTGTCAGAGCCTTTAGAAGGTGACCTCTTCTGTAAAATGCCATGGATGTAATCATTGATCGTTCAGAGCGCAAACGTGTCGGCCTCCTTTTTCACTCACGCAAAATGTGAGAATTTATTTGCTGTTATCGATACAAGCGATAAGCCGTTTCTCCACATCCTGGGCAATGCCCCGCAGGGATTCAAAGGATCCATTCTCCACCATACCAATAAACGCCGAGGGTCTCGGGAGTCCGATCTTCGTTCCCCCTTCAAACCCATAAACGGCGAGTTTACAAGGCAGGAAATACCCGGCCAAGTTATTCTCGCTCAACACTTTTTTCGCCTCAACCGGATTGCATACCTCCAGTATTTCGTACTTCTGATCAAACTCGATGCCCTTCTCTTTCAATTTGTCCTGAATGCTGAATCGCCACAGCAAACCGAACTTCTCTTCGGCCAACGCTTGTTCCAATGCAGCAATGGCATCGTCTACTGACTTATCCGTTTCTACCGTATAGTGAAACATGTTTATCCCTCCAGAATGGTAAGACTTTAGGTGCGGCTGGGGTACGGTCATTCATTACTTTGTTATACAGTCAAATATAGAGTTGCGATCTACAAACCAAAAAGACAGCTTCATTCTCCTTTCCATCTTCATCCATTATGTATGCTTCACCATTGTGGAAAAGGGTATTCGAAAAATTCCGTTCAATTTTATACATTTTGCCTTCTTTCACATGACACCCCTGATCCAAAAATCTATTTTCATGGACAAGAATATACCTTGCTTTATCGATATCCAACGTTTCTTTAAGTATCATTTTATAATACCTCTATCATTATTTTTATTTTATTAACGCATTAAATATAGTGCTCATCGATTTTCTTCTCAATGTCATCCAAAAAATCTTGAAGTTTGTCCCTTAGCTCTAATTTCTCACTAAACATGAGATCCTCTTGTTCATATAAATCCAGTAATTCTCTGAAAACTATCATGTTGACTTTACACATATGATAATCACACTCTTTCTAGTTTTAGTTACTGTATAATCCAAACTTTAACATTCTTACGTCTTCCGAATTGCTTTGCCTCGTTTAGATCGTTAATAAATACATCGATTATATGACCTTTAATCGCAGATCCTGTATCTTCTACCACCCGCTCACCTACACCGTCAATGTAAACTTTTGTTCCAAAAGGAAGCACTTTCGGATCAGCTGCAATCGTCCAATTCTCCTTGGTTTGCTTTCCGGAAGCCGTAACACCATAATCGGGATCACCTGGATTTTTCCCTGTTGATTCAGGCCCATTGGTATACGCAGTTAAAGTAAACAGTATATACTGTTCCGCACTATTAATGTTCTCTTCGAACGATGCATCAATCAATTCATTCGGTTTATTATTTTTATTTTTATATTCATAGCTATCAATAAACCGTACCTCCTCTTGCCTATTTGAGCTTTGATCCTCTATTAACGAAATGGCAAATATAGTGCACATTACTAATGATACAACGGTTAATCGCATACTCTTTCTCCTTTTATGTATTTTTCAGCCACTCCAAATAACTTGATTCTACGAATTTCTTCGAGCCTTAGTGAAGGCTCGTATAGATCATATGATCATAATAAATTTCATAAATCTCATATGTGGCTGAGTATTATGTATCTTATAAATGAGTATGGGGTCTTTGACTTTTAACTTAACCAATTTTACATCGGTAAGTGGTTCTTGAAATAATTTTTCCAATGCTGATTTCTGATTCATTTGCCAATCTCTTATAAAATCATCCAGTGTATACAGCCGATTGGTTATGATCTCTCTGCGTTTATTGTTGACATACCTATTAATCACCTTACCCTCTTCACCTTCACAATCTTTAACCAGCTTTATTTTTTCATCCTCAAGTAGAAACAAGAAATTAATCATGGATATTAATTCTATAGCAGCCGGGCTTATTCGTAATTTCATAAACAAATCATCATTCATATATATATTCTCCTTCGATCATCATGTTGTCATAGTAATTCTCTGATAAGTCATATTAAAGTGGTTGGTAAATTAAGAAAACTCATTACATTGCCCTTGAAATATACTTGGCTTAGCATGAATTGGAAATAAAAATAATAATTCGTGTCGTTTATTGTAGATTCACTTTATATTCACGAACGTTTGTTCCTGTTTTTTCAATTATACGATGAATCACTTTGCGAAACAAGATAATTTTCCCAAGACTTTTTTTATATATTTCCTTTATTAATCATTTTATATAACTACGCATATGCTGTTTTAGAATCTTTAGTTTTGACATTTAATTCCGCAATCTGATCATTTTGTCGTACAATATACAAATTGTCTATTATCTGTATGTAAGACGGTTCGAATCTCTCCCCTGATTTTTCCCGATTCCGTAAAATTAATATCTTCGATGCTCAGCCACTGCGCTTGATCATGGAGCACCTTACCCTCTCTTCGTATTACAACGATCGATTTCATTTTACAAACACTCCCCCTTATAATTTCGTTTATGTTCGTCATTTCGAGCAAACAATGACTCCTTCAATACAGTATCAATGAATCACGGGAAAAAAATGATTCCATGGGGGGTTATGAATATAAAAAAAGAATAAGCTCTTTACACTTATTCTTCACCATAGACTTCTATTATTTTATCGATATTCAAAAAGTCATTTCGTATTCTTGATGCATTATAGTCGCTACTATTTTTGATTTTGGAGATATTAAATCGATCGCATACGATATCAAACGTTTCTTTATCAAACTTTCCTGTTCTTATTCTCAATTGGTTGGCCATATAGACCATGCCGGAATTACGTATATTAATAGCTGTTAGGAAGGGCTGTTGATACCATTCTCCGATTTTTTTCAATCTTCTCAGAATTAAATGTGGATCTGCTTTACCACTAGCCTTTGTATTTAACACGGCACTCCGAAATACGTATTCATTACTTACTAATTTTGAGGTTGGGGCTTTAATATTCGCTGCCGGATTTCCGTTATTTTTATAATATATCTTCTCTTCAAAAGCTCTATTTAACATTAAAATAAGTTCCTGTGATACCTCTAATTTCCTTTCAGAATACTGATCTGGACCTATATCTGTATTATTTCTCAATAACACTTTAGAATCCTCATTGCTAATATCATGAATGGTCAGATTAAGTACTTCACTATACCCCTTCCCTAGTATTCCTTCGAATATCGTTTGAATAATCGCAGAATCCTGAAAGTTGACTAACCCCCCTGTTATATCATCAATTTCTTCCTTGGAAAAAATCAGTTTATTCGTTTTATCCACAAACTTTGAATAATATTCTTGCCCAAATATGGTATCTAACGGATTTAAATTATTGGCTCTTAAATCTTCCTCTATCGCCCAACGAATATAGCTTTGAATAATGGAAGCGGACGACAAAACAGAATTCATGGTTTTCGGATTCAAATAACTAATCAAGCTCTCGATTTCATAGATATTAAAATCATAAAGATCTTTCTCGAATTGCTCCTCCAGCATTTTGGCTCTGTTCAAAACTCTCGAGAAGGTGGATAAAGTGTTTGATCTTAACCCTTTAAGAAACATTTGCTTCTGTTCTTCGTTATAGAAGCCGCTTTCGTATATTTTATTAGACACTTCGTCACCCTCTTATCAACAATTAATAAAATTAACTGAAATAATGAATCATCGCGTTGCGATTTCTATTATTGTTTATGCCTCTTCGATCTTCGAGAATCTCAAGCAGCTCTCGATTGTGGAAATCAATTTTATCTATTCTGGCTTTTATTTTATTCAGGTCGGTTTGTTGATCTTTAAAATCTTTTGCAATCCGGATATATGCGGCAAACATCAACGGATGATTAATATAGCCTTTTCGGTATTCATTCGGATTCATTATAAACTCCTGAGCGAATAAACCGGTTAGATAATTAAAGAAATCCACTAAATAGCTGGAAACTTCTTTCGCCTCCAAGGTTGTTTTGGGGTCAAAAACTTTATCAATGGCATACGACAAAATATCAAACGTTGTCAGTTGCCCAGCAACCTCGCTTATCTTGGAGCTAGAGGCAATCTTTCCTTTCAAGTCTGTCTTTTTCTGAAGATCCCTGACCACAATGTCAGAATATTTCTGAGACTTGAGTTCCTTTAATCGTTGGGGCTTCACTACGTTGATGGTGTTGATTTGCCCAAAATATTTTTTAGCTGAGTCTGTATCATAACTGCGAACAGATAAAATCATTTCTAAATCAAGATCCGGATTTATGGCTACAGCTCGCACTCCACCCTGAAGTCTGTGGAACCCATCCAGAATTGAGATTGTCGCTCTGCTGTTTATGGTTAGCGTTTTGTTTTTTTCATTATAATGTAGGGGTTCGACGTCCGTTGAATACACATTTAATGTTATCATGTCCGAAAAATATGTTTCTCGTAACATATGATCCGAGATGTCTTCGACGCTTTTCTTGTTAATATCCGGAACAGGTACTACACCGTTCTTCGTTCTCTTGAATTTTGGACTTCTCTGAGTTTCATAATCATAGGTAATCAATTGGGAATGATACATTTGGACGAGATAAGACATTTTTATTTTTGTAATATAATTCTCCAAATCGATCATAGTTACATCTACCAATTGAATCGGCAGCTGCAGAAGATGAAATCTATTTGAAGTGCCTAGATTTTTTTTGGAAAGCTCGATCTCACGATCCGAGTAATATTCATACGGGGATATTGACTGAATGCCAGTAATGGTGTATACAGCTAAACATATTAGACACAAGAGAGGAGAATCTAATGAAGCTATCCGATCATCGCCGCGGGCTATGGAGTTAATCGTACCGTTTGGAATATTGTATTTTTTTAATTCCCCATTTATTTGTTCCAGCACTTTTCTTTTATGCTTTATTTCCTCAATTACATTTTTCAATGCTTCTTCCAATTCTTCCCGATACCTATACAAACCTATTCACCTCACACGATCTTGACCGATATTTCCCTATTCGCTATTATACACAAAAAATAAAAATAATACATAAAGCAGATTAATACATATGTTGAATTTCCATGTATGGATATGGGGTAGTTGATTTGATCACCTGGTTGAACTCTGCATCAAATATTCTATATCCATGGGTCAGGAAATAGTCAAGCAAATGTGCTTTCTGAGATGTAATATTCGTTTCCTTCCATACCTCAAGCTTTTGATCAGGGGAAAAAACAACAAGCTTCTGTAACTGTATCTACGTTTCATCTGTTCACAATCTAAATTATAAATATATGGATCATTCCGAAGATATATTAACATAAATATAATAACGATGATATAATAAATTTTGATTACATAGATCTAGGGGGGAATATTTGATGGATACACAAGTTTTTATTTATAGTGTGGACACTAGTTCGTTTTATACAGACCAGGAATTCAAAATACATCGTAGACTTAACAAACGTTATCGATTAAGGAAAATACTCATTAGGATGAAGTCACAATGCATCGGAGAAAGCGAGTATCAAAATAAAGTTACACTTCTTCTATCCAAAGTAAACACAAAGATCAATCAACTTAAAGAACTATTAAAAAGTCTCATGACAAGTCATCAAGAAATAAGGCAGCTAAGGCCCGAAGTATTGACTAACAAAAAAAACATAATCTCTGTATTTGAGTCGACTTTAACTCGCACTTTAACAATGCAACAAAACTTGCTTTCAGAAGATATCATGGTTGTCCAGACGTATTATTTTGAAATTTTAAGAAGTCTAATTTACGAGGGCTATATGTATAACGGCCATAAATACATATGCTTCACAGCTAGTGCAGGACAAATACGTACGAAGAAAACACTCTTCATTAAGGAATCTATATATAATCAATACCGTGAGTCTTTAATGTGTGGGTTAACTACTGATAAAATAAACCTCCAGGGTGGCGTTAATATCAATAAATACTTAGCGTATCTGGCGCTGTGTAACAGCGCGACAGATGAATGGCATGATTTTGACATAAACAAGGCCATCGTAGTTGATGACATGGAAACAACACTCCGGAGCACAGTTGATTTTATTGATGACCAAACGTATGAAATCACAAGACAAGAGATGGATATCCCCATTGAACATACGGACGGCTGTGGTATGATCCTGCCCAAAATCAGCAAAAAAAGCATGATGATCAGACTGCCATGGGTAAAAGGCCTCCTGGTCCCTTTCCCTTTCGATAAATTTGTTCGCGAAGCCAATAAAAAAGGAGAAAAGTGCGGGATTGTGACCGATATCTACGGGAAACAATACGATATTTTAAAAGACGATATTCACATTATTTTTACAAGAAGCCAGTTCAAAATGTGGAAATATTATACATCATGGGATGAGTACAAACATCATTATCTTCAGCATCATTGTCATGCCAGTAAATGTAACGAGGAAGAGGAACAGATTGTAAACGGTAAATCCAATTATCAAATATTGCAGACCCTCACTGACTTTTCAGATGATGAATTGATGGAATTGAGCAGCAGAACCAGAGAGAAAATTATGAATATCGGCTCGGATCGAAAGACCATGCTGAAGATTCTGGGTGTTACCGGTGCTAACCAGAACAAAAATTACTTCCAGCAAGCCCTGGAGATTTATCCCGAACTTCTGAACGACACCTATAGTCGAGAAATATTGAAACAGGTCAAGAAGAGTATTGTCAAAAATGCACGAGCCGGCAAAATGGACATCAGTGGAAAGTATACTTTTATTAGCCCAGACCTCTATGCCTTTTGCGAATATTTATTTCTGGGCGACAAGAATCCAAAAGGCTTATTAGATGATGGCGAGGTCTTCTGCTCTCTTTACGATGATGAAGAAACTCTGGATTGCTTAAGAAGCCCTCATCTATATCGAGAGCATGCTATCAGAAAAAACATCAACAATAAAGAGCTTCGACGTTGGTTCACTACCAATAACCTATATACAAGCTGTCATGATCCCATCAGCAAGTTGCTGATGTTTGATGTTGATGGTGACAAAAGCCTCGTGTGCAACGATAAAACCTTGGTTAAAGTTGCCCAGCGTAATATGAACGATATCTATCCTTTATACTATAGAATGGCTAATGCGAGTGCAGAAATCATCAACAATCAGAATATCTACCGCGGCCTTACAGATGCTTATTCTGGAGGAAACATCGGAGTTATAAGTAATGATATATCCAAAATTTGGAACAGTGAAACTATCAATCTTGATGTAATCAAACTATTATGTATGGAAAATAATTTTACAATCGATTATGCAAAGACACTCTACAAACCTGAAAGACCGAAAATCAAAAAAGAGTTAATTACGGCTTACACTGCATCAAAGGTCCCTCACTTCTTCAGGTTTGCCAAAGATAAATTGCCCCATCATGTTGAAGGCGTAAACAAAAGCACAATGAACAGGCTCGCTGAGTATATCCCTAACCCAAGACTCCAATTCAAAGCACTCAATCTAGGCAGTTTCGATTATAGAATGCTGCTACATAATAAAGATCAAATCATTCCTTTAAATGAAGAAATCATTAGAAAATACACGGAACTGGACTTGCAAAAAAGATTCATGGAACTGGGCACCCTGGATCATTATGACTCTGCTGAAAATCTGTATGTCTATTTAGATATTCGAGAGCAGCTTATGGCACTAAACAATAATCCAAAAGAACTGGTCGATATGCTTGTTGAATATTTATACCAGCACAAGAACAGCAGCTACAAAACTACATTATGGTCAAGTTTTGGAGACATCCTGGTTCAAAATTTGAAAAACAATATGATCACTACATATACTGATGCATCCATACTTTGCGATAGCTGTGGTATAAGAATAAAATCAACCCATCACCGAAAGACCTACTGCGATGCCTGTTCATTGGAGAAGGAAAAGGAACGTAAAAGAATCGCATGGCACAAATATAAAAATAAATATAATAACACTAGCGAAATAAAATAATATCAACAAACCCGTATGGACATTGGCTTATTGAACCGTGCATCTCCGCAAAATAAATTTTGGAAATTGTAATGTTCCCCCGTACTACAAGGGATTTAACGATTTGTCCTCATTTTCCTAATCGTATTTAAGGGAGAGCAGGTGAATGACTGAATTCGATTTGATTCTGATTTCAGTTCACTCGCTTTCCCTTTATTCATATATTCCATATCATCGTTTACGAAAGGAGGCTGAGCCTAATTTGAACAAAAAGGATCTGATTCAAGCCGTAGCGTCCCATACCGAATATCCCAAAAAAGACATTGAAGACATCGTAAATGGTGTCTTTAATGAGATTACAAATGCTCTGTACTATGGTGAGGAAGTAAATATTTCTTCATTTGGAAAGTTCATTGTAAAAACAAGGACCACCCGAAAAGTCCGTAATCCACAGACTGGAGAAATCATGGACATTCCAGCTGCCAACGTCCCTGTGTTTAGACCAGCTCAAAAACTGAAAAGCGCTGTTCTATAGTGATTATTTTTTGCAATAAAATAAATATATACTTCGAGGAATTATGATTATCGATCGCTTAAGAGCATTTCTTGGTAAACCTCATCTGTTCAATGCTGATATTCCTGTTTACTCCCCTACCCTTTCAGAAATAGCGGACATCGGAGAAATTGAATATTCCATACATATGACCCTCTGTTCATTCAATACCCGAACCATTCTGGTTAACTTATTTGGTCTTTCTGAAACGGATATCATCAGGCTTATGGATGAAGATCCTTACGACTTGCTTACAAGCCATCCTTCGATTCCTAAGTACATATCGAAAGCCTACTCCTTCTTTGTCAAAGATAACGTTTCTTATCATCCGGTTGCTAAAACCTTTAATTTAGGTGACAAAGTTCTGGTTAACTCAGACAATTACATGGAAATGTACAACGTTATTAAAGAACTGAATGGTTTAAAGGATTCGAAAGAATCCCCTGCAAAGTTCAAGAATAATAAGGCTAAAGAATTATTTGAGAAAATGAATGCCCTTAAAACAAAAAACGCTAAAAATACGGGGTTGGATATCAAAGATATCCTCTCCATTATTTGCTGCGCAGAAGGTAACGGCATTCATGTATTCAATGCATCCAATCTCACCGTCTATCAGATGTATGAGCATTTTGAACGAATTAACTTAAAGGAAAACCATAACAGGCTGCTGCCCGTCTGGGCTAACGGCTATCTCAAGGAAAACTCCCAGCTACCTGAATGGTTAGTAAGAACAAAATTCTAATAAAAAATCTATTTATGATCCTTAGGAGGAAATAACTATGCTAAACCTTGGTAAATACGGTTCCCGTGATATTCTTAAACTTCAAATCTTCGATTACACTACAAAAAAGCCGATTATGACGTTTGACTACGCAAATACAGCTTCCCAAGAAATGACCTCTTCTCGAGTTTATGCGATGGGTGCCGGCGCACGTCGTATCGCCTGGGATGGTGAGAAAACGGCAAAATTAACCATGGAAACCCAACTCTTCTCCATGCAGCATCTTGCGATGCTGGCAGGCGAGGAAATCCGTAAAGGTAAACAAAACATCTACAAAACAGAAGTGATTACCGTTCAAGACAATGGTACTGGTACAAAACAAGTGACGCTATCCAAGCCACCGGTTGGAACCGTTAATGAAGTCAGCGTCCATCCATATATCAATGGAATTAGCACGGATGCTGCCCAAACGATTGCTTCGATCACCGGGAATGTCGTAGAACTCGATGCTTCTGCAACCGTAGCTGTTGGTGATGAAGTTGAGGTTTACTACCAATTTGAAGCAGCAGAGGCGAATACGCTCTCCTTTACAGCTACTGGATTCCCTAAATATGTCTATATGGTTGGAGATACTTCCTACACCGACGAAGTAACCGGTGAAATTGTTGGTGCACAAATCGTATATCACAAGGCTAAAATTGATCCGAACTTTACAATCAGTATGTCGGCAACAGGCGATCCTAGCTCTCTGAGCCTGGTATTCGACCTCTTCCCTAAGAAAATTGAAGATGTGGATACCATCATTGATATGGTAATTTACGAAGACTAATCCGTTACTGGAAGGAGATAGGGCTTACGCCTTGTCTCTTCCCTATTTATAAGACATTTCATAGAGTCTTCTTCGAACAAGAACACTGTACCAAGTGTCTTAACAGACACCAAAAATGAACCTTAAGGGAGAATCATAACATGACAGCAAAAAAGCCAACTAAAAAACTAACGGCACAGGCGTTAAAGAAACTTGAGGGCGAGTTGAACACGAATAAAACCATCTCTATTCTGAATGACACGTACGAGGTCAATATTCAGCAGGTTTTTCGTGAATCTCATGTAGAAGCTGTAGTCATCCAGTATCTCGCTCTTTTGCAAGAGTTGAAAAACCGATCGGATTTGAATGACATGCTTATTGCAGGAACGATCGGATTATTGAACAGTCTCATTATCAAGGAATTCACCAACATTCCTTATCCACAATGCAAATCGATAGAAGATCACATCAGGGTCTCATACGTTCTACTCGATACCGGGATCATGAATGAAGTATTCGACTCCTTTATTCCAGAGGAGCTACGGAAGATAGAAGATAAATTCAAATCAACAAACCAGAACCTAGGAGAAATTCTTGGCGAGTTAGCCCTAGCCTCCTCCCTTGCATAATCGATTTTTATTTTAACGAAGGAAGTGAACATGGATTTATGGCCGATGATTTGAAGATTTTTATTTCAGCACGCCTGGATATGAACCAGTCAATAAAAGATATTAACAAGCAAATCTTAGCGCTATCCACCAATCCAAACTTAAGAAAATTGCAAATCGACATAGCGCTCGATAACGCTAAAGTAAAAACAATAAGAAGTATTACGACTGCAACTGACAAACTTAATGCAGTACTGCTCTCGCAAAACAAAGCAATCTCAAACAATGTATCTGCATATAAGCGTCTTAAAACGGTTCTGGGAAGCATCAATAGAAATATGCATTCTCAAAATGAATTGATCCAAAAATCAATAATGGCACGTGAATCGAATAAAAATGCTTTGCAATCCGAAACTACACAATATGAGAAGCAAAAACGAACAATTCAGGGACTCAATAAACAAACTCAAATATTAGCAGCTACCCGAAGAACCTTAGCTACCACATCTGCAAATCATGGCTCAGTTCCGGGTCAATCTTCAGCCAGTAACCCAAATAATCAAGGTGGAGTAGTCCAAAACACAGGACCGTCGCTAGTGAGGAGAATGGAAAATTGGAATATTGCGACGGAAGCTCTTAGAATTCCCTTACAACTGTTACAAAGTGGTGCCAAGTATGTTAATGAGCTGGATACCGCCATGTCGAATCTAACCAGAGCTACGAATGCTTCATCCATTGAAATTCAAAATTTCCTTGGAGATGCTAATGCCGTGGCGAACGAAATCGGCGGTCTAACTGTAAATGTCATCAATTCAGCCACGGAATGGGCGAATTTAGGATATTCTATTAATCAGTCTAAGGCTCTTGCTAAACAAACACTGGTGCTGCAAAATGTCGGGGACTTTGACTCAGTTGAGCAAGCTTCCAAAGCTCTTCTGTCTACAATCAAAGGTTTCGGGATTGAGGTCGATAATGAAGGAAAGAACGTAGCGAACATCGTTGATATCTATAATGAAGTAGGAAACAGATTCGGCATCACCTCTCAAGGTATCAGTGAAGCCATGAACAGCTCAGCTACGAGTCTGAACGCGGCCGGTAACACGATAGAAGAATCCGTAGCCATGATAACAGCCGCGAACACTTCTATTCAGGATTCAGGGAAGATTGGCGAAGGGTTGGATACCATCTCGAAACGTTTACGAGGAATTGGCGAAGACGGTGAAGGACTGACGGAAATCCTCCCTTCAATCGAATCGAAGTTTGCTTCTATGGGCCTCACACTAAAAAAAAGCGACAACACCTATAAAAGTACATATGAGATTTTTCAGGAGCTATCCTCGGTTTGGAATCAACTCTCCTCTGCTGAGCAGTTAGATGTCACGCAACTTATTGGCGGAGATCAACAAGCCGTTGCTGCAAGCATCCTTTCCAATTGGCAAAATGCACAAGGGGCTTTACAAGCCGGACTTCATTCCTTCGGAAGCGCAGCCCGTGAAAATGAAATTTATCTGGACTCGTTACAAGGCCGAATTGCTGCCTTCACGAATGCGGCCAACTCTTTTTGGAGCAACAGTTTATCTTCAGACTTCTTAAAAGGCGTCGTGGATGCTGGTACTGGGTTAATTAAATTCCTAGATAACTTGGGGAATACGACCGTATTGGTCACTGGACTTCTAATAACTTTTAGGCATAAAGCCATCGGAGATTTAATATCAGGTGCGGGACAGGCTATTCTGGCCCTGTTTGGTGTACGGAAAGCGATCGAGACCACCGGAGTTGCTGCCAATACAACTGCCGTTGCTCTTACAGGTATGCAGAGAGCACTCGGAATCTTTGGTGTATTAATGTCTGTGGGTTCACTCATTTACTCAATTTTTAATCAAATTAGCAATAGCGCTTCCAAAAGTTCTGAGGAATTTGATAATCTTAAACAAAACATTGAGGAATCAACTCAAAACATAACACAGCTTCAGGGTCTAAACGAACAATATAAAGCGGGGAACAAATCGCAAGAAGAGTTATTATCTATTCGCCAGCAAATGGCGGGAATAATGCCCGAAATCGTATCTTATTATACTTCCGAGGGCGAGGCAGTATATAAAACAGCACAAGAAATTGATGAATTAATTGAAAAAGAACGTAGATTAAATGCCGAGAGAAAGCAAAATCTTGTCGATGGTGGTTTTGAATCATTAATTGAACCAATTGATAATATTGAAAGTAGCCGAAAAGAAATCAATAAAAAAGAACCGAAATTCAATGAATTTTCAGCTCAGGCAGAAGCTCTACCTATAATATTATCATTTAGTCTTAAAGAACTTGATGACTCGAGTGAATATGACGATCGTATAGCGGAACTTAAAGACAAAGTTCAATCAATATTCTCAAAACATGATTCAATTCCAGATCCAGGTTGGGTAGATAATATTCTAAGAGAAGATAAAATTGATGAGACTTTATCAAGAGTAAGAACCTCTCTTAAAAGTACATCAGCTGAAATAGCTTCAGAGAATCAAAAAATTGAATCAGAGTTAGAAAATTTTAAGACAATATTTAACGCAGCCAACGAAGTTGCACTTTACAACTTGGGGAATACAGATAAAACGACTGAGTTGTTTATGAATAAATTCTCTGATGCTTTCCTAACTAAAAATGCAAACTCAATTAATAAAGATAATTATAAAAAAATAATACTACAATATGAGAATCTATCAAAAGAGCTTGCTAAACAAATAGACACAAACAAAATAGACTTATCAAAAATGTTTGAGACAGGCAATGTTTCTGAACTTGCCCCCCTACTCAATAATGTTGCTGGCGAATTGATAGATGTTTCGCAATTATTGGATCAATTCAAAAGCCAAACATATAATGATAAGTTTTCAGCTTCGATGGAAGAAATCAATCAAAAATATGAATCAGCAGCAGATAAAGTATCAGTTTACAACAAGTTATTGGCAGATAATTCATCTGAGACTGGGTTAAATGCCAAAGAAGTAGAGGAATTAATTAAGAAGGACAGGTCGTTAATTGATCTCTTCGAAATTGAAAATGGGCATATTAAACTGAATACCAAACTAGTTAATGAAAAGAGAAATACTGAAATTCAAGCCTTCAAAGAAATTGCTGCGGCTCGTAAACAAGACCTCGCTGATCAAAATAGTGTGTTGATGGATAAACTGAAAAGTTGGGGAGTTGAGTTCTCAGCACTAGATACGCTTGCTGGATTGGAAGAGGCAAGAGCAACCATCAATGACCATAAACCTTCGAATTGGCAAGACATAAGTCCAGATAGTCTAGGTAGAAACGATAGCGTTGAAGATCTGAACAATTACAATAAAAAACAGAGAACGAAAGCTCTTGATTTTGTAGAGCAATATTATCTTCTATCCAAGGAATTGGGAATATTATCGAGCTCACTAGATAATGTTGGGACATCAACCGAAAAAACAAATAAAAGTACGAATGAGTCAAATAATACATTCAAAGAAACAAAAACCCTACTCGAAACAACCAATGTAAAGATACAAAAAATACAGAGCAGCATAAATCTGCTGCATTCCGAACGAAGTAAGTACAATAAAGGATCAAAAGAATATCGAAAGTCATTAATGGAAGAAATCTCACTGTTGGAAAGACAAAAAGAGATCATTGATGAGTCGATTGTTAGTGCTCAAAAATCAGAAAAATCAACTAAGAACACTAAATCTACCACAAAAACTAATTCTTTAACACAAACGAAATATTATGATCAAATTAATAAGTATGCTGAACAATATCTCGTAAATCCTAATCTGATAGCAGCAATTATAAAAACTGAAAGCTCATTTAATCCAACTGCCAGATCAGCAGCTGGTGCACAAGGATTAATGCAGCTTATGCCAGCCACTGCAAAATCCCTCGGTGTTAATAACAGCTATGATCCTGCACAAAACATAGAAGGCGGCACAAGGCATTTTGCTCGACTTTTGAACAAATATAAAGGCGATGTCGAGCTAGCTCTATATGCGTACAATGCTGGAGAAGGAAACGTTGATAAGTGGATAAAGAGCGGACAAATCAACAACATCCCTTTCAAAGAAACTAAAGCCTATGCTCCTAAGGTACTGAAAGCATTTAATGAATATAACACCAATACTAATCATGTTACTGCAACCCAAGACTCTTCGGACGATGTATCTGAACTTCAAGCCAAATCTAAAGAGAAAGATTCCGAAATCTATAAATTGAGAGTGGAGTTCATTCAAAGTACAATTGTAGAATCAGACAACCGATTAGAAAAGATCGATAATAATATCGCTAAGTCTAAGAATAAACAATCCACACATGATAACCTCTCAACAGAATGGCGAAAAGAAGAAATGTCCCAAATAAGCTATATGGAACAAAGACAGAAGGAATTATTTAATCAAAATGAGAAGACCTCCAGACTAGTAAAACAAAAGAAGATTACAGGCGGGGAATTCCAACAACAAATCGATCAAAACAATCTCGAGATAGAAAAAATTGAAACGGAGATTCAAGAAAAACGTTACGCCGTTCTAGTCAGCAGCCTTGATCAATATGAGCAAAAACGGAAACAAGCCTCACTAAAGATCGAGGCATCTGAAACGAGGAGTTCCTTTTTAGACTCCGCATCTCCTGCATATCGCAAAGAACTTGAAGATCAACTAACGTTGAAGCAAGAAATTAACAAACAAAATGAAGCCGAGATCCAAACCATTAATGAAAAGTTACAAAATACAAAGCTTCTCCCCAAAGATGTCGCTGCTCTTAAAGAAAGATTGGAATTGCTTGAAGGACACAAACTTTCGGTCCAAGTCGAGATAGATGACATTAAAGGTGATATCATAGAAAGCCAGCTTGAAGAATATTCCGATAAAATTAGGGATAAAGATGCTGAGATCAAGATCATTCAGGATAACCTTCGTAATTTAGAAAAAGGCACCCCAGAATATACGCAAGAATTAATGAAACAAATCCCGCTCATACAAGACAAAATCAGGCTGAATCAAGCCGAGATTGCCTATCTGGAAGCTCAAACGAAAAGAACGGATATTAGCATTGCTAAGCGAAAAGAATATAACCAATTGTTAGTAGAGGCTAAAGAGAATAATCGTTCACTGATGCAAGACGAAAGATCGATCCGAATGGAAATTGCCGATGGAATCATCGAGGATTACAAGAAGGCCATCAATAAGCAAAAGGAGCTTGAACTTTCCGCTATTGACGAAAAGATGAAGGCTGAGGACGAACGCCATAAAGAAGCGATTAAACATCTTGATGATGAATATAAAACGTTTGAAAAGTATATTAATGCCCAGTTGAAGGCTATGGATCGACAGAACGCCTCGGACGATTACGATAAGGAATTAGCCAAGAAACTCAAAGAAAGACAAGAAATTATCGATAAAATAAACGTTCTGCAGCTCGACAATTCAATGGAAGCTAAGGCGAAACGTAAGGATTTACAGGGGCAACTGGATGCCAAAAATGAGGAAATCGACGAATTTAAATTACAACGGGATCGGGAAACGTCAAAGCAAACTCTCCAAGATTTGTTGGATGATCGCAAGGAATATCTGGATCAGGTGCGGACCCATGAAGACGATCAATACGAAGAATCACGTGAGAAAAACGAACAAGAGAAAAAAGATATTGAATGGAAATATAATTCCATGCTTAACGATGAGAAGAATTTTTACCGGATTAAGCAAGGACTTCTTAGTGAAGACAAAGCTGTTGTCAAAGCAACGACAGAGGAAATAAAGCTATTTTACACGCAATTATATGCTGAGCTCGAGCAAGCCTTGATTAACCATAAAACCATCACGCAGCAAGAATATAACAACATAAGAGATAGCTTCAACCAAAGTAATGGTACTCTCGATCATTACGGTAATAACGGTGGCACTACAGGCGGTACCAATGGACATGCAGCGGATTCTACAATCACACCAGACGTAGCTAAAGCTTGGTCAAATTATCTTGGCAACAAAAAACTGGCTGAAGAACATCAGAGAGAAAGAATGAAGTATAAAAAAGGTTCCCCCGACTATGAAAAAATATCCAATCGGATTAAAGAGTTAAGTGAGGAGAACCAAAAGTACCGGAACACTTATAAATTTAAAGACGGTTCTTATGAAGAATTAAAGGGATTTACCGGCTCATCAATATTCAATGCAGCTTCTGGCGGCATGACCCCTGCCTGGGGCTCGGAAGGCAAGTTCCTCCTTGCTCATGAAAAAGAATTGATACTAAATAAATCAGATACTTCCAATCTCCTTAAAATTGTTGGCTTTACTAGAAAGATTATTGATTCCATTAAAGGAAGCTTTAATCATGATACCTTCAAAGCAAGCTCTACCTCAACCGTAACAGACAACAGTATCAGAATTGACAATGTATCCATACATGCTGACAACCAAGATACGGGTACAAGCCTTCTGCAGAAATTTGAAACTGCCCTTCATACTAAGCTTAAGCACCGGACGATATAAATTTAATGCTTCTCCCCTCTTCTCCAAAGAAAGGAGTGTATTCCTTGTTAGGTGAAATCGATTATAATTTGAAACCAGTCAAACCTCAATATTTCATCGCTAAACCCAATCGCGAGATTATAGGTAAACTGAGTGAAGCATACAATGTAAGTCGAACCAATAAATTAAATGATATCGATGAACTCGATCTTACAGTTCCATATCAACTAGATGTTAACCATAAACTAATCAAAAATAAAAATATTAATAATCTTAAAGAACGATACTTATTAAAGGTGGTTACAGCTCGACAAACGGATTGGTTCATCATCAAAGAGATAAATGATAACGCCAGCGATTCAGAAACTTCAAAAACCATTCGTTGCGTGTCCTTAGCACATGAGTTAACAGATAAGGCCATTCGAATGTATTTAGGCGAGTCTATTCACGCAAGGCAAATATTAAACGATCTGACAGCTAACACGACCTGGACACCTGCTTATATCGATGCAGATTTCGAATTGACCTACAGAACTTTTGATTTCCCCTCCACTAATGTGCTTGATGCCATCTTTTCTGTCGCTGAAACTTATAACGCAATTGTACATTTTGATACGGATAAACGGGAACTAAGCCTGACAAAACCTGAATTAACAGGGTTAAATCGAGGGCTAACCTTTTCTTATGGCAAGTACTTAAACAGCTTAGGCAAGACTATACAAACTGATGAGATGGTTACCCGACTAACGGCCAACGGCAGTGAAGGATTAGGTATTCAGAAAGTTAACCCTACCGGTCAGAACTATATCGAGAACTTCGGTTATTTTATGTACCCTTTCGAAAGAGATGCTCAGCGCAATATTCTATCCTCCAGCCATCATATGAGTGATTCGTTGTGTCATGCCCTGCTCGACTACCAAGAACTCGTTGAAGCTCATTCGGGATTGTTCAACACCCATTATACGGAGCGTCAAAAGCTTCAGAATCAATTAATTCAGCTAGAAGGTGATCTTGATCGTCTAAAGCGAGATGAAGCTAACGTGACCAGCACCATGATTTCGCTTCAATTCGATGGCAAGATGTTTTTCGAGAAGTATGGACATCAAGGTTCGAGTCAGAGATCCTTTGTCATTAATCAAACCTATGCTTATGCAGTCATGATCAAAGTGGATAACACAGCCGGTGTGTCCGTGAGTCTTGATGGACAAACAAGGTCTACAATTTCTAATCAGTGGGTGCTTCTCGGGAAGATTAAAGATCAATCGAGCACGCAAGTAGCAATTAACGGTGGGAGTACAGGTGTTTTTATACAGTTAGTTAACATCAGTCTTGGAGAATTCAATACTAACAATAATGATGCTGCTATTGTTGATCGATATAGCCTGGATCATAAAGAAAATCAGGTGAAACTAAAGGAGCTTGAGATTAGTTCTATTACCGCTACAATCCAACAGATTAACAATGAAATCGATATTCTTCAAACGAGGCTTACTGCCGAGAATAATTTTACTCCGGAACAGCTTCAGGAGCTGAATTATTATGTTATTGAGCGAGAGTTTAACGATGATACCTACGTAGATGAACAAGACCTATATCAAGCAGCGTTAGAAAAGTTCAAAGAGTTACAGCAGCCTCAATTATCCATAGATATCGATATCGTCAATTTTCTCGAAATTGTGGAAGAACAACGAAATTGGAATAAACTTCAGCTTGGTGACTTCGTCAACATCAAATATGAGCCTACGAACACTTATGTAACAGCTAGAATAACTGAGATTGCTTACAACTACGAAAATTCCAACATCAATCTGACTCTTTCCAACGCCAAAAGCGTGAATGATGAATCCACCCGAATCGAGAAATTCCTTAATGATGCCAAAAATACAGCTGTTGTAGTCGATCTCAATAAGACCAAATGGAGTAAGGCGGTCGTCGATACCTCAGAGATGAGCAAACTGTTTGATAACTTTTGGAACAAAGTGACGAACGACATTAATATGGCATCGAATGAATTCGTTACGATTGACCGAAAAGGCATTACGATTATTGATCCCAATGACCCCCTCCGATTTTTGAGAGCTACACATGGTGTATTGGGTTTAACTCGCTCAGGTGGACTCCGGTACGAGACCGCAATTTCCGCAGATGGAGTAATTGCAGAAATGGTATTAGGGAAGATTATCCTTGGTTCAAGAGTTGTGATTGGTGACGATGACGGCATATTTACTATCGAGGGACCAAAACTAACCATTCAGGATCGATGTGAGCGTGAAGTTTTGAAACTTGGTCTTCTCTCTGAAAGACCAGACATATTTGGTATGTATGTAAATCGATATGCCTCCCCTGACTGCAGTAATAAAACTATTACCAATGTAACAGGAATGAATAATGACAGAGGTTTTTACATCGATAAAATCCGAAATGGTATCACTTCCAACGTCTTTGGACTATCTCAGGATGGGAACCTGCGCCTAAGAACAGGTGATAACAATGAGGTAATGATAGTAGATCAAAATGGTCTGGGATTGGGCTCGGAAACATGGGCATTAGCGCCTTTCCGTGTTAATTATAAAGGCGAAGCATGGTTAGAATCGTTGTGGGCTACTAACGCTTACATTCAAAACTCAAAGTTTATAAACGGTGCTATTGAAGGTTCTTCTCTCACTCTGCGTGATGCTGGTGGAGTAATGAAGATGTTCCCTCGCATTGGATTTTGGGCTGGATTAAATGCAGAAGATCCAATTGATGCATCCATTTATATCACTATGGATGGTAAATTGCTTATGAAAGGGCCCAATGGACAATTCTTTATCAATACCCAAGATGGATACGTTGATTTTAACGGTATGGATGTTCGAGGAATTGGAGCTATTGACGCTGAGCTTCTTGCGGCAAATATGCTTTCTGTACAAGACGGTATCATCTCAAACCTTACTGCTGGCAAACTATCTACTTTAACGAAGACGGCACTTGATGACTGGTCAGACTATATTCGGATCGAGGGAAATAGTATAAAGTTCATTACAGGTAAAGTGAAGCCTGGAAGCGGAATACACAAAAAACTCCCCGATAGTCGTCCTTTATATTGGGTCTCTGCAGAACAAACAGGGCTAATGAGCGTTGAACCTACGGCATGGCCTGTGTTGGTTTATGATATGGATGAAAAGATTAAGGAAGATAAAACATTTATCGGAAGCGGTAGTAGTGCATTTCCTGTAACCATGTCTGGTGAAGGCGATGGCATGAAAAAATTCGATTCGAACAATCCAATTGATCCTAGTATGACTGGAAAGAATATGTCAGGCAGAGGATTCTTGTCAAAGCCTAACGGCTCTTATGATATGCTTTACTTCTCTTCAAATTATGGGCGTGAAAGAAGCATGAGGTTAAGAGATGACGAAATCACAGTTGTCTCAGAGGCAGGAAAATTTAATGCAAAAAGTAAAGACTTTAACTTCATAGTAGACGGTGGGACTTACAAAATAGGTCTCACTAATGGAACGATTTTCGAAGTATCGCCTACCGGTGTAAATATGGATGTTCAAGGGAATATTGACATTAAGGCTACAGGGACTGTTACTATAAACGGTCAGCAAATTAAACTTAATTAAACTATCTCAAAGCCGATAATTAAGTAAACGTCTGATCAAGGGAAAAAGCCAATTGATTTAACTAGTAAGAATTCTGCCGAGAAAATAGATTTAGAATCTTACATGATGTAAAGGAGGGACTAAATGCCCGGAGTAGCATTTGACGGATCAGCAACATCACAATCTACAAAAAGCGGTCATGTTACTTATGAAATATGGGACTATAAGAAGGTGCAAGATAGGTACTGTACCAGTACTGATCCAGATACTGGAGCTTGTACTCATTGGGAACCTGATAAGTATGATTGGGTTTTCACCACCAGTGGCAGTACGGGAGCACTTATTACAGGTAATGGAGTTGTCAGTACAAGTTCGAATGTTTATGTGAATGGGCGTTCTGCTGCAACAGTTGGCGACACAGTTCCTGATAGTTGGGTGGCAAGTCCACCTGTCCCCTCAAATACTGCCACTAGTGAATATAGAAACGTAAAACCTGAAACCTCAGGTAATGGAACTGGTAGAGTCACTGTTGGTAGTTCAAATGTGTTCGTTAACGGAAAGCCATTGGCCCATGCTGGTTCCAGTGTAACTACAGGTTTAGGAACAACGACTTCCATTTCCTCGGGCAGTAGCAATGTATTTGTAAATTAATATGTAAAAGAGAGGCCGTTCTATAATAGGCTGCCTCTTATTATTATGGTATAATTACCCATAACAACAGAATGGCTAATATGGGCGGTCGGCTAGTCTCCTGCAAAGGAGGTGATGCCTGTGGAGGTTAAAGATGCTTTGACATTAATGATTCAATTCGGTTCGCTGCTAGTCACGCTTATCGGGTTGGTCGCAACGATTGTCATTGCACTACACCAAAGCAAAAAGAAATAGGCCGCCCGTGCTAGGGTGACGACCTATTTCAGATCCCAATACAGCCTACCGCCCTTAAAAGCGGCTGTTGTCAAGGAGTGGAGATGTTAGCGCATCTTCGCTCCTCTTTATTATATACATATTGTACCATAATATTACCCTGTTTCAAGCATTGCTAATCCGGGAAAGTCCAAAAGTCCATAAGGGTTAAAGTTAACAAAATTGTAGAGCGTCTTTGATGGGCGTTCTTTTTGTATTTAAGGAGGTGGTAAAAATAACTATATGCGATTCATTATACTTCTCATATGCTGGAAAAAAATCAGTTGACTTCGGAATCATCAACGTAAACATAAGCTCAGGCATGCAAGAAGAACCCCTAGGTGCGTCTAGGTCAATCCAAGAAGTGTCCATCCGTGGTCGAGATCGTCCCTATTTTCAAGATATAAAGAAAGAAACTTTGCAATTTAAGGTTTCATTTGCTTTTGAGGATGTATGGGATACCCAAAAAATTCGTGAAGTCGCTAGATGGCTAACGGATCACGACTATTATCAGGAATTCTACTTTACCAATGAAATAGGACGAGATCCTGAAAAAATTTACTATGCTTTATTTGTAGATGATCCCGTTTTAGTCCATAACGGATTAAAGCAAGGTTACATAACGTTGACCGTTCGTTGCGACAGTGCTACTGCATACTCCCCCACCATGACCTCACGTTTATATCAATGGGACGACCGAACTATTACTCAAAAAGTAACAGACTTTTCACTCGGTGAAAAAAAATCTATCGTTCTGGACTCAAACGGATATCTTGTCTTAAACCCACATCGTCCACGCTGGATTGATTACCCTTCTCCAATGAAGTGGTATGAACTAAACCCTTAAGAAAGGAGTATGAAATGGCTAAGACAACAACTAAACTTTCGCTAATCAAACCGGAATATAGCGATGAAATTGAACACACTATTAGCGCACTGGCAGAGAACTTTCAAAAATTAGATGATGATTCCAAAACCTATGTTAACACTCCTCCCACTTCAGGCGTTTGGCCTTCCAAACTTATCTTGCATGCCAACCAGCTATCCATTGGTGGGTACTTAGGTTGGGTAAATATCAGAGCTGGCACTGCAGCACCTATATGGGAAAGATTAAAATCATACAGCAACGGGTCGCATATTGTCCCCAAAAAAGATAACGGACATTATTACACCTGTATTCAGACGGGTTACTCTGGTTTGACTGAACCCATTTTCCCAGTATCCAATGGCGGAGAAGTTCAAGATACTCGCGGCGCTAACCAATGGAATTCTAACCATTACTACAATGTCGATGATATTGTGTTTCCTCTGCTAGATAACGGACGTTTCTATGTATGTATCCAGGCTGGTGAATCAGGGGACGTTGAGCCTAATTGGATTACCGTAGATGGTGCGACAACCTATGATAAAAACGCAGTTTGGGCGAGTTATCGCATTGCTAGGTGGAAGGAAAGCGGAACTGCAGTCCACTTTCGTCCCTTCGGCAAAATAGAATAGAGGCGATACATTGGCTAATTGGCTATCAATCATAAACTTACAAGGAATGTACACGTCACCTGCTCAGTCTTTGCCCCTAATTGCTGACGGAGTTTTAAGTAAAATATCTTGGGAAATGGAACAACCCCTGGAAAGTCAGATCGTGGTTCAAACCAGAGTCTCTAAAAATGGTTATGAGTGGTCGGAATGGAGGAATTGTCTAAACGGTGGGCAAGTTCCAGACCTTAATGAAGATTCTCATCTAAACAATGCAAAGTTTATGTTTCGGGTCCTTATACGTTCTACCTCATATCATATCATCCCGAAATTTAAGCATATCACCTTTGAATTTGAACCTGTTCTGGTGTTCGATAACAAAGGGGATCTTCATTGTAAACCAGAAATATGGATCACCAAAAAAGAAAATGGCGATTTCAGTATCCAAAATTTGACCCACAATTTAGATGAATTCAAATTTACGGATCTCATTCATGATGAGACGATCTACGTTAACAATGAAACAGAAGATATCGAAACATCTCTCCCCGTAACTTATCGTTACTCCAATTTCAATGACCACTATCTAAGTTTCCCATTGGGCAAAAATATACTTCGTATAAAAGGAAAAGCGGATATTCGATTAAGATATCAATTCAAAATGATCTAACATGGAGGTGATTAATTGCCCAATTTAATAACCCAATTACAGTACAATGATCCCCTTACGATTATTGCAAGAAATGGTACACCTGAAGATCCATATAAAGACCGCTCGGATTCACTGCCCGTCATTAATGGACTCATTACCCTTCTAGAAATCCCCTCCCTTGCTGACAAAGTTCTCATTGCAGGAATGAATGAAATCGATCAAGAAATTTTCGAGCAGCGTAAAAAACTCGAGCCTCATGAATTTCTAGTTAATTATTCAATTGGCTCGATTCAAATTCACCCTTCCTTAGAGGGCAGAACACTTTTATGTCGCTACAAAGGCCGAGGATTGATTATGTATCCTGCTAGCCGAATTTATGCATTGGTTAGTCGAAATCCAGATGTCGTCATCACCTTGCAAGATTACATCATGGAGATCGAGAGAAAACTTGCTGAAAATCAATCGCTGATCGGCAGAGTCGAACAGTTAATTAGTGAAACAAGACTTGTCATTGAAGAGTCGAAAAAATCAACTGACAATGCAAATCGTGCTGCCGAGGAAGCTGATCGTGCAAGAGACAAGGCGCTCGATGCCTACGAGACAACAAGACTTGTATTTAAACCACCCGTAGCTGATATGAAAGAACTTTATGCAACATATCCCTATCCTTCTGTTGGTTGGACTGTGCAAACCTATAAAGACGGTGTTCGGTATCGTTTTGATGGAAGTGATTGGATTCCCATTGATATCTTTGGCGAGAATCTCCAACCCGTCAATGAATTTAGAGACGGATTGATGACTGTTGCGGAACACCTCAAACTGAAATCCTTTCCCGTGGACCTCAAGGATCGAATCATTGTTTTCTGTCTTCCCTCGTATATTTTCCAGGGGGTTCAAGAAATTATTGTCCCTTTTGATTTTGATGGAGAGATTGTATCCATAAAAGCCATTTGTAAAGTACACGGGGATACTGAGACTGAGATCGGTATTGAAAAAAGCAGGAATATTATCGATTGGACCAGTATTTTACACAGCAATTTGTACTTTCGTGCTTTGAGTAATTTTGATGATAAAACCGTTTCCGTCGCTTCGCCAAAGGTTGATAAAGGGGATGTGTTCAGAATTAACGTCATAAAATCAGGCGTTAATATTCAAGGAATTACGATTGAAATCAAAATAAAAATATAAAGGAGATTTATATATGCCTACACCGGTAATAACATGGATGAATAGTACTCACACACAGCAAGTAACGGCTCCCTTTGATTTTGGAGTTATTGATGCTGGAGACTTAAGTCCACCGTACACCTTCAACATCTGGAATAACAAAGGTGAAGCAACGGATGTCTCCACCATGGAAGACTGCACCATCACCACCCGAGACATGTCTGGTGGTTTAGGAAATACAGTGGGTAACGAAGTAGAAGTTGTGAAAAACAATTGGTTTCATGCACAGGTGGATTCTTTGCAAGAAACGGATTTGGGTCAGCCTACATCAATCATCGGAAAAGACTTCTCAAAGCCGATTGGAACCACAGGAAAAACAACAAAGGACCATACGGGAGCAACATACCCTACCCCATTTACGCCAGCTGCGAAAGAGATTCTTGGAGTAAACAATAATGGTGATCCAACAGACGCTGCCGGAAATTACGCAACTGTCACATTGCAAGCGGCTGTTCCTCTGGATGCAAAAAGTGGTAAACAGCAGTTTAAAGTCAGAGTTTCGTATCGTTATGTATAATCCATAATTTTATATGTTAGGTTTTAGACAGGTACATTCGTGCCTGTCTATTTTTTATGCTCACAATACAATGGAGGGTAATTCATGATATTAGGAAATAGGCAGTTTAACCGTTCTCCCGTACACAATCAATCCTTTATTTGGGTTGCAGACTATTATGACAACACCTATCTATCAGAATTCAGTTTTGATACCCATAAAAGCAATAGTTTTTATGATATACAGCGAGAAAAACTTATTCAATTGGGCTTGATTGGATCGGGTTCTCAAGTTTACTTTGATGTTGCGAATGGCATCTTCTCGATCAACGGTCATCGGATTATGGTTTCTTATAAAACAGACACTCAAGAGTATCCCCTTACAGGAAGAACCATTTTGTATAACGACATCATTACCTACAAAGAAGCCGTATCGGATGCTGATTTTATTACCAAAAGAGCAGCAAACGGCCGATTCCAACACGCTATAACGTCATTTAATATCGGATACAAAAAGAAAATGGAGCTCGAAGGAGTAAACATTAACTTTCAAAATATATTAACCATTCCTTGCAATGAAGCCCTTTATCTGCAAATTAAAATCTCCGCTGACCAAGATCTAAATGGTTCTCTAATCATTCGAAGAGATGGATTCATCGTTGATAAAATTGAGGCTCCTCTGATTAAAGAGATGGCAGGCATTATCAATTGGGAAATTAAATAGAGAGGTGAAATGAGTATGAATAACTTTTATGTGGACGACTATAAAAGAGTTTGGGGGAACACATCAATTAATGGCGAGATCGATATCATCCTTGGTACAAACGATGTATTGAATGTGTTTACAGACACTGAATCGTATACGCTTACCCTACCTCCACGCAAATACACGACCGAGTATCAAACCAACGTTTCCGATCTAGTTGAGGAAGTTAATCGTCAAATTTCTTTAAGTCCCCTCCCTATTGAAGCGCTGCTGGGGGGCTTCCACAAGGATCAAAAATATAATGTCGTTGTTCTTAGAATGACGAATGGTAAAGATATTGCAGATTTATCGGGTTCGTTCTTTGATAACTACTTTGCGTAATGGCATCTGTAATGAGGTGAGATAACATGGCTACTCAAGAAATCGGCATACCTATAGATTTAACAATAGGTGAATTTGATAAATTAATATATAAAAATAACGCCCTGCAGTTGATCGACATTGCTACGGATGATAATCAAAATTCTGTCTTAGTTGATTCGGGATCGTGGATTTCTGAACCAATCTGGATAAAAGATAAGATAACTTCATTTAAACGTGTATCCAAAACCATAAATGTTAAAGGAAATGGCTCCTATAAAATCTTTACCTCCTCCTCTCCCGATCAAACTTCCTGGTCCCCCTGGGAAGAAATAAATTACGTTGACGGAAGCATCGCAAGCCCTCCCGATCATTATGCAAAAATCAAAATTGAAGTGTTTGCTCATAAAACCAACGCCACATTTACCGTAGATGATTTTAATATTCCAGATAAATATTCGAATCCTTTTATAAATAGTTCCGAGGGTATCTTAGAACTAAAAACACAATATCCTCTTGTTGGTACACAGGATATGAATTGGAATAATCCAGGAGAACTCTTCATCACGAAAATCAATAAATCAAAATATATGGCCATCAACAAAATCGAGGTGATATAGATGGCAATGCCTGCAACGACTGGACAATTGAGAACGAGAATTCAAGATATGCAGATTGGTGATTACATCTATGGTTACTATGACAAATCTACCTCAAGTTGGGGAGCAGGACAACAAAAAGGTGTAGAGTTCCCAGTCACTGGGATGCCAGCGTCTACTTTTGACACGGGATTTTTTTATTACGTTAAAGTATACACAGGACTTCTAGTTGCTGATCGTATTGTTCAAAGTACTCAATCTTGGGACACCTTAAATGGATCAAGCAGAGTTATACAAGGAAGACCTGAAGTGTTCGATGGTGTAAGTGGAATTTTTCGTTCCCTTACTGGAGGAGTTGCTTATGCAGATGTCAATGGGAATAGATCAACAACCGACACGAGCCTTGGCGGATGGCCCGAAAATAATGAATTTGATAGTTATATCACTAACTTCCGTGTGGATAAGATTCAGCAAGGGAGAACAATAAATGATGTTTTCCATCATGACACAATGTACACATGGGTTCAGGATACACCTATTCTTTCAATTACAGATAGTGCAAAGAGAATCTATAGGGGAGTTAATAGCATTGGTATAAGATGGATAACGAACGCCTCATCATTTTCCAATGCTACTGTAGGTTTTCGCCCAGTATTTGAATATAAGGAGGTGTAAGTTTTGGCAACTATAGGACAAGCATTAACAGCACCTGAGAGTGGTTGGAAGAGGATGAATGCTGATCACCCACTGTTCTCATACAAGGGATCATGGACAACGCAAACTAATGCTGCGTACTCGGGCGGGATAAATAAATATTCAAGTACCCTAAATGATAGCATTTCATTTACGTTTAGAGGAACGAAATTAAGATATATCGGGCAATACAATACTACTTCTAAAACACCGGTATCCATTTCGATTGACGGTGCAACAGAGCAAATAAATTTTCTCTCTAATAGATTGATTAATTCGGTATTAGTTTATGAAAAGACTGGATTGACCGAAGGTAATCATACTGTCGTTTTAACTTTTAATGCCACCAACGAGTATCAGTCCATACAGGGCATTGATATTGATTCAACGGGTCGTATGCTTCATCCAGATGAAGTCACAGACATTAAAGACCTTGCGATTGGCAAGCGAATCCGATGCAACTACTCTGCTCTTCCCGGCTTTACAGGAACTTTCAGTGGCCTTGGAGAGGAAAGCGCGGAGTTTATTCCAGTTTCAGGTTCGGTTAATCCTAGTGGCGACTTCTATTTTATTATGGTGGAAGACTTTAATAAAAAGAAAATATTAATTGCTGATCGAAATATCCAACATTCGATTTCATGGGACACTCTTAATAGCGCTGGTATGGTTAGTGGACTTCAAATGCCCACGAACCCATTCAAAAAGTTCTTATCAGGATATGAGAATGATGAGGTTCAAGTTTCAGATAACGGCTTCATCTCTGGTGCTAACGGAGACTATAATGGTTGGAAAGCGCTAGATGGAAAAAACGGTAACGGAGATAAGTGGGCAAATTCAGTTTCTGCAAATAACCCAGCCGAATTAACCATAAAGTTTAAGAAGAGTAGCCCTATAATTAACAGCTTCACAATCACACCCCCTCCAATAAATTCAGCAGCTTCAGTTGATCATCCGAAACATTTTAAGCTACAAGCTTCTGAGGATGGGAGTAGTTGGGTTGATTTATTTGAACATACAACAGGGATTGGTGCAACGAGAACAAGATTTACTTTCAACAACCAACATGCTTATTCTTATTATCGTTTCACAGTTCTTTCTACAAATGGCGGTCCTCAAGTGCAAATTGGTGAAATTGAATTTGAAAGCGAAATTATGCAGAGCAATATTGAAACAAAAATTCGTCTTCTTACAGGTGGAACTAAAAGCGGAGATCAGGATAATGAATGGGATAACTACATCGTTAATTCTACTCTAAATGGAAAAATTACAGCAGGTGACACTGCAGTTTGGAATTGGGGTATTTTTTCGTGGAGTTCTACAACAACAACAGGGACCGGTAGATCAAGGAGAGGACAAAATACATCAAGTGGATTTTCGGAATCATCGACTAACACAGCTATTACTGGCATTGGTTTTCGTCCAGTCCTTGAACTAAAAGCGAATTTCCGAATTAAATCGTTGATTTTATCAAATGGTGAATACCAAAAGCTGAAAAATTCCTATACAGTAACAGAGAGAACTGCAACCCCGATAAATATTGTAATGACATCGAATAGTACCCCATCACCGTATGTTGTAAGTGCTTCAAGTGCTGACCCTAATTATCCTGCATACTTGGCATTCGATGGAGTAAATGCTACCGTAACAGATTGCTGGGTATGTCCGTCTTATACTGGTTGGCTTAAAATCGACTTGGGCACCCAGATAGCAGTTGGAAATTATGAGATTGAAAAAGGATACAGATTCGTAGATGATGCCCCAAAAGAATGGACTTTTGAAGGTAGTAATAATGATGCAGACTGGACCATACTAGACACTCAAACCAATCAAATTAATTGGACTAAGGGAGAAAAAAGATCGTATATGATTGCTAACCCAATGAGTTTCAGGTACTACAGGGTGAGTGTGGTTACCAGTGAAAACAGTGCCTATTTAACAATAGGTGCATTAAACCTATTGGAGTATGGGACCGTAACTAAGACAGTAAACGCATTATTTTGGGAAACTGTATCGACAACACTACCTGCTTTGGATACCTTTATTAGTGAAGGAATGGACAACCTTTCTATTCTTAATAGAAAACTTACAACAGTAACAATTCCAATGAATGATAATACTGCTTCAGGTGTGTCCCTAGGAAAAGGAAAAATGTTTAAGGAACGAATCGATCTAAATAAGTATATCGATATCAAAAAGATCAATGTGAAGTAGCGCATGCTGCTCTACTTCTTTTGTTTTAATAAAAGAACGGTTTTATTAAGAATGGAAGGTGAGATAAATGGCTTATTTATCAACTGTTAATGCAATACCTGCAATGACTTCAAACACAACGCCCAGCGGCATTGCCAGTGCTGTTTCCTCATTCAACGCTGCTACAAACCCGTTTGTAGCTTTTAATAGGGTTCAGAATACGTCAGGTTGGACAACCAATACACTAGTTGATTGTTGGATACAGTATGAGTTCCCAACACCCAAAATGATAAGACGGTATTCCATCAAGAGTGATGGTTATCCTCTAAGAACACCTAAAGATTGGAGATTGCTAGGGTCTAATGATGGTGTCACTTGGACCACCCTTGACAACAGAGTGAATCAGACCTCGTGGGGAACATGGGCAACTCGGTATTTTGATTTTCCGAATGAAACTGAGTATAAAATGTATAGAATTAATATCATTGCGAATAACGGTGATACTGGTGCTAACTCTATTGATGAGATTGAGATGTTTGAATACTTCTATGACCATAAAATCTTACTTTTAAATGATGGTAAATTAAATTCTGTTGTTCAACCATATTATTCAGATAATTTAATTCCCAATATGACAGGAGATAAAGCCCCATCAGGCGTTGTAGACTCTAGTGGTAGTACAACAGCGAGTTATCCAGCGTATTACGCATTTAACGAGACGGTAAATTATAACTGGATTTCATCTGCGCCATTCCCTCAATGGATTAGTTATGAATTTCCACAGCCTACACAAATTAATAAATATGAACTTACGAATGGCACGGGGAGCTTTACAAATAGATATCCTATTGATTGGAACTTTGAAGGAAGCGATGACCGAATAACATGGACAGTTCTACATGAAAGAAGAAATGAAACTTGGACAGCAACAGAGAGTAAGCAATACACATTCCAAAATTCAAAGAAATATAAATATTACCGTCTTATTGTAAGCAGAGGAAATGATACTACAGTAGCCGTAAATCGCCTTAAAATGTATCAAGGCTATGGCGCGGCTTTAATAGTATTAGATAAAAACAGTGCATCAGAAGGAGACTTCTTAACCAATGGAATGGGAAATGGGATAGAACTGGACTACGTTTTTGATAAGATTAACAGTACCAGCTATATCAGTACCCAACTCGGTTCAGGAAAGATCTTCGAGAAATCTATTGATCTGTCAAAGAGGAAGATCAATAAGATAAAATTATAAAATGTTGTTGTAGTTGTATTTGAGAAACAGCGATCCATGCTGTTTCTTTTGTTTTGCTTAAAAGAAATGTTTTATTTAGGAAAATGAAGATAGGAAGGTGAGAAAATGGCTACAGTTAGTACAGTTAATGCAATACCTAAAATGACTTCCAATACTGCTCCGAGTGGTATTGTGAGTGCAAGTAGCTTTAACGCTTCTGGGCAAGACCCTTGGAAGGCTTTTGATAGTATAGCAAATACGAACTGGAGGTCAAAAAATGGTGATCCTTTACCTCAATGGTTATCGTATGAATTTACTAGTCCTATTATTATATCTGCATATAAGGTTACGGTTGGAAGTACTTTTAGCTACACACCAAAATCTTGGACATTTGAAGGAAGTAATGATGGTTCTAATTGGACTGTACTAGATACCAGAAGTAATGTAACTAATTGGACGCTTTCATCATTTCAGTTATTTGATTTCTTCAATATGACAGCCTACAAAGCTTACAGAATAAATATAACAGAAAATAACGGTGGTACGTTTACAGATCTATTAGAACTAGAAATGTATGAAATTATATTCGACAGTAAATTCTTGATTTCATCGGGGAATGGAAAACTTTACAGTTTGAAAAACGCTGAATATACTTCAAATTTAATACCTGTAATGACTTCAGATACAACTCCTGCTGGATCAGTAAGTGGATCAAGCAAATTTAGTGGATATGAATTCTTTAGGTGTTTCGATGGCAGTAATGATAATAGTTGGCAGTCTTCTGATTATTCATTACCCCAATGGGTTGCCTATGAATTTTCCGGAAAACAAAAAATCAATCGCTACTCTTTGGTTCCGAGATTCATCGATAGAATGCCATCAGATTGGACTTTTGAAGGATGGGATGGGAGTTCTTGGGTTGTTTTGGATACAAGAACGGGTATTGTAAATTGGACTCAAGGGGTTCCTCAATATTTTGAATTCATTAATTATGATTTTTATATTAAATATAGAATTCATATAACCAAAGCTCAAAGACTTGGTATCTATACAAATATTGGTGAAATGACTATGGAAAGCTTGATTCCCGCTGACTTATTGGAAATCCCAAATACTGATGAGCAAAGTTTTATCAATCATGGATTAATAAAAGATTTTGAAGTTGATTTGAATGGGCGAATAGATAATAGAGTTCTTATAGAAAATGTTACAACAACATTAGGGACAGGTAAGGTTTTCAAGAGGACTATCGATACATCAAAGATACCAGTAAAGAATATATCGATAAAATGATTGTTTTAGGAAGGAGTGTGAAGTCATTTGCAATATAATAGTATAATTCCTGCTATGAAATCTGACGCACAGGATGGATTTAGTTTAAGTTTTCAGGGGTTTGGTAGTATAAATACAACATTATATAATGGGGTAGATGGTGATAGCACCACTTATTTTAGAAGTAATGCTAGTCCTAGATTACCAGAGTATTTCATAGTCTCTTTTCCAAAGAAACATAAAATTGGAAGGTATAGTATTGAAGCGAGATATTCTAATTATAGAATTCAGGAATGGGAATTCCAAGGTTTAATAAATGGAAATTGGGTAACATTGCATACTGGTAGCAGAACTGATGTACCAGATAAAATAACATATGATTTTTCACCAACTATAGTTGAAGGTGTCAGAATAAAATGTAATAGTCGCTATGGTGTAAACTCTTGGCAGTTTGGCGAACTAGAAGTTTATGAGGTAGTTACAAGCAAAACGCTAATTAAAAATAAAGACAGATTTTATAAATTCAATAACCAAACAAATATATGGGAAGAATTATTGTCAGAACCTCAGGAAGTAGACTATATACAATACGGCATAGACGATATATCAATAGTTCCAGAGTCAGCTTGGTCATATTTTACTGATGATATCGAATTGTGCTATTATACCGACGATACAAATAAAACAGAAGTTTTGTTCAGTATCAAGACTGAACCATTCACGCTTGCGGAGGAATGGGAAGACCAGACAATTAAGATAATTGAATACTCTGATGGTCCTTATAAAACGGAGTCCACGATCCTACTTGAAACAGAGAAATTTTATTATGATGATGAGATTAAGGGCAGTGTTGATGTTTTATACTACACTGACGATCCCCGAAAAACAAGTTCTGAAATGGAACTTACAGCTAACTACAGTCCGCTCGATGAATTGAACGGTGACTTTGACATTGTTTCATGGACAGATAAAGAGGACATTGACGAGTTTAAAATAAATATGTCAGCCCTTCCCTTTTCCCAGCTCATTATCCAGGACGAAGATTTTCAGGTTTATGGTGACTTGCAACAAATACTCATTCATAAGATATCCAATCAAGGATCAATTAAGATTCTACTTTCTTTTGATGGGGGTAGAACGTGGGAATATTACAAGTTTAACGAATGGCGATCCATCGATATAACTAACGAGGATTTGATTCGAAATAAAGCTATGGATATTAACTCATTAACCGGTCTGACGATGAACGATTTTAGCAAGAAAGGAAAAAACAAAATACGAATAGCGTATTATCTTGATGATAACATTCGGCAACAGGAATACACCAAGATAGATAATTTGAAGATTGTTTCGAATGCCCCGATCGAGGATGTTAAGTTTACCGATGTTGCTTTCTACTTACTGAATACACTCGCCACGATCCAACTGACTTTTGGTGGAAATAAATTAATGGGCCAACTTGAAGATGCGGATCAAGGCAAAGTCCAGTATCGGGTGTTTCTAAACAATAAACCATACTATCCTTCCAATGGCGAATTTACCCCTATCGCCCCCTCCCCTATTGATATTAGCCTTAATATCTCAGAAAAAGATATATTATTTGGTCAGAATAATGATCTAACGGTTGAGTTTCAAGATGCTTGGGGACAATTAGATACTTGGTCCACTACATTCATTGGAACATATTCTGGCCTAATGTTTATGGATGAGACGGGGCAGTATTACTCCAATTCGTTTGGAGGCATCTTAAAGTACTTAGATTTTGGCATCGTTATCGCTGGACAAACTACCATGGAACAAAAGGTTATCGTAAAAAACCAGCTCGGGCAAGATGTACAGAATCTCATTTTAGAAGTTATGAAAGACCAACTTCCTCCAGGAGTAGAAGTGGAATTGTCTTATGACAATAAACCGGTATTTGTTCCTGAGGACTATTTGCTCTTTAATAAATATATATACCCCAATGATGAAATGGAGTTCTATGTTCGTATAACAACATCTCTAACTGCTCCCCCTGCACCTAACGGACAGTTTGAAATTAGAGCTAAAGTAGATTCCGTATAATCTCAATACAATGAGATAGGATGTGAATGATATGTATGAATTTAATGACCTTGAAAGTGAGGTCATCATTCGAAGACGATTAGAAAATAAAATGTCCGGACGATTTATTCTATATCGTTCCGGTGAAAGTGATCTAGAATCATCGCTTTTAATTAAGATTAGGGACAACGATAACATAATTGGGCAGCTATCTGTTCGAACACAAAAACATTATCAAATCGATGCCACTTTAGATGTAAAATATAGAGGAAATGATGGGATAGACTCCGTAATCGAAGCCATTTCTTCTAATTTCTTAGATGCTACCATCGAAGTTCGACCACATAATCGTTTATTTGGTAAGTTTGAGTTGCATGAAGCCCCCAGAGTTGAAGTACGTTTACCACCATTGGCTGATGCGTCTACCCGTAGTCGAGATGACCTGCAGACCATTAACTATGGTGACACCAAAAGCATGCTTACAGGTGTAGGCACCGATGAGAATTTCGAGTCTTTTGTTTCATTTGGAGAACTTAAGGATCGTATCCCCGACTTAAAAATTCTAGAGAGCGTTAAACTCAGGCTTTACTACATTAACCTACCTTTACATGCCAATATTGAGCTTCATCAGCCTCATACGCTTTGGCGGGAGATGGGGATTACTCATGCTAATAAACCATATTCCTTAGAATTATTAAGTGATCAATACACATTAAACACCAGAGAGCGATATATTGAATTCGATGTTTTAGACATCGCACAGCGCTGGGAATCCTATGATTTAATTAACTATGGCTTTATCATAAAAACCTCAAACAACGAAACGATAAGTTTCTTCACTAAGGAATCCGGTATCCCACCGCTGCTAATTGTAAAGTACATCACTTCGCAGATTTACAGTATAAATCGAAGTGAGTTAGACTCAACCTTGTTTATCTATGGGAAGGGATATAAGGAATTTACAGGTTATTTACAAGTACATAGTGATGTAGGTATTGAATCTTTAGACTCCTTCCTCTACGTTCACCGAATTGAAGTCCCTGTATTTTATGAAGTTCCTTCTTTAATAACTGTCAATCGACCAGATATACGCTCTGAACTAGTTGTATCAAGGCGCGAAGATTCAAATCTTGAATCCACGATTACTGTTGCAAACAAATTAACGAAAGAACTTGAGTTTAACATCGTTACCAGTAATCCTGATTTACATGGATACATAAACCTTGATCCTAATGCGACACTCAAGAGTACACTAACGGTCGCCATTGTTAAAAATGAAGATTTCGATAGCATTATCATCGTATCTCAACAGGATATGGTGGGCAGCTTAACGGTTTCTCAATATAAGAAGACTCAGGAAGATCTGCTGGGATTTCTGACTGTTCAAAACACTAAAGATGAAGATTTAGACTCCGTTATCTTAATCTCACAAAGAGATTTGGGTGGAGAACTGGTTGTTCGGGCTTTGGGTGAGGAAGATCTTGATTCAGAAATCACGATTCCTTTCTATGAGGATAAAGAAGCCTACATGACCGCTTCTGTCCCAGACCTCTATTCCGAAATTGTAATCAAATACAAGCACGAAATTGATGCAACATTATGGATTAAAGAAAAAGAATTCTTGGATTCAGTCATCGATGTCAGACAGATCGATGATCTGGAAGCCACCATCACCACTAAGGAAATACATGAAACAGAAGCTCTAATTACGGTGAATGTACCTGACCTAGGAGGCTTCCTCCATCCAAGAGTTCCAGGAGAAACTGATCTCGATAGTTTACTCAGTGTGCGGAAAAGAGATGTCAGTGACTTAGACAGTTTTATTTTAGTTAAAGGTCTTTCAAATGGCGCTTATTATTTTATTATTTAATTGCATTCAGGGACTCTTTCATTGGAGTCCTTTTATTATGATTATTTGGAGGAAACTCAGTGTATGATTCTACACTATTCAAGTTTTTAACCTATACCCTAGGTGGATCAGTTGTGACATTCTTGTTCGGGGGTTGGAGCCAATCTTTAACTGTGTTAGCAACAATGGTCGTATTTGACTATTTTACAGGTTTGGCTGCTTCTTATTATGAAGGTCGAAAAAAAACAGAGGATAAATCAAAAGGCTGGAACTCCAATAAGGGATTCTGGGGGATCTTCAAAAAAGTTCTAATGTTCTCCGTTATTGCCCTACTCTATCAAGTGGATAAATTGCTAGGATTAAATGGTATGCTGAGTTTAATGACTGGGGCTATATTTTTCTATATAAGTAACGAGCTACTTAGTTTGATTGAAAATTATGGGCGCCTTGATTTACCGATGCCTGAACAAATGAAGACAGCGATTAGTGAATTGAAAAATAAGAGTGATCGAAAAGAAGGTTGATATGGGTTATTGGTGATGACGTCCAGATTATTACAAGTATTGTTAAAAACCATGATAACGATCTCAATAATATGCTATCACTACTTGATCTAAAGGATTATTTGATTAATGAATTAGGTCAAACTGAGTTCAATTGCAAATTTCCTGAAGCTATATAGCAAATATTTTTTTAAGTCACCTAATTTAGGTGGCTTTATTTTTATTTTCGTCTTCCAATGAAAGGAAACCAAGATGTATAAAAATGGTCCATTCATTATCATGTCTCGTCACGAATTTTACGAATGGCTTCAAAAACAAACCTTCACGCGAAAGATCTCCATCATTCAAAATCACCACACATGGGCTCCTAATTATACCTCGTTCAATGGCAAGAATCATTTTGCTCGTTTAGAGGCGATGAAGAATTATCATGTCAAAACCAACGGTTGGTCAGATATCGGACAGAACATCACTACATTTCCGGACGGATTAATAGCCGTCTGCCGTCCTTTTGACACCACGCCTGCCGGCATTAAAGGAGCCAATAACGGCGCCTTGTGCCTAGAACATATAGGCAACTTCGATATGAACGGAGACGTAATGGTACCAGAACACCAACAGACAATTACCTTTGTTAATGCTGCTCTGTGCGAGACATTCAATCTTCCCATCGATACGGAACATATCGTATACCATCATTGGTACAGCCCGAACGGTACTAGAATATATAATTTCAAATCCGGTTCCAACCTACCTGGCTTGTCTGCAAAATCTTGTCCAGGGTCTAATTTCTTTAAAGGCAATACCGTTCTGCACGCTCAGAAATACTTTATTCCTCTTATTCAAGAGAACTTCAACAATTTTACAGCAAAGGATGATGAACCAATGACGCCAAGCGAGAAACAACAATTTGAACAACTAAAGCAATCAGTTTCGATGCTAAAAACTGAAATCAAAGCTCTCAGCCATAGTAAAAATGTTTTGAAAAAAGGAGCTCAAGAACAAGGAGCTTCTCTAAAGAAGACGAGCGAGAGAGTTAAGGTATTAGAGAACAGGGATAAATTGAATCAAATACCCTCGTATGCTCAAAAAGCAGTCAGTGCACTAGTCCAATTACGCGATCGGTACGGCAGTCCGGTCATCGATACTCCACATGGAAGAAGCGCAGATTTTTACTCTCTTATCACAGTCCTGTACCGGGCCGGTTTACTCGATAAGAAATAAATGGGCGTAAGAGAATGAATACGAATTATCGTTGAAGAAAGCTTATACTATGAAGAAAGAAGTGTACAGTGAATACAAACCGAACACCCTTATGAGGATTTATTCTCATTAGGGTGTTTTTTTCAAATTATCTTGAATTTGGGCCTGTCTACTTTCATCTTTCTCTCCCCATCCCTCCAAACCTCTACGCTAACCTTTTTCTCCAGTCACCCCTTCATACTATTCTCCAATTCAAACACTTGTTTCAATATGAAACACTTTTCCTTAATTACTCAGACTTGTCCCAGCGGTCATAGGCATCCTGATAAATCTTCCAGCACAGCCCCATCTTGTTAATCATCTTCACATAATCGTCCCACTTCGTGAGCGGCTCCTGACCAACGACAAACTTCGCTTCCATTTGATCGACATAGGTTTTAATGTCTGTCTTAATGATATTCAGCCTTTTTTGCTCATCATTGCTGAAATACACATCCGGGTATGCCTGCACCGCATAAGGGTTCAGCTTCTCGTCTACCATTTTGTTGTAATCCGGCCCTTTGCCGTTGTCACGCATAGCGTCAAATTTTCTTTCCTTGATCAATGGCAGTTGTCCGCCACAGTCCGGGGTTAACTTCGCCCGATATTCCTCACTGTTCATTCCTTCAGGAAAATCGAACTCCCACTTCGTTTTAGCGTCATCCAGCCATTTGATACTGTTTCCGTATATCCCGAGCTTGCTGCCTTCGGAGGAGTACAAATAATCGACCCACCGCATCGTCGCCTCAGGATACTTATTCTGACTCGTAATCGCGAATGTACCGCGGCGAATTTTCGATGATTTCAGTGCCAGCTTCTCGCTGTTGACCGGACTGGTCAGCGTCCCAAGCATGGGGTGCTTCAAATTGTCTTCTGGTTTATCCACCTTCAGGACGAGATCTGGAGATGAATGTGTAAAAGCGCCGATTTGATTCGAATTGCCTTTAGCCGTCATTTGCTGGGACGTCTGTACAAAGGTTTCTTCATCCAACAACTTCTCTGTGAACAATTTGTTCAAGTAAGCGAGATATTCCTTGTACTGATCCTGCACCGGATTGAAGCGGACCTTCCCGTCCTTTACCTCAACTTCACGGCCAAGCAAGCCGAATGCTGGCAGCAGCACGCTCTGGAAGCCTCCCAGTGTTTCTCACTGGATAACGGAATTTCATCATTCTTGCCGTTCTTGTTTGGATGGCCGCTTTGGCTCCCATCATCGTCAAAGTGATTTTATCGCCCACAATCTGGTAACCGCTGGTATTGAAATTTTTCGTTTCTTCCTCATTTTCATTCCCGATATGATTCGCTTTATCGCCTGCGCTGCACCCGGTTAACAGGATTGCGCTTCTTAAGATAATACAAATACTGCCTTTTAACCATTTTTTCATTTCTTGTTCCCCTCTCCATGAGTTTATATGGTTCATCATTGTGAAATTCCAGATGTCCGATCAGCCCTTGACGGAGCCAATCAGCACACCTTTCATGAAAAAGCGCTGCATAAACGGATAAATGACGATGATCGGCAAACTGGATACGATCATGACGGCATACTTGATGATGTCGCAATTCGGGCCTGTTTTGCCATCGCTTCCATGTCGTCACCGGTCATCAGCATCGTATCGTTCATCTGATTCTGTACGAGGATTTCACACAAAATTAATTGAAGAGGATACAAGCTGCGGTCCTTCAGGTAAATGATGGCACTAAAGTAACTGTTCCAGTGAGTCACCCCATAATAAAGGGCCATGACCGCAATGATCGGAGCAGAGAGCGGAAGCACGATTTTTAAAAACAGAATGGTATTGGAACAACCATCGATTTCGGCAGATTCCTGAAGTTCCTTCGGAATATTAGTTTGAAAAAATGTGCGGCAAATAATCAGGTTATATACTGCAACTGCATTTGGAATCAAAAGCGCCCACACGGTGTTCAACATTCCAAGCCAGCTGACGAGCAGGAAGGTTGGAATCAGTCCGCCTCCGAAAAACATCGTGAACACGATCAAGCCCATCATGATCCCACGGCCCCTCAAATCTTTGCGGGAGAGCGCATAGGCCCCTGGAATCGTAATCAGCAGGTTGATGGCTGTTCCTGCAAGCGTATACAAAATCGTGTTTCGATAACCGGACCAGATCTCCGGATTTTGAAACACCCGCTGATACCCTTCAAACGTAATGCCTCTGGGATAAAGCCACATCGTCCCTTGATTCACATAGACAGGATCACTGATAGAGGCGCTGATAACGTATACGAGCGGATATAAGACGATAATCATGATAAAGAACAGAAATATGAAATTGATGATTTCGAACATTCTGTCCGATCTGAGTTTCCTATTCATGGTTGTTTTCCACCTTCCTTTACCATAGACTTGTCTCGTTTACCCTCTTGGCGATCCTGTTAACGGTAAGCAGCAGTATGAAATTAATGACCGAGTTAAACAAACCGATCGCAGCCGAGAAGCTGAACTGGCCTTGGACAAGTCCGCTCCGATATACGTATGTGGAGATAACGTCTGACGACTCCAGATTCAGTGGATTTTGCAAAAGGAATACTTTTTCAAACCCGACAGACATAAAGTTCCCTACGTTCAGAATGAGCAAGATCACCATCGTGGGCATGATGCTCGGAAGATTGATATGCCATATGCGCTTCATCCGAGTGGCTCCATCGATCATCGCCGCTTCGTGCTGCTGGGGATCGACTCCAGCCAGCGCCGCCAGGTAAATAATCGTCCCCCAGCCCATACTTTGCCATACACCGGAGAGTACGAATACAGTCTTGAACCAGCCCGGTTCGCCCAGAAATGGTACGGGTTCTCCGCCCAAAGCCTTGATGGCCAAATTGACTAAACCGGTTCCCGGAGACAGAAAGGCAATAATCATGCCGCTCATGACGACGACGGATATAAAGTGAGGCGCATACGTTACGGTCTGCACCCACTTCTTGAACGCGCCGTTTTTCAATTCGTTAAGCGCTAACGCGATCATGATCGGGATCGGAAACCCGACAATCATTTCATACAAGCTGATGCCAACCGTATTCCAGATCAGGTCCCAAAAATAATAAGAATCGAAAAAACGCCTTAAATGCTCAAGACCGACCCAAGGGCTATTCCATATCCCCGAACTGGGGGTATAATCCCTGAAGGCAATCTGCAGGCCATACAGCGGGAAATAATGAAATACAATAAAATAGGCCATCGTGGGCAGAACGAATAGATACAATTCCCAGTTTTTGAGAATCGGCTTCCATTCTCTTTTCCTGAGCCCGCATCCCGCCCTTTTGGCAGCAAGCAGTGTCTTGGCTGTCATGAACCAACCAACCCCTTTCTCAAAATGAACTTGCGAACCGCAGTTAATGAATCTCATGCTACCTGTTCGAATATGCAATCGTAAATCTGTAGATATTGTTCCGGGTTGTTACTTTTTACATTACTTGCTGCGACAAGGCGGATACCTGTAAATTTGTTGTTCTTGCTTTGGACTGTTGATTCTTTACAATCTTCTACGGCCCTCTTTATTAAGGATTATCTCCTCCCTGACCCAAGGCTAATGGACAAAAAAAGCGCGTTCTCTCGAATCGAAGATTTCGAGTAGAAGCACGCGTGTTATCGAAAATCTATACGAAAATTCACAGCTTTGTTCTCATGAATACAATTTCCGATACTGCCCAAGCGTAATGCCTTCAATAGTTTTAAATTTACGCATAAAATTGGAGACGTCCGCATAACCAACGCTGGCAACAATATCTTTTATCGCCAGATCGCTGTTCTTTAACAGCCGTTTGACCTCCTCCATGGGAAGATGGGTAACATATTCGGTGAACGTATAACCCGTCTGGTCCTTCATGTAACGACTGAAATAGGAAATCGACATCTGGAAGTGATCGGCGATTTTCTCCAAACTCAGATCATATTCCCGGTAGTGTTGCTCAATATATTGGAAAATCTCTGCTCCCATAGCGGTGTTCTTGCTTTCTTTATTGGCTTGCACATAATCGCATATGAGATCAATGAGACCGGTCATCCCCGCATTCAGTTGTTTCAAGGTCGTAAATTCTGCCAAATGGCTCCGATACTCTTGAGGAATAGTCAGTTTCAGTTCATTCATCGTTCTGAGAAACGTGTTGATCAGATCAAAACTCATGCAGCGGAAGTAAAACAAGGATACTTCTTTTCCTTCTAAATCGTGCATGATGTCAGCCAGTGCGGTTTTGGCCGCTGCATTGTTTCCCTGCTTCATGCTTTGCACAAGGCGGATTTGCTCTTCGATCGGGTACCACTCACTGCCTTCCTGCCATTCGGACAGATCAGCGAAATACACAATCTCTCCTTTGCGAATCCGACCGATTTGCTCCATAGCAGCTGAAGCTTCAATATATGACCGATTCGCATGAATCAGCCCGGATACCGGGCTACCCACGCCAACCGTTGGCAGAAATCCGCAACAGTGCTCGAACAACCGGGAAATTTCACCTGCAATCTCCTCTTGGACTTGGCGCAGACAAGATTCGTTGCAGCCCGTGCTAATCAGGATAGCGATGGACTGATCTGGTATGAGTTCTACTCCATACCCAACCGCATCCTTCATGGATATCTCTCTGACAGCAGTCGCAGCAGCTCTTCCCGGTTCTGCGTGGATATGTACTCACTCCCGTCCATCGGGATAACGGTCACAAAGCAGTTCTCTTCGGGTAGCGCCAATTTTTCCCGGGACAAAAAAGCAACCGTCTCCTCCTCATCTTTGATCGAACCTAATATCAGTCGAACGAAAAACTGCTCTCGCACAATCGGACGCTGTTCATCGATTCTCTTCATCAGGTCGCACGTCGCCTGAACGGAATCGCGAATCAAGTCGAGTTCATTGTGGTTGCGGTCATCGTTTCCATGCGTCCGCACCTGTAAAGTCCGTACATAGTCTGCAATGTTCCGGATCGGGCGGTAGTGCCTCGTCGAAAGCAGTACTACGATCAGACTCCCGAAGGCGATAACTGCACTGCAAATGAGCAATACAAAAGTCCGCATTTCCAGTACCCTTCCCAAAAACTGATCGGTTGGCATAACGATAACATAAGACCAACCCGTCCATTTTGACTTAGCCTGCATAAGCGAATAATGTTCGCCGCCTAGTTGGACATCATGAATGCCATCCTCGGACTTGGAGACAAGTAACTGCTTGGCATCCTGTTCTGTCAGGTCGTTCTCGCGGTTCCTTGAAGCCAGAATGCTGTTCTTTGAATCCAAAATGTAAACGCTACCATTAAAATCCCCTAAAATAGGACCTACCAGTTCGGTCAGCATCGATTCACGAATGAAGAAACTCACGGTGCCGTAAGGCGATTGGCTATTGCGTGGAATCGGGAACATATACATCAGCACGTTTTGCTGTTGGCTGCTGCCCGAGACAGTCGTCTGGATACGACGGATTTCAGGGAATTGAAGTTGACTCATTTCCTCATCCAAACGAATCCCATCCAGGTCACTAAATCCGTATACCCGCTTTGCAAATGTATCCAATGAGTTGATACCAGATGAGGTATACAGTCGCTCATCGCCGTGAAAATAAAGCGCTACTTCATCGACAATCGTGTTATTGGCCTTATATTTGCCCAGCTCATCCACCGCTTCGATTTCTTTATAATTCCCGCTCTTCACTACGAATGGAGTCAGTGCGGAATCAATCGAAATCCTTGAAGCCGTGTTGTCCAGACCGCGTGCCAATAAGTCGAACGTATTCTTGACCTGATTCAGCTTGTACACATTGGATGCCTCTATTTCAAATTTAAACCGTACGACCGCATTTATAATACACGACACCGCTAAGTATGATGAACGGTATGGCAAAAATCAGTACATGCGACAGTAGAAATTGATAGAACAAGCGAGAATTGGTTCGTTTGTGCTTCATCGTTATCCCCCCAATATTTAGTCCTGGCAACAATTTCAGACTGAAGTGCATTTTTTCTTTCAATAATACTATTTCTTGCAATTATTATTGGTACAATATAGGCGTTATTCGTGAGTTAGTCAATACAGAAGCGGCACAATGACGCAAAAGTAGCTTGTTATCAAAAAAATCCCGTTCTCTCCGTTGTTACAAGAGAGATCGGGATTTAGTATCAAATGTGCTATCCGCTTAGATTCGTCTGCTTCCTTTTCGGATATAAGACAATGGTATAGACCATACTCCCAGTCACGATAACCAACGCAAACAGAAGCAGTAAGTTGCTGTACAAGTCAGCCGCGGCGTTCCCTAACGATGGGAGAAGGGGAAAATCCAGCAATCGTCTGGAAAGCAAACCTCCTACAAGTGCGACGCCGATCCCTTCCGATAAGAAGCATGCAAAATTAAGCATTCCCATCCCTGCTCCCGCTTCTTTCTCTTCCAGAGAATCGGAAACGACGGTTGAAATCACTGTCTTCACAAAAGAAAGGCCTCCAAATACAAAAATCAGCATGGCTGTTACCATCCAAGGTGATTGATCCGCCAGCATAGCCATGGTTAAAAAACCGCCGATAATCATCAAGGAACCTATATAGAACACAAAATGGTGACCTTTCTTGTCAACGAGTATGCCCCCTAACATGCCAAACAACATGACGCTCATGGCACCAGGAAATATAATGCCGGCGCCAATCATATCCGTAGACAAATGATGGACGCTTCTCATCATATAAGGTACCATGGACAGGGATCCGGCTACCACGCCCAAAATGATGCCGCCCGTGATCGTTCCGGCGATGAACTTCTTCCTTACGAATAAATAGGGTTCGATAAATGGATTGGAGGCCCGCTTGATCCGTGCAGCGAATAATACGAGCGATGCTAAACAGCCAGCCAGATACAGCCAATGTTCATTCGTCGTAAACAAGGTAAATAGCACTACGCCAACGGAGAGCAGAGCTGCTCCGGTAACATCAACGTTCCCTTTCTGTTCGGTTTCATCGGGCAGCACTTTTAAAAAGAACGGAATCGTTGCAAGCGTCATAAGAGGAAACACAAACAACACGGACCAGTGCACATAATGGGCAACGACGCCTCCGATAACAGGCCCGATTCCTTCGCCCGTTGCAACCAGTGATCCTATAAGACCAAAAGCTCTTCCGCGAGATTTTGCATCGAAATATCGCACAATCATGACCATGACCAGCGCAGGGATGGCTGAGGCTCCCGCCCCCTGAATAAATCTTGCCGCAATCACAGCAGGTAAATAGGCGTGTGCTGCCAATCCCAGCATAGACCCGCTGCCGTACGTTACGATGCCTATAATGAGCATTTTTTTAATCCCGTACAGATCCGATATTTTTCCGTACACAAACGAACCTATGGCAAACGACAACATAAAGCCTGTATTGACCCAGTTGGCTGTCGATGGCTCCACATGAAATTGTCTGGCAATATCCGGCAGTGCCACATTAAATACGGTTTCATTCAAAACGCTGAAAAAAACCAAAAATCCCAGCCAGGCAAACGCGCCTTTCACATTTGTAATTCGTAATTTTTGACTTGGTTGAGTAATCTCTTCCACTTGGTAGTTGCCCCCAGTAAATTAGGGGAATACGCAGTTTATAGGGTAAATGATGCGATTTCCCTCCATGTTTTTACCCAAACCCATTTTTTTTGCCGCATGCAATAATCCTCCTTTGAATATTCTAAACCTTAATATAACATATAGATGGAAACGAAGAAAAATACAATGATTTAGACGCAGGGGAATAAACGTTTGACAAAACCAGGATTTTCCCGTATATTTACAAAAAAGAAATCAATAACTCTTACGAAGGAAGCACCCGTAAGTCTGGCGTTTATTACGCCTTTCTAACGGGTGTTTTTTGTCGTTAGCGGAGGTTCCCCAACTTGATCTTCTGGGCTGGAATGATAATAAGAGAAGGAGCGATTATGATGTTTAGAAGATTATGGTTTTCTATCCTTGCGATGGTACTGCTGCTCACCCTTACCCCCATTCCTTTCGCGAATGCTGCAGCCATTGAGTTCACCGATTCGGTTCAAGCTCAATTGAATGCCACGGCAGACCGGGCCGGCGGAACCGTTCGTTTGAAACTGAAGAAGCAATACGATGATTTTAAATCGGAACGGAAACAGGTCATGGATTGGGACGATCGAATTTCTTCCCTTCGTTATGCCAATGAAGCCAAAGCTTCGGAAACTCGCAAACGAATCAGCGAAATCGACAAGGACAAAATCCGCAGGCTGGAGGATCAGCTCCAAACAGCCAAATCCAAATACCAGCCGCTGTTTGATACCTATTCCGCGCTCAATAAACAGATCGCCGCAGCCAAAAAACTGAAGGACAAATCGCTATCCAAAATGCTGCAGTCGCAGGCCGGCGGCATGAAGCTCCTGGTTGCCTTGGGACGTGAGGATATACGAAACAAGCAGGCTGCGCTTACGGCGGCCAAAAAAGAGAGAACTTCCAAAGCGGCTAAAGTCCGTTCCATCCTGTCCGAAATCGATCCGTACAAAAGCAAGATCAAAGGCGATAAAAGCGCTATTACTACGCCAAATAAACTAATGACAACCGAGTGGAAAAATTTCAAAGCCGCCGTAAAGGCCAATGAATCCGCCAGAACCAGCGATGCCCTGTCCAGGCTGCTGACGCTCTCAGGGCAGATCCTGGCCAAAAAGAAAAGCATCCATACTTACGAACAAAAAATCGAGTCCGTCATCGCGCGCGCTAATGCACAATTAAGGTAACGTTTTACCGAGTCCATCCTAGCATATAGAGACATTTCGGCAATGCGATGATATAAGAACCCCCTTCCACCATGGGTAGAAGGGGGCGATGTTTAACATAAAGATTCGCATTTTATAATTCATCGAGCAACCGTTTGGAGAGGGTATTGGCATCCGGCCAATCTGGATTGATCGAGCAGCGGATAATCATATAACATCCCTTCATAGATAACCTCAAACGCCGGATGCTGAAAGAAATCATTCGGCGTTACTGCCGAGGAAGGCCGATCCCATAAATGGATTTTGCTTTGCTTCATCGCTTCGGCGACGAATTGCGAACAGAAATAGGATCGTTCCCTCGTAATATCGAGTCTCATCAGCACGCCGAACATGCCGATGAGATTATAGCCATAGGCTTCCTCTTCATCCTGGTAATGCCGGATCACGCGTCTTGCCGCCTCATATTGCTGAGGGGTGACTTCGAGACGAAGCAGAGCGCATCGCGTGCCGGGGAAGTGGCGAAAAGTTCCTTCATACACATCCTCCTCCACGAATCCTCCGACCCAAGGATTGTTGGCGCACTTTCGTCCGAAGCTGAACACTTCATTCAAGTTCTCGTCGAGCGCCAGCGAGGCATGATTATAAGGCGCAGCAGTGATTCGTTTGATCAATTTCGTAAACATCGTTCCCGTATCAGTCAGTAGAACATATATATTTTTGTTATCGGACATTTGGCTTTCCCCCACATACATTGATGAACTATTCATAGAATCCGGATTTCGTCAAATCCTTCGTTAATTTCATTGTAGTTGAGGCAAGCCGTTTCCATAACCGACTATAGGTGTGATTAGGACCTGGACCTAAGTCGAGTTCTTACCTGACCTGACGACGTAATCCATATAACTATACCCCATACAAGCGACGATAGGAAGATGGCGTCATGCCTTCGTGCTCCATAAATCGCTTGTTAAAGTAACTGACGCTCGGGTAACCCGCTTCCACTGCAATTTGTCCGATCGTTTTATCTTTATGATCGAGCAGCCATTGCTTAGCCATCTGAAGACGGCAGCGCGTCACAAAATCCATCGGCGTCATCTCCATGACGTTGCGGAATAATTTACAAAAATAGTACGTGGATACGCCTAACCTAGCCGCCCACTCTTCCAAAATAAACGGCTGTGCAGCTTCCTGCTGCATGATGGGCAGCAGTTCGTGAATTCGGTTCGCCGAATTGTTGGATTTATTATCCGATAAGGAGGACGCCTGTTCGACGAATACGGCTAACAAGGAATACGTTAAGGTGGACAATTGCGCAGGCTTCAGCATGCGATGGGTTTCCGCCTCATTCAAGAGTGCTTCATGAGCTTCCTCAAAGGCCGCCGGCTGCCGAATGCTCCAAAGCTGGCTTTTATGAAATCCGCGCTCGATGAAATAATTCTGCAGGCCGCTGCCATAAAAATGGAACCAGCGGACATCCCAAGGGTCGTCCTCGCTGCTGTAATAATGCTGAGCTTGCATGGGAAAATACAGCACGGCTTCCCCTGGGCCGAGCGTATGAACGACATTGTCGATTTCAACATGCCCTTTTCCGGAAGCAACATAGTGAATATTGAAATTGTTTAAAGAACCGGCTGCCCGCGTCACCGTGTGATCCGGCTCATCCCGGTAGATCCCTACCGATTCCGGCAGACAGAAGAACGGCATTTGCGGAAGGGTCAGCAGATGGCTTTGTCGTTTCATCTCCATCCTCCTATAATGACAATATTGTTGTATAACACTACAAAATAATATTATATCAATTTTATTTCTTGTCTTTTATAATCGCAATATAATCTTAATAAGTTGTATAGGAGCTGATGAACATGACTCAAAAACTTCGTTGGGGGATACTTGGATGCGCCAGCATTGCCAAACGTTCGGTCATACCCGGTCTGCAACAATCCCGTTTCAATGAAGTCGTTGCCATCGCCAGCCGCGACCAGGCAAAAGCAGAGCAAACCGCCGAGGAACTGAAGATTCCGACTGCATACGGCAGTTATGAGTCCTTGCTTGAGGATTCTTCCATAGATGCTGTCTATATCCCGCTACCTAACCATCTACATAAAGAATGGAGCATCCGTGCAGCGGAAGCCGGCAAACATATCCTGTGCGAAAAACCGCTGGCGCTGACGGAAGCAGAAGCGGCCGAAATGGCTGACGCGGCCGCGGCCGCAGGCGTGATTCTAGCCGAAGCCTTTATGTACCGTTATCATCCGCGATACGACGTGCTGAAGGAAATGATCGACTCCGGTGCCATTGGGGAAATTCGGGGCATTCGCAGCGCGTTTACTTTTAACAGCTCGGCCAATCATGGAAATGTCCGGTTTCGCAAAGATTGGGGCGGCGGTTCGATTTATGATGTCGGCTGTTATCCGATCAATGCCGCGCGCATCCTGCTGGATAAAGAACCGGAAGCGGTTACCGTTCAAGCCTTCTTCTCGCCTGAGCATGATCATGTCGACATGATGGCCTCCGGCTTGATCGAATTTGAAGGCAACGTTGCCCTGACCTTTGATTGCGGCATGTGGGCGGCTTATCGGAATCCCCTTGAAATTGTTGGCACGGATGGCCTGATTGAAGTCCCATACGCATACAGCCTGCCTGAGAACGGAGCAAACTTCTTCTTAACGACCGGCGATGGACGCAAAGAAATCGAGGTTCCTCATGCAAACGCATACAGCGAACAAGGTGACCGGATAGCGGAAGCCGTTTTGTACGACAAGCCTCTCCGCTACACGACGGAGGATGCGGTTCGCAACATGAAAGTCATCGATGCCTGCCTGCAATCTGCCCACGAACGTACGAGAATCGTGCTGTAAATTCACTCAAGGAGGAGATGAACATGAAATATATATCAATCAAGGGATTAAACAAACCCGTCTCTGCGCTCATGAAAGGAACGGACTATTTCTATCATGATTCGTACGAGAAAGCTGCCGCCAATATGGATGCTTACCTTGCGATCGGCGGCAATTCCGTTGATACCGCACATATATACTGCGGCGGTCAGAGCGAAGAAGTCATCGGCAGATACATGCAGGAAAGGGGGAACCGGGATCAGCTCGTCATTCTGACAAAGGGTGCCCACCATGACCAAAACGGCCCTCGCGTCAGCAAAAAAGACATCAAAAACGACATCACGACAAGCTTCGAAAGACTACAGACGGATTTCATCGATCTGTACGCATTGCACCGTGACGACCCTGAGGTTCCGGCGGGGGAAGTCATCGAGGCTCTGAACGAATATATTGCGGACGGCAGTGTAGGCGCCATCGGGGTATCCAATTGGACCTGGGAACGCATTCGGGATGCCAATGCCTATGCTGACGCAAACGGCTTGGTCGGCTTTTCCTTCAGCAGCCCGAACCTCAGCCTGGCCAAGCCGAACGAACCCTTCTGGAAAGGCTGCGTCTCAGCCGATGCGGAGACGATGGCCTGGCATGAAGCTGAACAGTTTCCGCTGCTCTCCTGGTCTTCCCAAGCGCGAGGATTCTTCACTGGGCGATTCACTCCGGAGATTCGGGACAACGCGGATCTTGTACGGGTATTTTACAGCGATGCGAACTGGGAGCGGTTAGAGCGCGCCAAACAGCTTGCTGCTTCGAAGAATGTGACTGCCATACAGATCGCGCTCGCTTACGTACTGAACCAGCCCTTCCCTACTTGCGCGCTAATCGGCGCACAATCGGCCGAGGAATTGAAATCCTGCGACGAGGGTTCGAACATCCGCCTGACGAAGGAAGAATTAGACTGGTTAGACCTGACGATTGATCAACGATCTTAATTCCTTTTACGAGAAATACGCCTTGAGCCAGGATAACATCATCCGGCTCAAGGCGTCTTCTATTTTTAAATGACGTGTGTCTTCAAGTAACTCAGCTCAGGCATGGAGGCTTACTCTGAAATCAGTTGGTGATGAATGCGCGGTGCCGGGCCCCCCTACTCCTGCAAACTCCGCAGATATTCTTCATATTCTGCCGTAAATTCGAGCGCCTCGCTAAAGTCCGCCGACTTCAGTGAAAGGGCCGCAACGACGTCTTCCTTGCCTGTCTCATGCAAGGCTAGAATACGCGGCTGCCTTGGGACCCGAAACTGGGTATGGTCGTGGTATACGATCGTGACGATGGTACCTAGCGGCTCTTCCTCCGGCGACAAAACGGTGCTCCACATCCAGCGCTGCTGGTCGGTTCCTTCCTCGCTTCCCCATTCCCTTGAAATGTCGAAGTCGCCCGGGAATTTCGGTGCGGGACGTATTCCCATTTCCTTGAGCTGCCTGTGTACCGGCAAGAATAACAGGTTTAAATACGTCCCGTACGCCATATCCCCACCCTCGTTGTATGCCCTTCGCAGTTTTTCCCGGTTATCGGTAAGCACCTTTTCCCAGTTCTGTTCAATATGTTCGGAAATATAGCTTCCGATGGCTTCGATCGGTTTGTCCTGCTGTGCTTCCAAAAATGCTTGCAGCGGTTTCAATGGATTCATATTAACCCCTTTCCATTTCATGGATTTTTGGATGTACCTCTCCAGCTTACAACATTCATGCAAATTGTAAGATTTGCTGGATATATGGCCCATATTAGGGGTGAACCTTATCATATGCTTTAAACCTTTAAAGCCTGAATCCCTGCAGCATGCCGGCAATCACATGCATGGTTTCCTCGATGCCCTTATCCGTTTCCGGCATTTGTGCCACCAACAACGAGCATTCGTTTAAGGCTCCGGACAGGGCATGCGTCAAGGCATCAACCGGAGCGGCCTTCATCATTCCCTGATGCTGCATCAAGGCCAACTGTTCCCTCAGGTGGCTCATCGAATTCTGCTCGTCCATCTCGCGCCATGACTCCCAGCCTGCAACACTCGGGCCGTCAATAAGCATAATGCGCTTATTCCGCGGTTCGACCACGGTCGCAATAAAGGCCCGACATCCAAACAGCAGCTGATCCCAAGGATCCACGTAACGGTCGGCTTCCGCCTCCACGCGCTGCCCAATTTCCGTCTGCACTAATTCGAGTACGGCGAGAAACAGCCCTTGTTTATTCTTAAAATGATGATACAGCGCGCCGCGGGTAACATGAGCTTCGTCGGCAATCTCTTCTAAAGCCGCATGGGCATAGCCTTTTTCCGCAAACTGTGCCCTGGCCACCTTTAGCAGCAGCTGTATGGTTTCGTTCGCTTCGCTTTTGGTTCTTCTCATGATTGCGTTATTCTCTCCTATGCATCATTCGGATGCTGTTCTCAAGGACGACGGAAGCCCCAGCATTTCCTGGTCTTACACCCTTCGCCATGGAGCTTAGCGAATGCTGACGGATCCATGGACGGTATTATCAGATGATTCCGGATGTAAAAGTCAGCGGCTTGCGGCTTTTAATAAATGCCCCCGAGGAAGCTCCGGTACATGCGGCTTACCTCAATCTGACAGAAAATCCGCAAGCTCTCTTACCGAAGTAATCCTTCTGCGCGAAAGGCTGTACTCATTCGCCGGTGCCGTCATCCTTCGTGGACCACACCTCTTCATTATACTGCTCCATAAAGGCTTGGGAAGGTGGAATGATCTTAATCATATCGATCAGCACCCCATTCGGGTCACTGATAATAAAATGCCGCTGGCCGAACTCCTCATCACGAATGTCCAGATGAAGCGGCAGCTTTTCATGGATGACCAGCCTTTCGTACTCGGCATCCACATCCTCCACCTCAAAATTGAGTATCAGCCCCTGTACACGCTGCTGATAAGCAGAGGGAACCGTCGGGTGATCTTTGGACAGGATCGCCAGCTCGTAAGCGATGGGTCCCTCGATTCCCTTCTTCAAGCTTACATACCAATCCGCTTCAAAAACAACCTCAAAACCAAACAACCGTGTGTAAAAGTCTGCGCTTTCGGCAATCTGTTCTGTCATGATGACGGGATAAAATCCTTGAAGTTTCATATGGAAAACATCTCCTTGTATATGGAATGATCCCAATTTAACATACATACAGCATGTATGTAAATAATATTTTTTGAAATTTTTCATAAAAAAAGAACCTGCGGACCGCAGGTTCTTCGTTGGCTACCACAACAAGCTGACTGCCAATAGATTGAACAATGCTAAAGGCAATACGACATTAGGATTGGGGCCGTACGGCACAAATGGAGGGTATCCCGGGTAGAAACCTCTGTTGCCTTGTTCTACAAGAATGTACACATTCTTTGCATCGACATTTATGACGATACCTTCAACGGCTTCATCATCCATCGTATGCACCCTTACCTTGCGATTCACCACGTTTTTCATGGCCGAATGGGCGCTTTCTCTATGTTTCTTCATGGAATGTACCAACTGGTGATCGCATTGAAACAGCATTTGCGGTTGAGTTGAATATTGGTTCATGTTGCTCCTCCTTCATTCTCTTCTACCCGCATTGTATGCAATTCCCCTCTCAAGGGTGTTCGCCTATCCGCAATCCGTTTAATGCACCGCCGATACGGGTATAGTACAACCAGATGAAGGAGGTTAGACATCAATGGACAAACGAAATATACAAACGGGGCCAAGCAGCTTTTACATTGAGGACAACGGCAAAAAAGTAGCCGAAATTTCCTACTCCCCACAAGGAAACGGAGTGATCAGCATCGATCATACCTATATTTCTCCAGGGCTACGGGGTCAAGGCATTGCCGATGAGCTCGTACGAAAAGTGATCGGATTCGCCAGGGAAGAAAACTTGAAAATCATCCCCGCTTGCTCCTATGCCGGGCATTATTTTGATAAAAACCTCGACGATCGCGTACTTCTGCACAAATAAATATGCTATTAAAAAAACCTTGGCAAACATGCAATCAAAAATGAAGCATCTGTTAGTTTGAACTTGGCCAGCCATAAGAATGCTCCCCTTATCGGTTGGCTTTCGCGCGCCCGGATTTTCAGTCAGTATTTAACTTTGGTATTTTCTATTGCGATAGAGCGATCCTATCCTCTATGATCAAATGGTATAGCTTAGCTTAGGGAGGCAATTATTAACATGATGCAAACAGCGGAGAATTGGGTCTGGGAACAGATGTTTGACAAATTGCCTTTTGGGGCGATCCTGATTTCTGCGGTTGACGAGCCTGTTGCGATGGTGAACGACCGATTCTGCGAAATAACGGAATCCAAGCGTTCTGACCTGCTACAGCTCAAACCTTCCGAAATCCAAGTTCTATCCAACCTATCTTTTCAACAAATATTGCAATCATTGATATATGGCCCAACGTCCACTCTCTCAAGAGAATCTTATTTTATTCGCCAGGACGGGCGCCAAGTGCATGTCGCCGTGAGTATCTCCCTGCTGGAGCCCCCCTCACAAGACAGGACACCGTGGATCATGTGCTGCCTGGAACCCGGGACCGTGCAGGAGGGGACTGCTTTGCCGCCGATCATCAAGAATGACGAGCTGCTGGCACTGATTTCAAAAAGCGGACAAGACCTCATATCCATCAGCAGCGCCGACGGCATCATCGAATACATCTCACCTTCTGCCACTGACATACTGGGATACACCCAAGAGGAAATGTTGGGCCAACACCGCGGTAAATACTACCATCAAGTCGATTCCGAGCAAATGAAGGAACCAGGCAAACTATTTTCGGAGAAAGATAGTTTTGTTCGACGCATTCGCCATAAGGAAGGACATTATTTATGGTTTGAAACGTCGTTTCAGCTCATTCGGGGTGCTCAAGGTGAAATTGACAAGGTACTGGCCATAGGACGAAACATAACCAAACGTAAAACGGATGAGGATACGCTGGCCCATGCGCAGCGGATTGCCAAGATCGGTTCCTGGCGCTGGGACTTGATCACGCATACGCTTACCTACAGCGATGAAATGAGGCGAATTTACGGGTATCAGATCAATGCCATCGAGCCGAATCATGACGCGCTGATGTCCCTGGTCATTCCGGAGGATCGCGAACGGCTGGAACAGGTTGTGCGCACGGCCGTACAGGGTAAAGCAGACGAAATCATATACCGGATCCAGCTTAAAGACGGACAAATCCGAACCATCAGAGCCCAGTGGGATGTCACCGTTACGAACGAAGGAAGACCTATGGAGATGGTCGGCATGGCACAGGATATTACCGAACAGGTGATGATCGAGCAGCAGTCGCTGGAGAATGAGAATAAGTACAAGCTCATCACCGAAAATTCGCTCGATTTCATATCGCGAAGCACCATTGACTGCTTTACGTTTCTTTACTGCTCCCCTTCCTGCTACTCCCTGCTCGGGTATCGCCCCGAAGAGATGGTCGGCACCAGTACTTTTGACTACGTATACGCTGAGGATATTGCGCCGCTACAGGACTATTTAGAGAATTGCCTGGAAGGCAAAATGCTTACACCGATCACCTTCCGCTATATACATAAGGATGGCAGGCACATCTGGTTTGAGGTCAATTGCAAATATATCAGCACGCAGGGTGATCAGAAGAATGAAATTATTTCGATTGCCCGCGACATTTCCGAACGAAAATTAATGGAATTTAAGCTGAAGGAAAGCGAGCAGCGCTACCGCTCTCTGTTCGAGTACAATCCATCCGCCGTATACTCCATGAATTTGGACGGTGATTATATAACGGCCAACCAGAATCTGCAGGAGCTGACGGGATATACGTTAGACGAGCTCATCGGAATGTATTTCGGGCCGATTGTAGCGGAAAAAGACATGGCTCGCACGCTGTTTCATTTTAATCAAGCGAAGGAAGGCATACCCCAAAGCTATGATCTGACCATCATTCATAAGGATGGACGCCCCATCGAAATCAATACCATCAACATTCCGATTTTCGTGGATGACGAAGTCGTCGGCGTTTATGGCATTACCCGGGACATCACCGAACGCATTCGGACGATGGAAGAGATCAAGAAGCTCAGCCGGGAGCTCACCCTGTTGCTGAATACGGTATCGGAGGGCATCATCGGTCTGGACATTCACGGACAAGTCGCTTTCATCAATCCGGCCGGGGCAGCCATGCTTGATTACGAGCCTGCAACGACCATTGGAAGACCGTGCGACCAGATCATCAAGGAAATTCGCCATGACGGTACTTTCTATCGCGGGGAAGATTCTCCTCTCGTTCAGGCAGTCAAACAAGGCGTACCGCTGTCCAGAGCCGAAATCGTACTCTGGCGAGGAGACGGTACCAGCTTTTTAGCCGATTATCAGGTTAATCCGATTTGGGATCAAGGAGAGCGCAAAGGCGCCGTCATGGTATTCCGCGATATTACGGACGAGAAAGAGATCATCCGCGCAAAGGAGAACGCCGAACGGGCGGATCAAGCAAAGACGGAATTTCTCACCATGATGAGCCACGAGCTCCGGACGCCGATGAACGGCATTATCGGGATGATCGAGCTGTTAAGCACGACAGAGCTAGACGAAGACCAACAGAATTACATCCATATTCTCATGGAGAGCAGCGGCTCGCTGCTGCACATCCTGAACGAGATCCTCGATTTCAGTAAAATCGAGACCGGCAATATGACCCTTAATCATGAACCGATTGATTTGCGCTCCTTGCTCGAAGTCGTCGTTGATTTATTCTCGGCGAAAGCCAAGGAAAAAGGGTTGTCCTTATCGTTCAACATCAACAGCGCCAATGTCCCCGACGTGATTATCGGCGATGCCCTGCGGCTGCGGCAGGTGCTTGTGAATCTCATCAGCAATGCCATCAAGTTCACGCATGAAGGCAGCATAACGTTGAACGTGGAAGGACTTCGCAGGACGGGCACCCAAGAGTTCACGCTTGCTTTTCAAGTAAAGGATACGGGAATCGGCATAGCGCCCGAGCTCCAGCATCAGCTGTTCACTTCCTTCTCGCAGCTGCATCCATCCTTGAACCGTAAATACGGCGGTACCGGATTAGGGCTTGCGATCAGTAAAAAGCTGGTTGAGCTGATGGGCGGCGTCATTGGCGTCGAGAGCCGTGAAAATGTCGGTTCTTCCTTCTATTTTACGATTCCGACCCATACGCTGCAGGATGTTCACACGAACCCGTAACATTCGGTCACTTTTCGTTCTCAATTGATCTGCGTCAAAAAAAGGTGATCCACGGCTTCTTATGCTGTGGACCACCTTTTTTCTCGTTTTCGCACCGAGTGATCGGTTTCGTTCTATTGGTACAGGGATTCCAGTTCGTCTACCAGTTTGCCTACATAAGCCACCGCTTTGGAAATCGGCTCCGACGTGGACATATCGACGCCCGCCATAGCCATCAATTCCAGCGGGCTCTTGCTGCCGCCGGCCTTGAGCACTTGAAGCCATCGGTCCACGGCCGGTTGGCCCTCCTCGCGGATCAGCTGCGCCGCAGCTGTTGAAGCGGTCAAGCCTGCCGCATAGGTGTAAGGGTATAGTCCCATATAGTAATGCGGTTGCCGCATCCAGGTAAGCTTCGCGCCTTCGTCCAGTTCCACGGCGTCTCCCCAAAAATCGGAAAGCACTGCGCCCTTAAGCTCGGACAGCTTGTCTGCCGTAATCGGTTCATCGGCCATCGCATGGCGGTATACCCTTCTCTGCATTTCCGCTTCCAGAAGGTGCGTCACGTAATTGTGATAATAGGTGCTCAGCAGTTGGAGAATGATCCAGCGCCGCATCCGCTTATCCTCGGATTGACTCAGCAAGTGATCCGCCAAGAGAAGCTCGTTCATCGTTGACGGCGCTTCGATAAAATACATGGACGGACGGGTATTGGTGATGCGCTGATAGCGTGCAGCGAGCATCAAATGGCCCGCATGCCCTACCTCGTGTGCTAACGTGAAGGCATTGCGCATATTGTCCGCCCATGCCATCAGGATATAGGAATGCACTCCGTAAACCGATGAACAGAACGCTCCTGTAGATTTGCCGATATTATCGGCATAGTCCACCCAGCGCTTGGAGAACGCGGATTCAACGATCTCGCCGTATTCGGGACCAAGAATCGACAAGGCGCTGGAGATGGTGGCACAAGCTTCTTCATAGGTTACGCTTGGATTGAAATCCGGATCCATCGGCGCTTTCAAATCGCAGAACAGCATCTGATCCAGACCAAGCTCGCGTTTCTTCAGCTTCATCAGCCTGCGCATATGCGGAGCAAGCTCTTTCAGAATCGTATCGTGGATATGAGTGTACATATCCATTGTCACTTGCTGGGGCTTGAGCAGCATATCCGTAACGGAGTCATACCCGCGAAGCCGGGACAGCACCACCTGCTTCTTCACTTCCGTGGCGTACGCCTCGGCAAAAGTGTGACACGCCCCCTGCAGCGACTTCGTAAAAGACGCATAGGCTTCGCGCCGAAGCTCCGTATTCTCGGACATTTCGTAGGAATTCTCGTACAGACGGAACGAGACCGGCTTGGTTTCATCATTCACTTGAATGTCATCAAAGGTCATATCCGACAGCTTGCTGCGCAAATAGATGCGGTAAGGAGAACCGAGCACCTCGCCCAGCGATGCAAGCACGCTCTCCGTCTCAGGACTCAAGCGGTGAGGCTTGGACTCCAGCAGCAGCGTCAAGCTTCGGGCATAAGGCACCAGCCCTTCTTCCTTCGTTATGTAATGCTCGATGGTTCCGTCCTGGAGGTCCAGCAGCTCCGATTCAATAAAAGTTAAGGAGGACTGGATGCGGGACAACACATCGCCCGTTTTGGCCGAATTCGCCAGGTTGGAAGGGTTGGTTCCGTCTTCCGACTGACGCAGTCTGGCATATGCCCCGACACGCCGATGCTCTCCATCAACGCTTCCTGTTCATTTAGGCATTCGAGAAGTACAGATGCACCATCGCCTAGCCTGCCCTTAAACCGCGTCAATTGAGCAGCTTGCGATTCAAGCGCTTTGAGACCCGCTTCAAATTCTTCTTGCGAGACAAACAAATCATCCAGATTCCAGGTAGCCTCGATTGGAACCTCACTTCGTGTCAGCAATTTCCCCATGGATACAGCTCCTCTCCTGTCTTAAGCGATCACTGGCTGCTGCACGGCTTAAGGATTAGCAGCAGCGTCACCCTTCCATCTTATCACAGTTTTTTACGGGAAACGCCTCCTCATTTAAGCCTTGACTTCCGACCGTGTTTATGGATATAGTTAATCCATACTCTTATCTAAAGGAGAGATTTTGATGTCGGTGGTCGTTCTTAACTAACCCAATTTCATATGGATCGAAATGTAAAATTATGGGCATTTCCTTTTTTGGGATATGTTTATTTTTTGATGGATTCTCATTTCGTCCGTTGAATTAGTTAAGAACTGCGGATATCAATTGAAGCCCCTTTAGGGTTTATTTCGATATGATATGGTCATCCGTGCTGAGTTCAGCACGGATTTTTTGGGTCTCCCCTCTTTACTCAGCGGGGTTATTTGGAGCTGTCCCACGCCATATCCATCGGAATAACGGTCTTTGGGCGGAAAGCGAACCTGAGTAGTTCGCTTTCTGCCTTTTTTGCGTTGTATTACCTTCCACCATTTTAGTCTAAAGGAGAATGTAACCCATGAAGCCATTGGCATTAAACAAATTGGAGTATGAGAAAATACGCACCGAACTCGAACGCTTTGCCGTATCCTATCTGGGCATTGCGCACATTCAGAAGATGGCCCCCCTCACCCAGATGAAGGCCATCCGTAATAAGCTCAATGAAACGGAGGAAGCCAAAACCCTGCTGCAAAGCGGGGCTAGCGTGCCTATTCCCTCACTGGAGGGCGTTGAGTTGATCCTGGATTTGCTCGGCACCGGATATGTCCTGTCCGAGCGCGATTTCGGCCATTTGGTCCAGTATCTCAGAAGCTGCCGTCAGCTCATTCAATATATGGCCGCCAAGAGCAGCATTGCTCCGACGATCAGTTCCTACGCCTCTTCCATGCATGAACTGCGCCCGCTCCTGTCCGAAATCGAACGCAGCATTCATGCCGGCCGCGTTGTGGATGGCGCCAGCAAAGACCTGGCGAAAATCCGCAAGAAAATCATCGTAACCGAGGAACGGATCAAGCGTAAGCTCGACAGCCTGATGAGCCGTTACAAAGGGATCATGCAAGAGCATGTCGTCAGCAAACGCGGAGGACGTTACGTGCTGCCCATCAAGAAGGAACACCGAAAAGCCGTGAGTGGCTCGATTCTGGATGAATCGGCCAGCGGGCAGACGGTATTCATCGAACCAGCCGATATGCAGGGGCTTCAGATGGAACTGAACCACCTGCAAGCCGATGAGGTCCGGGAAGAAACCAAAGTGCTGAGCGATTTGACGGCACTCGTCGAGCAGTATCAATACGAACTGAGAACCAACGCCGATACCGTCGGAATCTACGACTACATCATAGCCAGGGGCAAATACGCGATTTCCATCGGAGGGCGCAATGTGGATCTGAACCAGGAGGGATTCATCCATCTCAAATCCGCGGTTCACCCTTTAATCGGCTCCTCCATGGTACCGCTGGACTTCACCATCGGGAAACGATATAAAACCTTAATCATAACGGGTCCAAATACCGGCGGCAAAACTTCAGCGCTGAAGACGGTTGGGCTGATCACCATTATGGTTCAGTCCGGTTTGCTGGTTCCCGTAGCGGAGGGCAGCCATTGCGCCGTCTTTGACGAGGTGTCCGTCGACATCGGGGACGGGCAGAGTTTGGAGCATGCCCTGAGCACATTCTCGGCCCATATCCGCAACATCCGCGACATTTTGCAGACGGCCGGCAGGTCCACGCTGGTATTGCTCGATGAAATGGCTTCCGGAACGGACCCGGGTGAAGGCGTAGGGTTGTCCATCGCCATTCTGGAAGAGCTGTTTCAACGTCAAGCAACGGTCGTGGTCACTACCCATTTCACCGAAATCAAAAATTTTGCCGATCGCACGGCAGGCTTTGAGAATGCCCGCATGGAATTTGATGCCGACACCCTCGAGCCGCTCTACCGCCTGCGGATTGGTGAAGCCGGTCACAGTTATGCTTTTGTCATCGCTGCTAAGCTGGGGATTCCGGAAGCGATCATAGCCAGATCGCGGGAAATCACGGAGGCGGGGACGACAAGAGATATTGCGGCCTACAGTCACGAGGATAGCTCGGACACCGAAGAACGGGCCGGAGAACCAACCCCGGGTGAATACGATTCCTTCCCTATCGAGGGTCCGGATCAACCCGTAGACGACAAGAATAAAGAAGACGAAGCCCCCGCCTCTTCCCTTTATCAGCTAGGAGATCGGGTCTATGTGCCATATTTGAAACGAAGCGGCACCGTTTATGAAACCATGGACGCTAGAGGTCATATCGGTGTCATGATTCAACAGGAGCGTTTGAAAATCAACCATAAACGGTTGAAGCCCTATATTGCGGCTAAGGATCTCTACCCGGAGGATTATGATCTGGATATCGTCTTTGAAAGCAAAGAGAACCGGAAGAAGCGCAATTTGATGAAGCGCAAGCATGTTGAAGGATTGCAAATTGAAACGAAGCCGGAGTAACGATGCCTGGATCGATAAGTCGGCCGAATGCACGAACACGAATAACGAAATAAAGAAACATGAACCATATATTGAAGGAGAGATAACGATGAACATACGAACCGAAACCAAGAAGGATTATGAGCAGGTCAACGAGCTGCTCATCCAGGCTTTTTCCGGTCAGGAAGAAGCGATCCTGGTACAACGATTGCGGGAAGACGGAGCTTTTGAAAGGGAATTGTCCATGGTTGCCGAAGAGGACGGGATCATCAAGGGGCATATTATGTTTAGCCGGGGGAGCCTTCTTGACGGCGATCATACCCATCGGGTAGCTGCGCTAGGGCCGCTGTGTGTGCTTCCGAAGTATCAACGGCAGGGGATCGGCGGGCAACTGATTGAAGAGGGGAAACGGAGGTGTCTCTCGCATGGCTATCCGCTTGTGTTCCTGTTCGGCCATCCTTCGTATTATCCGCGTTACGGTTTTGTCCAGGCCCGAAACCATGGAATCGATGTATCCCAATTCGCCGTTTCCGATGAGGCGTTCATGGTCGCCGAGCTTCAGCAAGGCGCACTTCATGACCTTCATGGCGAATTCCGTTTTCATTCCGCATTCGAAAATTTGGGGTAAGCCGAACTTCATAGACCATGTCATCCGAGTGGTAGGGTTGAGGCAAGCAATCCTTGGTGGCATTCAGCTTTCAATATGTTGTACAATAAAGTCTAAATGACTATTTGAAGGATGGTTTTCAACATGTATGTAGCTCAAGGTTGGCAAGATTACGAGGTCATCGACACCGGTGGCGGTGAGAAGCTGGAGCGCTGGGGCGATGTCATTCTAAGGCGTCCGGATCCGCAGATCATTTGGCCGATTGAACGTGAAGACGGACAATGGCGCAATGTACACGGACATTATCACCGCAGCTCGTCCGGCGGCGGGCAATGGGACATGAAAAAGCAGCTGCCGGATCGATGGACCATCTCGTACGACCAATTGAAATTTCATATCCGACCGACCAATTTTAAACATACCGGCTTGTTCCCGGAGCAGGCTGCGAACTGGCGCTGGATGATGGACAAAATCGCTTCCGCCGGTCGTCCGATCAGCGTGCTGAACCTGTTCGCCTATACGGGCGGAGCTACCGTCGCTGCGGCCTCTGCCGGTGCTCAGGTCGTCCACGTGGATGCTGCGAAGGGGATGGTTCAATGGGCCAAGGAAAACGCGGCATTGTCCGGCCTGGCTGACCGCCCTATACGTTATATTACGGATGACGTGTTTAAATTCGTGCAGCGGGAACAGCGTCGGGGAAACAAATACGATGCGATCATTATGGATCCTCCCTCTTATGGGCGCGGACCAAGCGGAGAAACGTGGAAGCTGGAACAGAGCCTGTATCCATTCCTCGAAAGCTGCATGAGCATCGTATCGGATAACCCGCTGTTCATGCTGATTAACTCCTACACGACCGGCATCTCCCCGACCGTTCTGAACAACATGCTCACCATGACCATGAAACCGAAGTACGGCGGATTGATCAGCGCAGGCGAAATCGGATTGCCGATTACCCGCTCCGGCATGAACCTGCCATGCGGCATCCTGGGCCGATGGGAGTCCTGATTCGATGAGCAGACGGGGACCAGCAACGTATCCGGCCGTGCCGATTCTTTTCGAGGATAATCATGTGTTGGGCGTAACCAAGCCGGTCAACATCCCCTCGCAGGAGGACGCTACCGGTGATCCCGACATGCTGACCATACTGAAACAGGACATCAAGGAGCGTTATGACAAGCCGGGGAACGTTTTTTTGGGATTGGTGCACCGCCTTGACCGTCCCGTGGGCGGAGCGATGGTATTCGCTAAGACGTCCAAAGCCGCCTCCCGATTATCGGAGGCCGTCCGGAGCCGCAGCTTCCGTAAGCAGTATGTAGCGGTCGTTCACGGTGTTCCAGCGAAAACTTCAGGCCGGCTCGTGAACATGCTGTACAAGGATGCGAAAACCAACACCGTCCACGTTACCTCCAAAGGGACGGACGGAGCCAAGGAAGCCATTCTGGATTATACTGTGCTACAAGCAGCGGAAGGCGTAAGTCTTGTCCTGATCGAGCTGCACACGGGCAGACCGCACCAAATACGTGTTCAGCTCAGCCATGCGGGTCATCCGCTGTTCGGCGATCAGAAGTATGGAAGCAAGGTGAACAAGGCCGGCCAACAGATTGCCTTATGGTCCGTGTTGGTCGGGTTCCCTCACCCTGTTACCAAAGAGGACATCTCCATTCGTTCCTTGCCGCCTTCCGTTTATCCTTGGAGTATCTTCAATATGGACCAGCTGGGATCGACATGACGAACCTATCAATGAGTGTAAAAAAACGAAATCCATCATTGGATTTCGTTTTTTTGTATGTCTACGCCTAATGCTATGACTATGTAATTAATTACATATAATGTAATATTTTATCCCTCTATCATAATATATTATCCCTTTACTTTTAACAAAGAATGGAAAAGAATAGTAACCAGAATAGTTTAACATTTTTTAGTTGATTTGTACAATCATGGTATGAACCTCATCTTGGGGTTTATATAGATCACGGTTGCCGAGGAGGAGGATGATCAAGGATAATCCATGAAGGGAGTCGCTAGCCGGTTCGGTCCTGTTTAGTGCAGAGCAAGTAAACCCGCAGCATAAGGAGGTTTGATCAGCAGCAGGAGTCCGCTGAATTTCAAATTCAATATTCAAGGAGGTATTTGTTATGGATCAGGCTCAGTGTCAAACAAATCACCGCTTGCATTTGAAACCGCTGTGGATTTTTTTAGGAAGCACGCTGTTGTTTTTCACCATTATGATCATTACGGCAAGCAGCGTTTCCGCTCATGGTTATATCGAATCACCGGCCAGTCGTGGTTATAAGTGCAAGCTCGGCGAGAACGTCAACTGCGGCAGAATCATCTATGAACCGCATTCCCTGGAAGGGAAAGGGAACTTTCCGATCGGCGGACCGGCGGACGGCCAAATCACCGGTGCCGGAATCTTTACCGAACTGTATGAACAGACGCCAACCCGCTGGAGCAAGGTAAACATGAACGGCGGGCCGAACACGTTTAAGTGGGTGCTGACCGCAGCCCATGCTACATCCGATTGGAAATATTATATTACGAAAAAAGGCTGGGATTCCAGCAAACCCCTCGCACGCGCAGATCTCGAATTGTTCTGCTCCTTCAATGACGGCGGCAAACAACCGCTGAACACCGTAACCCATACTTGTAACGTACCTACCGACCGCACCGGCTACTATCTCATCCTCGCCGTATGGGAAATCGCCGATACGGGAAATGCCTTCTATAACGTGATCGACGTGAACCTGAATAACGGCAGCGGCAATCAGGACACGCAGGCACCGACCGTGCCGGCGAATCTGAGAACCACAGGGGTTACAAGCAGCAGCATTTCGCTCGCCTGGAACGCCTCTACGGATAACGTAGGAGTCACAGGCTATGAAATCTATCGAGGCTCCAATCTAGTGGCAACGGTATCCGGATCCACCCTGAGCCACACCGTTACCGGCCTGCAAGCAGGCACCTCCTATACCTTTACGGTAAAAGCCCGTGACGGAGCAGGCAACGTATCACAGGCGAGCAGCCCGCTAACCGCCAGCACATCAAATCCCGTTCCGGACACCCAAGCTCCGACGGCTCCTGCCAATTTACGATCTGCGGGATCGACGTCCACAAGCGTATCATTAGCCTGGAACGCTTCCACGGATAACGTCGGAGTAAGCGGCTACGCGGTATATCGGGGCACCACGCTGGTTACGACGGTGTCCGGCAGCACGCTATCCTATACAGTTGGCGGATTATCGCCAAACACGACCTATAGCTTTACCGTAAAAGCACGCGATGCGGCAGGCAACGTATCCCCAGCCAGCAATGAGCTGCAAGTCACCACGGCGGACGGCTCTGTACCGGAAACTCCGGCCTGGGCTCCGAACACTTCATACCAGCAGGGAGCTTTGGTCACGTATGGAGGCAAAACCTATGAGTGCCGCCAAGCCCATACGTCCCTGCCTGGATGGGAACCCGCTAACGTGCCGGCTTTATGGCTGCTTAAGTCTTAACTTCATCAAAATCTGCCAAGGTTCATATTTGATCACGTGACTAGAAAGCAATATTAGCAAAACAATGAAACCGCCCCCAAAGTCGGAGCTGCCGCAGGCAGCCAGACACGGGGGCTTCTGTGCATTCCATGTAGGGTGCTGGGTCAAAAATGCCTACGCCTCGATCAGAACCTCCTGCGGAGCCGTGCTGATCTTTCCCAATAGATAGACAAGCAGCTGTTGATTATGCGAGGATATGCGGTTCAAGATCCGGGAAAGGTACTCCTCCCTAACCTGTAATCCGCGCGTATATTCCTCGCGTCCTTTATAGGATATCGTCACCCAGACGATCCGTCTGTCATTTGCGTCCCGTTCCCGTTTGATCAATTCGTTCTTCTCCATCCGGTCCAATAGCATCGTTACGGCAGCCGGACTTGTAGCCAGGTAAGGAATGAAATCGGAAGGTTTCATCCGCTTCTGCTCAGCGAGCACTTCCAGCACCATGAGTTGCGACTCCGTCAATGTCGGGGCCAATCCGGCTTCCATATGGAGTTTATAATCCTTGGCCAGCTTGGACCACACCTTGGCGAATTCGGCAGTATGCATGTTTATCCCGTCCCTTCCGTTATGTCTGTCATGATCAAACATCGAAATACCATCTGAGTTTGCGGAACTGTACTCCGATGAATGAACTTCCGTTTGAGCCAGCGTCATGATTTTCATAATAGTTTATAGGATTAACTTTTCGCTGGACGCCAGCCAATATCCTTCTTTTTTCGTTAAAAAATATAATTTCCAATCAAGCGACAAAACCCGTCATGCCTTGTGTGACGGCGTTTCTCAACATTCAGCTTACTTCGACAGCGCCAGACATATGTCAAATAGTATAAATTTAAATATGCGTCATCCAACGCTAAATACAACAAAAGCACCCCGACAACCGTTCATCGAAGGTGCTTTCGTCCATTCATCTCTATTCAAACCATATCCGAATTAAAGGAAAGGCTCGCTCTTGCCTAACCTTCTTTGCCTAACTCTGCATGCGGGAGACTGACCAAATCGACAATCTGCCCGTTCTTGCCGACATCGGCCAGTAGTTTACCAATCGATTTACGCTCCATAATCGGAACCTTCTCCGTGTGAATCGGGAAAGCTTGCCCGTCTTCGCTATAAGCGTTAATCTGCAGCGGCTCGCGACAATAGAACGCGCCGACGATGGCGCTGCCGTTAGGCTTCACCCGCTTGCCTTCCTTGAACTCAAACGTGGCCATGCCTTTTCCGCCGCGGCTTTGGGCCGGATAATCCAACAGCAAGCTTCGTTTGCCGTATCCAAGATCCGTGATGGTCAAAATCTCGCCTTCATCGTTCTCCACCCATAATGCCGCAACGACCTCGTCCCCGTCTCGAAGCTGGATTCCCCGAACCCCGCCGGAAACGCGTCCCATGGCATTGACTTCCTGTTCATTGAAGCGGATGCTCATCCCTTCTTTCGAGATCAGCACGATATCTTTATTGCTGTCACTCATAACGACCTGGATGATGCTGTCTTCCGCAGCTACCTTCGCTGCCGCAACCGCGCCAGACCGTTTGGTTACGTACTCCTTGAGATCTGTCCGCTTCACTTGCCCTTTGCGGCTCACGAAGACAAGCGATTTGCCCGCTTCGTCAAAGTTCGAAACCGGGATGACCGATACGATATGGTCCTCTTTCGGTACCTGGATCACGTTAACGATGGCCGTACCGGCATCTTTCCACTTGTACTCCGGAACCTGATGCACCGGCAATAAGAAATATTGCCCGCGGCTCGTGAAGATCAGCAGATTCTCCAGGGTATTGACTTCAAACAACCGCGTGATGTAATCCCCTTCCTTGACGCCTGAGCTTTCCAGCTCACCGCCGCTGCGGGTGAAGGATAACATGCTGGTACGCTTAATATAGCCTTCATTCGACAAGGTTACGAGCACATCCTCGGCGTTGACAAGCACTTCAAGATTCACCTTGATCTCTTCCACTTCTTCCTGGATAACCGAACGCCGGTCGATGCCGTACTTCTCCCGAATTTCGATCAACTCTTTGCGAATGACGCCAATCAGCTTCTTATCGCTGTCGAGAATCGCACGCAAGCCCTCGATTTTCTTCGTCAGCTCGTCCAGCTCTTTTTGCAGGGAATGAATTTCAAGGTTGGTAAGACGGTATAATTGCAGCGTCAGAATCGAGTCGGCTTGTCTCTCCGTGAAACCGAACATCCATTGCAGATTGTTCTGGGCATCCTGGCGATTCTTGGAAGCCTTAATAGCCGCAATCACTTCGTCCAGTATGTTGAGCGCCTTGACGAGGCCTTCCAATACATGTGCCCGATCCTCGGCTTTCTCCAGCTCGAACTGCGTCCGGTGGGTGACGACTTCACGCTGATGGTCGATATAGGCCGACAGCATCGCTTTAAGCCCCAGCTGCTGAGGGGTTTTGTTCACGATGGCAACCATATTGAAATTGTACGTAATCTGCAGGTCGGTTTTCTTGAACAAATAAGCCAGAATCCCGTTCGCGTCGGCATCCTTCTTCAGCTCCACGACGATGCGAAGCCCTTCCCGTCCGCTCTCGTCCCGTACCTCGGCGATGCCTTCGACTTTTTTCTCGAGACGAATGTTTTCCATCGCCGTAACCAGTCTGGACTTAACAACCTGATAAGGAATTTCCGTGATGACGATCTGCTGTTTACCACCACGGAGCGATTCGATGTCCGTCTTGGATCGCAGATAGACCCGGCCTTTGCCTGTCCGATAGGCATCCAAAATGCCTTCGCCGCCCATGATGATACCGCCGGTCGGGAAGTCCGGGCCTTTTATGAACGTCATGATCTCGTCCAGCTCGATCTCCGGCTTTTGCATGACGGCGATGCACGCATCGATCACTTCACGCAGATTGTGAGGCGGGATTTCGGTGGCGAAGCCCGCGGAAATGCCGCTAGCTCCGTTCACAAGCAGATTCGGGTACCGCGAAGGCAGCACAACCGGCTCCTTCGCCGTGTTATCAAAATTGTCCTTGAAGAGCACGGTACGCTTCTCGATATCGCGCAGCAGCTCCATGGCAATCGGCGACAGCCTAGCCTCGGTATAACGCATTGCTGCTGCCGGATCATCGTCCTGGGAACCCCAGTTTCCGTGACCGTCCACAAGCACATGTCCCATTTTCCATGGCTGGGCCATCCGAACCATGCCTTCATAAATCGATGAGTCCCCGTGCGGATGGTAGTTACCCATGACATCCCCGACGGTTTTCGCCGATTTGCGGTATGGTTTATCCGGTGTGTTACCCGAATCGTACATGGCGTACAGAATCCGACGCTGAACGGGCTTCAGGCCGTCACGAACGTCCGGGATCGCCCGGTCCTGAATTATATACTTGGAATACCGGCCAAATCGGTCACCTACAACCTCTTCCAGAAATGCCGGCAAAAATTGCTCCGATAAACTCATTCATTCACCTTCTATTCCTCAAACTCCGCGAAGTTGACATTTTCAACGATCCACCGCTTGCGGGGATCTACCTTATCTCCCATCAGCGTAGACACGCGCCGCTCCGCTTTGGCGGCATCTTCGATTTGAACCTGCAGCAAGGTGCGTGTTTCCGGGTTCATCGTCGTTTCCCATAACTGCTCCGGGTTCATCTCGCCCAGTCCCTTGTAGCGCTGCAGTTCAAAATTTTTGAATTCCTTCAAATAATTAGCCAGCTGCTCATCCGTCCAGGCATACCGCACGGTTTCCAGCTTGCCGGATTTGCTGGCGATTTTATACAACGGAGGCTGCGCGAGATAGACGCGGCCTTCATCAATCAACGGCTTCATGTATCTGTAGAAGAACGTGAGCAGCAGCACCTGAATGTGGGCTCCATCCGTATCCGCATCGGTCATGATGATGATTTTCGAATAATTGCTGTCCCCGGCGGTAAACTCCGTGCCGATCCCCGCGCCGATCGCGGATACGATCGCACGGTATTCGTCATTCTTCAGGATGTCGGCTAGCTTGGATTTTTCCGGGTTCATCGGCTTCCCTTTAAGCGGCAGGATCGCCTGGATCTTCGAATCCCGCCCCTGTTTCGCCGAGCCGCCAGCGGAGTCCCCTTCGACAATGAACAATTCGGTTCGCGAAAAATCCTTGGACTGGGCCGGTGTCAGCTTGCCCCCAAGATTGGAACTCTCGCTGCGCTTCTTGCCGCTGCGCATCTCATCCCTTGCCTTCCGGGCCGCTTCGCGCGCTTTGGAGGCCTGAATGGCCTTCTTCAGCAGCGTTTGGGCGACCTGCGGATTTTCCTCTAGGAAAATTTGCATCTTCTCGGTAACAATGCTGTCCACCGCGCTCCGCGCAGAGGCGCTTCCCAGCTGGTCCTTCGTCTGACCCACGAATTCGACCTCAGCCATCTTGACGCTGATTACGGTCATCATGCCTTCCCGGAGGTCATTCCCCTCCAGATTCTTGTCCTTTTCCTTCAGAAGATTGTTCTTTCGTGCATAATCGTTCATGACGCGGGTATACGCCGTCTTGAAGCCCGTCTCATGCGTACCGCCTCCGCGCGTCGGGATCGAGTTAACGAACGAGGCCAGCGTTTCGGTGTATCCTGCATTATATTGAAGGGCGATTTCGACTTCGATGTCATCCTTCTCGGCATAAAAATGGATCACATCGTGCAGCACGTCCTTGCCTTCATTCAAGAACTGCACGAACTGGCTTGCGCCGCCTTCATAAAAAAATTCTTCCCCATTCCCGCTCCGCTCGTCTTTCAAGACGATCCGGAGTCCTGAATTCAGGAAGGCGATCTCCTGTAAGCGCTCTGCAAGCGTGTCGTAGTTCAGATGCGTTCCCGCGGTAAACACGCGCGCGTCCGGTTTAAACGTGATTTTCGTCCCTGTTTTGTTCGTATTGCCCAGCACCTCAAGACCGGTTACCGGTTCTCCGACATGCTCTTTTCCTTTTTTGTCCTGCCAGTACTCGAAGCGTTGGCGGTGAATTTTACCTTCGCGGTATATCTCCACTTCCAGCCACTCGGACAGCGCATTGGTTACGGATGCGCCAACGCCGTGAAGGCCGCCGGACTTCTTGTATCCGGAACCGCCGAATTTGCCGCCGGCATGCAAAATCGTGAAGACCACCTGCGGCGTGGGAATGCCTGTCTTGTGCATCCCGGTCGGAATGCCGCGCCCGTTATCGTATACCGTCGCGGATCCGTCTTTATGCAAAGTAATTTCAATTCTCGAGCAGTACTTGGCCAAATGCTCGTCTACGGCGTTGTCCACAATTTCCCACACCAGATGATGCAGACCCGACGAGCTTGTGCTCCCTATGTACATGCCTGGCCGTTTGCGTACCGCAACAAGGCCTTCGAGCACTTGAATGTCGTCAGCATCGTATCCTGAACGGTTAGTACCGCCGTTCTTTGATGACTCTGCAAACATATCGATCTGTTCGACCATTCATGCTCCTCCTTCAATTTCACGTATCTCGTGTTTTCTATTTCTACATTCCAATATTTTAGAAGAACGCGGTTCTCTAAAAAATGCAAACAAATGTTTCATGCTTTGTCCATTTTAATTCAAGATATCCCTTCTCGTAAAGACACTGAATGCAACAATAACCGCACAAATCGCCCAGATGGCTAATACGGCAAGGGAAAAATTCAAGGTCATGCCCTCGATCGGCGGCAAATTGCCCGCTAAATAACTGGTCAAATTCAGGTTTACCATGAACAAATATTTCGCGCTGCTCCATGCCGACGCCATATTCGTCAGAATATTTCCGGCGATCAATGCCGCCATCATAATGACGATGCTGGCCGCCGTGCTTCGAACCAGGACGGATACCATAAAAGCCAGCATGCCGACGCATACGCCGACAAACCAGACCAAACCGCCCTGCATCAGCAAATACTTCCATTGGGGCACCGCATGAACGCCGGACATATCCACGTCTGACCCGACAATTTGGAAACCCGTGAATACCGGGATGTCAAACCCTTTGTAGCCGAAAGCGAGACCCGAGATCAGGTAAGCGATGACAAAGGTGGAAACGACAATGAGCGACGTGAACATAATCAAGGCTGCCAGTTTGCTCAGCAGCACTTTCCAGCGCTTTACCGGCCTTGTCAGGAGCATCTTAATGGTGCCGGTCGTCCGCTCTCCGGAAACGATATCCGAAGCAATGGCCATGATGAGCAGCGGGATAAACAAGGATATCGCATTGTTCAGAAATTCCCGCGTGAACGTTACCCCGTTTGGTTGATTAGGATTCACATCATGCTGCAAATAATACTGCATCTGCTGAATAAAGATTTGCCGATATCGTTTCCATTCATCCGGCACCCGGTCACTGCTAAGCGAATTCTCATTATCCGTGATCCGCTGCTGAAGCTCAAGCCGCCAGTCGCTGTTAAACTTCTCCCGGCTCCGTTCCGCGGACTTCATCTGGGCGTATGTAAACATGGGCACTAGGACGAGGAGAACCAGAAGAACCACATAAAACCGCTTACGCTTGATAATTTTGATGCATTCGTTCTTGATCAGGGGCAACAGGTTACTCAATGCTCTCACCCTCCGTCATCTGCAGGAACAGCTGCTCCAGCGTAGGATTGATCCGATGAACCTCCCGGACCTGCACGCCGGCGCCAACCAGCCTTTCCACAGCCCTTGATGCATGTGCAGCATGCATTCGGGTCACAACGGCATCCGGTGACATGCCTGCCAGTACATTATCGTCAAGCACATCCTCCGGGCGGTCCACGATCTCGCAATAATCCAGCTTCTGCAGAATTCGTTTGCCCTGCACGGCGGGATTCAGATCCCAGATGACATGATCGCTGCTGCCGGCAATCAATTCATCGACCTCGCCTACCGCAAGCACCCTTCCGCTGCTGATGATGGCTACCCGATCGCATAACAGCTGAATTTCGCTCAGCAGATGGCTGGAAACAAATACAGCCAAGCCATCCTCGGCCAACTGATGGATGAACTGCCGCATTTCTTTGATTCCCTTCGGGTCAAGACCGTTCGTCGGCTCGTCCAGAATGAGCAGCTTCGGCCTGCCGAGCAAGGCCTGGGCGATCCCCAAACGCTGCCGCATGCCAAGTGAATAAGTGCTGACCTTGTCATGGATTCTTCGATCAAGCCTGACCGTATCCACAACTTCCTGTATCCGCTGATCGTCAATACCGGGCTGCATTCTCGCAAAATGCTCGAGATTTTCCCAGCCGGTCAAATACGAATACATCTCCGGATTCTCCACGATGGAACCAATATAGCGCAGCGCCTGCTCCTGCTGGCGGTTCACATCGTAACCGCAGACCTCGATCCTGCCGGATGACGGCTTGATCAAATCCACAAGCATTCGGATCGTGGTTGTTTTTCCTGCTCCGTTCGGCCCCAGGAACCCGAATATTTCGCCCGCGCGCACATCGAACGACACATCATGTATAATCCATTTTCGACCGATTTTCTTTTTTACATGCTGGACGGATAGTACGATTTCCTGCGCTTGTTCATTCATCGATTTCCATCTCCCCACCTGACATCCTCTTCATGCTACAGCATACCTTCTACAATTCGATCCGCGATGGCCTGATATCCTGCCCCGTTCGGATGGAAATGGTCCGTGGACAGATACTCGCCGAGCTTATGCTGAAACAGATCGAATGTAGGGACAAGCGTCATATTGGGATCCCGGTTTACGAGCTCCATGACCGCATGATTCCATGCTGAGACCACGACATTGCCGGGTATCAGCAATTCTTCCAAATCGGAAAAGGGATGATACAAGCCGATATAAACAATGCGGGCATTCGGATTAATATCCCGAATCTTCTCAAGAATTGTCTGCAAGCGTTCGGAGGCCTGCGGCAATGCGCCCATCAGCATGGCTGGATCGAGCTCCAGCTCGCCGACATCCGCCGCCCCCTCCATCAGCCCGCTTCCTTGAAAGATATCATTGCCCCCGATAGACAGCATAATGACGTTGGCTTCCTTCAAGGCATACTGTATTCCCTTGTCGTCCAGCTTAGGGAGAAGTCCCTCGGTGGTCATTCCGTTTATCGCCAGATTGGCCAGCAGGCTGGCCGTTCGTCCATCGCCGTTCAATTGTTCGACGCTTCGGCGGACAAAACCGCCCCCGGTACTGTCCCCCGTTCCCTTGGCAAGCGAGTCTCCGATCGCCGTCACTTTCAGATCATTTGGCAGCACCGCTTCCGACGGAGCCCGTTCCGGCTTCGGCGGCGCAGTCTCTTGGCCTGGCTCGGCAGATTCGCCGCCGGTGAGCAAGGGCTGCCCTTGAGGATCATTAATATCCTTAAACGCATACACGAAACCGAATATAAGCACAATCGTTACGATAATCGACACGGAGGCCGTGATACGCCATATCCATGCAGATGACTTCATGACATTCCCCCTACAAAAATCCTCATGTACATTACCTTAAGACTTCTATAAAAAATTTGCAAATCAAAACACGCAAAGAAGACTGCCCCGGACGCAGTTTTCTGCGCGCCCGGGGCAGCCTATCATGTAAAACAACATCCGTGCTTATTGGCTGATGAATTCCTGAACCCAGTATCCGTTGTAATATCCCACACCGATCATGGTGAAATTAGGAGACAGGATATTTTCACGGTGACCTTGGCTGTTCATCCAAGAGTTCATGACTTCCTGCGGCGTGCGCTGCCCTTTAGCGATATTCTCGCCGGCATAGCCGTAAGAAATGCCGTAAGCCTTCATCATATCGAATGGAGAGCCGTGCGTCGGCGAAGTGTGGCTGAAATAATTGTTATTGCTCATGTCCTTCGCTTTGTCCAGTGCTACCGTTGTCAGCTTGGCATGTACCGTGAGCGGCTTCAGGCCAGCTTTCGAACGCTCTTGGTTCACCAAGTTGACAACTTCGGAAGCAAAATTCGATTGCTCCGTCGTGCCCGCAGATTCGGAAGGCTGGGACGGAGTCGTAGATGGCTTGCTCACAGGCTTGCTTGCTTCCGGTTTGCTTGCTTCTGGTTTGCTTGCTTCTGGTTTGCTTGCTTCCGGTTTGCTTGCTTCCGGTTTGCTGGTCTCAGGCTTGCTTGTTTGAGGCGTCTCTGCAGGCTTGTCCGCCTGAGGCTTTTCCGTTTGCGGTTGTTGGACGACCACCCATTTAAACTGCGACTCCAAGCCTTGGCTCTCCAGGAATTTCTGGATCTTCTGTTGCCAGTTTACATAATTATTGCTATCAGCAGGTGCAGCCGAAGCCGTTGTCGGCAGCATGATGCCAACAGCCAATACAGCCGCGATACTGCCGCCTGCGATTTTCTTTATCCAATGGTTGTTCATGAATACTCATCTCCTATGCTCATAGTTGTAGAGTTTGCTTGACCGCCGTTCTAAGATGTTGAACTAGTTGGGTGTGGGGCGGTCAGGCATTGGTTACATTTTTGTAATCAGGTACGAACACATTGTAACACATTTGATACCTTCGGCAATCCTACAATTGTTGGAAAGGAGTCCTTGAATTCCTACTTTATGCTCAGGGCCCCAGAAACCAATACCGGTCCTGATCGAATGACTTCCTTGTATCTGTGATAAGCAGTAAAAACTTCTAAACTTCCATAGAATCTAGGTCATAACAAGAAAAAACCCACCCCGAAAACGGGGTGGGTTAATGAAAAGGCCCAGGCTACAGCTTTTTGCTGAACTGGTAACCAGCCTTTTCAAATCCAATATGTTCATAAAATGCATGTGCGGGAGCAAGTTCTTCCCGGTTGCCGCTTGTGAGAAACAAGAGGTGGCTACCATGCTGTCTTCCCCATGTCTCTGCACCGCGAATCAGTCGTTTGCCAATTCCTTGGCCGCGGTAGCTTGAGGTTACAATAACCGAAGTAATTTGAGTGACCGGTTCGGTCATAGTGAAGGATTTGACTTGACGAAGCATGATCATGCCGACGACGTCTCCATCAACCTCGGCAACCAGGTTGCCGTATAACGGGTTGTCGTTCATGGACTCCATCCGTTCACGCATGACGTTGAGCGTGGTCGGATAATTCAGTTCTCGCATCAAGGATGTGACAGCTTCCAAATCATTCTTCTCAAAGTTTCGAATCAGCAGTGCAGGCGCAGAAATTACGCTTTCGATGCTCATTATACCCTCATGCTTCCCTTCTTCTATGAATTCTGAGTAAACTCTACTTCTATTTTGTAAGTTTATGAAGAAGATTGCAAGTATCAAGCGACATTTTTTTTTACATTTGTGTCCGTTTTGTTAAACCTTTGTTAAGCCGTTTTTACAAAAATCGGTATTGTGCTTCAATCAGCCCATGATATGTCCCCTGCTTCTGCATAAGCTGGTCGTGATTTCCTTCTTCGATGATCTTCCCGTGATCCAGCACAACGATATGATCGGCATGGCGGATCGTTGATAAACGGTGCGCCACGATGAAGGAGGTACGTCCCTGAAGCAGCACTTTAAGGGCACTCTGGATTTTTAATTCCGTCTCGGTATCGATACTTGCCGTTGCTTCATCCAGAATCAAAATCCGCGGGTCGGCAAGGAGCGCCCTCGCAAAGGATAGCAGCTGCCGCTGCCCCATGGACAGCATGTTACCGCGTTCCTCGACCTCGGTATCGTAGCCGCCCGGCATCTGGACTATAAACTCATGGGCGCCCACAGCCTTGGCCACGTCTTCAATCTCCTCATTGGTCGCATCCAGACGGCCAAAGCGGATATTATCCCGAATCGTACCCGAGAATATAAAGGTATCCTGCAGCACGATGCCGATCTGATTCCTGAGGCTTTCTACCGTCACCGATTGAATATCGTACCCGTCGATGGTTAACTTACCGTCCGTAATATCATAAAAGCGGCTGAGCAAATTAATGATGGTACTTTTGCCTGATCCGGTATGACCGACCAACGCAATCGACTGGCCTGCCTTCACGTCCAGATTGATGCCTTTTAGAGCCTGGCGTCCTTTTTCGTATTCAAACACCACATTCTCCAGCTTGATGTCCCCTTTAATGGTCGGCAATTTCTTCGCGCCAGGCTGATCATCGATGCTCGGCTTCTCGTCTATGAATTCAAAGATACGTTCGGACGATGCCATCGCGACAAGCAGCTGGTTATACATTTGGCCAAGCCGATTGATTGGCTCCCAGAAGTTCCCGACATATTGGGTAAAGGCAATCAACAGACCGATCGTGAGCTCGCCTTGCTGAATCAATACGGCACCAAGCCAGAACAAGATCAGGGAACCGAACCCCCCGGTAATCTCGATAAGAGGCCCAAACCCTTGGTTCATGGCCGACGCCCTATCCCAGGACTTTTTGCTGTCCAGGTTCATGTTATCAAAAAATTTCATATTTTCTTCTTCTTGCGTATAAGCTTGGGTAACGCGGATTCCCTGAATGGATTCGTTCAAGTGGGAGTTAATCCGCGAGTTCCGGATCCGTACTTCCTGCCATGCACGCCGGATGCGCACACGGAGTTTCGTAGAGATAAAGAACATGATCGGAACGGTAACGATAACAGCTAGACCAAGCTTCCAGTTAATTAATAGCAGGATGACTACGATACCGACAAGCTGCACGCAGTCGATGATCAGATTGACAACCCCGTTCGTAAACAAATCCTGCAGGGAGTTGACATCGTTCGTAACGCGAACCAGCACGGATCCCGCCGGACGCTTGTCAAAGAAATTAAAGGATAGGCGCTGTATATGCTGGAACAAATCTGCTCGAAGGTCATAGATAACCCGCTGACCAATGATATTCGTAAACTTGATCCGGAATATCCCGGCAACCCATTGAATGATATACATCGCCAGAACGGCGATCGTAATCTGATACAGCAGGGTCAGGCTCGGATTTCCTTCCTTCGGGTCAATGGCCTGGTCGATAGCCAAACTCGTCAGGAATGGAATGGCAAGCTTCGTAATCGTGCCGATAATCATCATGAGGCCGATCAACGGGAGAATCTGTTTGGCATATGGTTTCATATACGAGATCAGACGCGTCAGCTGCGTCCAGTTAAACGGCTTCTCGATCGCATCGTCGTCCTTGTATACAAAACGTTCATTGGTTTCTTCCGAAGGCTTCCGCGGCCTCGGAATCTTTTGCTTCTGATGCGGTTCAGTATTTACGTTGGCGTTCATGCTTGCACCTGCCCTGGCGTACCTCCTGCTTGAGCTTGCTTTGCAATCAGGTCCGCATATTGTATTTTGTACACATCCTGGTAAGGTCCCGGCACCGCAATCAAATCGTTATGCTTGCCGCGCTGCACGACTCTACCTTCATCCAGAACGAGAATTTCATCCGCATGACGCAAGGAAGAAATACGGTGAGCGATAATAAAGGTCGTTCTGCCGTTCATGACTTCCTGGAAACCGGATTGGATTTCATGCTCTGTTTCCATGTCCACTGCGCTGGTGGCATCATCTAGGATCAGGATTTTCGGGTCCTTCAGAAGGGCACGGGCAATCGCGATCCGCTGCTTCTGTCCGCCGGAAAGACCCATCCCCCGTTCACCGACAATGGTATCGTAGCCATCCTTCATTTCCATAATGAAGTCATGTGCCTTGGCCAGCTTGGCTACCCGAATGATTTCATCCATGCTAACGTCCTTCATCCCGTAAGAAATATTGTTGCGGATGCTGGACGAGAACAGGAAAGTCTCTTGGAAGACCGTTGCAATCTGGCTGCGCAGACTCCGGACCTTAATATCGTTGATGTTCACGCCGTCTAATTTGATGCTGCCCTGATTCACGTTATAGGCATGCATCAAGAGCTGGATAATGGTTGACTTCCCTGAACCTGTTCCCCCCAGCAAACCGATCACGGAGCCGGGACGAGCATCCAGATTGATATCTTTGACAGCAGCCATCTTGTTGCCGTAAGCAAAGGTGACATTGTCGAACACGACATGACCCTTCACCTGGCTTGGCACCAAATCTACCGCACGCTCACGGTCTTCGACATCAATGGGCTGATTCAACAGCTCCAGCACCCGTTCACCCGAAGCCTTCGACTGCGTATAGTTGTTAATGTGGAACCCGATCCCCCAAAGAGGTCCGATTATGTACCAAATTAAGGTGAAGAATGCTGCCAGCTCCCCTACCGTCATGGAACCTTGGATAACCATGGCGCCCCCGACGGCAAGCAAAATGACGACGCTGACATTCGCAAAGAGCTCCATCATCGGGAAATAACGGGCCCACAGGGAAGAGGCGAATATCTGATTGGTTTTGTAACGCTCATTCCGTTCGGAGAATTTCTCGACTTCGTGAGGCTCGCGAGCAAAGGATTTAACGGTACGAACACCCGTAATATTCTCCTGCACCGCGGTAGTCAGCGAGCTGAGCGCCAGGCGCATCTCCTGGAACGCCGGATGGATCTTGGACTCGAATTTCAGAGCTGCGAACACCAGAAATGGCATCGCTACCAAAGTAACCAGCGTCAATTTCCAGCTGATGGTGAACATCATGATGGAACCGAAAGTCACCATCAGTACGAGGTTGAGGAGTTGGGCAAAACCGAAGCCGATAAACATCCGGATTGCTTCCAAATCCCCCGTCAGCCGCGACATCAAATCCCCTGTCCGAGCCGTGTCGTAATAGCGGAACGATAGAAATTGCAACTTTTCATAGCAGGCGTTTCGCAACGAATAAGCCAGGTAATTCCCCAGCCTCCCTCCAAAGAATCCATGCAAAAACTGCATGAAAGCTTTAAGGATGACCACGCCCAGCACGGTGAGTGCCAGCTGCGGTACGATGCCGTAATTCTCCAGCTTGATTGCATCGTCAATCAGCACTTTTAACAGCTGCGGATAGACAAGACCTAAAGCGGTTGCAATCGCCAGACACAGAATGGAAAGAAAAAGATAACTTCGTTTCTCCCAAAAGAAGCCCTGCAGTTGCCTGAGAACATTCATGTTTATCCTCCTTTGGATTTTTTACGTTCAGGTTATGTAGCATTTATGAAGTTTATCATCGACCCGAACCCGCGGCAAAGAGAGAAAACCGTCATAAATGAGCCTAAAGGACCTAAAGGGGGCAAATAGTATAACTTATCATTGTTTCATGATGAAATCATCGGGAATTCTCATCATTACTAGGGGATATAATCACATTGTCAGTCCCTTCAACCGTTAGGCTTTATCCGCTATTTTCGACTTTTTTGAACATGCTTGAAAAAGGGTAATATCCTAAGCTGGTTTCATCCTATTCACGTTCGCTGCAGCGGATAAAAATATGCCATATCGTCCTAAGCCGCTTTCATCAGGAGAGCGGTCCATCGATAATAATAGGACGAAAGACGCCCCGCCACGGATGGCATATGGGACGTCTTTCGAGGGTTCAACATGTGATTAGCGTTCATTCATCCGGTAAAAGGGAACGAACCTTACCAGAAGTTCGCACCATGCTGCTATTCTATTGCAACTCTTGCTTCATGCTAGACGGGAATGTTCCGTCTTTACTGCGCTGACTTTATCATGGCTTCCAAATCATCCGCCAGCTGACGCCACATCAACGGAGACTGGCCGTCCTGCAGCGAACCCAGTATGGCAGCCATGGATTCCTTCAGCTGTTCCTCCAAAGCGGATACATGATGCTGCAGTGAACGTTCGCTCATTCGAACATAGTGGTCCGTCAGCTGCTCTTCCCGCAGGCCGACCACACCCGCCACGGCTTCCTTCACTTTCGGCTCAGCCGCTTCGCGCAGCTTGGAACTTCCGCCGCCCTCAAAGAAATGCTTGGGATTCTTAAAGGTCGACCAGAAGGTTAACCAATCCCCTTGGATTTGCAGCTCCGTTTCGTCCAGCTCCGGCGGTGCCCAGTCCGGATCCCGGCGTATGGCCAGTGACAGGCCCTCGGCCATGCCGTTGATATCGGCTGCGGCCTTAAATGCCGCGGCTTCGGTTAATTTGCGGCCGGCCGTCTCCAAACGAAGCGTGGTGGCCCATAGTTCCTGATCCAGCTCTACGGACATCGTTCGCATCAAATCACGTCCGCAAGCCGCAAATGCCGATTTCAAATGCCCTGCATCCTCCCGAAGCACGGAAGGATTAAACGACTCCTGGAAGAAACGGTTCATGGCATAATCCAGCCGCTGCCGCACGTGAAACAGCAGCTCGCTGCTTTCTTGACCGATGTCGCGTGCCATTTCCTGCTCCGCCAAAGCGTTAAGGCGGGCCATGGCTTGGTTTTGCACCTCTTCCAGCTCCCCGATTTTCCGCTTGCGCGTGGTCTCATCCTGAGCGGCCATTTCAGCCCACCCCCGGATACGGTCCCTCACAGAAGCGATCTCATCATAACCGGCACGCTGGGACAGCCTTGGCAGCTCTTCCACCGCAAATCGGCCCAGCGCTTCTTCGAAAACAGGGAATCCCGATGCCTGCAATTTCTCCTCGTCCCCTTGCCGCTTATTGTCCAGCGCAGCCAGACTGGAGACGGGGAAGATATGCGGGCTGCCTACGCCGCTGGCTGTAAGATTGGTGCGCACATGCTTCACCACCTCATTCAGCTCGTCTTCGGACTGAGCTAGATCAGCCGCATTGACGATAAAGAACATTTTATCCAAGGCAAAGCTGTCTTTGACCCGGCCCAGCTGGGACAAGAATTGCCGGTCCGCTTTGGAGAACGCATGGTTGTAATACGTTACGTAAACAATCGCATCCGCATTCTTAATATAGTTGAAGGTGACGCCGGTGTGCCGGGCATGCAGGGAATCCGCTCCCGGCGTATCCACCAGCACGATCCCTTGCTCCGTCATCGGACAGCTGTAATACAGATCGATCCCGTCGACAAAGCAGGATTTGGTTTCGTCCGCCACGTATCCCCGATATTCGGCCAATTCTACCGTTTCCGTGGTGCCGAGCCTGGACTCCATCTCATCCCAGCCGGAGGCGGCGGCCTTTAGGAACCCGTAATGCGGCAGGCCTGCCGGGTGAATTCCGGCCGGATTCAAACCTTCGGCCACGCTCCGCCAATTGGCCGGATTCGGTTCTTGGAGACCCAGCACGCCGAAGGAATACTTCAAATCGTCCCACCACATATCGCGGCTCTTCATACGCACGTCTGCGGTACCATGTGATCTTCCTTCGGCCGGTGCCAATATGCGGTTCACCGCCGCCGTTGTCGGATGCGGCGATACCGGCAGGACCGACTCGCCAAGCAGTGCATTGGCGAAGGAGGACTTTCCGGCGCTGAACGCTCCGAACAGCGCCAGGGTGAACGAGCCGCCCGCAAGCGCATCCGCGCGGGCGGTCAGATCCCGCGCGGCCGACGCCAGCGCGGGGTGCGGCGCCAGCAGCGCCGCCGCTGCGCGCAGCTCGGCTGCCGCGGCCTCAAGCCGCTGGCGCCGCTGCGGTGCCGCCTGCGAAGCGGCGGCCCGGGGCGCCGTGCGCCCTTGCCCCGGCTGCGCCGCCGGGGCGCCGCCCTGGGCAGCCGCATGCGCGGGCGGCCCCTCCGGCTCCCTCACCTCCGGCAGGAGGCCGGGGGTGAGGGAGGTGCGCGGCGGGAGCAGCTCGGCCAGCTCGGCCGCGCGGGCGGCTTCCGCCTGCTGCAGGGCTGCGTAGCTGGCGGAAGCCGCTGATTGCGCCAGGAGCTTGGCGCCCTGGCGCTTCAGCTCCTGCAGACGGACGGCCGCAGCGTCCGTCAATGCCGCCTTCAGCCGGTCGGCAAGCACCAACACGGCCATGCGGTAGCTGCCCTTGATTTCCTCGGCCAGCTCCCGGTTATAGTTCAATACATATTCGCCTGACACCGTGGCTTCCGGATTCACGGTTCGCGTAATCATATCCTCCCGCACGCCCGGAAGTTCGGCGTCCATTAAACGTTCCCATTCGGCATTCCATTCCACATGCTGCTCGACGCTATTGCGGAACAGCGAACGCAGATGCCAGTCGACCTGCGAAGAGGTCTGCTCCTCCAAACGATGATGGAAGGCCTTCAGACGGCGGCGGCGCTCTTCCTCCGTCTTGCCGCCCGAGAAGAGGAACCCGACCTTAAAGCCAGATTTCCGGCTCTCCAGGAAAGACAGGCTTAAATCCCGAACATCCGCCGGCGTCAGATTGGCATTGGCCAGCAGCTTATCGGCTTCCTTGCGGAGTTCTGCGCGAACCGTTTCCGGCAGCCCCGCTACGGTTCTTTTTTGTTCTTCCAGCTCCTGCAAGCGCGCTTGCAGCGCCGCTGCGGCCTCCTCGCCGCCCATTTCCTCCAGCAGCCGTTCCTTCTCCTCCTGATGACTGCGGGTATAGGCTTCTACATGCTGATCCGCAGCATGACGAATGGAGCAGGAAACGCTATGGCGCAGCAGCGGCTCCTTCCGGGATATCAGTTCGCCGATCAAAGACTTCAGCGTCTCCCATTGGTTATAAGGATGGTCCTGCACTTTTAGCGAGGTGCATAACAACCCTTTGTACGTGATCTTCCACTGGGCGAATGCCTTCTTGACGTCGTTCAGGTAAGAGGACAGCGTCAGCTCGTCATCACGATGCTTGTCGATCTGATTCACGATCAAATATAGCGGCTTCCCCCAATCCGACAGGCTCTTGGCAAACATCAGATTACTCTCCGACTGCACATGATTGTAATCCATGACGTAAAACACGATATCCGCCATATGCAGAGCGGAATGGGTCGCTAGCCGATGCCCGTCGTCGGTCGAGTCGACACCGGGGGTATCCATCAATACTCCGTCCGCGCCAAGCAGCGGCACGTCATCCCACACTTCAATCGCGGAATACTCCCGGCCCTCCTTGCAGTATTCCGCAAGTTCGTCGATCGTTACCTTGATAGGCTCCCCATGGTCCGCGACAGTCCGGTGAATCAATGCCCGGGGCTCGCCGCTTCGAATCGTGACCACATTGGCACTCGTCGGCACCGGACCCGAGGGCAGCACCTTTTTGCCGCAAAGCGCATTGATCATGCTTGACTTCCCAGCTGAAAAATGACCGCAGAAGGCAAGCGTGAGCTCGCCGCCAGTACCCTTGCGTATCAAATCCTCGGTCAATGCGGAGGAAGACTCGTCATTCCAGTCCAAAAAACGGTCCCGGACTCTATTTAGTTCCGTCATGCTGTATCCGATTTCATCAGTCATCAACTTCAATGTCATTTCTCGCTCCTGTCCATTGATCTCTCCATCTCTGACACCATCTGTTCACATCATTTTATTTTATCACCGCTTGCGCCGTAAAGGAATCATTTCATGATCCGCCGTTTGTCCCGCTCTATGCAAAATGGCAGGCCAAGGAAGAAACGCTTCCTTGCCTGCCATGGGTTCAACATCTCATTTTTTAAAACATCAAATTTGAAGAACTTAAGATACGACGGTGTTCTCTTCTGCCGGAATCAAAATTTCGAACACGTTTCCGTGCTGCAAAATGGTTAAACCGCGAGACTTATCGCGCATCACGACCACTTCCGGCTTCTGAGACATACGCTCCAAATAATGCTCGGGAGCATCCCCGGAGTGGCTGAACGTCACGCCTTCCACTTCCTGCTCTTCATTCTCGCTCAGTTGGTTCTGGCTCTCCACCACATGTTCAAAAATATCCGAGAACAATTCAAAATTGTCGGTGTAAACAGAGATGCATTTCATGTGTAATCCCATCCTCTTTTAAATTTAGCTCCTGCTGATCCGGGGTGCATTCCTTATTCACCTTGCGAATATCCGGCATTTCTATTCGGTCACAGTTGTTTCCAGATTTCCATTCGCCCATGCGGCCGAAATAGAAATCCGGAGACAAAGGCAAGCGCGCTGGCTTGCTTGCAATGATGCCCATTCGCCGGCTGTCAAAGTTCGGTGTTCTCCCGAATCAGATGAACTGTTTCTTTTTTTGTCTGTTTCTTGCTGGTGTTACGGTTGTTCCTTATTCTTCCTGACTGCTAAGGTTTTCATACGTTTCTTTCCTTCGCGGCAAACATCCAGCAGCGGGCATACCGGGCATTGCGGATTTTGAGCTTTACAGTGGTACCTTCCGAAAAAAATGATCCGATGATGCGTCATCGTCCATTCTTCACGCGGCACCCGCTTCATCAGCTTTTTCTCCACTTCCAGCACGGAATCTTTCCAAGCAGCCAGTCCAAGCCGTTTGGATACCCGCTCCACATGCGTATCCACCGCAATGGCAGGCACGCCAAAGGCGTTGGAAACGACGACATTGGCCGTCTTGCGTCCAACCCCGGGCAATTTGACCAGCTCGTCATGAGCCTCCGGTACTTCCCCGCCATACTGTTCGATCAGAATCCTGCACAAGTTCTGAATATGTTTGGCCTTGTTCCGGTATAACCCGATCCGTCTGATATCCTGCTCAAGCTCCTCGATCGGTACCGATACGTAATCCAAAGGCGTTTTGTATTTCTGAAACAGATCCTTTGTTACTTTATTTACCGTTTCATCCGTGCACTGGGCGGACAGCAGCACGGCGATGGTCAGCTCAAACGCATTGCTGTGATTCAGTTCGCAATGTGCATCCGGAAACATGCTCTCCATCGTGTCCAAAATATGCCGCACCGTTGCCGCATTCATATGATTTCCCTCCCGCAAAAAAAAATCTTGATGCGGAAATCCCCGCATCAAGACGGTGTTTCTCGAGCAATCCCAGGTCGATAATTTACTGTTTTACGATCTCAACAACGACACCGTTGTTTAAGTACAGTACAATATTATCATTTTCCTTAAGGGATTGCACGGACAAAGTCGTGTCACCTTGATGAACAAATACTTTATCGGATAACGTAAATCGGTAATTATCGTTAATCGATTTGCGTTTCACTTGAATTTCGGTGTTGTTCGCCTGCCAGAACGCACGCTCGATTTTCTCCAGGACTTGGATGATCGTTACGCCTTGAATGTCTTTTCGAATCTCTACGCGATCTCCCTGCGTCAACGCGCTTAAGTTCGAAGCCGTCGAACCATTCTTGACGACCTTGACGCCGCCGCTTACGCCTAGGGTCTGGCTGTTGCCCGAATGATCCTTCACGGTCAATACATTGCCCGAAGCATCCAAGCTGGTGACTTCGCCAAGCGTCAATTTGACTTCGGCAACCGAAACAGCAGTTAAGCCTTGAAGCGTAATATTAACGAGAGTTCCGGGACGCAGGTCTGCAAGCAGGATCGCTTGTCCGCTATCGCCGGTCAATGTTGCTTTGTCCGTGTAAATATCGCTTGTAGCGCCATTCGCTTTCACTCGAATGCGGTTTTTCGCCGGTTCGGTGAATACGACCTCGAACTGCGCGGATGTCTTGAGTTTCAGGCTCTGCAAGTAATCCTGGTTGGTCGACAGCTGCGCCGAAACCTCGTCGCCGACACGCACATCCGCCAGGGAAGCGTTCGATTTTCCGAAGATTTCTACAAGCAGCGTGCTGTTGTATGGAATTTCCTCCACTTTTCCGTTGGCGGCCACAATCGATATCACTTTCTTGGCTGTGTTAATACTGCTGATTTTACCTTCAACTTTATAAACCACTTCCAGTGAAAGCGCACGGGTGCCAATGAGCGATACGCTGACCTTGCGTCCTGCTCCGAGCAGCGGCTCCACTTTGTCCAGCGTTGTTCCGTTGCTCGATTCCAGCTTCGTCTTATCGTCCAGGATGATGACGCGAGGCTGATTGTTAGCATCCTTGACGGTCAGCCAGTGCGTCTTCGCATCGTAATTGACGATGGTGACGGCATCCAGCTGTTCCATTTGACGGCCCGTTACTTCGATCTTCGTGATTTTTTCCTCGCCATTGATGGTCAGCGTCACTTGATCGCCGGATACGGCGTCAGCGAGCAAATCGGACAAAACGGGCTTCGCCACGCCACTCATAATAATTTCCGGCTTCTCTGCCAGAAACTTCGTTTCGAGCTGCGTGCTTCCGCTGCGCTTATACGTGATGGTTTTTCCGTTCTCTTCAACAGAATACAGCATCGCCTGTATCGTGCGGTCGACGCTTTGCGTGACCTCCACCGATTGAAGAATGCTGTTTTTTACCGTGAAATTCACGGCATAACCATTCTTCAGCTCCGCCGGTGACAGAATTTGATTCTGATAGCGAATGACGGTAGCATCGTCCCACGTGTACGTGTCCTCATAACCGGTGCTGTCCTTAAGGGTTACTCTTTTGTTCGCCGTGTCCACGTTTTGGACGACGCCCGCTCCCGTCTTGTTCACCAAGCCGCTCTTCACGCGGATCGACACGATTTTTTTCTGCGGGCTGTAGGTTTCGCGCTCAATGGTAAGCAAGCTGCCTGCAGCAAGCGTCTTCGGATCGATTTGGTTACCGTTCTGGTCCAGGAAAACCGTGCTTGGCTCGTAACTCAGCTCTTCAAATGTACTGCCTGTATCAAGCCAAATCACGTTGTTCGGAGACAAACGGGCATAGGTGCGGTCAAACCGCTCCACCTGCTGGGTTGGATCCGTAATTTCCACGTAAGCAGCGGTTCCGTTATTCGCGACGACCACCGCTTGCGTGTATGGATTGATGTCCGAAAACTGCAATCTTTTCTCCGAATCGGACGCAAAATAAGCCGTGGAAGAATCCAGCTTGAATGAGTTCAGCTTGCCGTCGGCATACAGCTCCAGCTTGCCGTTCTCAATCGAAGCGATGGAGCCTTTGTACTGATTCTCGTAATTCGTGGTAATGTACGCTTGAGCCCGGCTGAAGAACGTTGCAAGCTGGGCACGGGTAACCGCCCCTTGCGGATCGAATTTGTTTCCGTTCACGCCTTTGGCAAGGCCCAGCTCAACCGCCACATTAACGTATCCCAAACGATCCGGGGATATCTTGGCGTTGTCCGCAAAGCCTGTCGCTTTATTTTTGGCGGCATTGGCCTCCGCGGTACGTCCAATGGAACGGACAAGCACTTCGGTTATCCATTCCCGGGATGCTTTCTGCGCGCCCCAGATGACTTTCTCGTCCGTGTATCCGGATTCTTTTTGCTTGTCGAGCAGGTTTTGCTGAAAAGCCAGTTCAACATACTTCGTAAAATAATCGTTCACTTTAACATTTGTCGGTAATGTCGCAGCGCCGCTGCTTAATTGATCCTGCATGCTTAAGAACCGGATCGCCATCGTCACAGCTTCCTGCTGCGTTACAGGATCGTTCGGACGAAACTTTCCGTTATTCCCGGTCACGATCCCCTGTGCTGCTAATTGATAAATGTACTTTTCTCCCCAATAACCGGCATTCACGTCGCTGAATACGTTAATGGCCGTTTGGGGTGCATTTGCCGTTGTCGCATTTGCTGCTTCCTCATCTGCCGAGACGATCGAAGCTCCGCCTCCGAATGCTATAAGTCCGGCCATGACGGCGGAGACCACTTTTTTGGAATGAACATGTTTGCTGTGTCTAAGTACCATTTTCTTTCCCCTCTCAATTACTACTGCTTCATCATATACTAATATTCGACAGCAGATCGTGATCTCCTTCAACCATCATTACCGAGTCATTGGATTTTCTAAATCGACATGCCCCATCAACGATTCGGTCTGCTGACCATCGACCAGAATTTGAAGTGATTTTACTTCGTCAAACTGGAAGAACGTTTTCTTGATGGCTTCGACGGCAAACGACTCGCCGCCAGCACCCAAGTTGGCTTCGTCAGGGACCGTCACGTCGAGCGTCAGAGCGCCGTTCTCGAATTTCAACGAATTCAGCTCGATTTTCTCCCATAGGGGAACCATGTCGGCCTTATCGCTCTTTTGCAATGCTTGATATGCGGCTTCGTATTTTTCCTGATCTTCCTTATACGAGATCTCTGCCGAGCCTTCAACCAGCTCCATCAAATCCGGGTCCGTATAGTAAGCTTTAATGCTCTCCGTTTTGGATTCCGGCGCTGTCGCTTCATTGCCGCCGTTCCCTGTTGACGTGCCCCCCGAACCGTTCGATGTTCCCCCATTGCTCTGTCCTGTCTGATCATCAGGTGCAGGTGTCACTTGCTCCGGCGTATCGTCCGGTGCTGCTCCGGGTTTCTGTCCGCAACCGGCACTAATCAGCATAACGGCTGCCAAAAGTCCGACTGCCCAAATTTTTCTATTCAAAATAGCCACCTCCTGCAATCACGATCACTGTCGTATCGTTAATCAACCTTCAAATAATTTTTGATGCCTCTGACAATTGCCTCGGCTACCCGATCCTGCGTTGCAGGATCAAACAGCTTGCTCTCATCGGTCTTGTTGCTCAGGAACCCGACTTCCAGCAGGGCGCCAGGCATCTTGGTCTCGCGAATAACATGGAAGTTGCCGTATCTCACTCCGCGGTCTTTTAAACCCATGGCCTTCACGATTTCTTTATGAAGGGCATTCGCCAGCGCTTTGTCAGATTCATTGTAATAATACGTTTCGGTTCCGCTTGCAGTGGATGGGCCGCTATTAGCATGTATCGATATGAAAACATCAGCCTTCAGATCATTCGCAATCTTCGCGCGATCCTTCAGCTCGAGGAAAGTATCGTTACTGCGAGTCAAAACGACTTCGATATTTTTTTCTTTGGCCAACAACTTCTCAACTTTCAGCGCCATCGCGAGGTTGAAATCCTTCTCCCTCTTCTTCGTTACCCCGATCGCTCCCGGATCATGATCTCCATGACCCGCATCAATGACCACGAGTTTCTTTCCGCCCGTACCGGGTTCCGGCGCAGGGTTAGAGGTCGTGTTCAGATCCACAATGAACAGGCCCGATCCGTTCTCAAGGCCTGATACGGTGTAGTTCTTGGCATAGTTCAGATCAATGACGATCCGCACGGTCATCGGGTTGCTGTTATACAAGGAGTAACGGACGGCTTTGACGTCCGGGTAACCCGACACCGTCATCTGGCCGCTCTTCGTCACGTCATCGAAATCGGCGTTGCTGCTGAACGTCTCGGAGAAATTCGTGTTCGCCATATCAATGACGATACGGTCCGGACTGCTGAGCTTCGATACCTTTGGCTTCGCATTGCCCGTAACGGCGACCATCAGCCTGTTTTCGCTGAAGCTGAGGCCGTCCACGGTCGACGTAGCGACGCCGGGTTCTTCGCCAGGGTTACTGCCATCGTAAGACGAGGTAAGATAGACTGCTTTCTGCGTGTTATCCCATCTTACTTGAAGGCCCATTTGCTCACTTACAAAGCGAATCGGAACGAGGGTCGTTCCGCCTCGAAGAACAGGCGCCTTCGTCATTAGAACACGCTGGCCGTTTATGTCGGCATACTGACTTCCAATCACCATCGTCACTTTTTGCCAGGCGTCTTCAACCGTTACCGTCCTCGCTGCCTTGTTCCAATTCACGTTAAAACCGAGATTTTCGGAAATGACGCGGATCGGGACCATGACGGTACCGTTGTTGTTCTCCACCTTCACGCCAGATGACAGATTGATTTGTTGACCATCCAGGTAAATCCTTGCGCTGTACGAACTCGCATCCGCCATTTTAGGAAACGCAATCATGATGACAACGAGAAACATTAAAAAACCGAACTTCTTCATCCTTCACCCCTACCATCCTATTATTTTGCCATAGATTGGCGTTTCTGCACTCGGCCTGTCCGACATTACCTGACAACCTATAGACGCTTAGACTCACTGAAAGTTGCGAAATTGTTCCCTATTTACCAAAAAAACACCTATTTCGACAAGCGAAATAGGTGTTTAGTCCTTCGTATGAAATTCAGAATTAGTTCCTTTGTTCTATTTTCGAGTCATAGGATGCTCCAGCTCAACATGCCCCATTAAACTCTCAATCTGATTACCGTCTACAAGCAATTCCAAGGACTTCACTTCATCGAACTGGAAGAACGTTTTTTGCAAGGCATCAATCGCAAACATTTCCCCTCCAGCTCCAAGATTCGCCTCTGCCGGCTTGGTGATATCCAGCGTCAATGCTCCGTTGTCGAACTTAAGTGATTTCAGCGTGATTTTATCCGACCATAATGGATTCAATTCGGCATCTCCGCTCTTTTGAAGACCTTCAAAAGCTTTCTTATATTTATCCTCTTCGCCCGAGTACGTGATCTCTTTGCTGGCTTCTTTCAAATCCATGATCTCCGGGTCCGTATAATAGAGTTTAATATTCGCTTTCTTCGCTTGATCCTCCGCAGCGTTCACGTCCTTCGTATCGACTGGCGTACCCGTACTTCCAGCGGATGTTTTCTCCGGCGGCGTGCTTGTTCCTTCGCTCGCGTTCACGGTAGTTGCTTCGGCTTCGCCCTGCTTCTGATCATCCGCCGCCTTGTCATCGCCCGGTTCGTCCTGCGGCGTCTGTACTTGTCCAGCTTCAGTATCCGGGCCCGTCTCGGCGGGGGCCGCAGTCGGCTTCTGTCCGCAGCCGGCACTAAATGCAAGCAGAAGCGCCAGCAATCCGGTCATCCAATATTTTTTGTTCATGGCTTGTGTCCCCCTCTAAGTTACATCAAATCTTGTACACATTATTGTACTTTAAGATATTCTTTAATACCCTCTACAATACCTTGTGCAACACGATTTTGGAAATCGTCTTTAAACAACTGGGCTTCGTCACCCTTGTTGCTCAAAAAGCCAATCTCGAGCAGGACAGCCGGCATCGTCGTTTCCCTCGTAACATGAAGGCTACCGTATTTAACTCCACGATCTTTGAGACCTGTCGCTTTTGCAAGATGTTTATGGATCACATCCGCCAATGACTTGCTGGAATCTCTCGTATAATACGTTTCCGTACCGCTGGGACTGCTGGACGCGTTGCTGTTTCCATGAATAGACACGAAAATATCTGCTTTTAAATTATTTGCGATTTTCACGCGATCGCTGAGCTCAAGATGTGAATCGTCGCTGCGAGTCATCACTACATTGATATTCTTTTCTTTTTTGAGCAGTGCTTCAACCTTAAGGGAAATATCCAAATTAAATGATTTCTCCGTTTTTCCCGTAAGGCTGATCGACCCCGGCTTGATACCACCGTGACCGGGATCAATGACAACCGTTTTCTTGCCATTCCCGGTAAGCGGCGGCACCGGCGGTACGAGAATTTCGCCCTCTGCGTTCAGATCAACGATGATGATGCCCGATTCCTGGGTCACCGCATAATTCTTAGGTCCAGTCAAATCCAATACGATACGCACGGTTGGCGGGTTGTCGCTGAACACGGCATATCGAATATTCGTAACGTCGGAATAATCCGCAGCTTCCATACTGCCGCCGTTCTGCGCGTTCACGGCATGTCCGCTTAGGAATGAAGCAGAGTAGACGGTGTCCGGAAGATCGATAACAATCCGGTCAGGCCCCGTCATGCTGAACACTTTCGGCGTCACGGCGCCTTCCGTTGCAATCATGAGACGGTTGTCGCTAAAGCTGAGCCCCGTCAATGAACCCTTATTTCCAGATTCCGCAGGCGGAGGCGTCTGACTGCCCGGATTGCTTCCTTCACCTGGATCAATCTCGGCTCCGGTGGTAGGCAGTGCGGCGCTTGAAAGGTACACGGCCTTCGATTGGTTGTCCCATTTCACGTCAAGCCCCATCTGCTCGCTTACAAAACGGAGGGGCACTAGCGTGGTCGGCCCATTCAAGACAGGCGCCAAATTCAGATCTACCTGGGCCCCGTTCAGCTCTGCCTGCTGGCTGCCGACCACCATGCGGACCGTCTTCTCGCTATTTTCAACCGTTACGGTTTGGCTGGCCTTCTCCCAGCCTACCTTGAAACCGAGATTCTCGGATACCACGCGTATCGGAATCATCACATTGCCCTTCATGTTGGCTACCTGGACGCCCGAAGACAAATTCAATGGTTCCCCGTCAAGAAATATGGTCGCACTTGAAGAACTGGCCTCGCCGCTCTTCGGAAACGCCAGCAAGAAGACTATCAACATCATAACAAACCCTAACTTCTTCATGAATCCACCTCGATCATCCCATGATTGAATTTGAAAAGCAAATCTAGCAAAAAAACATAACCTATGTAAATCAGTATTCCCGTATGCATGCTTCCGGACAAATACTGACATCAAACGTTGATCCATCGTGGCTGCCGCTGCATATTAATTCCATAATACCAAAAAAAACTTCCATTTCCTACACAGGAAATGGAAGTTTAATAATCTTGTAACCTTTTGAAGCCTGACTGCGAAATTAGGCGAACAAGCGATCCCCATGTTTTTTCTCGTAAGCATCGATTGCACTTTCATGCTGCAGCGTCAAACCGATATCGTCCAATCCTTGAAGCAGGAATTGACGACGGTGCTCGTCGAGGTCAAAGTCGATGTGCAATCCCTGATCATCGGTAATCGTTTTGTTCTCCAGATCCACGTTCAGTTTATAGCCTTCGTTCGATTCCGTCCGCTGGAACAGCTCTTCGACCTGCTCCTCCGACAATTTGATCGGCAGAATTCCGTTCTTGAAGCAGTTGTTGTAGAAAATATCAGCAAACGATGGAGCGATGACCACGCGGAACCCGTAGTCGAGAATCGCCCAAGGCGCATGCTCGCGGGAAGATCCGCAGCCAAAGTTGGCACGCGAGATCAGGATGGTCGAACCCTGGTAGCGGGGCTGGTTCAGCGAGAAGCTGTCGATGTTGCCTCCCTCTTCATCAAACCGCCACTCGTAAAACAGAAACTGTCCAAATCCCGTGCGTTCAATCCGTTTCAAAAACTGTTTAGGAATAATTGCGTCCGTATCTACATTCACCCGGTCGACAGGTGCGACAATACCGTTTAATTTCGTAAATGCTTGCATAAACTTCTCCTCCGTCCTTCTTAGCTCACAACTTCTTCGGCTGCAAAGTTCCAATCACGTACATCCACGAAGCGTCCTTTAACCGCAGCTGCCGCTGCCATTGCCGGCGATACGAGATGCGTTCTGCCCCCGCGGCCCTGGCGACCTTCGAAGTTCCGGTTGGATGTGGAAGCGCAGCGCTGTCCAGGCTTCAGTACATCCGGATTCATCGCAAGGCACATACTGCAGCCTGCTTCGCGCCATTCGAAACCTGCCTCGACGAAAATTTTGTCGAGCCCTTCTTTTTCGGCCTGAATCTTCACTCGGCCCGATCCCGGAACGACGATGGCGGTCACATTGCTGGACACTTTATGTCCCTTCGCTACAGCTGCTGCTGCCCGCAAATCCTCGATGCGTCCATTCGTGCAAGAACCGATGAAGACATAGTCGATCGGAATCTCGGACATCGGAGTCCCTGGCACAAGCGCCATGTATTCCAGCGCCTTCTCCGCTGCCTTGCGCTCGTTCTCGGTCTTGAAGTCTGCAGGGTTAGGAACCGTCGAGGAAATGTCGGTACCCATTCCCGGGCTCGTTCCCCAGGTTACTTGAGGGATCAGCGTTTCCACGTCGAATTCAACCACCACGTCGAACTCGGCGCCTTCGTCTGTCACAAGCTCTTTCCAAGCTGCTACAGCGGCATCAAAAGCTTCGCCCTGCGGAACATATTGACGTCCGCGCAAATATTCAAACGTCGTTTCATCCGGAGCGATCATGCCCGCTCTGGCTCCGCCTTCAATGGACATGTTGCACACCGTCATACGCTCTTCCATCGACAACTCGCGGATGGCTTCGCCCGTATATTCGATGACATAGCCTGTTGCAAAATCGGTTCCGTACTTCGCAATGACGCCAAGGATCATGTCCTTCGCCGTTACGCCCGGATTGCGGCGACCAACAAAACGAACTTCCATGGTTTTCGCTTTGGCCTGCTGCAAACATTGGGTTGCCAGGACGTGCTCAACCTCGCTCGTACCGATACCGAACGCCAGCGCACCGAATGCGCCGTGAGTGGATGTGTGGCTGTCGCCGCACACAATCGTTTTGCCGGGATGCGTCAAGCCAAGCTCAGGGCCCATAACGTGCACTACGCCTTGGTCAATCGTGTCCAGATCATACAGGGTAACGCCAAAATCCTGACAGTTCTTGGTCAGGGTGTCGATTTGCTGCTTCGAAATCGGATCCGTGATGTTAAAACGGTCTTTCGTTGGTACGTTGTGATCCATCGTGGCGAAGGTAAGTTCCGGGCGGCGCACTTTGCGGCCGCTGAGACGCAGACCTTCGAATGCCTGAGGGGAAGTCACCTCGTGGACCAAATGCAGGTCGATATACAAAATACCCGGCTTGCCTTCTTCCTGATAAATCACGTGGTTATCCCAAATTTTTTCGAACATTGTCTTCTTACTCATCATAATCACCCCATTGTTCTTTACGTCCATGAGAAGATAATTGCTTGAGTCCCTTATCCCTATTGGGAAGGCCTACAACGCATCATCTTTACGTTGATAGTAATATATCATTTCCTTCTTCATTGTTCCAAGATATAATATCTATAGATGTAATAGGATTCAGCTATAACGGAGTGATGCTTACATGGAATTGAGACAACTGCAATATACGCTGCAAATCGCGGCGGACAAAAACTTTTCGCGCGCCGCGGAGAAGCTTCATATCGCCCAGCCTTCCCTGAGCCAGCAGCTCTCCAAGCTGGAGAAAGAGCTCGGGGTGCTGCTGTTCCAGCGCAATACGAGCAACGTCGAGCTTACCCATGCCGGTGCCAGCTTTGTCGAGCATGCGCAGAAGATCATGGACGCCGTCGAGCAGCTGAAACAGGAGATGTCGGACATCTCCCAGCTACGAAAGGGAAAAGTCGTCGTGGGCAGCATGCCGATAACCGGCTCTCATCTGCTGCCCCGAGTTTTGCCTGCTTTCAAAAAAGGATATCCGGATATCGAAATCACCCTTTTGGAGGACTCCTCCGTGAATCTGGAGAAGCTGACGGCCAGCGGCAAGGCGGATCTCAGCCTGCTTGCGCTGCCCCTGGCGGAGCCGTCCTTGTCCTGGATTCCGATCGGCGAGGAAATGATCGATTTGGCGGTTCCTCCCCAGCACCCGCTTGCGCTGCGGGCGGCCTCCGATCCCGTACGGCCCATTACGATCGACGAAATCCGGAACGAAGCGTTTGTCGTGCTCAAGAAGGGTCAGGGCTTCCGGAAGCTAACCTTCGATATATGCCGGGAGGCCGGCTTCGAGCCGAACGTTGTATTCGAGAGCAGCAACATCGAAACCCTCCAGTCTCTGGTCGCTACCGGGATGGGGATCACGCTGGTTCCCCGGTTCATTGCCCGAGCGAAACGCAGCGAGTTTATTCCGGTATATCTGCCGCTCGCGGATCCGGTGCCGAGCCGCACGCTGGTCGTCGCTTACCGAAACGGCCGGTATTTGTCCAAAGCGGCGGATGCGTTCATCGACACGTTCAAGCAGGTCATGGACAAGCTTGTGGTAGAAGGCGTTCAAGATAAATAATCGCAAATGAATGCAGTTTAAAACGAATAATAAGCAAAGAGGCACAGCCATCGTCGAACGACAAACGGCTGTGCCTCTTTTTCTTTTTTACCTGAAAGCCAAAAGATTACCCATGATCATCATAAACCGAACCCTATTTGCGCAAATTATGCTGGTCGATCATTCGGTTCTGTTCGTCCGCGGTACGGGACTGATCCTGAATCGATTCGTTTTTCCCGTTCCCGCCTCCGGCTACGCTCTCAACAAAATTGCGGAACTGCTCTTTCTGTTCTTGTTCCTGTTCATTGTTTCGGCTGTCGAATTGGTTGTTCTCTGCCATGATTCAAAGCCTCCTCTCAGACGGATTACCCATAGTATACCCGCCGCTGCCCAGATGAAACTTCATATTTGGAGGTTTGGATCTTACATGTTCTATTGGACATACAAATGAGGCCGACGGTCCTCAAAAACCGGTATGCGTCCTCTCACTTCATCCGTGAGCTTGCAATCCAGCGTGCCTGTCACGATCGTTTCCCGCTCATCCCCTTCGGCGATGATCTCGCCCCATGGGTCAATGATCAAGGAATGACCGAAAAAGTCCGTTTCGCCGCTGGTTCCTACGCGATTGCAGGCAACGACATACATTTGGTTCTCGATCGCCCTGGCGATGAGCAGCGTTCTCCAATGATGCAGCCTCGGATGGGGCCATTCCGCAGGCACGAACAGCACTTGAGCGCCGCCGAGCGCGAGGGTGCGGGACAATTCTGGGAACCGGATATCGTAACAGATCGACGCGCCCGCCTTCATTTCTTCCAGTTCAAAGGTTACGGTATGCTGTCCGGCTTGCAGGAACTTCTCTTCGTCCATCAGGCGGAACAAATGGATTTTGGAATATTTGGCGATCTGCTCCCCGTTCCGGTTAAAGACGTACATGCTGTTATAAATCCGGTCATCGATCCGTTCGGCTACAGAACCGCCGACGACTTGGATGCGGTGCTTTCGAGCAAACTCGCTCAGCATCGAAGAGGTTTCTTGCCCCATAGGGTCGGCGAGCTCTTGGATCCGGTCCAGCGCATATCCGGTATTCCACATCTCCGGCAGCACGATCACGTCCGGCTTATGGTTCGCCGCTGCCGCCTTCTCCATCATGCCGAGCATGTTATCCATGTTGGCCTGGACGTTGCCTATTTCAATGTCAGCTTGAATAAGTGCGATATGAAGCTGAGCCTTTGTTTCTCCAGTCATCTTGCAGCCTCCCGTTGTTTGAGTTGAATCCAAGGGCGGCCTCCATGCGATCATGAAACGCATGAGCCGATTCTTCTATCCAGGGTTCAACCTTCTCTTATATGTCATCATCATAGCCTCTCCAGCGCCGCTGCTGCAACACCCTAGCCCCATTTCCCTCTATACACCCCTGATAAATCGTGTTAAATTAATCCTAATTGTTTTCCATTATAGACGTATTTAGAGTGTAATCAGATAACGGAGTGATGAACCAGCAATGAACAAAAAGCCAGACGTTTTCCACATAGAGCCGGCCGAGATCATGGCCCAGCTGCCTACGCAATTTTTCGCGACCCTGGTCTCCAAGGTAAACCGCCAAGTGTCTCAAGGGCATGATGTAATCAATCTCGGGCAGGGAAATCCCGATCAGCCCACGCCGCCTCATATCGTATCGAGCCTGAAGGAGGCGGCCGACAATCCGCAGTTTCACAAATATTCGCCTTTTACCGGCTTTTCCTTTCTGAAGGAAGCCATCGCGCATCGATACAAGGAGGACTATAACGTCGATCTGGATCCGGAAACGGAAGTCGCCATTCTGTTCGGGGGAAAAACCGGGCTGGTGCAGCTGCCGCAAATCCTCCTGAATCCCGGGGATGTCTGTCTTGTCCCAGACCCGGGTTACCCGGATTACTGGTCAGGCGTTGCTCTCGCCCGCGCGCAAATGAAGTTCATGCCGTTAACCGCAGATAACCGCTTCCTTCCCGACTATGGCGCTATATCGCCTGCAGACCGGGAAAAAGCGAAGCTGATGTTCCTGAATTACCCGAACAACCCGACATCCGCCGTCGCTCCTTTATCCTTCTACGAGGATACGGTGGCATTCGCCGCCGAACACGGGATCGTGGTAGCCAGTGACTTTGCATATGGGGCGATCGGTTTTGACGGAGACCGTCCGGTCAGCTTCCTGCAAGCGGAAGGCGCCAAGGAGGTGGGCGTGGAATTCTACACCCTCTCCAAAACCTACAATATGGCAGGATGGCGCGTCGGCTTCGCCCTGGGGAACCGAAACATCATCTCGCTGATCAATATGCTGCAGGACCATATCTATGTCAGCCTGTTCGGCGGCATCCAAGCGGCTGCTGCTGCGGCTCTCACCTCGTCGCAGGACTGCGTCGACCAACTGGTGTCGCGCTACCAGTCGAGAAGGGATGCCTTCTTCGGCGCCCTGTCCGAAATCGGGTGGCAAGCCCCGAAACCGGCCGGCTCCTTCTTTAGCTGGCTGCCCGTGCCGAAGGGATACACCTCGGTATCCTTTGCCGACTTGCTGCTGGAGGAGGCCAAGGTGGCCGTCGCGCCTGGCGTAGGCTTTGGGGATCACGGCGAGGGGTATGTCCGCGTCGGCCTGTTAAGCAGCGAGGAACGAATGCGGGAAGCCGCCTACCGGATTGGCAAGCTGAACCTGTTCGGCTAACCTAATTCCTTTTGAAAAATCAAAAACGATGTGCTATTCTTGCAATAACAATCGAATGCAGTTTCCCAAACGCAAAGACGGGACCAGTACGAAAGCATGCGGCACGATGATCAGAGAGCAAATTCCATGGGCTGAAAGAATTTGCCGTGACCCCTTTCCGAATCCTACCCCCGAGCGGCCTGGCTTGCCAGGACAGCGCCTTCTGTTACAGGGCCAAAGCCGGATGAGCTGCGCTCATCAATAAAGGTGGTACCGCGGAAGTCCAACTTTCGTCCTTTCTCATACAGGACGAAAGTTTTTTTATTTTCAGGGAAATGGATTCGTAACAGCCGTTCCTACCATCATAAATACAAGGAAGTGATCACGATGCTCTCGCGCATCGTCGTAAAGATTGGAAGCAGCTCCCTAACGACAGACGAAGGCGGACTTAATCTGGATTCGGTCGCGTTTTTTGCCGGGGAACTTGCCGGGCTCCGCGAGGCCGGCCATGAAGTTCTCCTCGTGACCTCCGGAGCCGTCGCAGCAGGGTTTAGGGAGATCGGGTACGAGACGAGGCCCAAGCTGCTCCATGAGAAGCAAGCATCCGCTGCATTGGGCCAAGCGCTGCTCATGCGGGCTTACCAGAATGCGCTGGCCTCCCATCAACTGAAAGCGGCCCAGATTCTGTTGACGAGAATGGACTTTGCGAACCGCAAACGCATGAACAACGCCAGCATGACGATTACGGAGCTTTTGAAGCAAGGCGTCATCCCCATCATTAACGAGAACGACACGGTTTCGATTGACGAGCTGAAATTCGGCGATAACGATACGTTATCCGCACTGGTCGCCAACCTGGTCCGCGCTCAGCAATTAATCATCCTGACCGATACGGACGGCTTATACACGGCCGATCCGCGCAAGTCGCCGGATGCCATAAAATACGAGGAAATTCATGACATTACCGATGAAATTTACAGCATGGCGGGAGGGGCCGGCTCCAGCGTCGGAACCGGCGGCATGCGCTCGAAGATCGATGCCGCCAAAATCGCCACCCGCGGCGGCGTTCCCGTATTCATCGGCAAAGCCAACGAGCCCGGCGATCTGGTGAAAGCATTGGGGCACAGCGGCAAAGGTACGTATTTTGCCACTCACCTGTCGGCCCTGCCTGTGAAAAAGCAATGGCTCGGCTTTATGTCCTCGCCGCTGGGTCGGATCGTAGTCGATCCCGGTGCCGAGAAGGCGCTGATCCACGGGGGGCACAGCCTCCTTCCCGTTGGCGTTAAACGGATCGAAGGCAGTTTCCATGCAGGCGATGTGGTTGAAGTCGTCAATATGGACAACGTAAGGCTCGGCAGAGGCATCGTCAATTACGACGAGGACCAGCTGCAGGCCGTGCTCGGATTGCCGAGCAGCCAAGTCATCGGTATTATCGGCGAAATCCATCGGCTCGAGGTTATTCACCGCGATGAATGGATTACGTTAAAATAGTCCGTATCGCATTCCGAAGTTATTTCTTTTAATCACCTATACGAAGGAGGAATCATTATGAGTGAGGTACGCAATAAAGCTCAGCTCGCCAAGCAGGCTGCATTTCGTCTTGGCAGACTGAGCACGGAGGAGAAAAACCAGGCGCTGCTGATCATGGCCGACGCCCTGATCCAGCGGACGGCAGATATCATGGAAGCCAACGCAGAGGATCTTCGGCGCGGGAAGGAACTTGGCACCTCTGCTTCCCTGCTGGATCGGCTGGCACTGAACGAAGCCAGAATCGAGGGCATTGCCGAAGGGTTGCGCCAAATCGTGGAGCTGCCGGACCCGATCGGCGACACCTTGGAAACGATCGATCGTCCGAACGGACTGAACATCGTGAAGAAACGCGTTCCCCTTGGCGTGATCGGCATCATATATGAAGCACGTCCCAATGTGACGGTCGATGCCGCCGGGCTGTGCTTGAAGACGGGCAATGCGGTCGTCCTGCGGGGCGGATCATCCGCCCTCTCCTCCAACCGCAAAATCATCGAAGTGCTTCACGAAGCTATGGAACGCACTGCGCTGCCTAAAGAAGCGCTTCAGCTTATCGAGGACCCGAACCGCTCCTCCGTGGATGAAATGCTGAAACTGAACGGACTGCTGGATGTCATCATCCCGCGCGGCGGCAGCTCCCTGATCCAGAACGTCGTGATGAACGCCACCGTGCCGGTCATCGAAACCGGGGCGGGCATATGCCATACGTACCTGGACGCATCGGCACGGCCGGACATGGCCGCCGCCATCAGCATCAATGCCAAGGTGCAGCGTCCTTCGGTCTGCAATTCCATGGAAACCCTGCTCGTCCATGCGGAGTATGCCAAATCGCACCTGACTTCGCTGGCCGAAGTTTTCCGTGAGCGTAACGTCGAGCTGCGCGGATGCGAGCGAACCCTGGAATATATTCCTTGGGCTGCCGTCGCAACATCCGAGGATTACGCGACAGAGTATAACGACTATATTTTGAACATTAAAATCGTGGACCGCTTGGATGAAGCCATCGAGCACATTTCGGTATATGGCACGAAGCATTCCGAATGCATCGTAACGGAGAACGAGGATCATGCGGAGCGTTTCCTGCAGGAAGTAGACGCAGCGGCTGTCTATCATAACGCTTCGACCCGCTTCACCGACGGCTTTGAATTCGGCTTCGGCGCCGAAATCGGGATCAGCACCCAGAAGCTGCATGCCCGGGGACCTATGGGGTTACCCGCGCTTACTTCCTCCAAATATGTTATTATCGGTAGTGGTCAAATACGCGAATAAATCATTCATCCCAAGCCATGAAGGAGGAACAAAACGATGTGCCAATCCCCGCAGAACCGACCTTTAATAGATAAAGCAATCACCTTCTACGGCGCAGGCTCGATGGCCGAAGCGATCGTACGAGGATTAGTGAGCCGTTCTGTCGTGCTTCCCGAGAATATTACGATGCTGAACCGTAGCAACGCCCAGCGCCTTCTGGAACTGAGCGAACGGTACGGCGTCCAGATCAACAACGACGAGGCCGCCAAAATCGAAATTTTGAAAACCTCGCCGGTGATCGTGCTGGCCATGAAACCGAAGGATGCCGCCAAAGCGCTGAAAGAACTGGGACCCAAGCTCTCCAGCGACCAATTGATCATCTCCGTGATCGCCGGACTTTCGATTTATACGACGCAGACGCTGCTGGGAAACCAGCAGCCCATTGCTAGAACGATGCCGAATACATCCGCTTCGATCGGGCTTGGTTCAACGGGCATTGCGTTCTCGAAGGAAATCAGCGAAGAACAGCGTCAGCTCGTGCTGACTTTGTTCGAGGCAGTCGGCCACGTGACGGTCATCGAAGAAGAGAAGATGGACATCCTGACCGGGATATCCGGCAGCGGCCCGGCTTACTTCTATTACATGATGGAAGCCATGACCGCAGCGGGAATCCGCGGCGGCCTGACGCCGGAGCAAAGCCGCGAGCTGACGCTTCAAACCATTTTGGGCGCCGCCCGCATGGTCCAGCAGACCGGGGAACAGCCGTCGTCGCTGCGCGCGAAGATTACATCGCCGAACGGATCGACGCAAGCTGCCCTGGAAACGCTCGACAAAGGCGATTTCTTCGAAACGGTCATTGCCGCCGTAAACCGCTGCGCTGAGCGCTCCAAAGAAATGGGCGCCATGCTGAAGGAGCAGATCTCATGAGCCGCTGTATTGCAACGTACCGAATTTATGACGACCAGGCGGATTTCCGTAAGAAAGCGACCTCCATTGCCGTTGGCATGACGGTTGGCAGCTGGACCGAGCTGCCGCAGGCCAAACGCGAAGCCATGCAGAAACATCTTGGCGAGGTCGTTGACATTCAGGTTCACGAGGGCTGGGAGCCGGGCAGCCGTTATGCGGATGTCAGCATCGCTTACCCGGACATCAATTTTAGCCGGGATATTCCTGCCCTGCTGGTGACCGTGTTCGGCAAAATCTCCATGGACGGGCGCATCAAGCTGACGTCCCTGGATCTGTCTCCCGACTTCCTGAGTGCATTTCCCGGACCGAAGCATGGCATCGACGGCATCCGAAGCCATCTCGGCGTCCATGACCGTCCGCTGCTCATGAGCATCTTCAAATCGGTGATCGGACTGAATGCGGACGAGCTCAGAGCCCAATTTATCCGCCAGGCGCTCGGCGGCGTGGATCTGATCAAGGATGACGAAATCCTGTTCGAGAACGACCTCACCCCGATTGAAAAACGGGTCAGTATGTGCATTCAAGCCGCTGCGGACGTCGAACAGCAGACGGGCAAAAAACTGCTGTACGCAGCCAATTTGACCGGCCGTACATCGCAGCTGCGCGAGCAAGCATTGCGCGCGATCGATGCAGGCGCCAATGCCCTGCTCTTCAATGTCCTGTCCTACGGGTATGACGTCCTGCACGAGCTGAGCAGCGATCCGGAGATTACGGTACCCATCGCGGCTCACCCAGCGCTTGCCGGCGCCATCTATCCTTCTCCGCACTATGGGATTGCGGCACCTGTGCTGCTCGGCCAGCTGATGCGGATCGCCGGAGCCGATCTGGTGCTCTTCCCTTCTCCTTACGGCTCCGTCACGATGCCGAGGGAAGAGAATCTCGCCATTCGCGACGAGCTGCATAGCGCTAAGCTTGGCGTGAAGCGAAGCATGCCGGTACCGTCCGCGGGAATTCATCCGGGACTCGTTCCGCGCATCATCCGGGATTTCGGCACCGATGTGGTCGTTAACGCGGGCGGCGGAATCCACGGTCATCCGATGGGAACCGAAGCGGGCGGCAAAGCCTTTGTACAGGCGATTGAGGCAACGATGAAATCCGTGCCGCTTGCCCACTATGCCGAAGAGCACGAAGAACTGAAAGCCGCACTGGACATCTGGGGAGGAGAAGCATGACATCAGGAGCAAAACAGCCGATTATTTTTTGCGATTTCGACGGAACTATCACGAACAACGATAACATCGTTGCCATCATGAAACACTTCAAACCGGAAGGCTTCGAGCCGATCATGCAGGATACGGTTGACCGCACCATTTCAATTCGGGAAGGCGTTGGCCGCATGTTCGCCCTCTTCCCTTCCTCCATGAGAGAAGAAATTACCGAGTATGTGCTGAGCCATGCCGGGTTACGGGAAGGCTTCGCAGCGTTCCTTGACTATTTGAAATCCGAGCAGATCGAGTTCTATGTCACAAGCGGCGGCATCGATTTCTTTGTCGATCCTCTGCTGAAGCCTTTTGGCATTCCGGCGGACCATATCTTCTGCAACGGTGCCGATTTCGAAGGGGATCGCATTGAGATTACCTGGCCGCATCCTTGCAAGGAATCCTGCCATAACGACTGCGGCATGTGCAAGGTTACGGTGATGGACCGTTTTCCAGCCGACCGATATTACCGGATTCTCATCGGTGACAGCCTTACCGATTTTGAAGGCGCCAAGCAGGCCGACCTGGTCTATTCCCGCTCCACGCTCACCGAGCAGTGCAAGAAGCTTGGCGTGTTTCATGTACCATTCGAGACATTTACCGATATTCAGAACGACATGAAAGACAAGTTTACGCAGGAGGTGCTGTAAGTGGCATTTTCAGATATCCAGCTCGAACAGAAGCAGGCTGCGCTGCAGGAACTTAGAGGAATCAAGGAACTGTTTGCATCCAGAAACTGGTTCCCGGGTACCAGCGGCAATCTTTCTGTCCGTGTTGGCGAATTCCACCCGGAGCAGTTTTATTTTGCCGTCACGGCCAGCGGAAAAGACAAATCCGTACATACGCCGGAGGATTATCTCTTTGTGGACCAGAACGGTGTCCCTTGCGAAGCAACCGGCTTAAAGCCCAGCGCGGAAACTTTAATCCACTGTGAAATCTACCGGAAAACCGGCTGCGGCGCCATTTTCCATGTGCACACCATCGACAACAACCTGATAAGCGATTGGTATGGTGAACAAGGTTACGTGCCTGCCCAAGGAATCGAGCTGATCAAAGCCTTTAACATTTGGGAAGAGGACGCGGCGATCCGCATTCCGATCCTGCCGAACTATGCGGACATTCCGCGGATTGCAGAGCTCGTTCCCGGCGCGCTCGATCCGGCGGTACCCGGCATTTTGCTGCGTAACCACGGCATCTATGCCTGGGGCAAAAATGCATTCGAAGCCAAAAAACATCTGGAGGCTTTTGAGTTTATATTCGAATACTCCTACCGCCGTTTGCTTCTGAATGCAGCCGGTTCCAAGTAATTTTAGCCTTGCGGGGATTGAGCTTAATCAGCCGGATATCCCGCGCGACAGGTCCTGGCACCCTGAAATCCGAACGCTTCGGTTCGGGGTGCATCCGGCTTATCCTTCCAGAGGAGTGTGTAGGGTGCTTGAAAGCTTAGCCATCGGCGTCGTGTTTATTTTGTACGGGTTGGTCCTCTTTTTGATTCCGCCTAAAAGCTCCACAAGTTTTTATGCTTACAAAACGACGTCTTCACTCAAAAATGAACGGAATTTTAAAGTTGCCAACGCCTACGTCAGCTTGCTGCTGATGATTTTCGGTGTCATTCTGCTGCTGATCGCCAGGCTTACCGGCCATTTCATGACGACCGTGATTTCGACCGTCATCGTTTTTATCCTGATTTATATTCTCGTTGAACGAAAGCTAAAAAACCTGTAAAACGATCACAATCGTTTTACAGGTTTTTTCTTTGGAACGCTAAACGCTAGGTGAATCATAGCCGATTCTGATCCTGCTCCGATAAAGAGATCGAAGGCGACGGTACTGGATCCGGCGAGGAGTAGGCATTGACGACAAACAAACAGGTCCCAACAAACAGAGCAATATACAACAAATAATACAGATTCTTGGCCACAATTTCTCCCCCCATGTCTCGTTCAACATTACTGGTTGATTTGCGCACGCTTGATCATCGGTTGGAATCTTTCAGGTGATGATCAGACATTTCAATCGTTGTCGGAATCATAAAATGGACGATTTCCACTCCGTGAATCCTTCTTCGAGCCTGTCATCAGCTTGATTCCTCCTCCGATGAGAAGCACCGCTACGATCACGGTTTTCATGTAGGTTCGGATCCGGTAATCCAGGTGCAAATCCGGAAACAGCGTTTCAACATAAGGCATCACTACGCTCGTAAATACGAAATAGATGCCAAGGATGAGCAGGCCAAGCCCGAGCCAGCGCTGCTGATTTCCAAGGCCTGAGATGATCGGCCGATCCCGGAGCGGCTCCCGGCCATAGCGGCTGACTTGCTGCAAACCATCGAAAAAGGCATAAAACCAGATCAACGGGATCAAAAACAGGAATACCGAGAGCTTAAGCACATCCAGTACATAGATGCTGCCAAGAAATAGAACCATGAGTTGCAGTCCGCGTTTTTGCAAACCCAAATACATTTGACCCGCTCCGGGAAACGCCGATAGCAAGGTGGCAAACACTTTGCTGCGGCGCCCGCTCTCCCGGCCGCTCTCCAGCTCATCAAACAGCGTGCGGTCTATGAGCAGGTCCCCGGCTTGCTTGCGGTGAACCAGCTGTACCACGTCAAACATGCAATAAAGCCATATGATCGGCAGCATGCCCAAAAACAGCAGGAACACCGATTCATGAGTCAACCCCGTCAGGAACACCAGAATCGTTCCAAGTCCGAAAAAGGCGATCAGGAATGACAGCCCGCGCTGCATCAAGCCCAGTTGAAAATGGCCAAGGCCGGGAATGAAGGACAGCAGGATGGTATAAAAGCGCTCGGATTCATCGCTCTTGTCCTGGCGAATCTCCATCGGCCGCCCGAATTCATCATGAATAATCGTGACGGGGGTATAACGGATCAACGCAATGAGTAGATCGAGCATGCTGATCCCCCAGATCATTAAAGCACCGAGAAGTCCCAGCGCAAATACTGCGTCGGAAGCCGACATGATTCCAAGCAAAATCCCGCCGAACAGGCTTCCGAAGAACAGCAGCGGATATAACAGCGCCCGTCCCTTCCTCCCCCAGTAATAATGGCCGAGACCCGGAAGGATATTGAGTATAAAGGCAAAACCTTTACTTCGTTGCGGTTGCACTAAGCATCTTCCTTTCATTTTTCTTATCTGGATAATAGCCGGTCCAGCCAGCCCGTTGTTTTTTCCACCCATTGCTCACTATAGGAAGGCGTCTCGGATAAAGGAACCTGACCGCTAATCTCGCTGGGAAGCAGCCGGTCGAATGCCCCGGTGAAGAGGAACAGCATCGTAATGGACGCCGCTATGGCATAATGGACGATGGCGCGTTCGTACCAGCGCTTGGGCCGTTCCTGAATCCGCAGCGGTGCTTTCGGGGTGTAAGGCTTAATCTGTTCATGTTCCACCACCTGCTCGGCAAATGCTTTCGGATCTGCCATACCGGGAAGTTCGGCATCAAGCTCCGACAGAACCTGCATATAGATCTCCAGCACGCCGTCATCCGTTAACATGAGCTCTTCATAAGAAGTTCGTTCTTCGGGCGAGCCTTCCCCTCTAACATAACGTTCGGTCAGCAGCTTGAGCTCGTGATCCTTGGCGTTCATTTCCACTCCTCCTCCTTCCACGATTTCCGAATCCATTGTCTGGCCCGGTATAATTTCGATTCAACCGTCTTGACCGTGACATTCAGCTCGGCAGCGATTTGTTCGTAGTTTTTCTCTTCCAAATAAAAAGCCGTAATAATGGCGCGGTGATTGTCCGGCAAAGCTTCAATTTTCTCTCGAAGTTCCTCTCTTCTCTCCTTATGTATGAGCAGAGAAACCACATCCTCGTCCCGGGAAGGGAGTTTATCCAGCACTTCTTCATGTTCGCCGGGCAGCTGCTCCGGCGGTTTACGGGAAAGCTTCCTCTTCATGTCAATCGCTTTGTTCAAGGCGATGCGGGTAATCCAGGTCTTAAAACCTTCAGATCTGTACTGGGGGAGAGCTTTGTATACTTGTATGAACACTTCCTGCGACGCATCCTCCGCTTCCTTGGCATCCCGCAGGACCGAATATGCCGTATGGAACACGTGCTGGCTGTATTGGTTCACCAGTTCCCGAAAGGCTTCTTGCTCACCTTGCAGGATGCGCGCAATTAACGTTTCTGCATCAATAACTCTCCCCTCCTTCCCGAATACATAGACGTCAGCTTTATGAGCTGCCCCTGCACTTTTTTCAAAAAAAATATGGATGAATCTAAAAACAAGACCAACACAGCTTGTCCCAAAGTTTGCCCGTACCGGCCAAAACAAAAAAGAACGTCTATCGACGCCCTTAGGAAGGTTACAGAATCATACCGCTAAGGACGAATAGAACGTTCATCGCAAAATGCATGACCATGACGGGAGCCAATCCTTTCGAACGAATAGCTACGCCCCCCATCATGATACCAAAGATGGAAAACAACAGGCAAACGGGCCATGAAAAACCGAGGTGGTAATGGTATAAACCAAAGGTAACTCCGGCGATGACAAGCCCTTTCAGCTCCCCAAACCCACTTACAAAATGACTAAGTATGTATCCCCGCCACAGCAGCTCCTCAAGGACGGCATTGATCAGCGCAAAAGACAGAGCATAACCGGCAAGAGCCAGGAGTTCTGGCTGCCCCCAGTCAATAAAAAATGAAAATACGGCACAAACCACAACCAGGAATATCAGCATAAACCGCCAGGTCGGGTCCTTGAACGGGCCCTTGAAAATCCATGGAAAATAAATCGTTGACCTCCAGGTGCCTTTGGCAAGATAAAGCGGTTTTTCTCTCGTCCGCATTGCCGCGAGCGCAAAGGGCATCACGAACAGAATCAGGCCCAGCCTCGATAGAATAATTCCCCAGGCTTCGTGATCGGCCAACCCATTCTGTATGATTTCACCAAAGGTACGATAAAGGATGTACCCCATGATCATGTTCAGCGCCAGCATGGCTGTATCGCTTATCCGTTTCGAAGGGTTGAACAGACTGACCCTCCTGCACGCGATATAAGCCAGAGTCAAAACGGCCCCCCATATAAAAACCATCGGAAATGAAATTAGCTGAACCCCAATAATAGCCGCAGCCAGAAGCATGAAGCAAACTGTAAAGTCACTTGAGCGTTTCCTTACGGACAAACTTTTCTCTCCCATCCCACACATCGTCTTTTCATTTCATGATACCTGATTCGAGCCGCTTTTTACACAAGAAAAAAGCCACATCAGAATCAGTTCCAATGTGACTTGCTTTTACTTGTTTTTGGTATACACGATTTTTTTGATGGAATCGCAGGATAAACAATACTGAGAAGAAAGCTGGTCAATCGTGGCGCCTGAAGCAAACAGCTGCCGGATTTCCAGGTTTCTTTTTTTCAAATACACCCGGCTGCCCGAGTTTTCTCCCCATTTCTTGCGCAATCCTTCGGGTTTCGGGATGTATACCATCCCGCCCTGTACATATTTTTGCACTTCCTTCAGCAATTCCTCGGGAAGTATAATATCCGCGTTTATATATTTCATGGTAGCTCTGCTCCTTAAAATTAAAATAAAGGTTTTAAGGATGCAAAGTCCAATAGATAAACGGCCCTCTCTACGCGAGGTAATCAGGCGGTAACTTTCTCATCGCTCCATGCAAACAACCGCCGTTGTTCATCATATAGACTTTGCATAGAGCTCATCGTCAATCTTCCCATCATGATCATGATCATGCCCCTCCCTTCACAAATTATGACATTCCGACTGGTTATGACCATTATAACCGATGTTAGGCGAAAAATCGAAGCCTCCGTCTCATCGGCAGGAGATCCTAAACCGCTAAGCTTGCAAACGACCGGAGCATCTCCTCCACCGTTTTGAAGAAATAGGTCGGCTGGCATGCCGTCAGCTCTTCCTCCGAACCATAGCCGTAACCTGCAGCCATGCTGTGTATCCCGCAATTCCGTGCTCCTATTAAATCATGCATCCGATCTCCGATCATGACGGCTTCCGAAGCATCAATGCGGCAGGTATCCAGAACATGCTGAATGATTTCGGTCTTGGCGGACCGGGTGCCGTCCAGTTCGCTTCCGCACACCATGGTAAAATAAGCGGACAGCTGGAAATGCTCAAGTATCGTTTCCGCAAAAACCGCAGGCTTGGAGGTAGCGACATACAACTGTCGCCCTTGCGATAACAGTAAATCCAATACATCGCGAATGCCGACATATACTTCATTTTCATACAGGCCGGTGTCCTTGAAATATTCGCGATAGCTGAGAATTGCTTCCCAAGCCTCGGCCTCGCTGAAATGGTACTTTTCGGTGAAGGTCTCCTGGAGCGGGGGACCGATAAAACATTCCAGCTCGGAAAGATCGTTGACGATAATCCCTTGCTGACCGAGTGCGTGCCTTACAGCTTTCGTGATGCCTTCGCGCGGATCGGTCAGGGTTCCGTCCAAATCAAATAGAATATGCTTGTATTTCAATTCGATCATTCTCCTTCTTTCATGATTCCTAAGTCAGATCCTTAAGCTCCATAAGATCCTTGATCGTATAAGCAGGCCGATGACGGTCGCTTAAAGGGGCGCCCCGGCGATTATAATAACAAAAGTCAATTCCTGCATTCGCTGTTCCTTCATAATCATCCGTAAGCGAATCCCCTATGTACAGCACCTCGCTTGAGTCAACCGCTAATTCCTGCAAAGCAAGCTCAAAGATATGCGGATCCGGCTTCCAGTACTTTACTTCATCCGAAATGATGAAGGAATCAAAATAATGAAACAAGCCTCCTGCCGCAAGACGTTTGCGCTGTGCTTCACCAATGCCGTTGGAGATCACGCCGAGCGCAAAATTGCCGTGCAGGTGCTCCAGTATAAGATCGGCATGCGGCTCCAAATGGGGAGAACTGCAAAATAACCCCCAGTATGTTTCCGAGATCTCCCGGCACTGGTTAAATTCCCGCTTCAATCCAAGGAACGTGTCCGTGAAGGAATGCTCCAACACCTGCCTAATGTCGTGATTATGCTGAACTCGGTTCATCCAGTAATTAAAATTGATCGGTCCGAATGTCCCCCAGAACTCATCCCACGTCAAATCCTCATGCAGACGGTATAACTCCAGCGCCTGCTGCATGCATTTCTTTTCGCTCTGGCTGTAGTCTAGCAACGTGTTGTCCAGATCAAAAATAATGGCCTTGTATCTCATCTCCATCTCCCCCTCCGGCCGATGCTGCAACTATATGCATTCGCTAATCCGGAGGGGTTCTCCTGCTAATCAGGACCTGAAACGGCCGCTGGACCCGGCCGGCTGCATAAAGAAAGTCCCAAGGGCTTAGGTTTCACAAAACCTTTGGGACATGTACATGTGGTTAGTTAATAAAGCGCTCTGCGATTTCTATCATGTTCTCTTTTGTTAGCTTCGCTTTGCTGTTCAATGCGATATGGTAATAAAGATCTTGGGCCTCATCCACCCAAGCCAGGCCTTGATTAAAATAGGCGTCTGCGTATCGAACGTATATCATCTCATGGCCACCTGCCAGAACCTTTTCGACATGGTCCTTATCGGTATAATGAATCTCCTGCTTGGAGTTCATGGCGCTGCGTTTGGTTGCTATTACACTGATCGAGGTTTCCATGTCGCTGCCTTTTACGTAGGATAGCGAAATCGAGCCCGCGCTGGGCGGTTTTATCTCCTTAACGAAAACACTTTTGCTCCCCGTCGATGCTTCCGCCTTCCGAATCAACTCATTTTGAATATCGTAATAGGCTTTTGTCGGTTCTCCCTCCTGAAACAAATCAGAAAGGTCGGGGATAAAGGAAAGGGTTCCTTCATGAAACGAATATTCATTTAATATCCGGGTGGGAATATGGATATCAGGCATTCCGCGCTTGCCGGCTTCCTCTCGAAATACACCCAGATCCCTTAAATGTAACGAACCTGCGTGAAATTCGAGTAAGGTTTCCTTTCCATGAATCTCTCTCTTCAAATCATTGATCTCTTGGTTATGGATATAGTAAGCGATGGCTTGACCGGGAAGGGCCGAGCGAAAGGCTAAACTTCGGGAAGGCGTATCGAGCGAATACAATCGGTCCTGCTTTGCTTGTAATTCCTTAGAGTCCTCGGGTTCCGCTTTGGTCTCCAGCACCACTTTTCCCTCTTTGCTGCGGATCTGTACCAGTTCGGCTGCGGCATACACCGTGACGGACAGCGAAGTCACCAGCAGCAGCGAGGCGGCCATCACGAGCGGTCTTCTATACAAACTCGGCTTGCGTTTTTTGGCCGGAAGTGAAGCAATCCGTTCCATTACCGCATCCCTGACATCAATGACATAACGGCTCTTCGTACGTTGCTCCCTCAGCTTTTCCTCCACGTCATCTCGTTGAAATTCCATCGCGGTTCCCCCTCTCGATCATGCATCCACTTTTTTAACTTTTGGATCAGTCGACTGTAGCGTTTTTTGACCGTATCCTTGGTTTTATCTAGAATTAGTCCGATTTCCGCAAAGCTCTTTTCTTCAAATATCCGGAGAATAAGCAAGTTCCTCTCATCGGGGGACAGTCTGCGAAGAGCGCGTTCCATCGGCTCGCTGATGATATATTTCTGAGCTTCCTGCTCCGCGCTTGCGACATGCTCCTTATCCGCTCTCAGTTTAGGAACGATATTCTGAAAATACCGTTTCCTTCGCAGCATATTCAGACAATGGTGATAAGCCATCTTATACAGCCAAGCAGAAAATGAGGTCTCTGGCATATACGTCTCGAGTTTCTGATAAGCCTTCACCATGATTTCCTGTACGGCATCCTCCGCATCCTGCCGCTGGTTCAGCAGTCTCCAGCAATACATGAAAATCTGCTGTTGAAACGCTTCAACGATATGTACAAAAGCTTGCCGATCCCCGTTTAACACCCGTTCTATGATTACCTCGATGTCCAATTCCTTCATCTCTGGCTTCGTCGGTTGAATGCTCACTTTCGTTACTCCCTCCTCTCATCAGCAAATCATCACTGAAGGTGCCCTCATGATTTATAACACATGACAGCGGAAAAAAGGGACAGCTAGTTTCTGCATTTTGCAAATTTTATTCGTATAAGACCGCATTTTCCATCATGAGTCAAAACGCTTGGAAACGGAATATTTCCATCGCATATAAAAAAAGCACGTCCTTCATGGACGTGCTTCTGAGCTATCTTCCGATATTTCTGAATTTCTGCGTATAGGCTTTGGCATCCTGTGCGGTACGCACCCGGTTGCGGCTCCATTCGAGCAGGATCCGGTCAATGTAGCGGAAATGCAATTTGCCCGCAAATACCGCCTCTTTTAGCGCTAACAGGATCAACTCGTCCGGGTAGCGGTCCGCGTCGACCCAGCCGGAGATTGTCTCCAGCTCCATCGGCGATAGCGGACGTCCGAATTCCTTTTCGAAAATGGTGAACAGATTCCGCTCTTCCTTCTCCGGAGCGGGTTTCTCCGATGCAGCTGTTTTGCCGGAAGCTGGACGGGCATTCAACAGAGGTGAAGCAAACTTGGCTGCTTCAGGGCTTTTGTCCCTGCCCTCTTGGGCCAGGCACGCAGCAAGCTTCTCATACAATCCGTTCAGATTGTATCGCTCATAATGAATTCCCTGGCCCTCGTCGACATATTCATCAATGCCGATCAGTCCTACCTTCATCAGGCGCTGCAGGCTTGCAGCGATGAAGGCGGCAGGAGAGCCCGTTACCTCCGCAAGCTCCTCCAGCGAAGGAAACGTCTTAAACTCCACCTGCTGATACCCGATCAAATGGATGACCAGCATCGCTTCGCGATCGCTTAAACCAAGTGACCGGTAATGCCGGAGCAGGGCATAAGGAATGATCGCCATCCCTTGGCTCATGCCGGCAGCGGCGCCGGCCGTCCAACCGTTCATGCCGGTATCCGCGTTGCCGTGGTCCATGGACTCTCCTCTCACGGCTTACGGGTACATCCGGTACAGGGTCCGTGGGAACGGAATCGTTTCACGAACATGATCCAAGCCGCAAATCCACGCAACGGTACGCTCAAGGCCTAAGCCGAATCCGGAATGAGGCACGGTGCCGTATTTACGCAAATCCATATACCATTGATAAGTTTCCATCGATAGGTCATGCTCCTTGAAGCGCTCTTCGAGCAGCTGTGGATCGTCAATCCGCTGCGATCCTCCGATAATCTCGCCGTAACCTTCCGGCGCGATCATATCCGCGCACAGCACGACCTCCGGACGATTCGGATCCGGCTTCATGTAGAAAGCCTTGATGCCCGCCGGATAATGGGTAATAAAGACCGGCTTGTCATACTTCTCGGCAATGGCCGTTTCGTGCGGCGCGCCGAAATCCTCGCCCCAAGGAATATCAAAATCCTGCGTGTGCAGGAATTCAATCGCCTCATCGTACGTAATCCGCGGGAACGGCGCCTGGATCGCCTCCAGCTTCGATATGTCGCGACCGATCGTTTCAAGCTCCTGACGGCAGTTTTTAACGACGGATTGCACCACATGGCTGATGAACTGCTCCTGCACCTGAAGGCTCTCCTCATGGTCCGTGAAGGCCATCTCCGGCTCAATCATCCAGAACTCGATGAGGTGACGGCGGGTTTTGGACTTCTCGGCGCGGAATGTCGGCCCGAAGGAGTATACCTTGCCGAGTGCCATGGCAGCAGCTTCCATGTACAGCTGTCCGCTCTGGGTCAAATAGGCATCCTCATCAAAATATTTCGTGTGGAACAGATTGGTTGTGCCTTCCGCAGAAGTCGGAGTCAAAATCGGCGGATCCACAAGCGTAAAGCCGTTGGTATCAAAGTACTCTTGAACGGCGCGGATAATTTCTGCACGGATCACCATAATCGCACGTTGTTTCTGCGTACGAAGCCACAGATGACGATGGTCCATCAAATAATCGACACCGTGCTCTTTAGGCGTAATCGGATAGTTTTCCGTAAGATGTATAATTTCAATGCCGGTAACCGTCATCTCATAACCCGATTGGCTCCGCGGCTCTTCACGTATAACACCCGTCACATACAAAGAGCTTTCTTGTGTCAGGCTTTTCGCGTCTTCCCATACCTGTTCGGATACTTCGCTCTTCACTACAACGCCCTGGATATAGCCGGAGCCGTCGCGAAGCTGCAGGAATTGAATCTTCCCGCTGGAACGCTTGTTGTTGATCCAGGCGCCGATCGTGACGGTCTCGCCGACATGCTGGTTGACGTTACGAATCACACTTTTGGTGGCCATGCATAAATCTCTCCCTTATATCACTACTATTTAACGGTTGGAAGCTTGAACGATACGATGCGTATCCCGCGCGATAACCAATTCTTCATTGGTAGGGATCACGAGTACCTCAACCTTCGAGTTCGCCGCGGAAATACGGCGCGGCTCGCCGGATCGAATGCTGTTCAGCTCCTCATCCAATTCTACTCCGAGATAGGTAAGCTGCTCAAGCACTCTTTGACGAAGAACGATCGAATTCTCGCCGACGCCCGCCGTAAATACGATGACATCCACGCCATTCATGGCGGCAGCATAAGAACCGATGTATTTACGGACACGATACTCGTACATTTCAAAAGCTAATGTGGAGTTCGGATCGCCTTTTTCCATGCCTTCCGTGATCTCGCGCATATCGCTGCTGATTCCGGAAATCGCCAGCAAGCCGCTGTGCTTGTTCAGCATGGAGTTCACTTCGTTGACGGTCAGCTCTTCCTTGTTCATGACAAACGGCACGATCGCAGGATCCAAATCACCGCTGCGCGTACCCATCATGAGCCCTTCCAGCGGCGTCATGCCCATGGAGGTATCGATGGACTTGCCGCCTTTTACCGCTGTGAGGGAAGCCCCGTTGCCGATATGGCAGGTAATGATCTTCAGATCCTCCAGCGGACGGTTCAGGAATTCTGCCGCCGCCTGGCTGACATAGGCATGGGAAGTACCGTGCGCACCGTAACGACGTACTTTATACTTATTATAAAGTACTCTCGGAATAGCGTACAGGTACGATTTCTCCGGCATGGTCTGATGGAACGCCGTATCAAACACAACGACCTGCGGAACGCCGGGCATGTTGGTTTCTGCGGCTTTGATCCCCATCATCGAGGCCGGATTGTGAAGCGGAGCCAGATCGAACAAGCGGCGGATTTCCGCTTTGGCGTCACTGTCTACGAGAGCGGACTCTTTAAAAGATTCCCCGCCATGCACCACGCGATGCCCTACGGCCTGAATGCTATCGATGGAATCGATCACGCCGTGCTCCTCGTTTGTCAGCATGCCAAGCACTTTGCGGATCGCGGTAGTATGCTCCAGAATTTCGCTGACTTCGGTTACGTCCTGTTTTCCTGTCGGCTTATGCGTCAGAATCGAGGAATCCATGCCGATCCGTTCAACCAATCCTTTGGCCAGCACGGATTCATCCGTCATATCGTACAGTTGATACTTCAGCGAAGAACTGCCTGCATTAATTACGAGAATATTCATACCCGGTCACCATCCTTGTCGTACTTGAAAAAGCCTTCTCCGGTTTTAACGCCCAGTTGTCCTGCGCGAACCAATTTCTTCAAGACAATCGATGGACGGTATTTCAGTTCGCCGTACTCGCGGAACATGCGCTCCAGCGCGGCGAGAATGGAATCCAGGCCGAAACGGTCGGCCATCTCCAGCGGTCCGTGCTGGAAGTTATATCCGATTCTCATGGCGTCGTCGATATCTTCCGCGGAGGCTACGCCTTCTTGCAGGAGATGCATCGCTTCGTTGATCATGAGCGTGATCATGCGGGTGGTGACGAAACCTGGAGATTCATAGACCATGATGCCCTTTTTATCCGAAACTTCCTCAACAAAGCGTTTGGTTTCGTTAAACGTATGATCTGAAGTCTTCAAGCCGCGAATGATTTCAACGAGGTCGACCTTGGAAACGGGATGTATGAAGTGCATGCCAATAACACGCTCAGGATATTTGGTGGAGCTGGCGAGCTCCGTCAAACTAAGCGTGGATGTATTACTTGCTAATATTACGTGGCTTGGACAAACTTGATCCAACTGTGTAAATACTTCTTTCTTTGCATCCAAGTCCTCTATGATCGTCTCAATTACCATATCGCAGGTGCTGAGCTCCGCAAAATGAGTTACTTTTTGAATCCGGTTCAGGATCAGTTTCTTCTCTGCCTGGGTAATTCCCCATTTCTCCAGTTGTTTATCTAGACTGGTCTCGATCATTCGGTATGAATAGTCCAGTTTCTCTGGAGTTTTCTCTACGAGCAGTACGTCAAGGCCCTTGGCTGCCAGCATCTCCGCAATGCCCTGCCCCATGGTCCCGCCGCCTACAACGCCGATTTTTTTGAAGTACATGGTTTCTACTCCACCCTTTCCTTATCTCTATACTTTAATTGTACCCCATTTGTCGAAAAATACATTTTAGAGCACAAAGTATAATAATATCTTAGCACGACAAAAAAGTAAAAAAAAATAACCAGCATAACAATTTATGCTGGTAAAAGCGCGTTTTCACGAAATTGACAACGAAATTGTTCTCCCGAGAGAATTTCTTCCTTCAACAGGATGTCAAGAGAATTGTCGAATATCGGCCGTTTCTGCTCCAAAAGAGTTTTGGTGCGATTCATCAGCTCTTCCAATATCACATTGTTCTCTTTCATCAGCTCTTCGGTAGTAACCATGTTCATGTTAACGATACCCAGCGACGTCAGACCCGACTTCATCATCGTCTCCACGATGTTCAGCGACTGCTCGAAGTCATTGCTGGAGCCCGTGCTTCGGCCCCCGTAATAGATCTCTTCGGCGGCCGCGCCGCCAAGAGCGATCATAATCTGCTCTTCCAGGAAGGTTTTTGTGTACAAATACTGTTCCTGCTGCGGATTATGGCGAACATAACCAAGCGCCTTGCCGCGCGGGCTGAGCGCGACTTGCTTCACGCTGCCTGGGCGCACCAGCTCTGCCATGATAGCATGTCCCAATTCGTGGATGGCAACACGCTTTTTCTCCTCCAAATTCGATTCACGGTCGGAACGCTCGCCCATCATGACCTTGTCAATCGCCATGGACAGATGACGCTGATGGATAAATTGTTCGTTCTCGCGCATCGTATAGATGGCGGCTTCGTTCATGACGCTCTCCAGCTGTGCACCCGAGAAGCCGTAGGCTTCCTCTGCTATTTTCTCCAGGTCGACATCTTGATGCAGCGGCTTATTGCCAGCATGCAGGTTCAAGATATGCGTCCGGCCCTTCTTGTCAGGCAGATCCACTTGAATATGGCGGTCGAATCGTCCTGGACGCAGCAGCGCGCTGTCCAGCATTTCTTTACGGTTCGTTGCGGCGATCACCAGAATGCGAGGCGTGTCCTGCGAATAGATGCCGTCCATTTCGGTCAGCAGCTGATTCAGCGTTTGATCGTACTCTCGCTGTTGGCCGCCTTCGCGTTTACCGCCGATGACGTCGATCTCATCGATGAAGATGATGGCATTTTGCTTGTTTTCTTTGGCCGCGCGGTTGCGGGCATCCTTGAACAAATCCCGGATACGCCCTGCACCGACGCCGACATACATCTCCACGAATTCACTGCCGGAAGCAGCGACAAATATAGAGTCGGTATAATGGGCAGCAGCCTTGGCCATCAAGGTCTTCCCTGTTCCCGGAGGCCCTGTGAGAAGAATCCCCTTCAATGGACGTATGCCGAATTTCTTGATATCCTCGTGACGAATCAGAAAATCCAATGCTTCCCGCAGCTCCTGCTTAGCGTTATCCTGCCCGCCGATTTCCTCGAACGTCAGCTTGGCCGGGCCGCTCTTCTTCCGCTTTCGCTCATTTCCGGCACCAACCGCGATGCCGCCCTTCATCTTGGCTATAAACAGCAAGCCGCCTACGAGTCCTGCCGCTATTAAGAGAGGCACGATGTTCACGCCGACAAACACAAGGAATACCAACAAAACCGGAATGAAGCCTAACATGATTTCTTTTGCTAATTTAGGCACGGTTCCACACCTCCATTTTGCCAGGTTGACGCGGCAAGATTATAAATTTACCAGACTTGCCGTCCGACAAGCTGACATAGACATTGGTGTCATCGATCGTTGCTTTTGCTTTCAAATTCGGCGACTGGGCAGCCAGCTGCTCGAGCGATGATTGAATATCGGTATACTGCTTATTGTCCATCGCTTCGGCAACCGACAGCATGGCTTGCTCCCACCATTGATCCAATGCTTCCGAGGAATGGTCCTCCACCTGGATTCTCAATTCCCGCTTCCCGATCACGGACTTGCCTTCCTGCTTAATATGCTGAACCAAACCTTGTAAATTCGCATCCGGAGCCAAATCAAGATTCAAAGTCACGGTATCCTGTTTAATATCTATATGAGAACTTTTCACGCCATCGTATTGTGACACAACAGTTGCGAGCGGATTCTGCAAAGCCATCTGCCGATACAGAAACCAACCGCCAAAGAGGACCGATGCTGAGATCACGACAGTCAGCATGATAGGTACAATGCGCAGTTTCATGAAGTTCCTCCTTCAATTTCGATATGAAATTTTGTATAGCAATTGCAGCACAATAATACATATATCAACGATATATGGTGAGGCATGTAATTGATCTGCTCAATTCGTACAAGTACGAGTATATCACATCTTATATACTTTTTCATGCTTGTCTGTGAAAATATTTAGAACAGTTTTACCAATTTATTTCTGTATGCGCTTACATATTTATGTGCCAAAGAGGCATCCCTATGAGGGGACGCCTTTTCATTTGTTTTCTTATTGATTAGGAAGAATAATATCATTTCCGATGGCGTTTCCGTCTTGAAAACGATAGAATCGGTAACCGCGCTGACCGTTGTTTTCATATTGCAGCTGCCAGGCATACTCGCCTTCATACATTCCCGGCAGCAATCGCTTGATGACCGCACCCGGCATTTCTTTACGGATCTGGTCCCGCATCACGGCCTCTGACATGCCCGTATTCAATAACACCGACTGAACGGCATCTGTCCCTTCAACAGGAACGTTATCGTCCGTAAACTTCACCCAGACCATGCGGTCTTGATTGTCTTTATCTTTCCCGCTGACCACCCAATAGTTATTGTCCTCGCCCCATACCGATTTATAGGTCTTGTCGGACGAGACCAATTGGCCATGCTGTTTCGCTGCAAGGATCGCCATTCTTTCTTCATTCCACGTATCTTTCATAACATAGGAATAATAGAGCTGTAGGCCAAGCAATAATAGCAGGACGCCGGACACGCTCAGCAATATCCACTTCGTTTTTTTCTTCAAATCCGTCTTCCTCGCTCCCCTTGATTATTCCCTAGAGGGTTGTAAGACGCTCAAATGCACGCTGCGCTTCCCGGCGGATGCGTTCCTCGTCGAGAGTAAGGCTCGCGCCATTCTTCACCAACTGCTTGCCGTCAACCCATACATGCTCTACATCCTTCGCGCTGGCAGAGTAGATCGCGTGAGAAATATAGTCGGTCCGTGGAAGGAAATGCGCCTGATCCGTATTCAATGCGATCATATCGGCTTTCATCCCAACCGCGAGCATACCGATATCCTCAAGGAAAGCGGACTTGGCTCCGTATACCGTGCCCATTCGGAGCGCTTCGGAGGCCGGAATGGCCGTCGGATCCCCGCTTACTCCTTTATGGATCAGGGCAGCCAGCCGCATCTCTTCGAACATATCCAGGTTATTGTTGCTAGCAGGTCCGTCGGTACCGAGCGACACCGTTACGCCGGCTTTCAGCAGCGCAGGTACGCGGGCGACTCCGCTGGCAAGCTTCAAATTGCTTCCGGGATTATGCGATACGGCTACTTGGTGCTTGGCCAAGACTTCGATTTCTTCATCGGTCAGATGAACGGCATGCGCAAGGAGCGTAGGACGGGAGAACATGCCCAGCTTCTCCAAATGGGCAACGGGGCGAAGCCCGTAGTCCTTAACATTCTGAGCCACTTCAGTTTCCGTTTCGGACATATGGGTATGCAAAGGCAGGTTCAAGTCATGGGATGCTTGAACGAATTTTTCGATGAAATCCGGCGGGCAGGTATAAGGCGCGTGCGGCGAGATCATCGTCGTAATTCTGCCGTCAGCCTTGCCATGCCAATCCTTCGCGAATGCCACCGCCTCATCCAGCTTCTGCTGCTGTACCTCGGGCGGGCATAAACCGATTACGCCGCGCGTCAGGACGCCGCGCATTCCCGAGTCCTGGACAACCTTCGCGACCTGATCCATATGGTCATACATATCCACAAACGTCGTGGTTCCGCCCTTGATCATCTCCAGCACGGAGAGCGATGTGCCCCAATATACGTCGTCTGACGTGAATTTGGCTTCCATCGGCCACATTTTTTCCTGAAGCCATACTTGCAGCGCCAGATCGTCCCCATAGCCGCGAAGAAGCGACATGGCGGCATGTCCATGCGTGTTCACCAATCCGGGCAGGAAGAACAGATGGGTTCCGTCGATAATCTCTGTCCCCTCTTCCACGACGGGCTCCTCTTCGCCCAGGTACGTGATCCGGTCGTTCTCAACCACCATGTATCCGCGAAGCACGGATTGGCTTTCCTCCAGTACTGCAAACGTTCCGTTCTTAACCATCCACTTCGTTGTTGTCATGTGCTGCATCCTCCTTGCCGTTATCCAAATAATAGGCCAAACTTTGCAAATCCGTTGTAAAATCAGCCGTATGAATCCGGATATGGGCTGGGGCTTTCAGGATGGTTGGCGCAAAGTTCAGAATCGCCTCGATCCCTGAGGCGATAAGCTGATTCGCGACGTTCTGCGCTTCGAAATCCGGAACGGTAATAATCCCGATTCGAATGCTGTGCTCATGAACCGTCTTCTCCAGCTCTTCCATCGGCTGTACGACCAAATTGTTAATTTTCATACCAACTTTGGGAGAATACGAATCGAAAATCGCCACAATCTTCATATTATCCTTAAGGAATGCATTGTAATTCGATAATGCATGTCCAAGATTACCGGCCCCGACCAGTGCGACATTGATCTTCTGGTCCAGCTTCAGAATCTGGCGAATCTTCTCGATCAGATAAGAAACATCATATCCGATCCCTTTCCGTCCAAAATCACCGAAATACGCCAGGTCCTTACGAATTTGAGCAGGATTGAGGTCCAGCTTCTGTCCCAGCTCCTGGGAGGAAACCGTGGAAACCTCCCTCTTCTGAAGCTCATTCAAATAGCGCAAGTATACAGGTAATCTGCGGACCACGGCTTCCGAAATTTTTTCCGATTTCATGCATGCTCCCCCTAATAATAGGTTAATAACTACATCTTTTTTGTTGATCGTGCTTGGTTTCACTTTATTCCGCTTGGTTTCCCGCGCTTGCCTCTTCCTGCAGCCATTCCGAAATTCGGGGAACGATCCCCTCTGTCGGCATATGCTCCATCTTCGGCCCCGGCAAGGAATATAAGAAATACTTCCCGTAATAGGATTCAATGACCCGGGTATCGTACACGATCACGATCCCTTTATCTTGTGCTGTTCGCACCAGACGCCCAAACCCCTGTTTGAAACGAATGACCGCTTGCGGAACCGAAAGCTTCATGAAGGGATTCTTCTTCTGCTGCTGCAGCAGTTCGCTCTTGGCCTCGACCAAGGGGTGATTCGGCGGCTGGAACGGCAGCCGGACGATGGCAAGACAAGTCAGCGCCTCGCCCGGGATGTCTACCCCTTCCCAGAAGGAGCTGGTGCCCAGCAGCACGGAAGCGCTGCTGTCCTGAAATCTTCGGATTAACTTGGTACGGCTGGTTCCGTCCATACCTTGTCCCAATACCGTGATGTCGCTTGATGCAAGCGCTTCTTTCAGCGGCTCGTGCACCTGGCGCAGCATCCGGTACGAAGTGAACAGGACGAGCATGCGGCCATGCGTAGCGACGGCCGTATCGGCCAAAGACTTCACGAGCATATTCACAAAGAGTGCATCCCCGACCGATCCCTTCACGCTCGGAAAATCGCGCGGCACGACAAGAAGGGCTTGTTCCCTGTAATTAAACGGGGACGGGAGCTGAACCGTGTTCAGGTTCCCCGCTTCAGCCGCTTCCTGAAGACCCAGGTTTTCGATCATGAACTGAAACGATTTGTCCACCGACAAGGTTGCCGATGTCAGAATCACGCTTTGTTTCTTGTCAAAAAACAATTCCTTCAGATGAGCGCTCACGTCGACGGGCACGGCATACAACTGCAGCGATTTGCTGCGGAAATTGCCGTTCGCCTCCATCCAGTATACCGTGCCCTCATCGTTCAGGGCCATGAAGGAGCGCAGGTCTTCGCGATGCGCGGCCAGGTCCTTAAATAGGCCCGATAGGTCGGTTAACAGGCTGTCCGCGCTGTAGTCATCCAAATCTTCCTTCATTTCGGCGATCAGCTTATCGCCCTTGCGCACGACATCGCCCAGCGTCAGATGAATTTGATGCTCCAGTTCGGCCATCGAATCCCAATCCTTCGGCTTCTTAAGCGGGGACAGGCGGAGCGAGAATTGGCCGGCATCTCCCGGAGAAGCGTCTCCGCGTTCCGGAAGCAGTCCGAACAATTGATCGCTGAGCCGATCCCAGTTCTCTTTTGCGGTAATGAGGTCCGGATACAAACGGTCGATGACGGAAGACCATTCGACTGCCTTCTCGTGCGGCGAAGCTTGCAGCAGCTGGCGCAGAGCCGGGAGCTGCCCGCTTCGGCTGTCTTTGTACATGCGGGTCAAGGTATGGACCACCGAAAAATACTTCATCTGCAAGCCAAGGTGCTTGCCGGCGACATCCTCAAGATGATGCGCTTCGTCGATGACGAGGCGCTCATAGCTTGGCAGCAGCTGATGATTCGCCTTCACGTCGGTGAACAGCTTCGAATGGTTCGTAATGACGACATCCGCGATGCCTGCTTCATGCTTGGCCCTGTGATAGTAGCATTTGCGGAACCAAGGACAGGCGCGTCCGAGGCAAGAATCCGAATCGCTGGAGATGGTCTCCCAGAAATCCCCTCCCCGTCCGCCAAGGTTTAGCTCTTCATCATCCCCGTTCTCCGTCTGGGTCAGCCAGACCAGCATCTGGGCCGCCGTGATTACGTCTTCCTTCGGGGAATGAAAATCTCTTCTATTTATTTTATGTTCAAATTTTCTCAAACACAAATAATGTCCCCTGCCCTTGAAAATGGCCGCCTTAAAAGGAAAAGGAACAACCTGGGTGAGCAGGGGAATATCCCGGTCACGCAGCTGTTCTTGAAGGTTGATCGTATGCGTGCTCACCATAACCTTCTGTTCCTGCTTCACGCTTTGATAGATCGACGGCAGCAAATATCCAAGGGATTTGCCGGTTCCCGTGCCCGCTTCGATCAATAGATGTTTATTGTCATCCAGCGCCTGCATCACTTCCTGGAACATCATGTCCTGGGCATCCCTGCTCTCGTAATGAGGCAGCGTTTCCTTCAGGCGTTCACGGACATCGTTCATGTATTGCTCGAAGCTTACATCGGCCAAAGGGTTGGGCTCCGTCTCATCTCTGACAGGTGCTATATCGTTCCAATCATCCACCGCCAAGGCAAACTGGCGGTAGTACGTATGGGTGTCTCCCGCTTGTACGGCTCGGTGCTCCCTGTCGGAACGAATGCCGTCAAAGAACCAGGCCAAATCGCTGTCCTCGTCGGCAAACAGGTCGCTTAAACGCTGAATGGTGAGCAGCGGAAGCTCGTCGATCTCCTCCAAACATTTCAGCAGCGCATAGGCTGTGGCAAGCGCATCGCTGTCCGCCTGGTGCGGACGGTCATGCTCCAGGCCGAAATGAGAGGACACCATCCCGAGCTGGTAGGACGGGAGCGAGGGAAAGCATATTTTTAAGAAGTGCATCGTATCTAGAATACGGCCGCTGAACGGTAAATAGCCGCAGCGATCGAGCGCGTTTTGCAAAAAGTTAAAATCAAAAGCGACGTTATGTCCAACCAATACGACATCGTCGAGCATGGGCACAAGCTCCATCATCATTTCTTCCAATGACGGAGCATCCGCTACATCACTGTCGGAAATGCCGGTCAAACCGGTAATAAAAGGAGGGATCGGAATCCCGGGATTGACATAGGTGCCGTATACGCGGGATATGCTTCGATCCTCTTCGATGATGGCCAGTCCAACCTGAATGATTTCATCTGCAGACTGGTTGCCCGTGGTTTCAAAATCCAATACGGCAAATTTCATTTCGATAAAATCCCTTTCCTCCAGACTAATTAACAGCATACCAGAAGTTGCGGGTTTTGAACATTCCGGGTAAAAAATCCCCTGGCTTTCTGTACCGCTCCCGTACGCAAAAAGCGATGCCAAAGTCTCAAGGTGAGCTCTGGCATCGCTTCTTGTTGTGGCTTGATTTCTACAGCAAAGAGATCAATTGGCTGCCGTACTGGAGCTCACCGCGATTCTGCTTGCAGACCTCCAGGTTGATCATGGGGTCGGGAAGCGTCGGATCGCTATGAATCGCCAGTGCAAAATGTTCCTCGGCCTTTGCTTGCTGTCCATTCAACACCTCGATGCATCCAAGCGCATTGTAGATCATCGCCCGAAGCTTTCTGTTGTCAGCCAGGGGCAGGATGGAGATCAGTACGTCGGATGCTTGGGCGGTATGCCCCAAATACAGATGGGACATGGCAATGTACAACTTGATCAGAAGGCTGTCCGGAAATACCGCGGCGGCTGCCTCAAACTGCTGTATGGCCGGCTGGAACATCAACAGCTTGTAGTAACCTTGACCGCGAACGAACGCATCCAGCTGCAATTCAGGCGCTTCGGTCGGCGGAAAAACCGGAGGTGACGCTGCACTCTCGCGGAAGATGGCCATTTTTTCTTCAAAATGCAGCCACTCCTCGATAATGCCCTCGCTCATGCTTTTGAGCATGTTCCAGTTTTGTACCAGCGCCTGTTTTTGGGGACCTTGAGCAGAAGGGTAATGCTTCACAATTTCATCTAACATGTTGTTCATTTCGGCGAATACATGTTGAAACATAGCTGCATCCCACCCTTAGCGGAAAAATGAGATCAGTGCGTCGACCTGAACTCATTTTCTGTAGAAGACGGTCTTTTCATCCCTTTAAGGTCCCGACACATTTTGGTTCTTTAGAGAATGGCGGCGTGAACTTCGCGATATTCCGTCGTAACCGGCTTATTCGATTCGTCGACGATCACGACCGTCGGGGTGTGATGGTCGTATTCCTCTTTGGACATCATGGCATAAGAAATGATAATGACGTTGTCGCCGGGCTGTACGAGCCGTGCGGCTGCTCCGTTCAAGCAAATGACGCCGCTGCCGCGCTCGCCTTTGATCACGTACGTTTCCAGACGGGCGCCGTTGTTATTGTTCACGATTTGAACTTTTTCATTCTCCAGAAGGTCTGCAGCCTCCATTAGATCCTCATCAATGGTAATGCTGCCCACATAGTTCAGATTGGCTTCCGTCACCGTTGCGCGGTGGATTTTGGATTTCATCATCGTTCTAAACATGGGATCCCCCTACTTTTGGTTGAAGTAATGCATTGTCAATGAGACGGGTGCGGCCAAAACGCACGGCCAGCGCCATGATGACGGTTCTGTCTTCATCCACAATGCGGTATGAATCTTCCACGGGCGCAAGCTCCGGGAAGGTGAGCAATTCCGCGTAATCGATATCAGCGAGCGGAGAGCGGGATATATAATCCCGAAGATGTGCGCGGATCTCTCCTGCCGTCGTCGCTTGTCCCTGCCGGATTGCCTCCTGAGCCGTCCGCAGCGAGCCCGACAGCACAAGCGCCTGTTCCCGCTCTTCCGGCTTCAGATACACGTTGCGCGAGCTTAGGGCAAGGCCGTCGGATTCGCGAATGATCGGACATGGCACGATGGTCACATCCATATTCAAATCCCGTACCATTTGTTCTATGACGGCCACCTGCTGGGCATCCTTCATCCCGAAGAAGGCATAGTCGGGCTTTACGATATTGAACAATTTATTCACAACCGTGGTGACACCGTCAAAATGTCCGGGGCGGGAGGCCCCGCACAACAATGACGTAATTTCCGCTACGGCAATTTTGGTTTTGGTCGGCTGAGGGTACATTTCCTCTACCGCGGGAATGAATACCACGTCCACCCCTTCGGATTCCGCCAAGGCCAGGTCACGCGCTTCATCCCGAGGATAAGTTTCATAATCCTCGCCCGGTCCGAACTGAATCGGATTGACAAAGATGCTGATGACCACCGTGCCTGACATTTCCCGCGCCTTCCGCATCAGGCTGGCGTGTCCTTCATGCAAATAACCCATCGTAGGCACGAGGCCTACCGGTCCTCTGCCGGACTCCAGCCGATTCCGAAGCTCTGATCTTAAATCCGCAATGCTGCGAATCACTTTCATGATGTCGTGCCCACCTTTTCCTTCTGGCTTCCATATAATGCCGTTGTCGTTTCGGATCCGGCATTGTTCTCCGTCTTGAACACATGCTCCTCGGCCGGGAATGCGCGGTCCTTCACTTCCTTCACATACTGCGTGATACCCTCGCGGATAACGGAGCCGACATCGGCGTAGGTTTTCACGAAGCGTTTGTCCCGATAAGGGGACGCGTATTTCAATATATCATGGAATACCAGCACTTGGCCGTCACAATAACGACCGGCGCCGATGCCAATGGTCGGGATGCTCAGCGCTTTGGATATGTCAGCAGCCGCTTCTTCCGTAACCAGCTCCAACACGATAGCAAATGCGCCGGCCGCTTCAAGCGCCTTCGCATCGTTCATGAGCCGCTGCGCGTCTTGGGCATCCTTGCCTTGAATCCGGTAGCCGCCGATCTGGTTTACCGACTGAGGCGTCAGCCCGATATGGCCCAGCACCGGGACCCCGGATTGTACGATCCGTTTTACGGTATCGGCGATTTCTTCGCCGCCCTCCATTTTCACGGCATGCGCATGACCTTCCTGCATCAATCGCCGCACGCCGCGCAAGCTTTCATCGATGCCTCCATGATAAGTCATGAACGGCATATCCGCTACGATGAACGTATCCTCGGCTCCGCGAGCGACGGCGCGCGTATGGTACACCATGTCGTCCAGCGTAACGGGAATCGTGGAGTTATAACCCAGCACGACGTTGCCGAGGGAATCGCCCACCAGTATCATATCAATATCCGCTTCTTCCGCCAGCTTGGCGGAAGGATAATCGTACGCGGTCAGCATCGTGATCGGTACGCCCTTCTTCTTCATATTCTTCAATTTCACGATGTTCAGTGGTTGTTTGCCTGCCATTGTGACACAGCCTCCCTGTGTGATGTAGTTAGACACAATAAAAAAAACCTTTTAGCACGTACTTGCTAAAAAGTCCGAAAGGCAAAAAAGAGTCACTCGCGATCGTCCCTTCTGTCTCGGTCCTTTCGGCTCAGAGCAGAATCCAACGTAACCGGCATAACAGTTATGAAGGTGTTCTAAATCATAATTCCCATTTGCTGCAGAGTGCAATTCGCTCATGGCGATACCGCCTCTATAGTTGTAGTATATCAAATTCCAGCTCCGATTTCACCATGTTTCATTTACCTGGTATTAAAAAGAATATCGCCCGAATACACGGGAACGAGTTCATCATGCTGGTTGCGGACCAGCAGAGCGCCGTCCTGGTTGAGTCCCGTCGCAATCCCGCTAAAACGGTCACGGGCCGTCTGTACTTGAACCTCGCGGCCCACCGTACCGGATAAAGCTTCCCAAAGCGAGGCTACGGGCTCGAAGCCCTGCTCGTTGTACAATTCGTATAAAACCTCCATCTCCGACATGATGGACTGGATCAGAGATGTCCGGTTGACGGTTTTCCCGCCGGCGATGCGAATCGACGTCGCAACGTTCCGCAATTCCTCCGGAAAATCCGCTTCTTTCAGATTCGCGCTGATTCCGATGCCGGCAATGCAGTAGCGTACTCTTTCATCTTCGGTTGCGGACTCCAGCAGAATGCCGCAAACCTTTTTGCCCTGATACAGAATATCGTTCGGCCATTTGATGTCGGTTTGCACGCCGGCGGATTTAGCGATGGCGCGGCATACCGCCACGCCTGTCAATAAGGTAAGCTGCTGGGTTAGATGCAGCGGCTGCTTCGGCCTGAGCACCAGGCTCATCCATATGCCTTTGCCTCTCGGGGAATGAAATTTCCTTCCCATTCTGCCCCGGCCGCCCGTCTGCTCTTCCGAGATGACAAGCGTGCCTTCGGCTGCCCCTTCTTCCGCCAACTGCCGGGCATCCTCCTGAGTTGACGTCGTTTTGTCCAGCAGCTTGATCGATTTTCCGAAGTACCGACTGGTCATGCCCGCTGTCAGTTGATCCCCGCTCAGTCGGTCCGGCTCGTCCAACATGCGGTAGCCAAGCCGCGGAACGGCCTCGAAATCATACCCTGCATTCCGAAGCTTATTGATCTGCTTCCATACGGCCGTCCGGCTGATGGACAATTTTCGGCTAATCTCTTCCCCGGACAGAAACTGACCGGCATTCTCCTGGAACATTTTCAAAAGTGCGTTGTCTTGATCATGATCCTTCATTATGAATTACCACCCGCTTTGCTTCTTCAATCAACGATTCCTTATCGTTGTTAATCAAACCTGCCGCCGCTTTCCCCAGCAGCAGCCCAAGAAGTTCCCCAAGCCATGGGCCTCCGCGTCTGCCCAGCGTCTCAAGCAATTCGCTGCCGGTGATGGCCAAATCCTTCAAGCTGCGGATCCGGAGATCCTGCAGCCACACGTCAAGCTGCCGGATGAAGGTCAGCGGAGCAGAAGACGCTCCCGCGTGATGCAAAGCCGTTTGCATTTCCAGCCATCCTTGGGCTGCCTCGACCCCGTAGGCAAGGACTAGGCTGATCCACTTAAGCCTGCTTCTTTCGGCATCGCCCGCATTCGGTTGCTGCAGATAGGATTCATGCAGCGAGAGCAGTTTCACGATGGATTCACGCTGCTTATTGGAGAAGGTCCATGACCGCAGCAGCTCCTCTGCTTGCTGAGCTGTAATGCCGCATGCGAGCAGGAGCAAGGACCAACGGATCGTCGCATAGTCCGGTTCAATCCGCTCCATGGCTTCGATCGTCTTCCTATCATGCGTGGTATAGGGAAAGGGCGCTTTCATCCGGGAATGCAGTCCGCTCCGGACAAACATCTCCAATCCGCGCAGCGGGGACGGCCCAGCCAGAATTTTCTCGAATTCGCTGCGGATGCGTTCCATCGCAATCCATCCTAAGGTGTCTCTCTCCGAGAGGATCCCTCTCCATGTACGGAGTGCGATGGAGAAACCGAACACGGAGGCAAAACGGATGCAGCGCACCATGCGCAGGGCATCTTCGCGAAAACGAACACGGGCATCGCCCACGCAGCGAATCACCTTCCGGTCAATATCCTCTCGTCCGCCGAAGGGGTCAACCCAGGAACCGTCAATTCCTCTGGCCATTGCGTTCATGGTGAAGTCGCGACGCCTCAAATCTTCCTTCACTTCCCCGACGAAAGCGACCTCCGTCGGATGACGATGGTCCTCATAACCGCTCTCCACCCGATATGTCGTCACTTCAAAAGACTGGCCTTCCATCAGCACCGTCACGGTTCCGTGCTTGATTCCTGTTGGAATTACTTTGGGGAAGACGGAACAGGTGACTTCCGGCAAGGCGGAGGTGGTAATATCCATGTCGCTGACCCTGCGCCCCATGTATTCATCACGGACACAGCCTCCGACCCAATACGCTTCATGTCCATGCCGAAGCAGAGTGCGGATCACATCCGCACTCCGCTCGGCCATGTCGGGGTCCGCGTTGCGCCATCGAATCGAATTATACATATCTGCCATAGTTTCCCGTTCCTTTTATCCGAAAAACAACGAGAGGGTCGAGCTTAGCCGCAAACCGGCTTCAGCTCGCTAACCTCCCGTCCCAATACTCGGTAATAGATTTCCTCGTACTTGCCCCGTATCAATTCATTGCAGAACATGGTTTTGGAACGCTGCAGGCATGCCTTGCGCAGCCGTTCGCTAAGGGCTTCATCCTTACATATTTCAAGCACGTGCTGAGCCATCGAATGCGTGTCTCCGATTGGAGCCAGATACCCGGTTTCCCCATGGGTAACCAGCTCGGGAATGCCGCCTGCCGTGGATCCGACCGTTGGCACTCCGCACGCCATTGCTTCCAGGGCGACCAGGCCAAAGCTTTCTTTCTCGGATGGGAGCAGAAGCACGTCCGCCATCGAGATCACATGGGCAATCTCGTCTTGTTTGCCGAGAAAATGCACCTTGCCGCCAAGCCCCAGCTCATTGATCCGGCATTGGATCTTCGGAAGCTCTGGCCCTTCCCCGACTAACAGCAGTTTAGCGGGTATCTGCTCCTGCACCTGGGCGAATATTTCCAATACGTCGCCTACCCGTTTCACGGGACGGAAGTTGGAAATATGCATCATGATTTTTTCGTTCGGATCGGCATAATCATTACGCAGCGATCTCGAATCCCGCGGATAATACACCCGCGGATCCACGAAATTATAGGTAAGGTCGATGTCACGGCTTATATCCAGCAGCTCCCGCGTCTCACGAATAAGATCCTGAGAAACGGCGGTAACGGCATCACTTTCATTAATGGCAAGCCGGATCAAATCCTTCAGCGACTCGTCCTGCGCCAGCACCGTAATATCGGTTCCGTGGAGCGTCGTAACGACTTTCAGCTGATCTCCGACCATCTGCTTGGCCAAGAAGGCACATACGGCATGCGGCACGGCATAGTGCACATGAAGCACGTCAAGCTGCTGCATTTTTGCCACCTGAGCCATTTTGGTCGCCAGCGAAAGGTCATATGGGGGATAACGAAACACATAATAGTCGTTTACTTCAACTTCATGATAAAAAATATTTTTATGGAAAGTTCCTAATCGGAACGGAATGCTGTGCGCGATAAAATGAACCTGGTGGCCTTGCTCCGCGAGGAGTTTGCCCAGCTCGGTCGCCACGACTCCTGACCCGCCGAGCGATGGGTAACAGGTAATGCCGATTTTTAATGGTTGTTGATTCATGTCAGGCCTCCTTTATGTACGCCTCTATATATTATGCCTGCTTGGGGCCGAATAGATGAACAACATACGGACTTTTACAAGCAAAGCCCTCTGCATAAGGAATAAGCCTGCGCGCCCCAAGCAGTGAATCCCTGGCCCGCACACGCTCGATGTACCCCTCGGTCAACGGGGTTGAGACTGCATCTTCTTCAGCCTTCTCGAACTGGGAACGGTAACAAGACAAGGCCTGCTCCTTAACGCCGTAATGCTCCGTAACGTCAACGACCAAATCCGTTCTTCCGATATCGTTTATGAAATAAAAATAAAGCTCGTCCACCTTAACCGGCGGCTGCTCGGACATGTATCGGCGAAGCTTGGCATTGAATACCGCTTCCTCAACCAACCGGCTGCACGCGACATGGTCCGGATGGCGATCCTCCCAGTAGGGAGCAAATACAATAGAAGGAGAAAACTTGCGAATCTCGGCCGTGACCCGTTCAATATGATCCGGCGTCACGAACAAACCGCGATCCGGCAGCCCCAGATTCGTTCGGACCTTGAGATCCAAAATACCGGCAGCTTGCTCTGCCTCCTGCTTGCGAATATCGACGGTGCCGTTCGACGACATTTCCGCCTGCGTGAGATCGCAGATCCCGACCGACAGCCCAGCTGCCGTATGCTTTGCAATCGTTCCTGCCATTCCGATCTCGGCATCGTCTGCATGTGCTCCGAAGATTAATATGTCCAGTTTGGTGTTCATCAGCTATCCACACCCGGTTTATATTTATGAACGAGTTCGCGCCATGCAAAATCGCCGCGGTCCAGCGCCTTGACGAGAATCTCAGCCGTCGCCACATTGGTAGCAAGCGGTATTCCCTGCACGTCGCACAAACGGAGGAGTGCATTGATGTCCGGTTCATGAGGCTGTGCCATCAACGGATCCCGCAGAAAAATAATCAGGTCCATCTCATTGTCCGCCACAAGAGCTCCGATCTGCTGATCGCCGCCCAGCGGTCCCGAGGCAAAACGGTGAATGCTGAGTTTGGTTTGCTCCATAATCCGGGTTCCCGTCGTTCCAGTCGAGTATAATTTATGATCTTCGAATACATTTTCATAAGCGATAACGAAATTGACCATTTCCTCTTTTTTGCGGTCATGCGCGATAAATGCAATATTCATAGTAATTTCTCCCCTATGTTAGTCAATAAAATGATCAAATCCATAGACCAATCCGGTGTAGCCCATTACCTTCTCTATAGCCATTTTCACGCCCGGCATATAAGCTGCACGTTCATACGAATCATGTCGGATCTTCAGGCTTTGACCGTAACCGCCAAAAATGACCTCCTGCTGGGCAAAAACGCCCGGCAGACGAACGCTGTGAATTCGGAAGCCGTTGTAATACCCGCCCCTTGCACCTTCAATGACTTCCTCTTCCTTCGGATTGCCTTGACGAATCTCCTCGCGGTTCGCCGCAATCATTTCCGCTGTTTTGATCGATGTTCCGGACGGAGCATCCAGCTTCTGGTCGCCATGGGTTTCGATAATTTCAACGTGAGGCAAATATTTGGCCGCCTGGGCTGCAAATTTCATCATCAGAATGGCTCCGATGGAAAAGTTCGGCGCGATCAAACCGCCAATGTTCTGTTCCGTGCATTGCTTGTCCAGCTCTTCGATTTGCTCCGGCGTGAAGCCGGTCGTGCCCATGATCGGGCGAACGCCGTGCTTGATGGCCAACGCCGTATTGCTGTATGCAAATTGAGGCGCCGTAAAATCAACCATGACGTCCGGTTTGGATTCGACAAGCGCCATCTCCAGATCCGATGTCACCGTAATGCCGCAAGCAGGCAAACCTACCAGCGTTCCTGCATCGGCACCCGCATCCGACAAGCCGACGGCAGCAACCAGTTCCAGTTCCTCGTCGCCCAATACAAGCTTCACTACTTCTTTACCCATACGGCCGCCGGCACCGACGACCGCAACTGTCCATTTGTTTGCCATGTTACATATCCTCACTTTCCATCCGATGCTGTATCCTGCATATATGATTTCAAGCGCTGTTTGAGTTCCTCCATAATATGCTGCAGCCCGCTCTCCTGCGGGTACAACGAAATTACCTCTTTAAGCGTGGTAATGGCGAGCGCATGCTCATCGAGTTCACTGTAAACAAGAGCAAGCCATACATAAGCCTGAGCATACAAAGGGTCCATGGCTACGGCGGATTTCAGATGTCCAACGGCTTGATACAATTCAGCCTTGGTCACATCCTTGCGGTTTTCCACCATTTTTCTTGCTCGCTGCACCAGCTCCGCAGCCTTGATATGCTGTAAATGAAGAGCATATTCCGGTTTGTCCGGCTGCAGCCTGACGGCTTCCTCCGCATGCGTAATCGCCATCTCCAGCTTGTTGCTTCTGCCGTAGGTAATGGAGCACCGATAATGCACTTCGGCATCTCCCGGATTCGAGATGATCGCTTGCTCAAACCAACGCAACGCTTCTTCGAAATCATTTTGAAGTATGCATCGATATGCTTTTTGTATATAACTTTCAGGTTTCACGGGCTGTCCCTCCCCACAGCGGGTTTGGTACAGCATATGTAGCAGCTGCCTAATCGGTGTTTATTTTCGTCCAACGATCGGCATCGCGCGTAGAAAATTTATGCATCACTTTATCATGCGCTTCCGCGAGATCGATGCCGAGGGAATTGGCAAAACAGATCGTAATAAACAATATATCTCCAAGCTCCATTTCGATGGAATTTTCCGCTTCATCCGCTTTTTTCGGCTTCTCGCCGAACTGATGATTAACCTCTCGGGCGAGTTCCCCCACCTCTTCAGACATTCGGGCCATCATGGATAAAGGACTGAAATAACCTTCCTTGAATTGTGATATGTATCGATCGACTTCCTGCTGCATTTCAGCCATTGATTTTCCCAAGACTCTTAACTCCCTTCACTGCACAGTCAGCCTCAGCTTGTAACCTTCAAGCTGGGGCAGTCTTCCCTCATACGAGCGATTGGTTTTAAACCTATGTTATCGTAAAGCGGATTTGAAAACAAATAATTTTTTATTGCTGAAACCATATCGGCGCATACTAGACAGGTGCGAAGCAATCTGCAGACAATCGGAAATATCCACTATTGGAAATGCGAGGGGTCTTATGAAAACGTCCAAGTTGCTCCATCAGCTGCAAACGATCATTCCGATCATCGCCGGTTCCGCCATATACGCATTCGGACTGCTGTATTTCATCATTCCGAATGAACTCATGGAGGGTGGGGTCACCGGCATTACCGTACTGCTAAATTACGCCTTTAACATATCGCCGTCCATTTCAACCATGGCATTGAATATCCCGCTGTTCCTGGTCGGAATGAAAATACTCGGCAAACGCCAGTCTGTCTATACAGGTCTCGGCATCGCATCCTTAACCCTGTTTCTGTGGCTGTTCGAATTACTGATCGACCGCGGGTATGTCGTGCCTTTTCACACCGAGCATGATTATATTCTGGCTGCGCTTTATGCGGGGGTGACATTGGGGGCCGGGCTCGGCATCGTTTTCCGGTTCGGCGGGACGACTGGCGGCTCCGACATCATTGCCAGAATCATCAACCGGAAATTCGGCTTCAGCATGGGCCAGATCATTTTATCCCTCGATATTTTGATTATCGGTCTATCCTTATTCTTTATCCCGCTCGAGCGCATATTGTATACCCTGGTCGCCGTGTTCATCGCTTCCAAGGTGATCGATTTCATACAGGAAGGGGCTTATGCCGCCAAAGCCTTCACCATCATCAGTGACCGTGCGCCTGATATCGCAAATCGCATATCCACGGAAATGGATCGTGGGGTCACGTTGATCCCGGCTATCGGCGCCTACTCCATGCAAGCCAAGCATATGGTATACTGCGTCGTATCGAGGCAGGAAATTCGCCGCCTTACGGGAATCGCCAAATCCTTGGACCCTCGGGCTTTTATTATCATTAATGATGTCAATGACGTGCACGGGGAAGGTTTTAAAGAGGAATAGCCCGGTTTGCACCGGGCTATTCGGACCATGATGGATATTCGACTACTTTCGGGGGAACATCGGTTTTGCGCTGTACAGCTGGCCGCGGTATTTGCGGTACCCTGCAAACGTTAATGCCGCCAAAATAAAAGCGGCAATGACCAGCTGCCAAGTCCATGGCTCTTTAACCTCTCCCAGCGGAGCAAGCGCAGGCTCGTCTTTTTTCTTGCCGAATAACATATTCATCATTTCCTCGCCCTGCGGGACCACTTTCTCCACTTGCGCCGCGTCTCCGGATGCCACCAGCCCCCCTGCATAGGAAATCCAAGATTCCATCATGTTGACATCCTCGGGCTTGCGCTGAATGACAACGGAAGGACGGATGAGCTCATAATGCTCGCTCAGGCTGTCGTAGGCTCGTCTCATGCCAGCCTGATCGTGCTGCTGCGCATACTGTCCCATGACTCTCAGGTCTTCGCGTATGACCTTGTAATATTGATGCCATAACGCATCCCTGGCATGGATCAGGCTATCCGCTGCCATTCGGAGCTTGCCGGCGGACACCATCCAGTGCTGGGGCTCCTGCGTCGCCCGTGCCGTAGCTTCTTTCATCTCCAGAATGCTCTCAGCCAACGCGTGGATCCCCTCGACGCCGGTCAATCCTTGAAATGAGGAAGCCTCAAACAGCCCGGATACCCGGCGAATATCCTCTAACACGGCTTGTACATTGCCTTCCTCCACATGGCGGTATAACTGCTCCACTTCCTTGTTCAGCGCTTTGGCCTGAATGGATGCAGCGGGCGAAGACTCCGACTGTCCGTTTGCCGCCGGGCTAGCCCATATGGGATTACCCCAGCCTGCGGTAACCTGCAGAAGCAGTGCGGACAGGCACAGAAGGAGCTTCGGAAAGATTCGTAACATGGGACATCCCTCCTACCGTATATGTATGGCAGAAGGGATGCTCATAGAACCGTGCCGGCGAAACGGCTAGCGTTGCTTGGGATTCCCGTACTTCATGAAGATCCAGCCGGCGAAACCGCTGAAGAGCGTCAATAGATAAGTGAACAGCTGGACGGCTGGCAGGTCATCATATAACGGACCGGGCAGCCACGGAAACACGCCATATGTATAATCGACGGTGTCGTTCAGCAGCGTCCAGGCAATGGCCCCGGTTAGGGCTGTCCAGCGGTAATGAAACAATCGGACGAACAGCAAGGCTTCTACTGCCATCGCTGTGTGCGAAGCGACAAGCATCCAATCCTGCCATGCCAGCACATCTCCTTGGGCTTGTCCGGCAAATATCATAACAACGGCCCATATGCCATACTTCACCGATGTGACGACTGCCAGTGCCTCTATGAATTGCTGAAACAACGCGACGCCGAGGCTCCGAGGCGGGTAGAGAAGCAGCAAAAGCGCCAAACTGAAAAACAAACTGGCCGTCGGGCTGTCCGGCACGAATACGACCTGCCATATGTAGCCATGTTCCACCGTATCGGCCATTTGAGCGCCGTACCATATGTATCCATAGATCGTTCCAAGTACGTTGCATACGAGCAGCAGCCAGAGAATCGATCGCTTGCTTAGAAATTCCCGGCTCCATAAAAACGAAATTGACAAACTCGGTCCTCCAATCCTGTTCCTGTATTCTTTAGACTAATGCCGATTATACATAAACCAGGTACATATTTCATCTATGTACGCATTTAAAAAAGAACCTGACCGTAATACGGTCAGGTTCTTTAATGCATGCTACTCTGCAGCCGCTTCTGCTTTTTGGCTTGCGAGCCAATCCGCCAGCTGGTCGAGTTGTTCTTCAGTAACTCCAGCAGAAAGTGCCGTTTCTTTCATAGCCGGCATGCTGCCTTGGCCATTTTCGATGATCGCCACAATCTCTTCTTTTGTATGGGTGTCACCGACGCCGCGCAGCGACGGTCCGGATGCCCCTTTCAAATCTGCAGCATGACAGGAGATACAAGTAGCCGTTTTAAAGGTCTCCATTGCAGGATTATCCTTATCCACAATCGCTACGATGCTGTCTTCAGGCTGCTTGCCGCTGGTTGTTGGCAGACCAGCGGCACGCTTCTCGTGAGCTTCTTCTTCCCGCTGAATATGCTCCGGCTTCTGGCCTGTAGCTTCCAGTTCATGCTGATAATGCGTCCATGCAGCATTGGTCAGATAGATGACGGCAAACAACGACAGAATCATAAGCGCCGAAGTGATAGGTCTCTTGTAGAACCTCCGCTCTTTCCCTGTATCCAGGAACGGAACCAGGAGCAATGAGCCAAAGGCCACGCCGGAAACGCCAATCGTGCCGAGTACCACATAATCACCGGATGCGTACGGAAGCTTCAAATATTCATACAGGAACAGGAAGTACCAGTCCGGCATCGGAATGACCGAAGCCCCCGGATCCGCCGGATAACCAAGCGGCGCCGGTTCCGAGATGGTCAGTACAAGGAAACCGACCAATACAACTACACCAACCATCCATTCCTTCAACAAGAAGTTAGGAATGAACGCTTCTGATTTGCCGGGATATGCGGTGTAATCCGGCGGCGTAACCCAACCGCTGCCTTTTTTCACACGCGAATCGCCGACATAAACTACTTTTTCATCAGATTTATGACCATGTGCCATAAATATGCGCCTCCCTTCTTCTTATAGTGGACCGGAAATACCTTGTCTGCGGATCATGATAAAGTGTCCTACCAATAAGGCAAGAAGGACAGCCGGAAGGAAGAATACGTGAATAGCGAAGAAACGCGTCAGCGTTTCGGCACCTACGATCGTACCGCCTTGCAGCAATTCTTTAATGATAGGTCCAAGCCAAGGTACGGAGTTCGCAATCTCCAGTGTAACTTTTGTAGCGAAGTAAGCTTTGTTATCCCATGGCAGCAGGTAGCCTGTCAAACCAAGGCCGAGCATAACAAAGAAAATGAGCATACCAACGACCCAGTTCATTTCACGCGGCGCTTTGTAAGAGCCGGTGAAGAACACGCGCATCGTATGCAGGAACATCATAACGATTACCAAGCTTGCGCCCCAGTGGTGCATGCCGCGGACAATCTGTCCGAAGGCAACCTGTGTTTGCAGGTACTCGACACTGTTGTAAGCGTTTATGATATCCGGTACGTAATACATCGTCAGGAACATTCCCGACAGAATCTGGATGACTGTGATAAAAAACGTCAAGCCGCCGAAACAGTACACAAACGCGGAGAAATGATGCGCCGGGTTTACGTGTTCCGGTACCTCGTGGTCTGCAACGTCTCTCCAAATCGGCGTGATATCGAGACGTTCATCAATCCAGTTGTAGACATTCTTCAACATCTGAATCTACGCCTCCTATTTAACTACGGTATTTGGCACGATGGCGCCGAGGTAAATCCAGCCGTTCTCGATTTTCGTCTCGTACTGGTCAAGCGGCTTCGGCGCGACTGCCAGGTTCTTACCGTCCGGTGTATAACGCGCACCGTGGCAAGGGCAGTGGTATTCATCCGGGAAATTCTTGTTGTTATTCCATCCAACAAGGCATCCCAAATGCTTACAAATCGGTGAAAGCGCTACAATTTCACCTTGATCGTTCTTACGAATCCACGCCGTCAAAGTAGCTGTACTGTTGTACCAGCCGTCCTGCTGTTTGAGCTCGAAATGAAATTCCTGTGGATCGTTGGTAATTTTGCTCTCTTCCGCGACTTTTACAAAAGACCCTTCTTCCTTATTTTGAAGAATCGGATCAACGGCAAAGCGGAGCATTGGCAAAACTACTCCAGCAGCCATATAAGCTGTGGCACCGCCCAACGTGTATGTAAGAAATTGTCTGCGGGACATCTCTTTCTGTCGGGGTGGATTGTGCGATTCTTCATGCTCGTCATTGTGGTTGCTGCTCATTCTGTGTTCAACCCCCTTTGTCAACCGTTCTTAAGTGTCATCAATGATTAAAATCACACGACTTACTAGGACATACTAATAATATCTTAGGCACCCAAGACCGTCAAGAATTTGAATCCCAAATTTGGGTTCGCTTCCAATAGCCCTTTCATAAATTGTTGGTTTTTTGTCACAATTCAACACGGCTTTCCTGCTGCCACATTTCGCTGATCTGTCCTGATACGATGGCAGGCATAGGGATCGAGTCACTGCCTTCCAGCCTGCGCCGCGAAAGGACAAGCGTGCTTTCGGGCACATCCTCTATAGAGAGCTCGGAATCGGCTGTCATGACCACCACGAACTTAAAGCCGATGGATTTGACATTGTGACAAACTTCATTTAGAAGCTTCATATCTTCAGTATTTCCATATTGTACGGCAGGATATGTAACCAATCTTCCCTTAAACGGAATTTCTGCCATATCCATAAAATCCCGGAGCCGTTCCAGCGCGGCTGTCGCCTCCCATGGCGTTTCCGTACCCGAAAGTCCGGTAAACGGAATCAGGCAGGTATCAAAATAAGGTTTCAGCTCCGGCCACGTCTGCTCGTCCACTTCACTAAATTTCATGCAAGATACATTCCTTTCTGCTCACTCATCATGATTTTGTCTTCATTATACGAGTGAAAGGGCAGGTTAGGCAAAAAAAAGAAGAAATGCGATAAAGCATTTCTTCAATTCAAAGTCCTCAGTTCATCCGTCAGGGTTCGGAAAGCCACTTCGTCGCCGGAAGCCAGCGCTTCGTCGATTTCCTTGTACAGCTCTTCGCTCCGATGCTTGCGCAATGCCTCGTCCCACACCATTTCGGCCGCCAGACCTAACATAACCTCGTAAGTAACCTTCATCTTATCCATTAGGATGCACCTCCAAACTAAATTTGCGTATAGCTTATATTCTTTCCCTTTAATTGCTTAACTTCCAACATATTTACGGCTGCTGCGAACTTGTCCAAACAACCATGCTAGAGGATCAGATCATCATTCGAATCGCTGATATGTATGCCGGCTTCCGCTGCCTTCAATCCAAGCGCGGTCATTTTGTATGATGTTCCCATGCTCTGGCTCTCCCCTATTCTGAGCATCCCCAAATGCATCAGCATGCGGATAATCCGCTGCTCCAAGATGTTTTGCGGACTATCATAATAGAAAGGACGGATTAGCCAGCCCAGCGATTCGTAAAGCGAGGCTGCCGTGACCCAATCTCTTGCGCACTGACTTATCCAGTAAACAAGAGAAGATATATTGGGAATTGCGCCTTTATACAGTCTTAACCAAAAGCGGAATATCTGTATCACGCTAACTTGATTTCCTTCCTCAAGAAACGAGGCTCCCGTTTCACTCAGGATCAACCGGGCGTGGTTTTCCCTGATCCATTTTTTGGCGTAGGCATAATCGTACAGCAGCGCAAATCGGTCGGGATATTCAATGCAGGAACGGCCATACCCGAACCGCCACGCTCCTTTGGTAATCAACGGCTCCGAAATATGCAGCGTACTCATGAGCTGCTGCTGATTTCGCCTGTACATGAATCCTTCCTGGTTCAGCTCGATATCGTGCCCGCCTACATATTTAAGAATCAGCTTGAGATCTTCCGCGGCTAGTCCCTGCTCATCCCGGTATGCTTCCGGATCATGCAGCAATCGCTGCAGATTTTGATGAAGCCGCTCCCGCAGCACATCGCGGAACCGCTCCTTCAAATCCGAGGGCACTTGAAACAAATACTTGGTGGAATGGGTAAAACCGTTAAACAGCCAGCCGCTCCGGCGATAACGCGCGACCGCCTCCCGCGGACTTTCCGTTTTGGCGCCAGCTGCCTTCTTGTTTGAAGAGGCTTTATCTTCTTTCTCCTCCAAATCCGCCGTATGACGGATGGCGGCCGTCAGTTCTTCCAGGCTGTAGCCTGTTCGAGTGTCAAAGACCAGATTGTTCAGAAAACGCAAATCGCTCGGTGACAAGCTGCTGACCTGCTCCTCGAAAAACTCTCTTCGCCCGAGCTTGGACAGGATGCTCTGGATCAATTCGTGCTTCGAATTCCGCTTAGCGTCACAATCATAGTGATTCGCTATATTGCTAAGCTGTCCAATATCGGCATATGTGAGCATATCCGCTAGATTCATCTTCCATCGCCTCGCCGTTTTACAACCATTATGGGAAGGTTTCGGACTTTTGATACCTGATTCTCGTCGGTTTGATGAAATATTTTTTGATTATTTCTATATAGAAATGACTATGCTCTCTTATTAAATGATAGAATACATACAAACGGTTACAGGAAACCGCACTTGATGTTTTTATAACGAATACAAAATGAAGCCCAGCTTTTTTAAGACGGGCTGATTCCATCCATACAGGAGGATCATCATGATAAGAACGCCGGAACACGAAATATAACTTGGTGCGAATCGAATCCGCGGACCTCCCTTAAGAGCGTTTTATATGAAGAAACTTATTCATGATAAATGACTTGGAGGTTATGCAGAGATGATAAAAGATGCTGAATTTTTAAAGTTCATTCAAAACATGGATCACCATTTTTCGGGATGGGATTTTTCGCGTATTACCGCTTCCGGCCGCATGCAGTCCCACGCTCTCCCCTGGTCTTTGGGCAGCGTGGTGCTTCCTTTGATGCGAAATGCAGCTACGATGCTGGACATGGGTACGGGAGGAGGAGAATTCTTATCCTCCCTGCAGCCGCTCCCCAAAACCGTTTATGCCACCGAAGGGTACAAACCGAACGTTCAGATTGCAAAGCAAAGACTCGAGCCGCTGGGCGTAAACGTTGTCTACTTTGAAGAAGATTCCTCGCTTCCTTTAAAGGATCGTTATTTTGACCTGATCATCAATCAGCATGAATCCTATTCGGCAGCGGAAGTAAGAAGAATATTGAACGGTCGCGGGGTGTTTGTAACCCAGCAATCCGGCGGAACCGATTGTTATGGGATTAACGAATCGCTTGGCGTTCCGCTGAATGAAGAGTTCGCTCATTGGAACCTGGCCATAGCGGCCCAAGAGCTGCAGGATCACGGGTTCAAGATTACCTTCAGCCGCGAGGACTTTTTACCGCAGCGATTTTACGACATCGGCGCACTGGTTTATTATTTGATAGCGATTCCCTGGCAGATTCCTGATTTTAAGGTGGAGCGCTATATCGAGCCTTTACATCATATTCACCGGATGATCCGGACCAATGGTTACTTCGAGGTCCAGCAGCACCGGTTTATTTTAATCGCCGAAGTGTAAACGTCAACCTATCCAACATAAAGAAGGAGCCTTCCCGTCGGAAGGCTCCTTCTACTAATACACGCTCATATTTACGATTGGTTCGTCAACAGATGCTTGGTACAGTTAAACAGCAAGGGAGACCAGTCATCCTCTTTTCTCTCCAGGACGGTGAGCGACAGATTGCCGATCCGTTCGCTCAGGGCACCACGGCACACCAGCTTGTATAACTGCGCTAAAAAACCGCCATGACTGACAACAAGAATATTGGCTTCCGGATGTTTATGCCACATATCATCGAGAAAGACAAGCCCTCTGGACTGAAGCTCCAGATCCGTTTCCTGGCCCAGATCCAACATGTGCCAATCGGCACCGAACCGGGTTTCACGCTCTTCCGCTGTCAAGCCTTCCACCTGACCGTACTTGCGCTCACGCAAGCGGTTATCCGGCGGCGCCAAGGGAATGTTCAGCATGGACGAAATAATTTTCGCGGTTTCTTCAGCGCGGGAGAGCCCGCTGCTGATCGCGAAGTCCCATCGGTAATGCTCCTGCAGAAGCCTTTCCCCAAGCAAACGCGCTTGACGACGGCCTTCCTCATTCAGTGGTATGTCCGTTTGGCCTTGGATTTTGCCTAGAGCGTTCCAATCCGTTAATCCATGGCGAACCAAGCCGATCTGCATGCCGCCTCTCCTCCATCCTATCCATATTTTATCTTCTGACCCGATTTAGTCTTTTTAGGAAAAACAAAGCGCATCCGATTCCCAAAAGGGAAAGTATCATCCAGTATTCTGGCTGAGTGGGACTCATATCAACCACAAAAGGATCAATAATGCCGCTGTTGGTTTTTGGGATGTTGTAATCGTCCTTGGTATTCAAGCCTTGGGCCGTATCCGCTACGCCTGTAGGGATAATCCCTGTCTTTACGGCTTCCGGAACCGGATCCGGTTGATTGCCCGTCGCTGCAAAATAAACAAAGCTGCAAACGAACAAGGCCAGAAAACCGGCAATCATCAGCGTCAGCCGCTTCCGGAACACCCGGCTTACCGCCCGGCTCTTGGACGTTTCCTCCACCAGCCAGGGAAAATCGCGATAAATGCGGTCCATCACGTTGCGGTTGATCTGTTCAGCGTCCATGTCGGGAATCTCATGCTCCAGGGCATGAACCATGTTCTGGCTTTCCACCCACATTTCGTACTCCGCTGCACATGAACTGCAGGTTTGAACATGTGCAATCAGCCGTTGTCGCCGCAGATCGTTGTCCGGTAAATCCCAGACCGTTTCCATCAGCTCTTGGGCTTCATTGCAAGTCATCTGTTCTTCATCCCTCTCAGATCCTCAAAAACCGGCTCATAAAAATAGGGTTCGAGCTGAATTTTGACGCTGCCGCGGGCCCGGAACAACAGTGACTTAACCGAACTGACGCTTTGACCTAAAATATCTGCGATTTCCTGGTAATCCAGTTGATCATACTCCCGAAGAATCAGCGCAGATCTCTGTTTCTCCGGTAAATTGTTAATCGCTTCCCTTACCATATGTACTCGTTCACTGCGCAGGATCGCCTGCTCCGGGGCGACCTCCAGCGGCGCCACTGGCACGACCCCGCTCTCCTCCAAGGGCAATGTGCCGCTGCGATGCTTGCGAAGTTCGCTCAGCACGGTGTTGCGCGCAATGGTGTAGAGCCAAGTCGAGAAGGATGCATCCACTTCCCGGAAGGAATGCAGGCTCCGGAAAGCCTTGTAGAACGTTTCCGAGCATAAATCTTCAGCCATAAGCTCCATGTGCGAGCTTTTTAACATATGATAGACAAATGCCAATATTTTTCTCTGATAACGCCTCATCAATTCGGAATAAAGTTCGGTATTGCCTTGCTTAATTTCTTGGATTAGTTGGGAATCCGTCATATGATTTTTCGTTCCTCCTTCACCCACCGGTGCCCATTCCTTGTCATTTCCACCTTCATGAGGAAAATCAAGGATTTGTGCAAAAGTACCGTCAAACCATATATAGTTACGCCTCATGTTGTCTGACTATTCTATGTATTTGGCAATTTCCCCAAATCTTCTACACTAGCACTCTAGCATTATAGCACATATTGGAGAAAAGTTCAGGTTTGTGGCAGAAGGTTTTCCACGGATAGGAAAATCGGCAAAAAAAATCCGCCTTCATCATTGAAGGCGGTTGCACAAAGTGCAATATTTTGGATAGGAGTGGAGAGAAACCATACTGTACTTTTATTATATGTATACGTTTTCATTTTGTCAACACTGAAAACGCATTTATTTCCGGTTGTTTAAAAACAACCGGAAAATTACTGATACACCGAGTGTCCTTGCGATAACAACAGCTCTTTAGCCCGCTCCTGTTCGATTTCATTGCGGAAGGAAAGCCTCATCACGCCCGGCACATCTTCCCGACTCTCGATAATCTGCATGTTGCTGAGGTTGATGCTGTTCGTCCCGAGCTCCGTCGCAATGCGGCCGATGATGCCCGGATGGTCAGGCACGTCCAAATACAGATCAAATTGGGAAACGATCATGCCCTTGCGCCGTTCTGGCAGTACGCTGCGGAATTCCCCTGCCATGCGGAAAGCCTCTTCGATCGCAGCACCGTCCTTCGACTCCAGCATATCCATGAATCGCCGGATCCCTTCATTCCAGTCTTGCAGCAGCGTCAGCATGACCCTGCGATTGTTTAATAGAATGTCCCGCCATACGACCGGGTCGCTGGAAGCGATGCGGGTTATATCCCGAAAGCCCCCTGCGGCCAAGGTGCGGTACAACGGATTATCGTCATTATAGGAGCTGATCTGATTGACTAACGCCACTGCGATCACATGGGGCAGATGGCTGATCGCTCCAACGATCTCATCGTGAAGTCTCGGCTCTACCTTCACAATATGGGCACGCGTGTGAGACAAAAGCTCTACAAGCACGTTCAGCTTCTCCTGAGGGACATCATCCGGCGGAGTAAGCACGTAATAGGCATTCTCGAACAATACGGTGGAGGCAGCTCCAACACCGGACCGCTCCGAGCCCGCCATCGGATGACCGCCGATGAAATACGCATCCTTAAGGGCAAGCTGGGACGCGCATTCGGCAATGCTTGCTTTGGTGCTGCCAACATCCGTAATAATGCATCCCGGCTTCAGCCGCATTTCGCTCAAACGTTTCATGTACATCTCAAGACTGCCTACGGGAACGCATAAAAAAATGACGTCCGCGTCTAGGGCAGCTTCTTCTACCGAAAGCGTAACCTTATCAACGACGCCTTTAGCAATGACCTGGTCGGCATATTCTTGGGTGTGGGCATAACCGGTAACGGTTATGCCAGGTTTTCCTTTGAAGTTTAAAGCTAACGAACCGCCGATCAAGCCGACGCCGAATATGGAAATTTGCATTGTCATGTTCTCTCTCACTCGTTTCAAGCTGCGATTATTGTTATGTCATTCGATCAGGCTGGCGCATTCACTTCGCTCAGCACTTGTTCCAAAGCGCCGATAAAAGCCTTATTCTGTTCTTCGGAGCCTACGGTTACGCGAATATAGTTCGGATACAGTTCAAATCCAGGCCGTACGATAATGCCTTTGCTAAGCAGCGACTTAAACACTTCGGTGCCTGGCTTCTTCACGTCCACCATAATGAAGTTACCGTTCGCAGGAAAATAAGATAGTCCAAGACGATCAAATTCACCTTGTACGTAATGGATCCCGTCGGCATTCAATTGACGGCATTTCGCTACGAACTCCTGATCTTTCAGGGCTGCCTTCGCCGCTACTTGAGCCAGGCGTCCCGTATTAAACGGCTCACGTACCCGATTGATCAAGGAAATGACTTCCTGCTGCCCGATGCCGTAGCCGATCCGGAGGGCGGCCAAGCCGTATATTTTGGAGAAGGTACGCAGGATGACCAGATTCGGATAACGCTCCATTAACTTGATGCTGTCCGGGTACGAAGCGTCCGTTACATATTCATAATAAGCTTCATCAAGCACAACCATTACATGGGCCGGGACTTCATCCAGGAAGGAAACCAGCTCGCTTTCGGAAACGATGGTTCCGGTCGGATTATTCGGATTGCACACCCACACGATTTTGGTTTTGTCCGAAACGGCTTTGGCCATGCCCGGCAAATCGTGCTTACCGTCCACCAGCGGCACCTCGATGCATGTCGCACCTTCGATATCCGCGTTCGTTTTATACACCGAGAAGGTCTGATCCGCCATGATGGTTTCATCCCCCGGTTGCAGGAATGCCCGGATAATGAGGGCAATGATTTCATCGGATCCGCAGCCGAAAATAATCTGATTGCGTTCAATTCCCAGCTGGCCAGCAAGCTCAGCCGTTAAATCGGCCGCACTTCCGTCCGGATACAGGCTGAGCGTTCCCAGTTCGGCGGTAATCGCTTCGGTTGCGCGCGGCGAGCAGCCGTACGGATTCTCGTTGGAGGCCAGTTTAATGACAACATCAAGCCCTAATTCCTTTTTGACTTCTTCGATCGGTTTCCCGGGCTGATATACGGGAAGATTAACAATTTGCGCTTTCGGTTTCATACGATATTCGCCTCACCTTTCATAACTGCTATGGACAACACTATCCTTTTAATTGTGCCACAAACTCCCTGATTTGCAAAAGTCCCTGCTGTCTTGTCTCTTCCTTCTCCAGCAGAGGAATGGTCGATTCAATCTGACGCACAATCGCGCTGCCGACAACGACGCCGTCGCAGATTTTTGAGAATCTGGCCACCTGCTCACTGGATGAAATGCCAAAGCCGATCGCGATCGGCACGCTGCTGTACTGCCTTACCGTCTCAAGAAAAGACTCCACCCCCGCGTAAAAATCGGTGCGCTCGCCCGTCACGCCAAGGGAGGATACGCAGTACACAAAGCCGGTCGCTTCCGAAGCGATGCTCGCGATCCGCTCATGGGAGGTAGGAGCCACCAGCGGAATCAGATGAACGCCCGCCGCGTGGGCGCGTTTCCGAACCTCCTCGGATTCCTCCACCGGAAGATCGGGAATGATCAAGCCGCTGATGTCGTGCCTTACCACTTCCTCGAAGAAAACGTCCAGTCCGGTTTGCAGTACCGGATTGTAATACGTGAACAGGATGAACGGCAGCTTGCTGCCCCGCTCTCTTGCCAGGCGCGCGGTTTCCATGCAAGTGCGAATGGTCACCTTGCCCTTCAGCGCGCGCTCGGAAGCTCGCTGGATGACCGGTCCGTCAGCAAGGGGATCCGAGTAAGGAACGCCGAGTTCAATAATGTCGGCTCCCGCGATTTCAAGCTCATGGATGATATCCAGCGTCGACTTCACATCCGGATCCCCGACGGTGAGATAAGGGATCATGGCAGTCTTGTTTTGTTGCTTCAACGACGCAAAGGTCTGATCGATTCGGTTCATTCGGTTTTCCCTCCCGTGTAAGCCATGATGGACTCCACGTCCTTGTCGCCGCGACCGGATAAATTAATCACGACGATATCGTTCTCGGTCCACGTAGATGCCATCTTTACGGCTTGCGCTACGGCGTGCGCGGATTCCAGGGCAGGAATAATGCCTTCCGTGCGGCATAGCAGCTGCAGGGCATCGAGCGCCTCTTGGTCGGTTATCGGTACGTACTGCACGCGTTCAATGTCTTTTAAATAGGAATGCTCCGGACCAACCCCGGGATAATCAAGGCCGGCTGAAATGGAATGCGCCTCCTGTACTTGTCCGTACTCGTCCTGCAGCAAATAACTCATCGAGCCTTGGAATACGCCTTGTGTCCCCTTGGACATCGTAGCCGCATGAAAATCGGTATCCACTCCCTTGCCTGCCGCTTCGACGCCGATCAAACCGACTTCCTTGTCTTCAAGGAACGGATAGAACATGCCGATCGCATTGCTACCGCCCCCGATCGGCGCAAGAATGACGTTTGGAAGCCTTCCTTCCGTCTCCAGTATCTGCCTCCGGGTCTCGTCACCGATAATGCGCTGGAAGTTCCGCACCATCATCGGATAAGGATGCGGCCCTACAGCGGAGCCCAGCACATAAAAGGTATCCTCGACGTTGCTGACCCAGTAGCGAAGCGCCTCGTTGCCGGCATCTTTCAGCGTTCGGCTTCCCGACGTGACCGGAATCACTTCGGCACCGAGCATTTTCATGCGGAATACGTTCAACTGCTGCCGTTTGGTATCTTCTTCGCCCATAAATACCTTGCATTCAAGACCCAGCAGAGCGGCTACCGTCGCGGTCGCTACGCCATGCTGTCCGGCGCCCGTTTCGGCAATGACCTTGCCTTTGCCCATGCGCTTGGCTAACACGCCTTGTGCAATGGCGTTGTTGATTTTGTGCGCGCCGGTATGGTTCAAATCCTCGCGCTTCAGGTAAATTTTAGCCTTGCCGAGATGTTGGCTGAGCCGCTCCGCGTAATAAAGCGGCGTTTCCCTTCCGGAATACTGTTTCAGCAAATAGGCGATCTCCTCTTTAAAAGCAGGATCCTCCGAAAAACGATTATATTCTTGCTCAAGCTCTATTAAAGCGTTCATCAGTGTTTCCGGCACGAACCGGCCTCCAAACACCCCGAAACGTCCATTACGGTCAGGAAGCTGTGTCATTTCCCCTTCACCCTTTCTACAAATGCAGTCACTTTGTTTATATCCTTCACGCCAGGCTCGCTCTCTACGCCGCTGGATACATCCACCCCGTACGGAGCGTACTGGCCGATCAAATGAGCAACATTATCCGGATCGAGCCCGCCGGCTACAAACAAGGGAATCCCTTGCCGTTCAGCCCATTGCTGGTACGCCGGGATCAGATCCCAGGCAAAGGTCTTGCCCGACCCTCCGCCGTACACCGGATCATAGGTGTCGATCAGCAGTCCGTCGATGCAGCCCGCATACGAATCCAGTGCCGACAGACGTTCCGCTTCCGGACGGTCACTTCCGATCGATACCGCCTTAAAAACGGAAACCGGGAAGCGCTCCTTCACTTCCCGGCAAAATTGCGGCGATTCCTGACCATGCAGCTGCACGACGTCAAGCGCCGTTTCTTGAAGAAGCTCTGCGAGCTCGCTCAAATCAGGGTTAACCAAGACGCCAACAGCAGCGGGAATCTTGTCATGCTCCCATTCCCGCAATACTTGCACCAGCTGCGCAGCCTGCTGCGGCGTTACCCGCCGCCGGCTCTTGGCAAATACGAATCCGATATAATCCACAGGTAAGTTTATCATAGATTTTAGCACTTCAACGCTTTGAAGTCCACATATTTTTAGAGCCGTACTCATCATCGAATGTCCCCTTTATTCCATGTCTGCAGCTATCGGCAGCGGTCCCATCAGATCGTTCACAGCGCGGAACACGTCCTGCTGGCGCATGAAATGTTCCCCGACCAGAACCCCGTGTGCTCCCACATAATGCAAGTAGGAAATGTCGGCCGGGCTCGATATTCCGCTTTCGCTGATCAGCGTCACTTCCTGCGGAACCTGCGCCGCGATATCTGCCGTTGTCTGCAATGAGGTTTCAAAGGTCCGCAGATTACGGTTGTTAATCCCGATCAGACGGGCCGTTCCCAGTCCGAGTACCGATTCCAGCTCTTGCCCGTCGTGAACCTCAATCAGGCAATCCAATCCGATCGAGCCTGCAACGTCAATGAACTCCGCGATACGCTGCGGCGCAAGGATGCTCGCAATCAAGAGAACGGCGTCCGCACCCAGCAGGCGCGCTTCGTAAATCTGAGTCTCGTCGATAATGAAATCTTTGCGCAGCAGCGGGATGTTGACGGCCGCCCTTACCGCTTGCAGATATTCTCCGCTTCCCTGAAAGTAATCCTTATCCGTCAGCACGGACAGACAATCGGCATCGGCTGCTTCGTAAGCCTTGGCGATCATAACCGGGTCAAAGTCGGGACGAATCAACCCTTTGGAGGGCGAAGCCTTTTTGACCTCGGCGATTAACCCCATGCTGCGTTTGCGTCCCATGGACAACGCCTTCTCAAACCCGAGAGTCGGAGGCAAATCCGCTATTTGCCTCTCTGCTTCCGAGATGCTGAACGTTTCTCGCAGCTGTGCAACCTCATTGCGTTTCGTTTCTACGATTCGATCAAGATACATAACTCATTTCCCCCGTTCTTGAGATCAGCTGCTCCAACTTGGACTGCGCCAGCCCGGAATCAATCGCTCCCGCTGCACGCTGCACGCCTTCGGCCAAACTATCCGCAAGTCCCGATACATAGATGCAGGCACCGGCATTGGCAAGCACGATGTCCCGATAAGCACTGCGTTCTCCGCGCAGTACCGAGCCGATGATGGCCGCATTCTCTTGTGCATCGCCGCCCAGGATATCGTTCATCGGATGAACCGACAGCCCCAAATCATGGGGGTGGATATCATAAGTGCGGACTTCTCCGCCCCGGAGCTCCGATACCCGGGTAGGCGCCGAGACGCTGATTTCATCCAGCCCATCGTGGCTGGTCACTACCATGGCCCGCTTCAAACCGAGCTCTTTGAGGACCTGCGCAATGGTTTCCGTTTTGTTCATATCGTATATCCCGAGCATCTGCCGGTCCGCGCCCGCCGGGTTCGTCAGTGGCCCCAGCATGTTAAATACGGTCCGGACCCCGAGCTCTTTGCGAGGAGCAGCCGCATGTTTCATCGACGGATGATAAATTTGGGCGAACAGGAAGCAGATTCCGATATCGTTCAGGCAGGCTGTGGCTTGTTCTGCGGTCAAGTGGATATTGACGCCAAGCGCTTCCAGCACATCGGCGCTGCCCGCCCGGCCCGATGCCGAACGGTTGCCGTGTTTGGCCACTCTGACCGAAACCGAGGAGGAGATAATGGCGGATACGGTAGAAATGTTAAACTTGTGAATGCCGGATCCTCCGGTGCCGCATGTATCGAGCAGCTGGTTCCGCTCGGTAACGACACGTCCGCCCGCGCCTCTCATCGCTTCGGCAAAACCGGTTATCTCTTCTACGGTTTCTCCCTTCATTCTTAAGGCCGTCAGCAGCGCGCCGATTTGAGAATGGGTCGCATGGCCTTCCATTATCGTCTGCATCACCCCGCGGGCCTCGTCCCGGCTCAGATCCTGACCGCCGATCAGCTTTGAAAGGCTGGATTGCATCGTCTCCATCACGTTCATTACGATCTCCTCCTTCATGTTAAGGTGTATATTGATACAGATAATCCTGATTGATTAAGTCGTTGGCCCCCGTGCTGGACGGAAACATCGCTTCCGCGACGCGGATCGCCTTCAGCATCCCTTTGGCTTTATTCATGGTTTCCTCATACTCCTTCTCGGGAACCGAGTCCCATACGATTCCGGCCCCTGCCTGAACATAAGCTTTGCCCTGGCGAAAAATGATCGTGCGGATCGTAATGCAGGAATCCATATTGCCTCCAAAGCCCAGATAACCGATAGCCCCGGCATATGCGCCTCTCGCTTCCCGCTCCAATTCGGCAATGATCTCCATTGCCCGCAGTTTCGGAGCTCCTGATACCGTTCCTGCCGGCAAACAGGACAGAAAAGCATCAAAGAAATCCTTATTCTCGCTCAGCTGGCCGGATACGCTGGATACCATATGCATCACGTGGGAGTATTTTTCAATCTCCATGAACGTATCGCATTTCACCGTGCCGAACTCCGATACGCGGCCCAGATCGTTGCGGCCGAGATCCACCAGCATCAAATGCTCCGCGCGTTCCTTCTCGTCCTGCAGCAGATCATCCGCCAGCGCCTGATCTTCGGCTTCGTTGCTGCCCCTCGGCCTTGTGCCCGCGATCGGTCTTGTTTCCAGCCTTCGTCCATCCACCTTCACCAAGGCTTCAGGAGACGTTCCCACGATAATGTCGTCGTCCATTTTGAGATAATACATGTACGGCGAAGGATTCAGCGTTCTCAGCACCCGGTAGACGTGAAGCGGCGATACTTCGGTCTCGATATGGAAGCGCTGGGACAACACAACTTGAAAAATGTCGCCTGCACGAATATATTCCTTCGCTTGCTCCACATTGGAGAGATACTTCTCTTTGGTCATGTTGGATTTAATATCGCCCATGTCGACATCGGCCGGAATGCCTCTGGAGTTCACGTTCTCCCGCGGCCCCTGATCCTGCAGCTGTTCGGCCGCCGCTTCCAAGGTACGGCATACATCCATATAGCTCTGACGGATGGTGTCGTCCGAATCTCCAGGTTTCACGTGCACGTTGCCGACCAGCATGATCTGCTGCTTCACGTGGTCGAAGACAATGACTTGATCGCAAAACATGAACCGGATATCATCCATCCCGAGATCATCCATCGCGTGTGCAGGCAGCTTCTCGTAATATTGAAGCAGATCATATCCGAAAAATCCGATGGCCCCTCCGGTAAAAGGAGGCATCTCCTTCAGCTGCGGGCTGCGGTACGTACGCAGCAGCGCTTTAAGCTCTTCGACGGGCTTGCCTTCCAGCAAGGAACGCTCCCCGTTCTTTTCAATCTCTATCTTTCCTTTTTTACCCGTTATCATTAAGAAGGGGTCTGTTCCGATGAACGAATACCGTGCCCACTGTACGCCGCCCTCAACGCTCTCTAGTAAAAATGCCCGTTTCCGCTCCGCATACCGCTGAAAAATGCGAATCGGGGTTTCCATATCGGCTAACAGTCTGATCGCTACCGGAATCAGGTTGTATTCACCTGCCATTGCCACCACTTGCTCCATTGATGGATTCGCCATGTCAATCCCTCCTTAATGAATGTATACAACAAAAAAACCTCTACCGAAGTAGAGGTTAACGTTCAGAATAAGTCTATGAAAAAAGAGCGCGGTCAAAGGACATTCAACCCGTTCATCGACAACCTACAGCGCTGACGTTCCATGGAACGGATACAAGAAATAGACCTGTAACCGGCCGTACGAACATGCCGTAAGATTCATCATGAAATCAAGTGTATCCTAAAACCCGATGATGTTACTCCCTAAAATGCCTCAGCTCTTCTCAACTCAACTCATCTGTAAAACCTAACTCTACTCAGCTATTCTGATATCACTATACAGGATAATGCCGTGTTACCGCAACCCTAATTTTCAATATCAAGCGTTGGAGCCCGATAAATCCGGACGCAGCCGCTTGGCTTCGTTCAAATACACATGCTTGATCTCGCTCTGGCTTTTGTCCGTATTGACCTGCACCATAAACCGGATGCAGCGCGGCAAACTGCCCTGAACGGGGATTTCAACCGAACACATCAAAGGGACGAGATCCCAGCCCTCCAGCTGGCGTATCGCCTTGGCCGGGAACGTTGCATCCAAATCCTGCGTCATCGTAATCCATATGTTGCTGATATATTCAGGCTGTAGCTCGTTGCGTCTCACCATCTCTTCCAGCAGACGCAGCGTCTCCTGTACGATCTCCTGCTCATCGTTGCGGGTGACGGTTGTCGCCCCCCGGATTCCCCGATTCATCATGAACTATCCCTCTCCCTTCAACTGTTCGACCACGGATCGAACAGCTTCTACCGGTACATCCTTAACGATGCTGACGGAACCGATGGATTCCGGAACGATAAATACCATTTGCCCCTCGGCGAACTTCTTATCATGCTGCATGGCATCCATGATGCGATCGACCGAGACGTCATCCGGCAAGATTACCGGCAGATTCACCGCCTTCAGCATGCTCACCGTCTCTTCGTGCAGATCCGCAGGTCTGCCAAGCTTCTCAGCAAGTCGGGCCGATCCCGCCATGCCGATTGCAATCGCCTCGCCGTGCAAGAATCGGCCGTAACCGCCAACGGCTTCGATGGCATGGCCAATGGTATGCCCCAGATTAAGAATGGCGCGCAGGCCGCCTTCCCGCTCATCCTGGGATACCACGTCCGCCTTGATCGCGCAGCCGCGCTCCAGGCCGTAGATCAAAGCTTCCGGTTCCAGGCTCAGCAGCTTGGAGCCGTTCTCCCGGCACCAATAGGCAAAATCCCGGTCCAGGATCAAGCCATGCTTCACCATTTCCGCAAGGCCTGAAGACACCTCGCGCGCCGGGAGCGACATCAGCGTATTCACGTCATAAACCACCATGACGGGCTGATGAAAAGCGCCGATCATATTTTTGGCCAGAGGATGGTTCACCGCCACTTTGCCGCCTACGCTGCTGTCATGGGCAAGGATCGTGGTCGGGATCTGAACAAACGTCACGCCGCGCATGTATGTCGCCGCGACGAATCCGGCCAAATCGCCCACAACGCCTCCGCCCAGCGCGAAGACAGCCGAGCTGCGGTCCAGCTTGCCGTTGATGGCCGTGGTCATAACCTCTTCATAGACCTGTAGCGACTTGGAGGACTCGCCGGAAGGGACGATATGGGATATGACCGTGTACCCTTCCGATTTCAGCTGCTCCTCCACTTGCGCCAAATAGTGAGGCGCAACTTGATCATCCGTTACGATCAGATGCGGGCTCTTGCGTGTTATGCCATGCTTCGCGCTCAGCTCGCCGAGGGTATTCAATATCCCCGCACCGATATAAATCGGATAGGAACGCTCTCCCAGTTCCACATGTAATGTCCTCATATCAGTAGTTCTCCAGCTGTTTCAGGTAGTTTTGGTAATTCGCATGGATTTCCTCCATCGAATCGCCGCCGAACTTCTCAAGGAACGCCTTAGCTACCTCCCAGGTCACAACGTGCTCCATCACGACGCTGGCTGCCGGAACCGCACAGGCATCCGAGCGTTCAACCTGAGCCGTGAAGGCTTCCTTCGTGTCGATATCCACGCTTTGAAGCGGCTTGTACAGCGTCGGAATCGGCTTCATGACGCCGCGCACGACAATCGGCATGCCGTTTGTCATCCCACCCTCGAATCCGCCCAGGCGGTTGGTCGCACGGTGGTATCCGCGCTCCTCGCTGTACATAATCTCGTCATGCACCTGGGAGCCGCGCAGCTCGCCTGCTTCGAATCCGATGCCTACCTCAACGCCCTTAAAAGCGTTAATCGACATCACGCCCTGCGCGATGCGTCCATCCAGCTTGCGGTCATATTGGACATGGCTGCCCAATCCGACCGGCAATCCTTCGATGATGCATTCCACGATGCCGCCGATGGAGTCGCCTTCTTTTTTGATCTCGTCTATGTAGGCTTCCATCTTCTTCTCGGTCTCTTCGTCCACCACACGAACCGAAGAAGCTTCCGTACGCTCGATCAGCTCATCGATCGAAAGATTGTGCGGGGGAGCCTCGATTTCGCCGATCCGGATGACCTGGCCAGCCACTTTGACGCCAAACTGAGCCAGGAATTGTCTGGCGATAGCGCCAACGGCAACGCGGACCGTGGTTTCACGGGCGCTGGAGCGTTCCAGCACGTTACGCAGATCCTTCAGGTTGTACTTCAATCCGCCGTTCAGGTCGGCATGACCCGGTCTTGGACGATGAACCCGTCTCTTCGCCTCGTCGTTGCCCTCAATCGGCTCCACGTTCATAATGTTCTGCCAATGCTTCCAATCGTTATTCTGGACGACCAGCGCGAGCGGCGCACCGGTTGTATAGCCGTGGCGCACACCGCCAAGGATTTGCGCGGTATCCTTCTCGATCTGCATGCGGCGTCCCCGGCCGTACCCCTTCTGTCTACGATGGAGCTGAAAGTTCAGTGCGTCGAAATCAAGCTCCAAGTTGCTTGGAAGCCCTTCGATTATAGTTGTCAGCTGAGGTCCGTGCGTCTCCCCAGCGGTTAAAAACCGTAAGCTCATGATGCTTTTCCCCCTTTAGGCTTTTAAGCGTTAAACCGCTAAACTCCGTGAACATCTTCTGCTCATTATAGTATAGGTCTAACGCTTTGACAAGAATGTCGACAAACGAGCAAAAGCGCCTCTCATCCTGCGGATTGAAAAGCGCTTTATGCGTTAAGACTGCCGTCTCTATTGAATTTTACGGTAGAAAAAGGTCTCGTTGCTTTCCAGGCCATACTGCCCCGGATTAAAGATCTGTTCGGTGCTGCCCACAAACAGAAATCCGCCCGGCTTCAGGCTCGCGGCAAATTTCTGATACAGCTTGTGCTTGGCCCCTTCCGTGAAATAAATCATCACGTTCCGGCAGACAATCAGATCATGCCCGGCTTCGAACCGGTCCGTGAGCAGATTCTGCTTGTGGAAGGAGACCTCCTTCTTCAAGTTCTCGCTGAATCGATACAGCGAGCCCTCTTCCTTAAAATAGCGGGCGGCTACTCCGGAAGGGACGTCCTTGAGTGACCTCTCGACATACAGGCCTTCCTTCGCTTTATGTAACGCACCGTCGTCGATATCGGTCGCCATGATGCGCGCCCGGCCCAGCATGTTTTGTTCCGCCAGGATCATGGCAAGCGTATAGGGCTCTTCGCCGGTCGAGCAGGCAGCGCTCCAAACCTTCAACACCCCGGGATTCTGCTTGGCCAGCTCCGGCAATATTTTGTCCCGGAGCACTTCCCACCGGTTCGGGTTGCGCCAAAACTCCGAGACGTTAATTGTCATCCGGTCCAAAAACTCATGAAAGAGCGGCTTGTCCTTCATCATCGCATCGTAAAAGGCCGAAAAGGTTTCAAACCCCTTCTTCATGCGCAGCGTCGTCAGCCTTCGCTTCATCTGCGCTTCCTTGTAATCGGCCAGGTTGATCCCCGTGCTTCGCTCGATGCTGCGAACAAAGCCGATATAATCGGGATCCTCCAGTACTGGTTCATGTTCCGTCATCGTATCATCCTGTTAATCAGATTATTCCGCTTCCCGCTTCGCTTACAGCCAAGGGGACAGCGTCTTGTTGTACTCAACCAATTCCCGATCATCAAAAAAATTGGCGATCTCGCGCTGCGCGCTTTCAGGCGAATCCGATCCGTGAATCAGATTATGCGGCGTATGGGCCGAAAAATCACCGCGTATCGTACCTGGCAGCGCATCCTTCACATTCGTTTTGCCGATGACCTGGCGAGACAAAGCGATGATGTCGTCACCTTCCCAAACCATCGCAAACACCGGTCCGGACGTGATGAACCCTACCAGGTTATCGAAAAAATCCTTGCCTTCATGTTCCGCATAATGGCGCTTGGCCAGCTCGTCCGAAATCTGCATAAACTTGCCCGCAACCAGCTTGAATCCTTTATCCTCCAAACGGCCGACGATTCGGCCGATCAGCCCACGCTGCACACCATCGGGTTTAATCATTAAAAAAGTACGTTCCATAGGCCTCATCACGCTTCCCCTCATCCTAGGTAATTGAACAATTGAACCTTCATTCCATGCTCAGGTGATGTTACATGTTTGTACCCGTATTTTAACAGAAAGCAACCTCATGGGTAAGGCTAATATGACCGCTTTGTAATAAAATTTGCGATATCTCTAAGCTGTTTTTTGGTCTTGATGTCAGGCAGCGTATCCAATGCAGCCAATGCTTTACCTATATACCGATCAGCCAGCGCCTCGGATCTCGATATGCCTTCGCTTGAGGTTACAAGCTTTACGGCGCCCGATACATCGCACTGGCCATTTAGTGCATGAATCCGTTCCAGCTCCTGCAGCAGCGGCTCTCTCCGCTGGCTGTCCTCGAGAGCGAAAATGACGGGCAGCGTAATGTTTCCCTGTCTCATATCGCTCCCCGGGGGCTTGCCAATCTGCTTCTCCGTCCCGCACAGATCCAGGAGATCGTCCTGAATCTGAAATGCCATGCCGACATTATATCCGAATCGATACAGGCTGTTGGCCACCTTGCGGTCCGCATCCGCAGCCAACGCGCCGAGCTGGCAGCTGACGGCAATCAGGAGCGACGTCTTGCGGCGAATGCGGAGAAGATATCTTCTGACGTCCTGTTCGGTATTAAAGAAATCACGTATCTGCTCCATTTCGCCAATGGACATCTCAACCATGGCCTTGGCCAGAATCTGATGAATTTCAGGCTGTTTCAGGTGAGTCGTCAACTGGAGCGCCTTGCCATAAATATAATCGCCGGTATACATGGCGATCCGGTTGTCCCACTTGGCCTTCACCGTGGGTTTGCCGCGCCGCGTGTCCGCATCGTCAATCACGTCGTCATGAACGAGGGAAGCGCTGTGGATCAGCTCCAGCGGCACGGCCACATGCTTCAGCTTATCAATGTCATAGTCGCCGAATTTGCCGCCCATCAGGACAAAAACGGGACGGAGGCGCTTGCCGCCTGCTCTAAGCAGATGCAGGGAAGTCTCTGTCAGCTCGGGACTGTCGCCTTCGACGCTGAGGTAGAGCTCCCTCTCGATAACGTCCATATCTTTTTTTAATGTTCCGAATATGTCAAATCGTTTCATCTCTTCACCCGTATGCTTAGATTCTCATTCCATAACTCCGGCGCTACCTTGCGATTTCAGCAGGCCAAGCTCTGATGCGAACTTGAAATTTAAGCGTAACCCTTCCTGTTGTCGTTCATCAAATCGCAGCACAGGTTAATGCCTGAACCATTGTTGTTGCTAGTCACCCCATCTGGTGTACAATTCATGTTCGATGCGTAAGCTGTCCAATACCTTGCCGACCAGAAAATGGACGATATCATCAATCGTTTTCGGTCCGTGATAGAAGGCTGGCATCGCCGGAATGATTTTGACCCCAAGCTTGGCCAGCGTCAGCATGTTCTCCAGGTGAATGGCATGTAGCGGCGTTTCTCTCGGGACAAGCACCAGGGGACGGCCCTCCTTCATCATGACGTCGGCGGCGCGGCCCATCAGGTTATCGGAAGATCCGTGCGCCACTGAGGATAACGTGCCCATCGAGCATGGCATGATAATCATGCCTTCCACCAGGTAAGAGCCGCTGGCAATCGTAGCTCCGATGTCGGAGATCGGATGGTATATCACGTTCCCCTCGAAACCGCCGAATTTCTCGGCCAGCACTTCCTCGCGGTTGCCCGCCTGAAAGCCCATTTCCTCCTTCAGCACGCGCCAGCCCGCATTAGAGATAATCAATTGCACATCGTAGCCCAGCGAGAGCAGGGTCTCCGTTAGACGAACCCCGTATATGCTGCCGCTGGCCCCCGTAATGCCGACAACCCAGCTCTTTCTGCGCATGGATTTCATCAGATATAACGCACCACCAAATCAATGAGAGTGAATACGAACAGAATGATGCTCAGCGTACTGTTCATGGTAAAGAACGCGGTTTGCAGGCGGCTCATATCATTTGGCGACAAGATGTAGTGCTGATAGAACAAAATTCCGCAAGCGATCACCATGCCCGCCAAATACCACCAGCCCACCGGCGTTACAAAGAAAAGAACGATAAAACCGACAGCCGTAACGACGTGGAACCCGCGAGCGAACCAGAGCGCTTTGTGCAGGCCGAACCGGGAAGGAATCGAGTACAGCCTTTCTTTTGCATCAAACTTCTCGTCTTGGCATGCATAAACGATATCAAATCCGCCCGTCCAAAACGCAAGCGCGATATAAAACACCATCGCCTTCCAGTCGATTTGACCGGTTACCGCAACCCATCCGCCCAGCGGTGCAAGCGCCGTTGTAAGCCCGAGCACCAGATGGCATAGCCAGGTGAACCGTTTGGTAAAGGAATAAATGATAAGCATGAAAATAGCGATAGGCAGCAAACGGAAAGCAAACGGGTCCAGCATGTAAGTAGCCCAGAAAAACACGGCGAAAGACAGAATAATAAATATGATGACCTCCAGCGGCTTCAGCAGGCCTGCCGGAATGGCGCGATTAGCCGTGCGGGGGTTCTTGGCATCGATATGTTGGTCGGTGAGCCGGTTGAGTCCGAAAGCTGCGCTTCGCGCACCGAACATGGCAAGAAAGATCCAGCCGATATCTCCCCAGGACGGTAATCGGTCAAACACGACGGCCGATCCTAGAATCGCCCCCATAAAAGCGAAAGGCAGAGCAAACAGCGTATGCTCCACTTTAATCATTTCAAGATAAGTTCCTATTTTCTTAAACATCCAGATTCTCCTTGATCCCAATATGTAAGGCTGCTATGCCACCAGTCAAGGGAAAGGCCTGAACCTGTTGAAGTCCGGTCTGACGGAAAGCTTCGGCTAACTCCTCTCGTCCCGGGAACAAAGCCAGCGATTCGGGCAGCCATTTATACTGCTCATAACGCTTGGCTACCAGTTTCCCCATCCGAGGCAGCACTTGTTGGAAATAAAAATAATAAATGCCTTTGAACGGCTGCCAAGTCGGCTTGGACAGTTCGAGACATACCACCATCCCACCGGGCTTAACCACGCGTTTCATCTCATGCAAAACCTGCATGTAATCCGGCACATTGCGAAGACCGAAACCGATCGTCGCGTAATCGAATTGATTATCTTCGAACGGCAGGCTCATGGCGTTTCCCTGAACCAGCTCGATCTGTGGTTCGAGTCCATGCTTGGCAACCTTCTCCCGGCCGACGTTCAGCATCCCCTCACTGAAGTCGAGTCCGACTATGTGTCCGGATTCACTTGCCTGGGCCATGCTAATCGTCCAGTCGCAAGTTCCGCAGCATAGGTCGATGGCCGTATCGCCATGGCGCATGTTCATCTTTTTCATCGTATACTTGCGCCAGGCTTTATGTCTTCGAAAGCTGAGAATGTCGTTCATCAGGTCGTATTTGCCCGATATGCTTTCGAAGACGGAATGGACGTACTGCTCTTTCGGATTTTTGCCGTCATGCTTGATTGCGTCTAACTTGGTTGTTTGATTATCCACTGCATCCCCCTACCCTTCACTTACGACGGACCGATATGTGCTGAGCCGTTTCAGAAACGGGTCCAGCACACCGGCGTACGGGCTCTCGCCCACGCGGCCTCCCAGCAGCTGCTGTACGGCGCTGACGGATTCCCGGAGCTTGTCCAGCAGCTTCTCCGAAGCCTTATGCTTCAGAATCAGCTTCCGCCAATCCTTCATATCCGTTTTTCTGCCCACCAGCATTTTCCGTTCCTCGTCGCTTCCCGACTCGATCAGATGCCAGTACGCGTAGCCGCATCTGCCGATGTCAGGCGTCGCACAGCGTTCCATCTCCTGCACAAGCGTTTCACATTCCGTAATTTCCTTGAGCAGCTTCTCCCATGTTTCTTGCACGGACACCTCAAGCAGCGGAGTAAAAGAAAGAAACAGCTGCATATTCAGCTGTACCGTTAGCTGTAGATATTCTTCAGAAGGCAGCAGGTTTTTTTTCATTTTGCCGTATAATCTCATCTTCATCACGTTCACTTCGCTAACCGCTTTGCTCAGAAGCGAGATGACGGCAATTTCGCCCTTCAGGGCCAGGAGCTGATAAAAACGGCTGCTGAAGTAATCCCCTGCGAGCACTTTCAGCTGCCGGGATCGCATCATTGCCTCTCCTTGATTGCCTTCCGTAACGTCGATGCTTTCATGCGTATCGAGTCCCACCTGAACCAGTGAGGTAACCAGCGCGTACAATTCTTCGTGTCCGGCAATATTCCGTCCCGAATCCATTAAAAATATGTATAACAAATGAACACGGGCATCCGGAAAACCCGGAAGTTCCGTGTGGTTCTGAATCATATCATAGTTTATATATTTCTCTGCCAGTTCTGGTACGCGATACGGTTTCATTCTCAGCCTCCGTGCACTTGATGTTCTTTTGTCCAATTGAGCCCACAATCCAATCTATTATAACACATGTTCAGGGCACGTACATGCCCTGTCATCTACTATTTTACCCCTTTCCAGGGCCGCTGAACTGCTTTGGCCAAAGATTCGTAAAGGTCAGGTTCAGGGCAGCAGCGACGGAAGGCGGCACATCCTCGTTCTCCAGCTGGGTTAGGACTTCCGCATAGCGTGAATCCCATGCTTCCCTGTTCATATTCGAGGCCAGCAGCATATACCGTTTTCCTCCCCAGCGATCGATGGCAACCACCCTGAGATACAGCTGCCTCACATTATCCGTGCCATCGAACGAATAGGACATAATGCTGGCGATGTCCTCGTAAACCTCGGAGGCCGTCTCCGTGGCATCGCTCAATTTGATATCCAGCGTCAAAGCGCCTTCTTCATAGTCCGCCCGGCTTATCTGCAGATTCAGAGGTAGACTCATCAGGGAATCCACTAAGCTGGCATCGCTTAATTCGCGGCTGTGATAAGGCACCGCCGCGGGTACAGCGCCGACCTTATAACGAGCTTGCGATTGGAGCCCCATCAACAGGCCAAGCAGGATGAATGCAATCGCCGCAGGCAAGAATACCGCTTGTACGGATTGCCAATGCTTCATGACCGAAACCTCCTCTGTTCCTAGTTTCTTCCGCTCCTCTGAAGTCCATACCTCATTGTATAAAGAAAAAAAGCAGGCTATGCCTGCTTCTGGTAAAACGAACGGGATTCGGTTAGAAAAGCGAAAGCGAGGTCAATGTCACGGCCACAGCCAGCGCCGCGATCCTGGCCAAATTCATGACCACGAAATTTTGCACCGCGATCACGAAGGTTTTCTCTTTGGATGGATGTGCGGTGAATGCGGCTCCTTTTTTATATACCGGGACAATGGTGACGAACACCAGCAGAACCAGCACAGGGTGCACCTTCATCAGAAGAAGAGCCGCCAAGTCCAGATAAGCAAGGCAGTATAGAACCCGGAACAGTCTCAGCGAATGCTTGAAGCCGATATATACCGGCAGCGTATACCGTCTGTTCTCCAAATCCTCATCCATGTCGCAGATGTTATTGGCAAGCATGATGTTGGCAATCCCGAGAATGGCCGGCAATGACACGACCAGCAGCAACAGCACTTCAGGAAGGTTCACCTGAAGGGAGAGGACGCTCCCTTGAATATCCATAACCGCCAGATGGCTGCCCTCAGCATGGATCCAAGCCGAGATGAAGATGATGACAAACCCCATGAACAATCCGGAGAACAGCTCGCCTAGCGGCATCCGCGAAATCGGAATCGGTCCGAACGAATATAATATCCCTACCGCGAAGGACATTCCGCCAAGCAGCAGAATTAACCAGCCCGTGGACAGAAACAGCGCTATTCCGGATCCGACGGCCGTCAGCAGCAGCAGAGCGATGACGGACACAACCGCCGGCTCTTTCAGGTTATAACGTACGATGGCATTATGCTGCTCGTAACCGAAGCCGTTCTTTTTAATCGCTTTTTTGTAATCGTAATAATTATTGATCGCCGTTGTTGCCATATCAAACGACAGCAATGATGCGAACATCAGGGCAAAATGATACCCATTGAACTGCTGAAAACGAAACAGCGCATACAAGGTTCCGAACAGGAACGGGATCATGCTGGCAACCTTCGTCTGAATTTCCACCAGTTTAAAAAAAGCACGGATTCCCATGACCATCATCCTTTATCCATATTGATCTGATTTCAGATTAAAGGATTTCATGGCCGCGGTCTGTTCGAAGTGTACTTGACAAACGCGTGATGAAAGTGACGAATGTTACTTTTGAGCAGGATCAAACTTGTTCCGGAATATCCTTATCCTTGCGCTTGCGGCTCCAAGGCGTACCCAGCAGCGGCAGGGCCCAGCGGTCCAAGCCGTACCAGCCCGCGACTTTCCAGGCCAGCACCAGCCATGTCGCCAAAATAAACAACAACGGATTGGAGCTTACCGTGCCCGCGAATAAAAAGCTGGCATTCATTAATCCGCCGAAAAACGCGGCAATACCGGTCAGCAGGCCCAAAATCAGCCCGAGTCCTACCAGTACCTCGCCGAAGGCCACCATATAGGCAAACAGCTTGGCATTGGGAAGCACAAAACCCTCTAGGAAAGAAGCATACCATCCGGTTACGTCCTTTCCTTCTTCCGCTTTTGCCAGCGCGCCGCCGACAAAGCCCTTAATGGCCGCTCCGGCTTCGCTTCCCGTCCAGGCTTCGGCCGTCAGTTTTTTCAAGCCCGACGTTAACCATGCGTAACCGAGATACAGCCTAACCAGCAGCCATATCCACGCCGAGCGCGTACTGTTGAACAAAAACATGGATACCGGATTTTCAGGGACCACAATATACTGTCCGTCTCTGTATTGTTTCGCCATGATTTCTTGCCTTTAACAATTTGTTAACACACATTCCGCGCGAATAAACTCGAAATACAAAAAAGCCCCACCGAAATGCAATCATCCTTTCGCATTTTTATTCATTCCATTCCCGTTAGTATATCCATTGTTCGACAAAGCGGCAAG